>NZ_CM001484.1:2970523-3570523 GCF_000243395.2 Saccharomonospora glauca K62 | reverse complement strand
TTGACGTGGAAGATCGGCGCACCGATCATCTTCGCCACGTCGGTGGCGTACTGCGACGAGCGTGCGTGCTCGGGCGCGGTGGTGAAGCCCACCTGGTTGTTGATGATGATGTGGACGGTGCCGCCGGTGCGGTAGCCGCGCAGCAGCGCGAGGTTCAGCGTCTCGGCCACCACGCCCTGGCCCGCGAACGCGGCGTCACCGTGCAGCAGCACCGGCAGCACGCTGAAGCCGCCCGTCTCGCGGTCGCCCTTGTCGAGCAGGTCCTGCTTGGCGCGGACGATGCCCTCCAGCACCGGGTCGACGGTCTCCAGGTGAGACGGGTTCGCGGTCAGCGACACCTTGGTCTCACCGTCGCCGAACATGCGGAAGTACTTGCCTTCAGCGCCGAGGTGGTACTTCACGTCGCCGGAGCCGTGCGCCTGACCGGGGTCGAGGTTGCCCTCGAACTCGCGGAAGATCTGCGAGATCGGCTTGCCGACGATGTTGGCCAGCACGTTCAGCCTGCCGCGGTGCGGCATGCCGATGACGACTTCGTCGAGCTGGTGTTCGGCGGCCTTGTCCAGCACCGTGTCGAGCAGCGGGATCACGGTCTCGCCGCCCTCCAGCGAGAACCGCTTCTGCCCGACGTACTTGGTCTGCAGGAACGTCTCGAACGCCTCGGCGGCGTTGAGCTTGCTCAGGATGTACTTCTGGACCGAGGGGCTCGGCTTCTCGTGCGGAACCTCCACCCGTTCCTGGATCCAGCGGCGCTCGTCGGGGTCGAGGATGTGCGTGTACTCCACGCCCACCGTGCGGCAGTAGGAGTCGCGCAGCACGCCGAGCACGTCGCGCAGCTTCATGCGCTCCTTGCCGGCGAACCCGCCGACCGCGAACTCGCGGTCGAGGTCCCACAGCGTGAGGCCGTGCGACAGGATGTCGAGGTCCTCGTGCCGACGCTGCCGGTAGTTGAGCGGGTCGGTGTCGGCCATCAGGTGGCCGCGCGTCCGGTAGGCGTCGATGAGTTCGAGCACGCGGGCGGTCTTGTCGATCTCGCCCTCGGGGATGTCCTCGACCCAGCGCACCGGTTCGTACGGCAGCCGCAGCGACGTGAAGATGTCGTCGTAGAAGCCGTCCTCACCGAGCAGCAGCTCGTGGATGCGCTTGAGGAACTCGCCGGACTCCGCGCCCTGGATGATGCGGTGGTCGTAGGTCGAGGTCAGCGTCATGATCTTGCTGACGCCGAGCTTGACCAGGGTCTGCTCGCTGGTGCCCTCGAAGTGCGCGGGGTACTGCATCGCGCCGACGCCGATGATGGCACCCTGGCCGGACTGCAGGCGGGGCACCGAGTGGTTGGTGCCGATGCCGCCGGGGTTGGTCAGCGAGATCGTGGTGCCCGCGAAGTCGTCGGCGGTGAGCTTGTTGTTGCGGGCCTTCTTGACCATCTCCTCGTAGGCCTGCCAGAACTGCAGGAACGTCATGTTCTCGCAGTTCTTGATGGAGGCCACGACGAGGGAGCGCTGCCCGTCCTTGCCCTTCATGTCGATGGCCAGGCCGAGGTTGACGTGCTCCGGCGTCACGACATGCGGCTTGCCGTCGATCACGGCGTAGTGCCGGTTCATGTTCGGGAAGTCGCGCAGCGCACGGATCATCGCGTAGCCGATGAGGTGCGTGTACGAGACCTTGCCACCGCGGGTGCGCTTCAGGTGGTTGTTGATGACGATGCGGTTGTCCGCCATCAGCTTGGCGGGCACCGCGCGCACGCTGGTGGCGGTGGGGACGCTCAGCGAGGCGTCCATGTTCTTGGCGATGGCCGCGGCGGCCCCGCGCAGGGGCTTGCGCTCGGGCTCGGTGGTGGTCTTGGGCGGAGCCGTCCGCGTGGTGGCGGCGGAGGACTGCTTCGGCTCCGGCTTCGGCGCCGCCTTGGGGGCGGGGGCCTTGGGAGCCGAGGTGGCTCCGGCAGCCGGCTCGGGCTTCTTCGGCGCCGGCTTGGGAGTGGTCTGCGTTGTCGACTGGCCGTTCGCGGACGACTTCGGCTCTGCGTCTGCGGCGTCCGGCTTTGCCTGTGCACTCTGGGTGGGTTTGAAGTCGGCAAAGAACTCATGCCAGGCGGCGTCGACTGAGGAAGGATCGGCGAGGAACTGGTCGTACATTTCCTCGACGAGCCACTCGTTGGGGCCGAACTGTGACGCAGGGCTGCTGCTGGACACGGCTAGGACTCGCCTCTATCCGTCTCGATCTTGGTTTGGTGAATTCGCGCCTACCAGGCTAACCCCCTGGTTTCGCCGGGCGTCACCGAACTCGCCCATGACGTAGGGGGAAGAGCGCCCTGACCGGACTGTATCGATAAGGTGAATGTTGTCACAACAACCTGTTGTCGTTCTCGCCCGTCGGCAGAGTGAGGACTCTATCGTTCTCCGGGACCGCGCCTCGCGCTGTCCGGAACGCCGTTACCCGGCGGTTCGCGGAGGCCGACGACTCGGGCGTTTTCGAGGCAAGTCCTCGAAGGTCCACCGGATGGTCGTGCTCGCGAATCGAACCCGGTGACGGCTCGGTTTCGGAGGTGCCGCCTTCCTACTCCGAGTGCCGCCACATCCGCGCGTAGTACCCGTTCGCCGCGAGCAGCTCCTCGTGGGTGCCCTGCTCCACGATGCGGCCGTGATCGAGCACCACGATCACGTCGGCCCGCGCGGCCGTGGCCAGTCGGTGGGCGACCACGAACGTGGTACGTGCCGAGGCGAGGCGGTCGGTGGCCCGGAGCACGGCCGCCTCGGTGGCCGGGTCGAGCGCCGCCGTGGCCTCGTCGAGCAGCAGGACGTCCGGGTCCACCAGCTCCGCCCTGGCCAGGGCCACGAGCTGCCGCTGTCCCGCCGAGAGCGCCCGGCCGCGTTCGCCGACCTGCTGCCGGAAACCGTTCGGCAGTGCGGCGATGGCGGGCAGCGCCCCCACGGCCCTCACCGCGGCCTCCACCTCGGCGTCGCTCGCGTCGGGACGGCCGTAGCGCACGTTGTCGGCCACCGTGCCGGAGAACAGGTGCGACTCCTGCGGCACCACGCCGACCCGCCCGCGAAGCTGTTCGGGGTCGTAGTCGCGGACGTCCACGCCGTCGAGACACACCCGGCCGTCCGTGACGTCGTAGAACCGCGCGACGAGCTTGACCACCGTGGACTTGCCCGCGCCCGTCGCGCCCACGAGCGCCACCGTGGTGCCCGCGGGCACGTGGAGGTTGACGTCCCGTAGCGCGGGCTTCTCCGCGTGCGGGTAGTGGAACTCGACGTCCTTGAGCTCCACCTCGCCCCGGAGTCGGGGCGGCACCGGGACCGGGTTCTCCGGAGGGGGCACCGACGTGGGGGTGCGCAGGAGGTCGCCGATGCGCCGCAACCCCACCTTGGCCTGCTGGTAGCCGTCGAACACGCTCGACAACTGCTGCACGGGCGAGAAGAACAGCCCCAGGTACAGCAGGAACGCCATGAGCACCCCGACGGCGAGGGTTCCCTCGGCCACGCGGTTCGCCCCGGCCACCAGCACGACGGCCTCCGCGACGCCCGAGAGCAGGGTGATGAACGGGAAGTACGTCGCGACGTAGCGCTGCGCGCGCAGCCGGGACCGCCGGTAGGCGTCGCTGCGCGAGGCGAACTGCTTCGCCGAGTGCTGCTCGCGGGTGTAGGCCTGCGCCACGCGCAGCCCGGAGACGTTCTCCTGCATGTCGGCGTTGACCGCGCTCACCCGTTCCCTGGCCTCGGAGTAGGCGGCCGAGGCGCGGCGGCGGAACAACACGGTCGCCACCACGAGCACCGGCAACACGGCGAACGCGAACAGCGCCAGGCTCGCGTCGGTCACCACCAGTGCCGCGCTGATCCCCACCAGCGTCAGCACGCTCACCACCGCGGTCGCGAGGCCGGTCTGCAGGAACGTCGACAGCGCGTCGACGTCGGTGGTCATTCTCGTCATGATCCGGCCCGCGAGCTCGCGTTCGTAGTAGTCGAGACCGAGGCGTTGCAGGTGGGCGTAGCTGCGTACCCGAAGCAGGTAGAGCACCGACTCGCCGGTACGAGCGGTGAGTCGGGTCTGTGCGTAGACGGCCAGCCAGTCCGCCGCGATCACCACGATCCCGGCGATCGCGGCCCACCAGACGGCGGACTCCACTCCCTGCCGGACACCGTCGTCCACACCGCGTTCGTACAACGCGGGGACGGCGACGGCGGCGAGCGCGTCGACGGCCACGAGGGCGACCACGGCGGCCAGCAGCGCGCGCACCGGCCGCAGCAGTCCGCGCAGCCGGAAGTGCGGGTCGGGCGCGGTGGGGTTCTCGCCGCCCAGCCGAGGTTCCCCGGTGGCCTCGGGCAGGCGGCGCACCCGCTCCAGCAGCTCGGGGGTGGGCGGGAGATCGAGGGAGGCGCGGGAACCCGGCCCGCCGGCCGTCGTCCTGCTCGCCGAGGTCACCGGGCTCGGGCTGTCGTCCTCGGTCACCTCCGGCCAGAGCCGGGGGGTGATGCCGGTCTCGTCCGGCACCAGGTCGTCGTGCCGGTGGATCTCCTCGACGTCGTCGCCGGGTCCGGAGACGAGGTCACGGAACAGTTCGCACCGCCGCCACAGCTCGTCGTGGGTGCCCACGTCGACCACCCGGCCGCCGTCGAGGACCGCGATCCGGTCGGCGAGCGCGAGCGTGGAGCGCCGATGCGCGATGAGGATGGTGGTCCGCGACTTCGTCACGCTGCGGAGCGTGTCGTGGATCGCGGCCTCGGTCACGGTGTCCACGGCCGACGTCGCGTCGTCGAGCACGAGCACCCTCGGGTCGGTCAGCAGCGCGCGGGCGAGGCCGAGCCGTTGGCGCTGTCCGCCCGAGAGTGTGAGTCCGCGCTCACCGACCAGGGTGTCGTAGCCGTCGGGCAGCGCGCGGATGAACTCGTGGGCCTCGGCGGCCTTGGCGGCGGCCACGATCTCGTCGTCGGTGGCGTCCGGCCTGCCGTAGGCGATGTTCTCGCGCACCGACGTCGAGAACAGGAACGCCTCCTCGAACACCACCCCGACGGTGTTCCGCAGGTCGGCCAGGGAGAACTCGCGCACGTCCACGTCGCCGATCCGGACGCTGCCCACGTGGGGGTCGTAGAACCGGGGCAGCAGCAGCGAGATCGTCGACTTCCCCGAGCCGGCGGTGCCCACGAGCGCGAGGGTCTCTCCGGGACGGGCGTGCAGGGACAACCCGTCGAGGACCGGTTCGGTGCGGGTGTATCCGAACCGCACGTTCTCGAAGCGCACCTCCAGGGGACCGTCGGGCACCGGTTTCGGATGTGGCGGGTCGACGACCTCGGGCTGGGCGTCGACGAGTTCGTTCACGCGCTCGACCCCGGCGCGGGTGAGCTGGGCCTGGACGACGAGGCTGGCGAGCATGCGCGCGGGGCCCACCAGTGCCGAGACGTACGTGGCGAAGGCCAGGAACGTGCCGAGACTGATCTCGCCGTGCAGCGCGAGGACGCCCCCGACCCCGAGTACGGCCACCTGTCCCGCGGCGGGGAGCGCCGAGGTGGTCGCCGTCGGGACTGCCGCGAGCCGAGCGGCACGCAGCCGTTCGGCGTAGAGCCTGCGGGCTCGGCCGGACAGTGTGGTGACCTCCCGCTCGGACTGTCCGAACCCCTTGACCACCCGCACACCCGTGACGGTCTCCTCGACCTGCTGGGCGATGTCGGCGGCGCGTTGCTGCGCCGACCACGTGGCCGGAAACAGGCGTTTGCGGCTCACCGCCACCACCACGCCCACGGCGGGGGCCACGACCAGCGCGATGAGGGTGAGCACCGGGGACATCCACAGCATCGCGCCGAGGGCGAGCAGGGCGAAGACCACCGATCCCGCCGACAACGGGACCTGCATCAGGAACCCGGTGACCAGTTGCAGGTCGGTGATGGCCCGCGACACGATCTGACCGGTCTTCATCGAGTCCTGTTTGCCGCCGTCGAGGCGGGACACGGACGCGAACACGTCCCGGCGCAGGTCGTGCTGCACGTCGAGGGCGAGCCTGCCTCCGAGGTAACGCCGGGCGAACGCGGTGCCGAACGCGAGCAGGTGCAGGCCCACCAGTGCCGCGGCCAACCCGGCGAGGTGCGAGGTGTCACCCGCGACCGCGTCGTCCACGGCCGCACGCACGAGCAGGGGAGTGGCGGCCTGTAGCCCCACCCCCACGACGGCCGCCGACAGTGCCAGCACGACGAGCACCGGGTGCCGCCAGCACGCGGAGGCCAGCCGTCGAATCCATCCGGAGGAACGACGAGAGGGGCCGTGAGTGGGTGTCGATGCCGATGTTGTGCTCTCCACTCACGACCCCTCTTCGTGACGCCGCCTCAGGTGATGTCGCGGTTCTGGTTGGCCGCCCAACCGATCCCGAAGAACAGCATGGTCCATGCGAAGAAGATCAGGGCGGAGGCCCACCACGAGAACGCGCCCGGCGCTCCCGCGAAGAACTGCATACCCCACCGCAGCGCCTCGTCGATCTGGTCGAGCTGCTCGGCCATCGACGAGCCGATCGCGCCGAACGCCTCCGCTCCGATGGAGCCGACGACGCCGTTCAGGGCGCCGTTCGGCAGCACCCCGCCGAGCCAGGTCACCTCGGCGGAGAAGAACGCCACCAGAACGAGGATGTTCTCGATGAGCAGCATCCACACGCACAGGAACACGGTGGGACCGGCGATGCTGTTCCACACCGCGCCGAGCCCGACCCCGAAGAGACTGCCCAGGACACCGGCCAACAGGCCGGCGCCGGCGATGCCGAACCACTGTCCCGCGGAGGGCAGCCCGTCGCTGTCCACGGTGATCACCGTGCCGATGCTGGCCGCGATCACGGCGATGAGGCCGTAGACGAGGCCCCAGACGATGTAGGTGACCATCTTCGCCGACAGCACGGACGCGCGGTTCGGGGCGGTGAGGAACGTGGTGCTGATCGTCTTGCGGGCGTACTCGTTCGCCAGCGCCGTGACCCCGAACAGCACCGCGAAGAAGACCCCGATGTTGATGGCCCGGCCGAGCGAGAGCAGCCCCACGGGCATCTTGTCGACTTCGATGCCGAGCACCATGGCCAGTTCCTGGGCGTCGCTGCTGCCGAGGAAGTCGTTGAAGTCGTTGACGGACGCGCCCCAGCTCAGCGCGAACACCAGGGCCGTGACGAACGCGGGGATGGCCAGTCCCCACCACAGGCCAAGACTGAGCGTCTTACGGAACTCCGCCTTGATCAGGTTGCCTATCACTGCTGCTGACCTCCCCAGCCCTGGTTCGGCTGTGGTTGTTGACCGGGTTGCTGATGGGGCTGCTGGTACTGCGCCTGGGGACCGGACTGCGGCCCCGGCTGCTGGTACTGCATCTGGGGGCCGGACTGCGGTCCGGGCTGCTGGTACTGCGCCTGGGGAACCTGCTGGCCCCAGCCGGGCTGTTGCTGAGGCACGCCCGGAATCGGCGCCCCGCTGTACTGGGGCGAGGTGAGCTGGAAGAACAGCTGCTCCAGATCGGCCTGCTGTTCCTCCATGCCGTACACGGCGATACCGGCCTTCGCGGCGATGTCACCGATCTGCTGCACCGTTGCTCCGGGCACCGCGACGCGGCCGTCCTGGGTGGGTTCGACCTCGTTGAACCCGGCCTCCCGCAACGCGGACACGAGCCCCGTGGCGTCCGCGGGCTGCACGAGCACCCGAGACCGCTGGCTCTTCCGAAGGTTCTCCAGCGGTCCGTAGTACCGCGTCATGCCCGCACTGACGATCACGACCTGGTCGATCGTCTGCTCGACCTCCGACAGCAGGTGACTGGAGACCAGCACCGTACGACCCTGGGCTGCGAACGACCGCAGGAAGTTACGCAGCCAGGCGATGCCTTCCGGGTCGAGCCCGTTGGCGGGCTCGTCGAGCACCAATACCTGCGGGTCCCCCAGCAGGGCGGTGGCCAACGCCAGCCGCTGTCGCATACCCAGGGAGAAGCCGCCCGCCTTGCGGTCGGCGGCGGGAGCGAGACCCACGAGCCCGAGGAGTTCGTCGACGCGCTGGTCGGGCACCCCGATCGCCGCCGCGTACACACGAAGGTGGTCGCGGGCGGTGCGCTTCGGGTGGAAGCTGCCGTTGTCGAGCACCGAACCGACGACGCGGGCCGGGTTGCCCAGTTCGTGGTGCTGTCTGCCGTTGATCGTCGCCGTGCCCGCCGTCGGCTTGACCAGACCGAGAAGCATCCGCAGGGTCGTCGTCTTGCCGGCCCCGTTCGGCCCCAGGAACCCGGTCACACTGCCGGGCTCGACCGTGAAGCTGAGGTTCTGCACCGCCGTGACGGCGCCGAACTGCTTGGTGAGGTTCTGCACCGCGATGCGGCCACTGCCGTCGTGCATGCTAGCCCTCGATTCCTCGTGATCGTGCGTTGGCTCGCGTCATCCTGCCGTACCGGCTCTTTGGACGATCACGGTAGGGGCTCGGTTTCGTTGAGTTCGGGACGCGCCGAAGTTCCCACGGTCCGGTCGAACCGGACGATTCACGAAGATCGTCTCCCCGTGGTGGAAAAGAAACTTGTGTGACTCGCCGCCCCCGAGCGGCGAAGTCGGAAGTTATTGCTTAAGCTTGGTGTTGGCGGCCCGCTCCCGGTGACCCCCAGGCTGGTAGAGCGGGCCGCCCCTTTCACTCTGATCCACTCCCGGCCCTCCCGCCGACCCGTCCCACGATGTGATCGACATCGGCGTGCGGCGACGTTGCCCTCCAGTCGGGTGGAGCTTGCAGGCTGGCCACGGCGAAAGGAGTGCCGTGAAAGCTGTGTGGATGACGGGGTTCGGTGACCCCGAGGTACTGGTTCCGGGGGAGGCGCCGGACCCGAAACCCGCCGAGGGGTAGGCGGTGGTGCGGGTGGCGTACGCCAACATCACGTTCATCGAGACCCAGTACCGGCGAAGCGGTTTCGTCCCCTTTCCGGCCAAGCCGCCGGTCGTACCCGGCAATGGTGTCGGGGGCGTCGTCACCGAGGTTGGCGCCGGGGTGGACCCGGAACTCGTGGGCCGACGTGTCGTCGCCGGTTTGGGTGGTTCGGGCGGCTACGCCGAGCAGGTCGGGGTCGACGCCGCGGCCTTGCTGAGCGTGCCCGACGCCGTGGCGCTCGCCGACGCCGTGGCAGTGTTGGCCGACGGCCGTACCGCTCTGCTCATGTCGGACTCGGCCGGGGTGCGCCGGGGCGAGCGGGTGCTGGTGGAGGCCGCCGGAGGTGGCGTGGGCAGCCTGCTGGTGCAGCTTTCGAGCGCTGCCGGGGCCACGGTGATCGCGGCGGCGGGGGACGGTCGTAAGAGGGAGCTCGCCGTCGATCTCGGTGCCGAGCTGACCGTCGACTACCGCGACCCGAAGTGGGTCGAGAAGGTCCGGGAGCGCGTGGGTGGCGTGGACGTGGTCTTCGACGCCGTCGGAGGCGAGGTGGGCCGGGCCGCGTTCGATCTGCTCGGTGCCGGTGGACGTTTCGTCCCCTTCGGTGCGGCCGGTGGCGCGCTGACGGAGGTGCCCGCCGACCTGGCGGCCGAACGCGATGTCATCGTGGTGTCCGGGTCGGCGTCCCCGGAGCGGCTGCGTGAGTACTCGCGGCAGGCGCTGGAGGAAGTCGCGGCGGGCAGGCTCCGGCCGGTGATCGGCCAACGCTTCCCACTGGAGCGGGCGGCGGACGCGCACCGGGCGATCGAGTCGCGGCGTACCGTGGGCAAGGCCCTGCTGGAGGTGTGGCCCGAGGGGCGGGACTGACGACGCGGGAGACCGGACGTTTGAGTGGTACGACCGTACCGACTATTTCGGACGGGAGTGTCGGGCCGGGCCCGTGCCCCGGCGGGTCGGCGAGGCGTCCGGCCTCCTAGTCCTCCTCGTTGAAGATCGACTCGATCCAGTCGGGCACGGGCAGATCCCGTTCGAGGCACTCGACGGCCAGTCGCAGTGTCCAGTGCAGTGCCGCGAGCACCACGCTGTCCACCTCGTCGGGTGCGGCGTTCGCCAGCGCGATCTCCACTTGGTCGGCGGCGGCCTGGGGGTTGCCGTGCACCTCGGCCAGCAACGTGCGCACGGCCGTGCGCATCGGCGGGGTGGCCTGATCGATCGAGACTTCCTCGCCGGTCTCGTCCAGCACCTGCACCCGCACGGGACGGGCACCGCCGTCGCCCAAACTCGCGATCATGGCGCTGCACGCGCCGAACAACAGGAGAACCAACCCCCTCGTGTCCGGCAGCTCGCCACGCCTGCCGTCGGGACCGACGGCGGCGAGGGCCTCCTCCTCGTCGGCCAGCGCGGCGGCCGTCAAGGCACGCTGCGCCTTGCGCACCAGCGCGTCCTCGTGTTCGTGGTCGTCGGCCCGCACGCGTCCCATCCAACACGACGGCGAGTGTCTTGTGTGCCGCCCGCCAGGGTGATCGTCACTTAGCCGCGTACAAGGCGCCGAGAGCGAGGGAGGTCAACAGGTCGGCGAGTTCGTCGTCGGGCAGGTGGCGACTGTGCGGGGTGGAGTTCATCAGACCGAACACGGCGTGCGCGGCCGACCGGGCTCGGGCGTCGTCCAGATCGGGGACCGCGGCCCGCAACGCCGACACCCACACCTCGACGTACCTGCGCTGGAGTGCCCTGACCTCTTTCCGGTCCGCTTCGGAGAGGTTGGCGAGATTGCGTTCCTGCACCGTGATGAGCGCGGGTTGCGACAGTGCGAAGTCGACGTGGAAGCGCACGAGCCGGGCCAACACCTCCTCGGGTGAACCGCCTTCGTCGACTCGGGTCGTGCCACCGTCGAGCAGATAGCGACTGATCGAGATCAGCATCTCGCCCAGCATGGCGTCCTTGCTTCGGAAGTGCCGGTACAGGGCCGGTCCCGAGATGCCGACGGCCGCGCCGATCTCGTCTATGCCCACGCCGTGGAACCCGCGGTGCGCGAACAGTTCCGCGGCCGCCGCGAGGATCTGGTCGCGACGGGTCTTCTTGTCGCCACGCATGAGTGGGGAATCCGAGGGCACCCCGACACTCTAGCGGCTGCGTTAGCGGTTGTTAACCAAAGGGTGCGACTTCCGATGTGGTCCGGTCGGGTTATGTCGGGTTCGTGCACTTCTTTCGTCACCTCTCCACCTGGTAGAGGTCTGTGCGGTCAAACACTGACGAAAGGGTGCGTCATGGCGGTGCGGGCTCGACGATTACTTTCGGCCCTGGCGGTATTCGTAGTTGCGCTCGCGGGAGGGGCCTTCACGGCGGCTGCCACGCCCGCGGCCGTCAACTACGTCGCTCTCGGAGACTCCTACTCGTCCGGCGTCGGTGCCAAGGACTACGGTGACTCCGGGAATTGTATGCGAAGCGCCAACGCGTATCCGCAGTTGTGGGCGAATTCTCACGACGTGGCGAGTTTCAAGTTCGTCGCCTGCTCCGGTGCGGTGACGTCCGATGTGATCAGTCAGGCGTCGGCGGTGGATTCCAGCACCACGCTCATCACCGTCTCGGTGGGCGGGAACGACGCCGGGTTCGCCGACGTGATGACCGACTGCACGCTCAGCTCGGACAGTGGTTGCGTGGCGCGTGTGGAGGAGGCCAAGGAGTTCGCCAGGACGACGCTGCCGGGGCGCCTCGACAACGTGTACAGCACTCTGAAGAGCCGGGCGCCGAACGCGCAGATCGTGGTCCTCGGATACCCGCGCTTCTACAAGATCGGTGGTTCGTGCAGTGTGGGCCTGAGCGACACCAAGCGCGAGGCGATCAACTCCGGTGCGGACACGCTGGCCGAGGTGACCGCCGAGCGCGCCGCGGCCCACGGCGTGACCTTCGTCGACATGCGACCGTTCTTCGAGGGACACGAGATCTGTGCCGACGGTGAGCGGTGGCTGCACAGCCTCACCTGGCCGGTCGTCGAGTCGTACCACCCCACGGCCAACGGCCAGCGGTACGGCTACCTCGCGGCGCTGGAGAGCATCACGGGCTGACCCGCTCCGCGTTCCTCGTCCGACGGCCGTCGTCCTCCTCGGGGCGGCGGCCGTTCGTCGTCTTCGCGCCCGGTGGAGCCGGTGTCGTTCGCGGCGGCCCTGGACACGGCGGTTAGTCAGCGCTAACATCTCCGCCGTGGTGTTAACGGGTGCTAACTTGGTGGTGTGATGGACACTCCCGCCCTCGTCAGTGCTGTCGACACTCGCAGTGAGTCCTACGCCCGCAACGTCGCCCACCACACGGCACTGGTGGCCGACCTGCGCGAGCGGTTGAGCGTCGTGCGACAGGGTGGTCCGGAGAGAGCGCGGAAGAAACACGTGGAGCGCGGCAAGCTGCTGCCGCGCGACCGGGTGGACGCGCTGCTCGACCCCGGTTCGCCGCTGCTGGAGCTGTCGCCGTTGGCGGCCAACGGGCTCTACGACGACGAGGCCCCCAGCGCGGGCATCATCACGGGCGTGGGCCGCGTGTCCGGCCGCGAGTGCGTCATCGTCGCCAACGACGCCACCGTCAAGGGCGGCACCTACTACCCCATGACGGTGAAGAAGCACCTGCGCGCGCAGGAAGTGGCCCTGCACAACAACCTGCCGTGTGTGTACCTCGTCGACTCGGGCGGCGCGTTCCTCCCGAAGCAGGACGAGGTCTTTCCCGACCGGGAGCACTTCGGCCGCATCTTCTACAACCAGGCGACGATGTCGGCGCGGGGCATCCCGCAGATCGCCGCCGTGCTCGGTTCGTGCACGGCGGGTGGCGCGTACGTCCCCGCGATGAGCGACGAGGCCGTGATCGTCCGGAACCAGGGCACGATCTTCCTGGGCGGGCCGCCGCTGGTGAAGGCCGCCACGGGAGAGGTCGTCACGGCCGAGGAGCTCGGTGGCGGCGACGTGCACGCGCGTTCGTCCGGGGTCACCGACCACCTCGCGGCCGACGACGCCGACGCGTTGCGCATCGTGCGCTCGATCGTCTCCACCCTCGGGCCCCGTCCCCCGCGTCCGTGGGACGTGGCGCCGACCGAGGACCCCGTCGTGGACCCCGACGAACTCTACGGCGTGGTGCCCGCCGATCCCCGCACGCCGTACGACGTGCGCGAGGTCATCGCCCGCATCGTCGACGGCAGCCGGTTCGCCGAGTTCAAGAAGGAGTACGGCGCCACGCTCGTCACCGGGTTCGCGCGCATCCACGGGCACCCGGTGGGCATCGTCGCCAACAACGGCGTGCTGTTCTCGGAGTCGGCGATGAAGGGAGCGCACTTCATCGAGCTCTGCGACCGCCGTTCGGTGCCGCTGGTGTTCCTGCAGAACATCACCGGGTTCATGGTGGGCCGCGATTACGAGGCCGGGGGCATCGCCAAGCACGGAGCCAAGATGGTCACCGCCGTGGCGTGCGCGCGGGTCCCGAAGTTCACGGTGATCATCGGCGGGTCGTTCGGCGCGGGGAACTATTCGATGTGCGGGCGGGCGTACTCGCCCCGGTTCCTCTGGATGTGGCCCAACGCGCGGATCTCGGTGATGGGTGGCGAGCAGGCCGCGTCGGTGCTGGCCACGGTGCGCAGGGACGGCCTGGAGGCGCGAGGTCAGGAGTGGTCGGCCGAGGACGAGGAGGCGTTCAAGGCCCCCATCCGCGAACAGTACGAACGTCAGGGCAACCCGTACTACTCGACGGCCCGGTTGTGGGACGACGGCGTGATCGACCCGAAGGACACGCGCACGGTGCTGGGGTTGGCGTTGTCCGCCGCGGCCAACGCGCCGCTGGAACCGGTGAACTACGGCGTCTTCAGGATGTGAGGGGCATGTTCGACACCGTGTTGGTCGCCAACCGGGGCGAGATCGCCGTGCGGGTCATCGCGACCCTGCGACGGCTGGGCATCCGGTCGGTGGCCGTGTACAGCGATGCCGACGCCGACGCCCGGCACGTCGCCGAGGCCGACGTCGCGCGCCGGGTCGGTCCGGCGGACGCGGCCCGCAGCTATCTGTCCATTCCCGACATCGTGGCCGCCGCGGTGGATACCGGAGCGCAGGCGGTGCATCCCGGCTACGGCTTCCTCGCCGAGAACGCCGAGTTCGCCAAAGCATGTCAGGAGGCGGGCCTCGTCTTCGTCGGGCCGCCGGTGTCGGCGATCGACGCGATGGGCGACAAGATCCGTGCGAAGGAGACGGTGTCGGCGGCCGGGGTCCCCGTCGTGCCCGGAGCGAACGACGTGTCCGACGTGGACTCGGTCGCGGCCGCGGCCGACCGCGCCGGTTACCCGATACTGCTCAAGCCCTCCGCCGGTGGTGGTGGCAAAGGCATGCGACTCGTGCGGGAGCCCGCGGAACTGCCCGCGGCCGTGGAGTCGGCGCAGCGGGAAGCACGGGGCGCTTTCGGCGACGACCGCCTGCTGGTGGAGAGGTACGTCACCGACCCGAGGCACATCGAGATCCAGGTCCTCGCCGACCGTCACGGCACGGTGGTGCACCTGGGAGAACGGGAGTGCAGCCTGCAGCGGCGGCACCAGAAGATCGTCGAGGAGGCCCCGTCGACGCTGCTCGACGCCGACACCCGTGCCCGCATGGGCAAGGCGGCTGTCGAGGCGGCGCGCTCGGTGGGATACGTCGGCGCGGGCACGGTCGAGTTCATCGTGTCGTCGGCGACGCCCGACGAGTTCTTCTTCCTGGAGATGAACACCCGGCTGCAGGTCGAGCACCCCGTCACCGAGATGGTGACCGGGCTCGACCTCGTGGAGTGGCAACTGCGGGTCGCGGCGGGCGAGCCGCTGGCGTTCGCCCAGGACGACGTGCGGCTCGACGGTCACGCCGTGGAGGCCCGCGTCTACGCCGAGGATCCGGCGCGTGACTTCGTGCCCACTGGGGGCACCGTGCTCGGCCTGCACGAGGCCGCCGGGCCGCACGTGCGGGTGGACTCGGGACTGCGGTCGGGCACCTCCGTGGCGTCGCACTACGACCCCATGCTGGCGAAGGTGATCGCGTGGGGTCCCGACCGGACGTCGGCGTTGCGTCGGCTCGATCGCGCGTTGGCCGACACCGCGGTGTTGGGGGTTCCGACGAACGTGTCGTTCCTGCGCTCGCTGCTGCGGCATCCCGATGTCGTGGTGGGACGGCTCGACACGGGCCTGGTGGAACGGGAACTGCCGGCGCTCACCACCGAGTCGGACCCCATGGAGTTCTTCGTCGCGGCGGCACTCGACCGGGTGTTGTCGTTGTGGCCGACGGGACCGGTGGTCGACCCGTGGGACATCCCGAGCGGGTGGCGGCTCGGCGGAAACGCCGGGACGACCATGCGCCTGCGGGCGGGGAACGCCGAAGCCCTCGTGCGGGTCGAAGGGGAGCCCGCACACGCCCGTGTCGTGGTGGACGACGCCGAACCGGTGTCCGCCTCGGCCGCCCGTGACGGGTCCGACCTCGTCGTGCGCGTGGAAGGCGAGCACCGACGGTATCGCCGCGCCGAGGCCGCCGACGGAGCCGTGTGGTACGCGAGGGAAGGCCGGGTCGTCGCGGTGAGCGAGCGTCCGAACCTGCTGGCCTCGCATGCCGAGTCGGTGGACGCCGGGCCCGTCACGAGCCCCATGCCGGGCACGGTGCTCGTCGTCAAGGTCGACGTCGGCGACGTGGTGAAGGCGGGAACACCGCTGTTGGTCGTCGAGGCGATGAAGATGGAACACACGATCACGGCACCCGTCGACGGGGTCGTGAGTCAGCTCAACGTCCGGGCGGGTCAACAGGTCGCGCTCGACGAACCCCTTGCTCTGGTCACCCCGGAAGAAGGCGAGTCATGATCGATTACAGGTTGGACGAGGAGTACGAGGACCTTCGCGCCACGGTGCGCGACTTCGCCACGTCCGAGGTAGCCCCGGTGATCGGGGAGTTCTACGAACGGGAGGAGTTCCCGTACGAGATCGTTCGCCGTATGGGGGAGATGGGGCTGTTCGGCCTGCCGTTCCCCGAGGCCTACGGCGGTATGGGCGGTGACTACTTCGCGCTGTGCCTCACTTTGGAGGAGCTGGCGCGGGTCGACTCGTCGGTTGCGATCACCCTGGAAGCCGGGGTCTCGCTCGGTGCGATGCCGCTCTACCGGTTCGGCACCGAGGAGCAGAAGCAGCGTTGGCTGCCCGAGCTGTGCGCGGGCCGGGCGTTGGGTGCCTTCGGGCTCACCGAGCCGGGCGGTGGTTCGGATGCGTCGGCGACGCGCACCACGGCCACACTCGACGGTGGCGAGTGGGTGATCAACGGCAGCAAGTCCTTCATCACCAACTCCGGCACCGACATCACCAGCATCATCACGGCGACGGCGGTCACCGGGCAGAAACCCGACGGGCGCAAGGAGATCTCCGCGATCATCGTGCCGTCGGGGACGCCGGGCCTCACGGTGCAGCCGAAGTACTCGAAGGTCGGCTGGAACGCCTCGGACACGCACGGGCTCACGTTCGACGACTGCCGGGTGCCGGAGGAGAACCTGCTCGGCGAACGCGGTCGCGGGTATGCGCAGTTCCTGTCCATCCTGGACGAAGGGCGGGTGGCGATCGCCGCGTTGTCGGTGGGACTCGCTCAGGGGTGTGTGGACGAATGCCTGCGTTACGTCGCCGAACGTGAGGCGTTCGGCCACAAGATCGGTGAGTACCAGGCGATCCAGTTCAAGATCGCCGACATGGAGATGCGCACCCACACGGCGCGGCTGGCGTACTACCAGGCGGCGGCCAAGATGCTGCGCGGCGAGCGGTTCAAGAAGGAGGCGGCCATCGCCAAGCTCGCGGCCTCCAACGCCGCCATGGACAACGCCCGCGACGCCACGCAGATCTTCGGCGGGTACGGGTTCATGAACGAGTACCCGGTGGGTCGTTTCTACCGCGACGCCAAGATCCTGGAGGTTGGCGAGGGCACCAGCGAGGTCCAGCGCATGCTCATCGCCCGAGAACTGGGCGTAACCAACTGACCGGCGTGTCCGCAGGCTACGTACGCGTGTCCGCAGTTTGTGCACACGTGTTCGCACTTCTCGTACGAGCGGGTGTACGGGAAGTGCGGACACGCGTACGAGAACTGCGGACACGAGTGCGTAAGAGGCTTGATTTCCTCGTGCGGCTCGACGCCGAGAGGGAACCCGGCTCGGCACCACACGCTGGTGTGCTGAGCCGGGCTCACCGCCCCTGCCGCCGGAGGAGCTCGTCGAAGGGCACGAATTCCTCCTCGGGCTCCACCGCGGTGGTCCGGCCGTCCAACGCGTCGGCGAGTTCGCCCGCGGCCCGGTCGATACGCCGCGAGAGTTCCTCCGCGCCCTCTCCGCCCCAGTCCTGCGACGCCGCGTACACGCTCGTGGGCATGACGAGCGCTCGCAGGTAGGCGAACATCGGCCGCACGGCGTGCTCCAGGGCGAGCGAGTGCCGTGGGGTACCGCCGGTCGCGGCGATGAGCACGGGCTTGCCCCGCAAGGCCGTGTCGTCGAGGACGTCGAAGAACGACTTGAACAACCCGCTGTAGGACGCGGTGAAAATCGGGGTGACGGCGATCAGACCGTCGGCCTTGGCCACCGCGTCGAGCTCTGTCCCCAACGCGGGTGGGGGAAAGCCGGTGACGAAGTTGTCGGCGATGTCGCGCGCGTGTTCCCGCAGTTCCACGACGTGCGGTTCCACGGGAGCGCGTCGGGCGACGGCCTCGGTCAGCCGGTCGGCGAGCAGTCGGGTGGACGACGGGGTGGTGAGCCCGGCCGTGACGACGACGAGGTTGCGTGCGCTCATGCCTCCCGCCCGCCTTCCGAGGCCCGCTTCGCCGCCAGCAAAGATTCGTGGGTGGGCGCGTCGGGCACGCCCGGAGCCCGCAGCGCGGCGAACTCCTTGCGCAGCACGGGCACGATCTCTCCCAGCATGTCGAGCTGTTCGAGCACGGTCTTGAGCGGCAGTCCGGCGTGGTCCATGAGGAACAGCTGCCGCTGATAGTCGCCCGCGTACTCGCGGAAGCTCAAGGTGCGGTCGATGACCTGCTGGGGACTGCCGACGGTGAGGGGTGTCTGCGCGGAGAACTCCTCCAGGGACGGCCCTCCGCCGTAGACGGGGGCGTGGTCGAAGTACGGCCGGAACTCGCGCACGGCGTCCTGGGAGTTCTTCCGCATGAACACCTGGCCGCCGAGGCCCACGATCGCCTGATGCGGTTCGCCGTGGCCGTAGTGCGCGAACCGCTCGCGGTACAGCTCGACCATGCGCTTGGTGTGTTCGGGAGGCCAGAAGATGTTGTTGTGGAAGAAGCCGTCGCCGTAGTAGGCGGCCTGCTCCGCGATCTGAGGACTGCGGATGGAGCCGTGCCACACGAACGGCGGCACTCCATCGAGCGGCCGGGGGGTGGCCGTGAAGCCCCGCAGCGGGGTGCGGAAGCGGCCTTCCCAGTCGACCACGTCCTTGCGCCACAGCTCGTGCAACAGGGCGTAGTTTTCCACGGCGAGGGGGATGCCCTGGCGGATGTCCTGGCCGAACCACGGGTACACGGGCGGGGTGTTGCCACGGCCGAGCATCAGGTCGACCCGACCGTCGGCGAGGTGCTGCAACATCGCGAAGTCTTCGGCGATCTTCACCGGGTCGTTGGTGGTGATCAGCGTCGTCGACGTGGACAGGATCAGCCGTTTCGTGCGCGCGGCGATGTAGCCGAGCATGGTTGTGGGCGACGACGGCACGAAGGGCGGGTTGTGGTGCTCGCCCGTGGCGAAGACGTCGAGGCCGACCTCCTCGGCCTTGAGCGCGATGCGCACCATCGCCTTGATGCGTTCGTGCTCGGTGGGCGTCCGGCCCGTGGTCGGGTCGGGTGTCACGTCACCGACGGTGAAGATGCCGAACTGCATGATGTCACCACGCTCGCGGGAGTAGTTGTGCGTTCAACTAGCACTGTAACGCGTGTTCTCGCAGAGATGTTCCGGTAGGTGGAGCCTTTCTTCGCTCGACGCGCGTGCCCGCTTCGGCGGCGTTATAACGACGAGAAGAGCGCGGAAGGAAGGTGTGACGTGGCCGTCCCCAGCGGGCTCGTGGCCGGGCCGATCTACCTCGACTACAACGCCACCACCCCGGTCGATCCCGCTGTCGTCGACGCCGTGTCGCCCTACCTGTCCGAGGCGTTCGGCAACCCGTCGAGCGAACACCACTACGGCGGCGAACCGCGGGCGGCGTTGGACCGCGCTCGGGCGCAGGTGGCCGCTCTGATCGGGACGTCGGGCGAGCGGATCGTGTTCACCGGTTCGGGGTCCGAGGCGAACGCACTCGCGGTGCACGGCGTTACCCTGGCCGCCGGGATCGACCGTCCACACGTGATCACCCAACGCACCGAGCATCCCTCCGTACTGGAGTCGTGCCGGATGTTGCGGAGCCGGTACGGCGTCGACGTCACCTGGCTGCCGGTCCGTGGGGACGGGACGGTCGACCCCGACGAGTTGGCCGCCGCGTTCACCCCGCGCACCGTGTTGGTGTCCGTCATGGCGGCGAACAACGAGACGGGGGCGTTGCAGCCGATCGCCGAGCTGGCCCGGATCACTCACGAGCACGACGCGGTGTTCCATTGCGACGCCGCTCAGGCGGTGGGGAAGCTTTCGATCGAGGTGACCGCGCTCGACGTGGACCTGCTGACCGTGGTCGGGCACAAGATGTACGCGCCGAAGGGCGTGGGAGCCCTGTACGTGCGACCCGGTGTGCGGCTGGAGCCGTTGGTGTGTGGGGGAGGGCAGGAGCGGGGACTGCGGGCGGGAACCGAGAACGTGGCCTTCGCCGTGGCGCTCGGGACCGCCGCGCGACTCGCCGGGGCCGACCTCGAAGCCGGCGTTCTCGACCGCGTCCGTACGCTGCGTGACCGGCTTCACGAACGGCTCCGCGCGGAACTGGGCGACCGGGTGAGGCTCAACGGGCCGCTGGAAGCACGGCTGCCGAACACGCTCAACGTCAGCATCGACGGCGTGCGCGGGTGGGAACTGCTTCACGCGACCCCCGAGGTGGCGGCGTCGACGGGGTCGGCCTGTCACAGCGGCCGACACGGTCCGTCCCCGGTACTGACCGCGATGGGCCTGCCCGTCGAGCGGAGCCTGTCGGCGCTGCGACTGTCGCTGGGCCGGTGGAGCACCGAGGAGGAGGTCGACCGCGCGGCCGAGTTGATCACGGCGACAGCCGTCTCGGGCCGCAGCGAGAGGCGACGCGAGGTTCACTGGGTCTGAACCGCCGTGTCCGCAGGTGACGTACTCGTGTCCGCAGGTGATGTACGCGTGTTCGCACTTGGTGTACGCCCCCGTGTGCTCCAAGTGCGAACAACCGTGCACAGTCTGCGGACACGTGTGCACAACCTGCGGACACGGCGGGTGGGAGGAATAGCCGCCACGGGGGTGGTCGTTGCGCCTGATATGCGAGCGATCATTCAGGAGCAGTACGGCGAGCCGGACGTGTTGAAACTCGCCGAGCGGCCGGACCCGAAGGTGGCGCCGGGCGAGGTGCTCATCCGCGTGAAGGCCGCGGGGGTCAACCCGGTCGATTGGAAACTCGGGGCCGGTTACCTCGACGCGATGATGGAGACCCAGTTCCCGATCATTCCGGGTTGGGACGTCGCGGGCGTCGTGGAGGCCGTGGGCCTCGACGTCTACGACTACAAGGTCGGTGACGAGGTCATCGGCTACGTGCGCAAGGACTGGGTTGCCAACGGAACGTACGCCGAACTGGTGTCCGCGAACGTGCGGCTGATCGCGCGGAAACCGGCCGCTTTGGACTGGAACGAGGCGGCGGGACTGCCGCTGGCGGGACTCACCGCGTACCAGGCGCTCAACCGGGCGCGTGTCGACAAGGGCGACACGGTGATCGTGCACGCCGCCGCGGGTGGTGTCGGTTCCTTCGCCACCCAGCTCGCCGTGGCGCGCGGGGCGCGGGTGATCGGCACGGCGTCGGAGCGCAACCACGACTTCCTGCGGGAGCTCGGTGTCGAGCCCGTCACCTACGGCGAGGGGCTGGTGGAACGGGTGCGCGCACTTGCGTCCGACGGTGTCGACGCCGCCGTGGACTGTGTGGGAGGGGAATCGGTCGACGCCTCGCGGGAGTTGCTGTCGGACCCCTCCCGCCTGGTGTCGGTGGTGGACCCGCGGGCCGACGAGGTCGGCGGGGTGAACATGTGGGTGCGTCCGGACGCCACGGACCTCGCCGAGCTGTCCCGGCTCGCCGACGAGGGCAAGGTGCGCGTGTTCGTCGACCGCGTGCTGCCGCTGGAGCAGGCCGCCGAAGCCTGGCGGCTGAGCCGTGAAGGACGTACTCGCGGAAAGATCATCCTGTCGGTGAGCTGACCTTCGCCACCGAGCGCAAATTGAGTTGTGCGGGCCTCTCCGTGGAAACCACACTGGTGGTCTTCCACGGGGAGGTCTTCTCATGTCATTCGGCTCCGAGCAGGTGGAGCAGTTCGTTCGCGATGGTTACGTGAAGCTGGAAGGAGCTTTTCCCGCCGACGTCGGCGAACGCTGTGTGCGGGAGCTGTGGGAGGCCACGGGTTGTTCCCGTACCGATCCGTCCACATGGACCCAACCCGTCATCCGGCTCGGGGGCTTTTCCACGCCGCCGTTCCGTGAGGCGGCCACGACCCCGGCGCTGCACGAGGCGTTCGACGTCCTCGTGGGCCCGGAGCGGTGGCAGCGGCTGGGTGGTCTGGGCACCTTTCCCGTCCGGTTCCCCAGCGAGGTCGACCCCGGCGACACGGGGTGGCACGTCGAGGCCAGTTACGCGGGTCCCGACGGCGAGGGCAGGGTCAACTACCGTTCGCGCGGCCGCGCGCTGCTTCTGCTGTTCCTGTTCTCCGAGGTGGGACCCGATGACGCACCCACCCGTATCCGGGTCGGTTCCCACCTTGACGTGCCTCCGCTTCTCGAATCGGCGGGGGAAGCGGGACGGGAATGGATGGCGTTGTGTCGGGACGCCGTGGCGGCATCCGAGCATCGTCCCGTGACCTTGGCGACGGGCACGGTCGGCGACGTCTATGTATGCCATCCGTTTCTCGTGCACGCGGGGCAACCGCACCACGGCCGCGCGCCACGCTTCATGGCTCAGCCACCGCTCGTTCCGAAGGGCGCGCTCGACCCCTACGCGGCCGACCCGAGTCCGGTGGAGCGAGCCATCGCCCTCGCCTCCCGTGGTGTCGAGCGATCCTGAGTGCTCAATCGCGGTGATCCGGGTTTCTCGGGCGAGTTCCGGTGGGGCTCGCCCTTTTTCTTTCGATGGGTTTTACCAATTATTCGGGTATTTCACGACTCTGTCGAAATGATTTTTCTCGACCCGCGAAGGGTGGCACCTTCCCGTTTTTGCGGGTGGTGTCCCCGGATTTTCGTGCCCCCTCTCGGGTGGCCGTGTCCCCTCTGTCGGCTCGCTCCGAGGGAGGGGTCAAAGGTGTCCGATGTCACAGCAATCCGGGGCGGGCTCTTGTAACGCCCTCTCGGCACGCGGATCTACCTGGGGATTCCCCGGCAAGTCTCGCTGTTTCGGCACGTCGGTTCCGAAGGGCGAATCGGGAAAATGTGTGACGTGTATCTCTTTTCGGTGTGTGGTGCGCGTTACTAAGCGGTTCCAAAGTTTTCAACATTCAACTAGTGGTGATGCCCGCCCGCCTCCCGAAAAAGGGGGGATACGCGAGCGACAGAGGTCATGGAGAGTTCAGTTGTTTCAGCTGAGTGCGACGACCACCGTGCTCTTGTTGGTCGGGTTCTACGGATTGACGTATCTCATGACCCGGACGATCAAGGAGAAGAAGGAGAACGTCGACGGGTTCATGGTCTCGAACAACGCGGTGGGGTTCGGGATCTCGGCTGCGAGCATGACCGCCACCTGGGTGTGGGCTGCCTCGTTCTACGCCAGCGCCACCTCGGGCTACAGCTACGGCCTGTCGGGGCCTGTCCACTACGGGCTCTGGGGCGCTCTGATGATCCTCTGCATCTACCCCTTCGGGCGGCGTTTCCGCGAGTTGGCGCCCCGCGCGCACACGCTGGCCGAGATGATGCGCGCGCGGCACGGCAAGTCCAGCCAGTTGATCCTCGCGTTCTCCAACATCGCCGGTAGCGTCATCAGCCTCACGGCGAACTTCACCGCGGCCGGTGCGTTGGTGGAGGTCCTCACTCCGTTCGACTTCATGCACGGTGTGCTGGCGGTGGCGATCGGGGTGCTCGCCTACACGCTGTGGTCGGGTTTCCGGGCCTCGGTGCTGACCGACTACGCCCAGCTCGTGGCCATGATGTTGGCCGCCGCGCTCATCATCCCGATGGTGTTCTTCGCCGCGGGTGGCACGGACGTGATCGACGAGGGAATGCTGAAGATCACCGACGAGCAGGCGGACTTCTTCTCCGGCACCGCGTTCCTCGAACAGGGTGCTCCGTACCTGGCGGCGGTGCTGGCCTACGCGGTCGGTAACCAGACCATCGCGCAGCGACTCTTCGCGGTGCGGAAGGACAAGATCAAGGCCACGTTCGTCACGGCGACGCTCGGCTACGCCGGAACCGTGATCGGTCTGGGCATGATCGGCCTGGTGGCGTTGATGGTCGGTCTGCAGCCGATGAACGGCGATATGAACAACATCATCCCGCAGATGGCGTCGGAGTACCTGCCCGCGGTGATGATCGCCTTGCTGTTCATCATGGTGATCGGTTCGCTGTCGTCCACTGCGGACTCCGACCTCGCGGCCCTGTCGTCGTTGGTGATGACCGACATCTACGGCAGGAACCTGGCCCGGAACAAGGCCAAGCCCGAGACGATGCTGCTGATCGGCCGACTGACGATGGTCGGCGCCACGGCCCTGGGCGTCATGATCGCCATGACGAAGTTCGACATCCTCGACCTGCTGGTCTTCATGGGTGGGCTGTGGGGCGCGCTGGTGTTCCCGGTCATCGTCAGCTGTTTCTGGGATCGCATCAACAACCTCGCGTTCACCGCCTCCGCGATCGCCGGTGTGGTGTTCTTCGTCGTGGCTCGGTTCGAACTGCTGGAACTGACCGGTGTCGTCGGCCTCGTGATGGAGATCGCCGCGGTGATCGGCGCGGCCGTGGTGTTCGGGCTCATGGCGTTCGGCTTCTTCGGCAAGAACGTCGGTCTCGGGGTCGGCGGGGTTTCCCTCGTCGCCCTGGCACCGTTCGTGATCGGGTTCCTGCGCGACTACCCCACGTTGCTCGGGGCGTTGGTCGCCTACGGCGCCAGCACGGTGGCGTGTGTGCTGGTCACCATGCGCAACACCGAGCGGTTTGACTTCGCGTTGCTGAACGAGCGGGTCACCGCGTTCCAGGACGAGGAGAAGCAGAACACCGAACCCGGCGACGACGCCGTCGCGGCCCGCTGAGAAGCGAGAGGAAAGACGAACATGCAGACGTTTCTCATCACGGCCTACATCCTGGTGTGGCCTTTGCTCACCCTGATCGTCCTTAGTGCGCTCACCTACGGCGTCGTCAAGGACTACCGCGACGCTCGCAAGAAGGGCACGAGGGTCGTCTGACCCCCGCGGTTCCGGCGGGGTCGCGGAGACTTCCGTGGCCCCGCCGGATTCCGGGCTACTCCTCCGTGAAGTAGTCCGGGTTGAACTCCACCGGGAACCGGCCGGGCCTCGGCAACGGCCCCTTGGGCAGCGGCTGGCCCGGTGGGACGTAGATGACCTGAATCCTTCTCGCCCACACGAACAGTTGTGCGGCGTTCGTCTTGAAGCACAGGAACGTGAGATCGATCGGCGATAGGAGGATTCGCAGTATCCTGCCGCCCAGCCCGACGTGGTTGCCCGTGTCGCCGTACACCTGGTGCAGGTGGTAGCGCCGATAGCCGTGGCTGCGGAAGTTGTGGACGGCGAGGTCGCCCATCCACCACCCCGCGAATCCGCACAGCAACCAGAAGAACCCGATCAGTACGGCGATGCTCGCCAACAGGCCTAGGAATCCCCAGTCGCTCAGCCCGCCGAGGACGAGCCCCGGCCCGAACGTGAAGAAGAGATAGATGGGTATGGCCACCTTCACGTCGTGGATCAGCGCTTTGATGAGTTCCCGCCGTGTGGCGGGCCGCCAGGTTTCGTTCGCCATGTCCGTCACCCCCAGTGTGTGAAAGCAGCGTAGGGGCGATTTCCGCGACGTCACCGGGCTTTCGGCTGTCCTCCGGCGGACATGGCAGGAGCCGGACACGCCGAGGTCACTCATTCCTCCGAGACTTCGCCCCGAGGCTGTTCCAAGCGATCGGCGTGGCGTTGGCGGCGGCGGTACCGACGATGTTCGGCACGGGCGATGGCATGGCTGGAGACGGGTGAGGTGATCGCGACGAAGACGATGGCGAGCACGGCGAAGGTGATGATCCCGGCGTTCTCGGTGGCGATGGAGGCCGCCAGGATCGCGATCACGCCGGGGCCGGTGGCCAGGCCCTGGGCGTGGAGCTGCTGGTAGGTGGTGGGCAGACGCAACACCCCGTACAAGCTGATCGTGTGCAGGACCAGGCCGAGCAGTAAAAGCGCGGCGCCGAGGACGTCGAGCAGCGTCGAGATCATCCGAAGGGCCCTCCGGAACCGAGGTACCGTGCCGTCGCGACGGTGGAGACGAAGGCCAACAGGGAGAGCGCGACCGCGGCGTCGAAGTAGTACGGCTGGCCCCGCAGGTACGACAGCAACGCCAGCAGTGAGATGACCAGGACCGCGAGCATGTCCAGGGCGACGAGACCCCGGATGGCGTCGCGGGCCCGGATCAGCACGAGTCCACCACCCACGAGCAGCAGCGTCATCCAGATCAGCGCGGGGATGAGAACGACGGTGGGCACGGCGATCACGGAAAGACCCGGCGTTGCCGCCGCTCGTAGCTGTCCCGCTGGTCGGCTCGTACCGCGTCCGGGTCTCTTGCGTCGAGTACGTGCAACAACATCTCACCTCGCCTCTCGTCGACGTCGACGACGACGGTGTCGGGAGACACCCCTACTCGAATTCCCCACGTCGTGGCCGAACTCGGCGAACTGCGTCCGATCGGGATGGTGACCGTCCCCGGTTCGGCGTCCGGAGGTTTGCGCAGGCAGTAGTGGGCCACCGTCCAACTACCACGTCCGATGTCGACCAGGGTTCCCCCGATCAGGGCGGGAAGGCCGGCGATGCGGCGCAACGCCGGACCCATGGGGCTCGCACCTTCGGTCGGCGGTATGGAGTGGATGAACCGGGCACTCGCCACCAGCAGCACGGCGAGCAGTACCCCGACGAGGATGTCACCCGGTTGGATCTGTCCCAGCGCCAACAGGTAGATCGCCGTGAGGGCGACGACCTTCGCGAACGAGCGAACCATCCACTCACCTCCGGAGCAGTGCGTCGACGGCGGTGTCGCTGAGCGCCAGCAAGGGTTCCGGCCACACCCCGGCACCCAGGACCACGAACGCCAGGACGAGCATCAGGGCCCGTAGCGGCAGCGGGCTGTTCTCGTGCCACGCCTCCCCGATGGCCGATTCCCCGACCGGGCCGCTGCGCAGCCAGAAGACGTGTTGGTACACCTGGAACAGGTAGATCAGCGACAGGGCGCTTCCGACGAAGAGCAGGACCACGAGGGTGGCGCTGTTCGCGGCGAGCGCGGTCCGGAACATCTCCAGCTTGCCGACGAAACCCACCGCGGGTGGCACGCCGGCCACGCTGAACGCTCCGACGGCGAAGGCCGTGGCCACCAGCCTTCCCCGCTGGCCGGCGCTGATGAACAGCAGGGTCTTGTTCAAACCGTTGATCACGCTGTAGAGCACCGCGGCCGTGAGCCCTATCGGCCCGCCGACGCCGATGGCCACCAGGACGTAACCGATCTGCCCGATCGTGGAGTAGGCCAGCATCTCCGCGGGATCACCACGGGACGCCGCCAGCAGGGCGCCGTAGACGATCGAGGCGGCACCGAGCACGATCAGCACGGTGGCAGCCGATTCCAGTTGCGGTTCGAACACCTCCACGCCGAACCGGAGCAGGCCGTACGCGCCGATGTTGGCGACGGCTCCACTGAGGATGGCGGCCACGGCGGGGCGCGTACCCGCGTAGACGGTGGGAAGCCAAAAGTGGAACGGAAACAATCCGACCTTGACGCTGAAGGCGACGAAGAAGCCCAGCGCGATGAGCAGCGCCGCGTTGGCGGGTACCTCGGTCATGCGGTCGGCCACGTCGCTCATCAACAACGTCCCGGACACCCGGTAGGTGCCGGCCACGGACAACAGGAAGAGAAAGGAACCCAGCAGGTTGACCGAGGTGAAGACCAACGCCGCCCGGAGCTGACGGGTGCGTCCCCCGTACGCGGTCAGCACGTAGGACACGATCATCGACAGCTCGAAGAAGACGTAGAAGTTGAACACGTCCCTGGTGAGGAACAGCCCGTTCAACCCGGTGGCCAGCAGCACCACCAGCCCCGGAAACGTCCGTAGCCGAACGCCGTTGATGGCTTCGGCGGTGGTCGCGATCAGCAGGACGAACACGGACAGCAGCGCGAACGTGAGCCCGAGGGCGTCGGCGCGCAGCACGATTCCCACGCCCACGGGCCAGCTGCCGGTCACCACCTGGATGCTGCCGTCGGTGAACACGTCGATCGCGAGCACGACGAGAGCGACCAGGTCGGCGAGGAGGGCGGCCACCGCGAGCCACGCGACCGTCGGTCGCCGTCCGTCGAACCCGACCAGCACGACCCCCGCGACCCAGGGCAGTGCCAGCGCCACCGTCACCGCCGTCACGTCGCCTCGTCGCGGTCGAGCCGTCGTTGGTCGGCCAGTGCTCGCTCGTACTCCGCCTCGCTCGTGGTCAGCTCGTCACGGCTGGCACTGCGAAACACCGTGGTGACCCGACTCACCAGCGCGAGCAGCAGCGCCACCGTAGCCAGGCCGATGACCAGGGCAGTCAGGGCCAACGCCTGGGGGACCGGGTCGGAGACCGGCCCGTCCGTCGGGGCGATCGGAGCCCCGCCCCGGAACAGCCCGGAGCCGATGAGCATCAACACGGCGCTCTGGGAGATCAGCATGATCCCGGCGGTCACCCGGATGAGTTCGTGTTGCAGGAGCAGGTAGGCGCCGCTGCCGAACAACAGCGAGGAGGTGACCGCGATCGCGAGGTTCATCGAACCTCCTCCTCCGGTTCGGTGTTGGCGAACTGGTGCAGGATCGTCGTCAGCACGCCCACCACTAGCAGCAGGATCGCCACGTCGAAAGCCAACGGGGTGAACAGTTCCAACGTGCCCACGGTGGGGACGGACTCGCCGGGGCCGGGTTTGTGGCTCAGCGGCGGTTCCCCCCACGCCAGGGGGAAGAACGCCGTGGCCAACGCCAGCAGCAAGCCGCCGAGCACCAGGGCCGGGCTGAAGCGCAACAACGGCAGGGTCCGCTCGGTGGCCGACGTTCCCATCGCCACGTACTGCAACGAGATCGTCAAGGAGATGATCATCCCGGCGCTGAAGCCGTCGCCGACCTCGGCGTAGCCCTTCACGAGCAGTGCCGCCGCGACGGCGATGCTCGGGGTGAGCAGCAGCCGAGCCACTCCTCGAACGATGACGTCGGGGTGTCTCACCACAATCGCCCCCTTCGCAGCAGAGTGGCCACCCCGACGCCCGCGATCACCAGGACGGTGATCTCCCCGAGCGTGTCCAGGCCGCGGAAGTCGGTGACGATCACGGTGACGGCGTCCTTGCCGTGGGCCACGGGCGTGAGGGTGAGAAGGTCGGTCGACACGTACGGTTCACGGGCGGGGTGGGACAGGGAGCCCCACAGGGCGAGGAACATGCCGACGCCCGCCGCGAGTCCGGCGAGCAGGTTCCGCGGGTTCTCCCTGGCCGGATCGGCGTACGGTAGTTCGGGAGCCGTGGGAGGGACACCGCTCCCTTCCCTCCGATGTCTGGGAAGCCGAGCCATGGCCACGAGGAACACCAGCGTGATCATGGTTTCGACCGTCACGGCCACCAGCGCCACGTCCGGTTCGCTGAAGAACGCGTAGACGGCGGCCAGCGCGAACCCCACCACCGCCAGGGTGAGGACCAGGGGAAGCCGAGCACGGGACCGGGTGACCGCCACCGTGGCGATGATCACCAGCGCCAGCAGGGCTATGACCAGCCAGTCGTTCCCGGACACCGTGCCGACGACGTAGGACCGTTTTCCGGGGGTGAAGGCGAAGGCCAGGCCGACCAGGATCGCGGCGGGCACGAGCACCACCGCGATGCTGTTCCGCAGGGTACGAACCTCCCGGTCGTGGACGATGCCGGACAGGGCGGACAGTCCCCGCAACGACTCCACGTAACCCCGGCGGGGGCCCCAGCGCTGTCCGAGCGCGGCCAACCACCGGGACGCACGAATGGAGAGGCGGCGTCCCACGAGCAGCAGGCCTCCCAGGGCCCAGGCCGACACCGCGAGGAGGTTCTCCGGTCGCGCGTCCAGGTGATAGGCGGGGGACAACTCCACCCCGCCGCCGTTGCTGACGTTGCCCGCGGCCTCGGCCAGTCCCGCGAACGGTTGAACCACCACCCCCGTCAGAACGGCGACCACGGCGAGGACGACGACGGGGGCGACGAGCAAGGCCGACGACGTGATCTCGGCGGTTCCACCGACGGCGTCGGCCACTCGCTCCCGGCCGAGGAACAGCCTCGTCCAGAAGCGTCCGATGTAGGCGAAGGTCAGACTCGCCGCCAGCAACGCCACCGCCGTCTGCCACGGGCCCGCTGCGTAAGCGGCCTTGAAGAAGAGCTCGTCCTTGAAGAATCCCGAGGTGAGCGGCAGAGCCGCCAAGGTCGCCGCGGCCACACCGGAGGCCACCGCCAGCACCGGCATGCGACGGCGGAGCCCGCTCAATCGGGACAGCCGGTCTTCGCCGGTGGCCATCGTCACCGCCCCGGCGGTCATGAACAGCGCGCTCTTGGCCACACCGTGGACGAGGACGTAGAACGCCGCCGCGCCGTTACCGGCCGCCCCTCCGATGCCGTACAGCAGCACCATGTAGCCGTACTGGGAGATCGTGGAGTAGGCCAGGACCTGCTTGAGCCGGTCCTGGCCCAGCGCGAGCACCCCGCCGACGACGATCGACACCGTGCCCACCACCGACAACGCGGTGAGGACGCCGTCGCTCAGGGCGAGCAACGGATGGACCCGACCGAGGACGAGTACCCCGGCCGCGACCATCGCCGCCGAGTGCAGGTAGGCCGACACCGGGGTGGGAGCGGCCATGGCGCGCGGAAGCCAGAAGTGGAGGGGGGTCTGGGCGCTCTTGGCCAGGGCGGCCACGGCCAGGAGCGCGGCCGCCGCGGTGGTGGTCGACTCGCTTTCCGCGATCCGAGCCAGCTCGGGGATCGAGAAGGTGCCGTAGCGGCCGTAGAACAGGGCCGCGGCGATGAGCATCGCGACGGCGCTGGCGACGGTGATGATGAGGGAGGCGATCGCTGCGGTGCGAGCCTCGTGGCGGTCGCGGTCGAATCCGATGAGGAAGTACGAGCAGATGGCGGTGAGGTCGAAGAAGACGAACAGCAGCACCAGGTCCTGCGCCAGCGCCAGTCCCGCCATCGACGCGGCGAACAGCACCATCCACGGCCAGAAGCGCCACCGTTCCCCGGCGGGGCGATGCTCGTGCTCCAGATGCAGGGGCAGGTACCGGCTGCCGTAGGCGAACACCAGCGCGCCGATGCCGGTGGCCAGCAGCGCGTACAGCGCGCCCAGCCCGTCGAGGGAGAAGCTCAGCCGTAGCCCGAGACTCGGGGCCCAGGGAGCGGACACCGAGAAGCCGTCGGCCGACCATGCGAGCAGGAACAGTCCGAACCCGACGGCCGCGACGGCGCACGCGACCCACCCCAGCCAGTCCGTCGCCGGGGCGCGGCGACGGGAGCCGTCGCGTGGCTCCCGAATCTCGGCGCCATGGGCAGCAGACACCTCGCTCCTCCATCAGCGGCCCCGCAGCCGCGACCTCGCAGGGTGATCGGTCACGCATGTCAATCCTCACAACGGCCTGCCACCGTCGCGACTCGATCACCCCGAGTGTGTGGGCGCAAGAAACCCCCGCCGTGTCCGCAGCCTGTGCACACGTGTCCGCAGGTTGTGCACGCGTGTTCGCAGTCTGTGTACGGATGTTGGCACTTCGGTGCCTACTGCCGTCCCGGCGAGAAGTTAAGGAGCGAGAACCCAGATATGCCGACTCAAGTGTCGGGGCCGGTGGGCCCTTCCGGACGCCACCGGCCCCGATTGGCGCCATTAGCACTTCAAGCGTGCCAATCCTCCGGTGCCGTCACACCGGAGCAGTACGGGTCGAGGACTCGGACGGTTCGGTCTCGTCCTCACCCGCGAGCCGGCTGCTGATCTGCCCACCTTCCGTGCTGTCCGACCAGTTGCCGTCGATGCCGATGTCCACGTTGGCGTCCCGCACGTTCTGCTCGATTTCACCCGGCAGTGTGTCGGTGCGGAAGTCGTCGGGATCGAAGGCGTCACCGGGACTCACGTCCGGTGGCGGTGGAACCGGGTACTCCGAGATCGCCTCGGTTCGTTCCCGGATCTTCCGCGCGATTTCTTCCGCGGTTTCCGTCGTTCTGGAGATTAGCTTGTCGGCTTCTTCCAAATACGACGCAATGATTTCCTCCGGACCGTCCCCGGACACCGAACCGGTTTCAGCCTTCGCGACCTCGTTGGCGATCAAGGAACCTGCTATACCGCCGACAGCCGCCACGACACCCGATATGCCACCACCGGTGACAAGGGCGACGGCGACACCGAGCGTTGTCCATCCCAACATCCGTCCCAGTGCCGGTTTGTTGCTCTGTTTACTCTCGACGTACTCCTCGGCCGCCGCATAGAAGGTGTCGGCGAGATTGACGAGGTCATCCCGCGCGGTGGCGATGGTCTCGCGGGCGGCGATCACTCCGCCGGCCACCTCGCTGATCAGCAGGGCGCTGCCTTGGAAGGCTTGGGACAGTTGTGCGACGTAGAGCGTGGCGGCTTCGGCGCCCTCGCCGTACCAGTTGTCGTTTAACAGGTCGTAGGCCCGACGTAGTTCGGGTAGCTCCTCCGGTTCCTCGGCCTGCATGTTGGGAGTGAAGTTCCGCAGCGTCGTCTCATACCCCTCGATGAGGTCGGTCATGCCTTGAATGTCATGGCCCGACATGAGGCGGAACGGCCGAAGGACGTCCGGGGCATACTCCTCCACTTTGGGGATTACAAGTTCCTCCCAGGGAAGAGGGTCCCAGGGAAGATAGGTGGCACACCACACCAGCGCCACCGCGTCGATGGCCTTATTGGCCGCATCGCGTAGCTCGTCGTCGATGCCGTCGAGCAGCGCCGAGCGGTCGATATCGATCTCGATATCCATCGCGGCCCCCTCAGAGCTGCCCGGCTTCGTCAATGCGCTCGTAGAGCTTCGCCACCGAGGTCAAGGCCCTACTGCCCGAGCTGGCGCTCTCCTGCAATTCGCCCAGGTGGTTGACCATCGCGTCGACGTGTTGCGAATAGGCGAACGCGATCGCGTCGAATCCGAGAGTGCTGCCGAATACGTGCCCGGCGCTGTCGTTGGGGCCTATACCGAATTCCCATGGGAGATCCGGGATAGGCAATGGTCGCGGGGCGTCAACCTGGTTGTTTCGTACCCCGGTTTGTGCCCTGCTCGCGAGTATCGCCGCGTCCGATACGTAGTCCGCGGCGTTATAAAGGTGCTCCAAATCCACGCCGAAGCCAGACATACTTCGACCTTTCCCCCTATGTGACTGTGATGATCCCTGTGTTGCGATACCCCTGTGGAGTGATGGCCCCTCCGTTGGAAGGCCGTCCCCTTATTTCGATATTGACGTCGAGTGGCCAACTTCGTTTCCGATTGTGACGAGTGTCACATAATTGTCTTGTGGGGTCCTGAACCGCGGCCGGTGCGGGGTTCGGTTGTCGCAGAGCTCGCTCGGCTTCCTTTCGTCGCCGAAGATTGCTGATCACGGCGTGCGCCAGAGGGGCTTCAACCGTTCCGCCTCGAGCTGGAGGCCTGCATGTTCCCACTCTCTGTGGGATGCCGTTGAGGATCTAGGTGTCGGCCAGCTAGAGGTGCGAGAACGGAATCGTCCACCTTGATGAGACATAGTGGACTTACGAGATTTCCTGTCTTATAACAACTTCGCTTTTCGGCCACTATCGACCGGAGCGTGATCTGTGTGATGCGTTGACATGCTTCCTACGGGAAGCTGCGAACACGCACGAGCTGAAGGAACCCCGTTTGAGGGGCTGGGAAGGCAGCAAAACGCCGGCCGGTCGGGGCCTCCACGGAGGAGCAACCCCACCGGCCGGCGTCTCGTGACCTTACTTCAGTTCCTTGCTCGTCTTGCCCAGCAGACGGCGGGCGACGATGAGTTGCTGGATCTGCTGCGTGCCCTCGAAGATGTCGAGGATCTTCGAGTCGCGCGCCCACTTCTCCAACAGCGACTCCTCGGTGTAGCCGAAGGTGCCCGCGAGCTCGACGCACTTGAGCGTGATGTCGACGACCGTGCGTCCCGCCTTGGCCTTCGCCATCGACGCCTGAAGCGAGTTGGGCTTGCGGTTGTCGGCCATCCAGGCGGCTTCCAGCGTCGTCAGATACGCCGCCTCGTAGTCGGCCTCCAACTGCAAAAACGTCGCCGCGGCGGCGTGCTGGGCCAGGGCCGGCTTGTCGTAGTCCACCTCGATGCCGGCCTCGGTCAGGATTCGCCGGGTCTCCTCCAACGCCGCCCGCGCGACACCCACGGCCATCGCGGCCACGAGCGGGCGGGTGTTGTCGAAGGTCTGCATGACCCCCGCGAAACCCTTCTTGGTGTCGATCTCCGGGGAGCCGAGCAGGTTCTTGGCGGGCACGCGGCAGTTGTCGAACCGCAGCACCGCCGTGTCGGAGGCGCGAATGCCGAGCTTGTGCTCCAGCCGCACCACCTCGAAGCCGGGGGTGCCCTTCTCCACCACGAAGGACTTGATGGCGGCGCGACCCTTGCTCTTGTCCAGCGTCGCCCACACCACCACGGCGTCGGCACGCTCGCCGGAGGTGACGAAGATCTTCTCGCCGTTGAGGATGTAGTGGTCGCCGTCCTTGGTGGCGGTGGTGGTGATGGCGGCCGAGTCGGAACCGCAGCCGGGCTCGGTGATGGCCATGGCGGCCCACAGCTTGCCGAACCGTTCGAGCTGCTCGTCGTTGGCCACCGACGCGATGGCGGCGTTACCGAGTCCCTGGCGTGGCATCGACAGCAGCAGCGCCACGTCGCCCCAGCACAGTTCGATGGTGCCGAGCACGGTGAGCAGGTTGCCGCCGTTGCGGTTGCCGGAGGTCGGCTTGTCGTCCTTGCGACGCACGCCCGCCGCGCCCGCGCCGCCCTCGCCGGAGGTGTTCAGCCCGTCGAGCAGCGCCGCGAGCATGTCCAGCTCGGTGGGGTAGGAGTGCTCGGCGCGGTCGTACTTGCGGGAGATCGGCCGGAACACCTCGGTCGCGGCCTGCCGCGCCTGGTTGACCAGGGCCTTGGCCTTCTTCGGGACCTCAAGATTGATCATGCCGTGACGACCCCTTCCATGACGCCGATCGCGCGCAGGTCGCGGTACCAGCGCTCCACCGGGTGTTCCTTGATGAAGCCGTGCCCGCCGAGCAGCTGGACGCCGGCGCTACCGATCTGCATGCCCTTGTCGGTGGCGAGCTTGCGCGCGAGCGCCACCTCGCGGGCGTGGGACTTGCCCTGGTCCATCCGGGACGCCGCACGCAGCGTCACCAGCCGCATGCCCTCCAGCTCGATACCGATGTCGGCAACCTGGAAGGCCACGCCCTGCCGGTGGCTGATGGGTTCGCCGAACGCCTCGCGCTCGTTGACGTACGGGATGACGTAGTCGAGCACGGCCTTCGCGGTGCCGCACGCGAGCGCCGCCCACGCCAGGCGGGAGGAGCGCACGACATCGGTGAACACCTCGCGGTTTCCGCCGCCGATCAGCGCGCTCGCGGGCAGAGACACGTTCTCCAGCACGAGCTTGCCGGTGGCGGCCCCGCGAAGTCCCATCGCGGGTTCGGCCTCGATCGACACGCCCTTGGTGCCCGACTCGACGACGAACAGTGCCGGACCGTACCCCTTGGGGCCTTCGAGGTTCGCCGACACGATGAACAACTCCGCCTGCGCCGCGCGCGGCACGAGGGCCTTCACCCCGTCGATGCGGTAGCCGCCGGGGGTGCGGCGCGCGGTGGTCTTCGGAGAGAACACGTCGAACAGCGGGGCGTTCTCCTGCAACGCCAGTGCCGCGGTGGGGACGTCCTCGCCGGTGAACGCGGGCAGGTAGGTGGACTGTTGGTGGGCGTCGCCGTGGCGGACGAGCACGTTGCTCACCGCCGACGGCGCGAGCACGGCCACGGCCAGGCCCAGATCACCGTGGGCGAGGGCCTCCGCGACGAGCACGTTGGTGACGGCCGACCGTTGGGTGCCGAAACCGCCGACTTCCTCCGGGATGCCGACCGCCGTCAGCCCCAGTTCCGCTGCCCGCGCGAGCAGTCCGTCGGGAGGCGCGAGCTTGTCGTCGGCCTCGGCCGCCGCGGGGCGGAGCTGCTCGGCGGCGAACTCCCCGACCGTGTCGACGATCATCTGCTGTTCGTCGTCCGGGGTCAGGTCGAACAGCCCCGTGTCCGGGGCGGAAGCCAGCCGTGCGGGTTTGACGAGCCGGGTGGTCGCCTTGAACGTTCGCTGTGCCGCGCCCGCTACCCGGAAACCCTCGCGCGTGGCCGTGGCCACGATCTTCTCCACGGGTTTGCGTAGTCCGGTGCGGTCGAGCAATGGGCTGCCGGCGAGCCGGTTGAGCGCCGCGAGACCGAAGCCCATGGCGTCGCGTCGTGTCGCTTTCTGTCGGGCCACAGTGTTCCCCTCCGTGTACCTACTCGCGAGTAGGTTAACGGGTGGGGGTGGGTGTCCGCCAGTAGGGTGGGCGACTTCAGTCGAGACCGAGCACCGCGTGGAGCAGCGTGGTCAGTTCCACCACCAGATTCGGCCGCGAGGCGACTCGCCGGGTGCGCGTGAGGTCGTTGGCGATGGTCAACGCCGCGTGAACGGTGATCTTCGCCTCGCGTGTGTCCAGTTCGGGGTGGACCGCCTCCAGCAGTCGCACCCACTGCGCCACGTAGTCGCGCTGGATGCGCAGCAGCTCCGGCTTGTCCTTCTCGTCGATGTGCACGCGGTCCACCGAGAACGCCACGAGCAGCTCGGGTGGGCCGGTCAGGGTCCGGACGTAGGAGTCGGCGAGCCGGCGCAACGCCTCCCGTTCGTCGGGCGGGGCGCTTCGGCGCAACGCGTGGTCGGCGGCGACCATGAGCCGGTCTCCCGCGCGTCTGCCGATGGCCGCGAGCAGGGCCGCCTTGCTGGGGAAGTGTCGATACACGCTGGGCCCGGCGATGCCGGCGGCCTTGCCGATGTCCTCCATGCTGACGTCGGTGAAGCCGCGCTTGTGGAACAGCTCAGTGGCCGCGGTGAGCACCTGTTCGCGCCGCGACGGTGGGCCCAGGGCCAGCGCGGGCGGCGGGTTCGGGTTCGTCGGCTCGGGCTCGGTGGCTTCGGGCAGGTCCACGTGCAGGACTCGCAGCGCCAGCGTGGTGAGCAGTTCGGTGAAGCGGCGCTTGGGAAGTGTGGTGCGGTGAACGGACACGCTGCCGAACACCGACAACGTCGCCCAGCACAGCAGCTCGGCGTCATCGGGGGACAACTCCGGGCGTTTACGCAGGAGCACCTTCGCCCACGCCGCCAACATGGCGGTGGAGCGCCGCCGGATCTGGTGTTGGGCCTCGGCGTCGAGGTGGCGGCCCTCCCAGCGCCACAACGCGGCGACGTCCCTGCGCTCCACGGAGCGAGCCGCGAGGTTGGCCAGCAGCTCGCGGATGCTCTCGTACGACTCGGTCTGCCGCTCGTCGTCGAGCGCGGCTTCGGTGGCCCGCTCCATGTCCCGCAGACCCGTGAGCAGGACGTGGGCGAGGATCGCCTGCTTGTCGGCGAAGTGGCGGTAGAGGGCGGGGCCGGTCACGCCCGCCGCCGCGGCGATGTCGTTGATGCCCACGCCGTGATAGCCGCGCTGCCGGAACAGCTCGGACGCGACCGCCGCGAGCTGGGCCTTGCGGTCGCGTGGACGCCTGTTCCTGCTGCTGTCACCACTCATAACGTGAGCCCACTCTAGCGTCTGTTGCCGGGATGACAACTCGTTGACAACCTCGAACAATGCGGGATTATGTTAATAGCGATTAGCACCACGAACGGCAATCTGCGCCAGGAAGGACCTCAGGCGTGAGTACAGAGGCGTTCATCTACGAGGCGATCCGCACGCCTCGTGGCAAGAACAAGGGCGGTTCCCTCCACGGAACCAAGCCGATCGACCTGGTGGTCGGCCTGATCAACGAGCTGAAGGCGCGGCACCCGGGGCTCGACCCCGCGCTGATCGACGACATCATCCTCGGCGTCGTCTCGCCGGTCGGTGACCAAGGCGCCGACATCGCCCGCGCGGCCGCCATCGCGGCCGGCCTGCCCGACACGGTCGCGGGCGTGCAGATCAACCGCTTCTGCGCCTCGGGGTTGGAAGCCGTCAACCAGGCCGCGCAGAAGATCCGGGCGGGGTGGGACGACCTCGTGATCGGCGGTGGTGTCGAGTCGATGTCGCGCGTGCCGATGGGCTCCGACGGCGGCGCGATGTTCACCGACCCCGCCACCAACTACGACTCCTACTTCGTGCCGCAGGGCATCGGTGCCGACCTGATCGCCACGGTCGAGGGCTTCTCCCGTGAGGACGTCGACGCCTATGCCGTGCGGTCGCAGCAGAGGGCCGAGGCCGCGTGGTCGGGTGGCTATTTCGCCAAGTCCGTGGTGCCGGTCAAGGACATCAACGGCGTGACCATCCTCGACCACGACGAGCACCGCCGCCCCGGCACCACGATGGAGGCGCTGGCCAAGCTGCGCCCCGCGTTCGCGGACCTGGGCGACTTCGCCGGTTTCGACGCCGTGGCGCTGCAGAAGTACCACTGGATCGAAAAGATCAACCACGTGCACACCGGCGGCAACTCGTCGGGCATCGTCGACGGTGCCGCGCTCGTGCTGGTGGGTAGCGAGGAGATCGGCAAGCGCATCGGCATGGAGCCGAGGGCGCGCATCGTGGCCACCGCGGTCACCGGTTCCGACCCGACGATCATGCTGACCGGCCCGACGCCCGCCACCGAGAAGGTGCTCGCCAAGGCCGGCCTCACGGTCGACGACATCGACCTGTTCGAGCTGAACGAGGCGTTCGCCGCGGTCGTCCTCAAGTGGATGAAGGACCTGAACCTCCCGGAGGAGAAGGTCAACGTCAACGGCGGTGCCATCGCCATGGGTCACCCGCTGGGCGCCACCGGCGCGATGATCCTGGGCACGATGGTGGACGAACTGGAGCGCCGCCAGGCCCGGCGCGCGCTCGTGACGCTGTGCATTGGCGGTGGCATGGGCCTCGCCACGATCATCGAGCGCGTGTGAGGGACGAGAACAAACGATGACTGAAGCCAAGACCATCCGCTGGGAGAAGGACTCCGACGGCATCGTCGTGCTCACGCTCGACGACCCGAAGCAGTCGGCCAACACGATGAACGCCGACTTCCGGGAGTCGCTGCGTGTGATCGTCGACCGCCTGGAGGAGGAGAAGGACTCCATCACCGGTGTGGTGCTGACCTCGGCGAAGAAGACGTTCTTCGCGGGCGGCGACCTCAACGACCTCATCAAGGCCACCCCGGCCGACGCCGAGGCCATCACCGAGATGACCAACGCGATGAAGCAGGACCTGCGTCGGCTGGAGACCCTGGGCAAGCCCGTGGTCGCCGCGATCAACGGCGCGGCCCTGGGCGGCGGCCTGGAGATCGCGCTGGCCTGCCACCACCGCATCGTCGCCGACGTGAAGGGTGTCCAGATTGGACTGCCCGAGGTGACCCTCGGCCTGCTGCCCGGTGGCGGTGGTGTCGTGCGCACCGTGCGGTTGCTCGGCATCCAGAACGCCGTGCTGAACGTGCTGGTGCAGGGCCAGCGGTACCGGCCCGCCAAGGCTTTGGAACTCGGCCTCGTGCACGAGCTCGTGGGCTCGGTCGACGAGCTGCTGCCCAAGGCCAAGGAGTGGATCAAGGCCAACCCCGAGGCCCAGCAGCCGTGGGACGCCAAGGGCTACAAGATTCCCGGTGGCTCGCCGTCGAACCCGAAGTTCGCCGCGAACCTGCCCGCGTTCCCGGCCACGCTGCGCAAGCAGCTCAAGGGCGCGCCGATGCCCGCGCCGCGCGCCATCCTCGCCACCGCGGTGGAGAGCGCGCAGGTGGACATCGACACCGCGTTCAAGATCGAGACGCGGTACTTCGTCAACCTCGTCACCGGCCAGGTCGCGAAGAACATGACGAAGGCGTTCTTCTTCGACCTGCAGCACATCAACTCCGGTGGCTCGCGGCCCGAGGGCTACGACAAGTACACCGCTCGCAAGGTCGGTGTGCTCGGTGCAGGCATGATGGGTGCCGCCATCGCGTACGTGTGCGCGAAGGCCGGCATTGACGTCGTCCTCAAGGACGTCTCCAAGGAGAACGCCGAGAAGGGCAAGGACTACGCCCGCAAGCTGGAGGAGAAGGCCCTCAAGCGCGGCAAGACCACCGAGGAGAAGTCCAAGGCGCTGCTCGACCGCATCGTCACCACCGGTGACGCGGCCGACTTCGCCGGCGTCGACTTCGTGATCGAGGCCGTCTTCGAGAGCACCGAGCTCAAGCACAAGGTGTTCGCCGAGATCGAGAAGATCGTCGAACCCGATGCGGTGCTCGGCTCCAACACCTCCACGCTGCCCATCACCACGCTCGCCGAGGGCGTGGAGCGGCAGGAGGACTTCATCGGCATCCACTTCTTCTCGCCGGTGGACAAGATGCCGCTCGTGGAGATCATCCGCGGGGAGAAGACCTCCGACGCCACACTGGCGAAGGTCTTCGACTTCACGCTGCAGATCCGCAAGACCCCGATCGTCGTCAACGACAGCCGGGGCTTTTTCACCAGCCGCGTGATCGGCACGTTCCTCAACGAGGCCGTCGCCGCGGTCGGCGAGGGCGTGGAGCCCGCCACCATCGAGCAGGCCGGTGCGCAGGCCGGGTACCCGGCGCCGCCGCTGCAGTTGATGGACGAGCTGACGCTGACGCTGCCGCGCAAGATCCGCAACGAGACGAAGGCGGCCGTGGAGGCGGCGGGCGGCACGTGGACGCCGCACCCGTCCGAGGCCGTCATCGACCGGATGCTCGACGAGTTCGACCGCAAGGGCCGCTCGTCCGGGGCCGGGTTCTACGAGTACGACGAGAACGGCAAGCGGGTCCGGTTGTGGCCGGGGCTGCGGGAGGCCTTCAACAGCGGCAGCGGCGACGTGCCGTTCAAAGATCTCCAGGAGCGGATGCTGTTCGCCGAGGCGCTGGAGACCGTCAAGTGCTTCGACGAGGGCGTGCTCAACTCGGTGCAGGACGCCAACATCGGGTCGATCTTCGGTATCGGGTTCCCCGCCTGGACCGGTGGTGTGATCCAGTACATCAACCAGTACGAGGGCGGGCTGAAGGGCTTCGTCGCGCGGGCGCGTGAACTCGCCGAGCGCTACGGCAGCCACTTCGAGCCGCCGGCCTCGCTGGTGGAGAAGGCCGAGAAGGGCGAGATCTTCGAGTAAGTCTCCCCGAGGCTGCTGACGAGGGCCACCGCCCCCGCGCATGCGGGGCCGGTGGCCCTGCCGTGTCCGCAGGTTGTGCACTCGTGTCCGCAGATTGCGTACGCATGTCTGCAGGTTGTGTACACCGGGTTTCCGTTCGGGCCGCACGGCAGGGGACCCCGGTGTACCGCAAGTGCGAACACGTGTCCCCAAACTGCGGACACGAGTCCCTAAGGTGCGGACACGCGTACGTAGGCTGCGGACACGCGTTGGTCAGAGCAGGGGCGGGACCATCGCTTCGATCAGGTGCGGGCCGGGTTCGGCCACCGCGCGGCGGAACTGGTCGGCCAGCTCCTCGGCCGTCCGCGCGCGAGTCGCCGGGACCCCGAAGCCCTCGGCCATTCTCACGAAGTCCAGGTCCGGTGTGGACAGATCGAGCAGTCCTCGCGCCTTCGGGCCCGAGGACTCCGCGCCGACCCGCTGCAACTCCAGCCGGAGGATGGCGTAGGCCCGGTTGTTGAGCACCACCGTGGTGACGTTGAGGTTCTCCCGAGCCTGGGTCCACAGCGCTTGAATGGTGTAGAGCGCGCTGCCGTCGGACTCGAGGTTGATCACCGGCCGGTCGGGTGCCGCGATGGCCGCGCCCGTGGCCACCGGTATCCCCTGCCCGATCGCGCCACCGGTCAACGTCAACACGTCGTGCCGGGGAGACCCCGCGGTGGCCATCGGCACCAGCAGCCCGGACGTGTTGGCCTCGTCGGAGACGATGGCGCCCTCGGGTAGGAGCGCGCCGATTACCTGGACCCAGTTCTGCGGCGTCAGATCCCCGGTGGGAAGCTCCGGCCGCTGGGCGGGGGCGAGATCCGGTTCGACGTCCGCCGCCACCTCGTCGGCCAGCTCCTCCAGCGCCGCGACGACGTCGTCACCCGCCTCGGCCAATGTGTGGACGCGCGCGCCTTCCGGCACCAGATCGCTCGCCTTGCCCGGATAGGCGAAGAACGACACGGGCGCCCGAGTGCCCGCGACGACGACGTGCCGCACCCCGTCGAGCTGGTAGGTGACCTGCTCGGCGAGGTAGCCGAGCCGCTCGATGTTGGGCAGCCCCGCACCGCGTTCGATCCGGGCGGGGAACGTCTCCGCGAACGGCTTGGCCCCGGTGGCCTTCGCGATCCGGCTCAGCGCGCGCAGCCCCGCTTCGCGGCAGGCGGCTCCACCGACCAGCAGTGCCACGGGTTCGTCCCCGCGCAGGACCTCGGCGACCGCCTTCACCACGTCCGACGCCACCGGACGCGGAGCACGGGGAGTCACCGCGGTGGCGGGCACGCCTCCCTCGCCCCAGGACACGTCGGCGGACAGGATCAACGTCGCCACCCGGCCGGGGGCGTCCTGCGCCGCGGCGACCGCCGCCGCGACATCGGCGCCGACGTCGGCCGCGCTCGCCGAGCGCCGGACCCAGCCGTTCAACGAACCGGCGAGGGCCTCGATGTCCGACTCCAGGGGCGCGTCGAACTTCTTGTGGTAGGTGGCGTGGTCCCCGATGATGTTGACGATCGGCGTGTTCGCGCGGCGGGCGTTGTGCAGGTTCGCGAGCCCGTTGGCGAGTCCGGGGCCGAGGTGCAGCAGCGTCGCGGCGGGCTTGCCCGCCATGCGGCCGTACCCGTCGGCGGCACCGGTGACCACCCCTTCGGACAGCCCGAGCACACCCCGGATCTGGGGGACGTCGTCGAGCGCGGTGACGAAGTGCATCTCGGACGTCCCCGGATTGGCGAAGCACACGTCCACGTCGGCGTCGACGAGTGTGTGGATCAGCGACTGGGCACCGTTCATGGCCATGCTCAATCCTCCCGGCCGAAGAGCACACCGGGGTTCAGGATCCCGGCGGGGTCGAACGCCCGCTTCACTCGGCTCATCAGTTCGATCTTGACTGGGTCCTCCAACCGGAGGAAGTGGTCCTTCTTCGCGCGCCCGATGCCGTGCTCGCCGGAGATGGCCCCACCGAGTTCCATCCCGGCCGCGAAGATCTCGTGCAGCAGCCGTGCGCGCTTGTCGGGGTCCTTCTGGAACACGGCGAGGTGGACGTTGCCATCCCCCGCGTGTCCACAGCCGACCACGCCCGATTCCGTGCGCGCGGCCGCGGCCTGCGCCTCGGAGAGGAACGCCGGGAGCGCCGAGCGCGGCACCACGACGTCGATCACCTCGTCGGCGCCCGCGGCCTTGGCGGTCCAGAACGCCTTCTCGCGCGCCTCGATGAGTTTGCGCGCGGAGGGCCCTTCGAGCACGTAGCTGTCCGGGGCGCCGAGTTCGGTGAGCAGTTCCCCGAGGGTCTCGACGTCGCCCGAGAGTCGGTCGGCGTCGTGGTTCTCCAGGCCCACGACGAGGTAAGCCTGCGAGGCGTCGCGGACGTCGTCGGGAACACCGAGCGACAACTGCGAGGTGTGGGTGATGGCCGCCATCGTGAGGGCGTCGATGTATTCGAGGATGTGTGGCGCGAGACCACTGGCCACGACGCGTGGCACCGCGTTCATCACCGTGTCGAGCGTGGGGAAGGGCGCGAGCACCGTCGCGCCGTGGGGGAGGCGCGGGTGCAGCTTGACGATCACCTCGGTGGCGAGGGCGAGGGTGCCCTCCGAACCGATGATGAGCTGGGTGAGGTCGTAACCGGTGGAGGTCTTGACGGTGCGTCCTCCGGTACGGATGAGCTCACCCGTCGGTAGTGCCGCCTGAAGACCGAGGATGTTGTTGCGGGCGACGCCGTACTTCACGGCGCGCATGCCACCCGCGTTCGTGCCGACGTTGCCGCCAACGCTCGCGCTCATCTCGCCGGGATAGACGGTGTAGCCGAGCCCCACCTCGGCGGTGGCACTGTCCAGATCGGACAAGGTGACGCCGGGTTGCACCACGGCGACATGGTTGACCGTGTCGATGTCGAGGATCGCGTCCATGCGCTCGAAGGAGACGACCATGCCCCCGGCGAGGGGGCGTGCCGCGCCGGAAAGCCCGGTGCCCGAACCTCGCGCCGTCACGGGCACCGATTCCTCGGTGGCCAGCCGCAGCACGGCGGCGACTTCTTCGGCGGTTCCGGGTTTCACCACGTGAGCGGGCCGGACCTTATCTCCGACGAGCGCTTCGTCTCCGGAGTAGTCGTCGCCGACGGCGTCCCCACTCACCACATTGTCGGCGCCGACGATCTCGGCCAGCCGCTGCGCTACGTCGCTCATGGCCGAGCAGCCTAGTACGGACCGGTATCCGTCGGCTATGAATCATTCTCACGTTTTTGTTTTCGCACGAAAGCGGGGCCGACCCGCGCCTGGTGTCGGCCCCGCGTGTCATGCTCGTGCGCTCTGGGCGTCGCCCCTCAGACCAGCCAGCCGATGAGGTGGGCGAGGTGCGCCAGCAGTCCGGTGAGGAGGTCGCCGGCGGAGGTGGCGTGCATGACCATGAACTGCATGGGGGCTCCTTCTACCAAAAAGGCATTCGTTGGCTATACAGCGAATTTGTGTGCACACACCGCTTTCGAAAGCGAGATCAACATTCCCACCGGAGATCGTTCGCTGTCAAAGAAGCCGTGGTGGAAGCGGAGCCCGAAGGGAATCCCCTCAGTTTAAACACGTACCACTTTCGGGTTTTACAAAGGGGCCAGAATTTCCATCCGCGTGTGACAATTCGTGTTCGCTCGACCGGGTCATTCTGCTGCGATGAGTTCTCATGGGGTCACGTCGTGCTCTGGGACCACACCAACGAGTTACCCCATCAGTACGATACGTAAAGATCGCAACATTACCCGTTCGAGTGAACCGGTCCCGTGTCAGGCGCGGGCGAACGTCAGGGTTTCCCCTTCGACACCTCGCAACCACAGATCTCGTGCGGCCTCGGCCATCTCCTCCAGCCCTTCCGTGATCGTGGCGAAGACGTTCCCCGGAACCCAGCCCACGTCCCCGTTGAGCAACAGGTTGTTGCGGCCGTAGAAAATGGCGAGATCGGTGGCACCCCGCGCGTTGTGCGCCGCGCTGGCCTCGTCGTAGCCGTACGCGGGGTTGCCGATCTCCCAAGCCTCGAACCCGAAGTACACGACGTCGCCGGGAATGGGCGTCACCGTGGGGTTCTCGCGTCCGGGCTCGGGGTCGGCGAACGGCGGGAGGAGGGTGTAGACCTCGTTGCGGGCGTACTTCGCGTGGTAGGCCGCCCCGCTCCGGGGGAGGGCGTCCCACACCGCTCGGCACGTCCTCGGTGCCTCGGCGTCGAGCAGGCGAGCGCGGCAGGACACCCCGCGTTTGTCCAGACTGATGGTGATGTGGCGAGCCATCCGGTGCTCCTTGTCGGGACGGGGCGGCGCGAACTCAGGCGTCGCCGGTGACCGAGGCGACCGTGTCGGCCCAGATCTCCAGCGCCTCGTCGACCTGCTCGGAGGTCACGACCAGCGGCGGGATCATGCGCACGACGTTCATGAACGCTCCGCAGGTGAGGAGGAGCAGGCCCTTCTCGGCCGCGGTCTTCTGCACGGCCTGGGCGGTGGCGCCGTCCGGCTTGCCGTCGGGGGTGACGAACTCCGACCCGACGAGCAGGCCCAGGCCCCGCACGTCGCCGATGCCCGGCGTCTTCTCGCCGACCGCCTTGGCGCCGTCGAGCAGTTGCCTGCCGCGTGCCGCCGCGTTCTCGACGAGGTTCTCGTCGCGGATGACGTCGAGGGTGGCGACGGCCGCCGCGCACGACACGGCGTTGCCGCCGTAGGTCCCGCCCTGCGAGCCCGGCCATGCCTTGCCCATGAGGTCCTTCGAAGCGGCGATGGCCGACAGCGGGAAGCCACTGGCGAGTCCCTTCGCGATGAGCACGACGTCGGGGCGGACGTCGAAGTGTTCGTGACCCCAGAACCGGCCGGTGCGCCCGAAGCCGGTCTGGATCTCGTCGACGACGAGGAGGATGCCGTGCTCGTCGGCGCGGCGCCGCAGGCCCGCCAGGAACTCGGGGTTGGCGGGGACGTAGCCGCCCTCGCCCAGCATGGGTTCGACGAAGAACGCGGCCGTCTCCTGCGGCGAGGTCTGCGTGGCGAACAGGTAGTCCAGCTCGCGCAGTGCGAACTCCGTGGCCGTCCGTTCGTCCCAGCCGTAGTGGAAGGCGTACGGGAAGGGCGCCACGTGCACGCCGCTCATGAGGGGCGAGAAGCCCGCGCTGAAGCGGGTGCCGGACGTGGTCATCGACGCCGCGGCCACCGTGCGGCCGTGGAAACCGCCCTGGAACACGATGATGTTGGGGCGTCCGGTGGCCTGCCGTGTCAGGCGGAGGGCGGCCTCGACGGCCTCGCTGCCGGAGTTGGCGAAGAACAGGGAGTCGAGACCCTTCGGCAACACCTCGCCGAGCCGCTCGGTCAGTTCGAGCAGAGGCTTGTGCATCACGGTGGTGTACTGCCCGTGGATCAGTTTGCCGATCTGTTCCCGCGCGGCGGCCACCACGCGCGGGTGGCAGTGTCCGGTGCTGGTCACACCGATGCCCGCCGTGAAGTCGAGGTGCCGGCGTCCGCTCGTGTCGTAGAGGTAGGCGCCCTCGCCGTGATCGACGACGACCGGGGTGGCCTGCTTGAGGATCGGGGAAAGCTGAGCCATGTCGGCGTGCTCCTTTGCGACGCGGCGTTGGACATCGGTGTGAGGGTGTGGTCGAGTCGTCCTCGGGAGACGATCACCGCATGTGTCGCGGATACCACGCCCTCAGGGTTGTAGATTGTCAACAATATTCGTAGCATGGCACTCGCAGCGGCGCAATCAGCGAGAGCAGGGAGTCTTCATGAGCACGGTGACCGAGTCGAGTGTGGTGGAAGCCGTCACCAAGGAGTTGTTCATCGGTGGCAAGTGGACCCCCGCCACCAGTGGCGCGACGTTTCCCGTGCACGACCCGGCCACGGGGAAGGTGCTCTGCGAGGTGGCCGACGCGTCCGTCTCGGACGGCATGGCCGCCCTGGACGCCGCCGTCTCGGCGCAAAAGGAGTGGGCGGCGCACCCCCCGAGGGAGCGCGGGGAGATCCTGCGCAGGGCCTACGACGCCCTTCTCGCGCGCAGGGAGGAGCTGGCCCTGCTGATGACGCTGGAGATGGGCAAGCCGCTGGCGGAGTCCCGCGGCGAGATCGCCTACGCCGCGGAGTTCTTCCGTTGGTTCGCCGAGGAAGCGGTGCGCATCGACGGCGGGTACGCCGTCGCGCCGAACGGTAGTGGCCGCCTGCTCGTCACCAAGCAGCCCGTGGGGCCGTCGCTGCTCATCACGCCGTGGAACTTCCCGATGGCGATGGGCACGCGCAAGATCGGCCCGGCCGTGGCGGCGGGCTGCACGATGGTCATCAAACCCGCCGAGCAGACGCCGTTGTCGATGCTGGCGTTGGCGCAGATCCTCGCCGACGCGGGACTGCCCGACGGTGTCCTCAACGTCATCACCACCTCCGACGCCGGTGGCGTGATGGAGCCGCTCATTCGCGACGGCAGGGCTCGCAAGCTGTCGTTCACCGGCTCGACGGCGGTCGGCAGGATTTTGCTGGAGCAGTGCGCCGACAAGGTCCTGCGCACGTCGATGGAGCTGGGCGGCAACGCGCCGTTTTTGGTGTTCGACGACGCCGACCTCGACGCCGCGGTGGAAGGCGCCATGCAGGCCAAGATGCGCAACATCGGGGAGGCGTGCACGGCGGCCAACCGTTTCTACGTGCAGCGTGGCGTGGCCGACGAGTTCGCCCGCAGGCTCACCGAGCGTATGTCCGCGCTGTCCATCGGCCGCGGCACGGAGGAGGGGGTCGTGGTCGGTCCCCTGATCGACTCCGCCGCCGTGTCCAAGGTCGCGGAACTCGTCGCGGACGCCACCGAACGCGGGGCCGAGGTGCTCACCGGCGGCGAGCCCGTGGCCGGGCCGGGGAACTTCTACCGGCCGACCGTGCTCACCGGTGTGCCCGCCGACGCGCGCATCTGCCGCGAGGAGATCTTCGGCCCCGTCGCTCCGATCACGGTGTTCGACACCGAGGACGAGGCCCTGGCCGCCGCCAACGACACCGAGTACGGGCTCGTCGGGTACGTGTACACCAACGACGTCAAGCGCGCCCTGCGGGTCAGCGAGCGGTTGGAGACCGGCATGGTGGGCCTGAACCAGGGCATCGTGTCGAATCCCGCCGCGCCGTTCGGAGGCGTCAAGCAGTCCGGGCTCGGCCGGGAGGGCGGAACCGTCGGCATAGAGGAGTTCCTGGAGACCAAGTACATCGCGGTGAGCCTGTGAGCACGCCGATGAGGACCTACGAGATCGCCGCCATCCCCGGCGACGGAATCGGTGTGGACGTCACCGCCGAGGCCCGCAAGGTGCTCGACGTCGCCGCGGCCGAGCACGGCTTCGAGCTGCGGTGGACGGAGTTCGACTACAGCTGCGAGCGCTACAGTGCCACGGGCGAGATGATGCCCGAGGACGGCGTGGCGACGTTGGCCGGCTTCGACTCGATCCTGCTGGGCGCGGTCGGGTTCCCCGGCGTGCCCGACCACGTGTCGCTTTGGGGGCTGCTGATTCCGCTGCGGCGCGCGTTCTCGCAGTACGTCAACCTCCGGCCGGTGCGGCTGCTACCCGGAACCACGTCGGTGCTGGCCGACCGCACGGCCGACGAGCTGGAGATGGTGATCGTCCGCGAGAACTCCGAGGGCGAGTACTCCACGCTCGGGGGCAGGCACAACGAGGGCCGGCCCGACGAGTTCGTGCTCCAGGAGTCGGTGTTCACCCGCGTCGGGGTGGAACGCATCATCCGGTACGCGTTCGAGCTGGCACGCACCCGCTCGCGGCGCGTTTGCTCGGCCACGAAGTCGAACGGCATCATCCACACGATGCCGTTCTGGGACGAGATTTTCGAGCTCGTCGCCGCCGAGTACCCGGACGTGGAGGCCGAGCAGTGTCACATCGACGCGCTCGCCGCCAGGATGGTGCAGCAGCCCGACAGGCTCGACGTGATCGTGGCGTCCAACCTGTTCGGCGACATCCTGAGCGACCTCGCCGCGGCCGTGACCGGTGGCCTGGGCATGGCGCCGTCCGGCAACATCAACCCGGAACGCACGCACCCGTCGATGTTCGAGGCCGTGCACGGCAGCGCCCCTGACATCGCGGGCAAGGGCATCGCCAATCCCGTGGCCCAGATCCTCGCCGCCGCGATGATGCTCGACCACCTCGGCGAGACCACCGCGGCGCGGGCGGTCGACGCCGCCGTGGAGAAGGTGTTGGCCGAGGGGAAGGTGGCCACTCCCGACCTCGGGGGCAAGGCGACGACGGAGCAGCTCGGCACGGCGATCGCCGAGGCGGTCTGACACCCCCGGTGCGTAGAACGGCGGGAGGTGGGGCATTCCGGCCCCATGAACCTGCTCGGGCTTCCGATACCGGGTCCGTTGTCCCTCGTCGGGACCGCCATCGGCACCGTCCGGGGAGTGGCTTCACTGGCCGCCACGTCGCGGCGCTACGTCAGGACCAGCCCCGGCCGGTTGTTCATCGAGGTGCACGGAGTACAGGGCAAGGACCGGGGCAAGGTGGCCCGTCGGATCGAGGAGGCCGTCGAGGCGCATCCGCAGGTGGTGTGGGCGAGGGTCAACGGGCCGACGTCGCGGCTCGTCGTCACTGTCGCCGACCCACCTCCTCGCCGACGTGAGATCGTCGAGCTCGTCAGGCGCGCGGAGTCCCTGCCGGTGTCGACCGAGGACGAAGCCGTCGAGGACGAGGCGCACCACCCGGCAGAAGGGGTCAGGGGGACCGGGGTGCTGCCGACACTCGCCGTCGACATGCTCGGACTCGTCGTCTCCGCCATCACCCGGCTCGGGAGGTGGGCGCCCCTCCCGCCGGAGGTGAGCGGGTTGCTGTCCGCCGTCGACCACCATCCCGCGTTGAAGGAATGGATCCGGCCCCGCTCCCTCGGGCCCACTCGCGGCGAGTCCCGGATGGCGATGGCCGGAGCGCTCGCGCAGGGACTCGCGGCGGGCAACGAGGGCATCCTGGTGGACCTCGTACAGCGAGCCGGGGAGTGGCAGGAAGCCCGCGCCGTCGAACGCGCGTGGTTGGCCGTCGAGGACCGGGTGGTGACGGGCCCGGAGTCCGTCGCCGCGAAGGCGAGACCCAGCGCGAGGCCCGCTCCCGCGCCGGAGGGCGTGGCCGAGCGTTATCACCGCAAGGCGTTGGGACTCGGCGCCGTGGCGGGTGTGTCGGCGGTGCCGTTCCTGGGGGCGCGGAAGGCGCTCGCGCTCGGGTTGGCGACGTTGCCCAAACCCGTGGAGGTGGCCAGGTCGGCGTTCGGGACCGCCCTGGGCACGGCGATCGCGCGGCGTGGCGCGATCGTCATGGAGCGCACGGCACTGCGCAGGCTGGACACCATCGACGCCGTCGTGGTGGACATGAAGGGCTTGAGCACGGGGGTCCTCGCGCTCTCCGCGCTCGTACCGGTGGGGGACGTCGACAGGAAGACGGTCGCGGAGGTGGCGTGGCGGCTGTTCTCCGCCACCGGGCCCGACGGCACGGCCGAGGAGGGCGAGTGGTGGCTCGGACCGCTCGACGGTCGGGAACTCGAAGGTCCGCACGGTGACAAGGAGAGCGCCACGGTGCGCCGTCAGGGGGCCAGCCAGGTGCTGGGCTTGGGACAGGGGCGCAAGTTGCGGGCCGTGGCCGGGTTGCATCCGGAGTCGATGCCGAACACGGAGCTGCTCACCGTGGCCGCGCGGCGCAGCGGACTGCCCGTGTACGAGACCGACGACCCCCGCGCCACCGTGCGCGAGTTGCAGGAGCGCGGACACCGGGTGTTGGTGGTCTCCAACTCGCGGCGAGCGCTGAGCGCGGCCGACTGCGGGGTGGGGGTGTACGTCAAGGGGGAGCGCCCGCCGTGGGGAGCCCACGTGCTGGTGGGGACCGACCTCGTCACCGCGTCCGTGCTGGTCGAGGCGGTGGGTGCGATGAAGCGGGTGACCGCCCACAGCATCCGGATCGCCCAGGCGGCGTCCGGGGTGGGGGCGGTCTCCGTGCTGAGAGGTGGGGTCATGAACCCGACCACCCGCGCGTTGCGCCCGGTCAACGCGGGCGCCGCCATCGCGTTGTTCAACGCGCGTCGGCAGGCCATGCGGTTGCGGGAACCGAGCAGGACGGAGGGGCTCGGAGTCGGGGGCAGGGCCGAACCGTGGCACATGATGCCCGTCTCCGTGGTGCGCGCCCAGCTCGGTTGCGGCGAGGGCGGTTTGAGCGGCGGGGAAGTGGCGCGCAGGGCCGCCGCGAAGAGTGCGAGGCGGGTGGGGGGTACGACGCTGGGAAGCGCGTTCGTGGCCGAGCTGGCCAATCCGCTCACCCCCGTCATGGCCGGGGGAGCGGCGGTGGCTGCCGCCGTGGGCTCCCCGGCGGACGCCGCGCTCGTGGTGGCCGTGGTCGGGCTCTCGGCGTTGATAGGCAGTCTGCAACAGGTCCGTGCCGAGAAGGAGCTGGCCGAGTTGCTGCGCCGTTCCGCCGTGAGCGCCACGGTCGTGCGCGACGGCGAGGAGCGCGTGGTCACCGCCGAGGAACTCGTTCCCGGCGATTTGGTGACGTTGACGGCGGGGGACGTGGTGCCCGCGGACTGCAGGCTCGTGGACTCGCACGGGCTGGAGCTGGACGAGTCATCGTTGACCGGGGAGTCGCTGCCCGTGGCCAAGGACCCCGCTCCCGTGGTGGCCTCCCACGTCGCGGAGCGTTCCTCGATGGTGTACGAGGGCACGACCGTCGCCGCGGGACGGGCGACCGCCGTGGTCGTGGCCGTCGGCAACGACACCGAGGCGGGACGCAGCATGGCGATCGCGCGCGAGGGCGCGCCCACCACGGGGGTGGAGTCGCGGCTGACCGAGCTGACCGAGAAGAGCCTTCCGTTCGCGGCGGGCTCGGCGGCGGCGGTGGCGGGAGTCGGGCTGCTGCGTAGGGTGCCGTTGCGCGACAGCCTGAGCACCGCGGTGAACCTGGCCGTCGCGGCGGTCCCGGAGGGACTGCCCTTCATGGTGGGCGCGGCGCAACTGGCCGCGGCCCGGAGGCTGGCCGAGCATCGTGCCCTGGTACGCAATCCCCGCAGCATCGAGGCACTCGGGCGCGTCGACGTGCTGTGCTTCGACAAGACGGGAACCCTCACGGAGGGGCGGCTCACCGTCAGCGAGGTCGACGACGGGCACACCCGGTCCGCGATGGACGTACCGGAGAGGTTGCGACCCGTGCTCGCGGCGGCGTTGCGAGCCACCCCGCACGCCGACGAACTCGACACGCTCCCGCACGCCACCGACAGGGCGGTCGCCGAAGCCGGGGTGAGGCTGGGACTGACCACCGCCACCGGCGCGGCCGGCTGGGAGGAGGTCGCGGCGATGCCGTTCGAGTCCTCCCGTGGTCTCCACGCGACCATCGGGCGGACGCGGGACGGCCTTCTGCTCAGTGTTAAGGGAGCTCCCGAGGAGGTCCTGTCCCGGTGCGACCTCGGCGGGAGGGCCCGGAAACGGCTCACGGGCCGACTGCGATCCCTGGCCGAGTCGGGTCACCGTGTGCTCGCGGTGGCCGAGCGGTTCCTCAACGAACCAATCGACCTGCGGGACCCCGATTCGGTCCGCGGCCTGACGTTCCGAGGTTTCCTCGCGATCGCCGACCCGGTGCGGGACAGCGCGGCGCCCGCCGCGGCCCGGCTCCGGGACGCGGGCGTGCAGATCGTGATGCTGACCGGCGATCACCCCGTGACGGGCGGGGCCATCGCCGCGGAGATCAACGGCCACAACGATCTGAAGATCGTCACGGGGGCGGAGCTCGACGAGCTCGACGAGGACGAGCTGCGTGAGCTGTTGCCCCACGTCGACGTCATCGCGCGCTGCACGCCCGCGCACAAGGTGCGGATCGTCCAGGCGTACCGCGCGCTGGGCAGGACGGTGGCGATGACGGGGGACGGGGCCAACGACGCGCCCGCCATTCGGCTGGCCGACGTCGGGATCGCCCTGGGTGAGCGCGGCACGCCCGCCGCGCGAGCCGCCGCCGACCTCGTCGTCACCGACGACAAACTCGAAACGATCATCGCCGCGCTGGTGGAGGGGCGCGCGATGTGGGCGTCGGTGCGGCTGGCGCTCGGCGTGCTGCTCGGCGGAAATCTCGGGGAGATCGCGTTCACCGTCCTGGGCGCGCTCGTGACGGGCCGCTCGCCGCTCGGGGCTCGCCAGTTGCTGCTGGTGAACATGCTCACCGATCTGGTGCCGTCGATGGCGATCGCGCTGCGTCGCCCCGACGACACGAGCGTGGAGAACTCCCTGCGCGAGGGTCCGGAGAGTTCCCTGGGCAGACGGCTCTACCGGGACATCGGGGTGCGCGCGGGCACGACCGCGGCCGGGGCGACGGCCGCGTGGACGCTGGCCAGGCTCACCGGGCGGCGGCGGAGGGCGGGCACCGTGGCGCTCGCCGCGCTCGTGGGCACCCAGCTCGGGCAGACGTTGCTCGTCGGCCGCCGCAACCCGTCGGTGGTCGCGAGCGGCCTCGGCTCTGCGGCCGTGCTGGCCGCGGTGATCCAGACGCCGGGGCTGAGCCAGTTCTTCGGTTGCACCCCGCTGGGGCCGGTGGGCTGGGGTATCGCCTTGGGCAGCGCGACCGCCGCGACGGCGGCCGCCGCGCTCGCGGATCTCGGTTAGGGGTTACTCGGCGGGGCGGGTCCGCCGCCGTCCCTGCCGGGTGGTCGCTTTCGGAGCCGGCGGCGTGACCAGGCTCTTGTCCGGAGCCAGGCGTCGCACGGCGTCCTCCATGTGCGCCTCCAGCAGCGAGAGCAGGAGCTCCTCGTCGCCGTCGCGCAGTGCCTCGATGATGCGGTTGTGCTCGGCTATCCGCTCGTCGACACCCTGGTAGTTCCGCCGGTAGGTGCTCTGCAGCGCGGACAGGCACATCCGGGTCTCGATGAGCAGCGTGCTGGCCATGCGCACGAGCCGCCTGCTGCCGGACGCCGCGATGAGGGTCTCGTGGAACGCGAGGTCGGCCTCGCTGAGCGCGGTGGGATCGTCCTGCTCGTCGGCCTCGGCCATCGCGGTGACCGCGTCGGAGAGCAGGTCGGCGACCCGGTCGCGGTCGGGTCCGCGTACGACGCGCTGGGCCGCCGCCCGTTCAATGGCCGATCGGGCCCAGTAGATGTCGTGCACGTCGTCGGCGCCCAGGTCGATCACGAACAGGCCGCGGTGCGGTTCGCTGCGAAGCAGCCCCTCGGACACCAACCGCTGCATGGCCTCGCGCAGCGGACCACGGGACACCTCGAACCGGGAGGCCAGTTCCGCCTCCCCGAGCTGGGTGCCCGGCGGGAGGGCACCGGTCATGATCGCGTCTCGGAGCTGACGAGCGATGATCGACGCCGTCGACTCCCTGTTGACGGGCTCGATGTCGGCCAGCATGGCTACGTGCCTTTCCTTCGGAACAGGGTGCCCAGTCCGGGCACGGTGGGGGTGACACCGACGAGACGCAGGCCTTCCCACACGGTCACCTGGTTGGCGGTCAGGACGGGTTTGCCGAGCCGCCGTTCGAGAAGCTCGATCAGCGCGAGCGTGCGCATGGCCGTGTCGGGCACGAGCAGCGCGTCGGCGTCCGGACGGTCGCGGTCGGCGATCAGCTTCACCACGTCGTCGGGGGAGAGTCGACCGACCTCGGCCGCCGTGACGATATCGGCACTCGACATGCCCACGACGTCCACACCACCGCGTCGGAGGAAGTCGACGAACAGCTCGGCCACGTCGTCCGGATAGCTGGCGGCGACGGCCACCGTGCGTACGCCGAGGGCCTCGGCGGCCCGGACGAACGCGAACGAAGTGCTGGAGGTCGGGAGCCCGCCCGCGGCGCGGGAGAGCCGTTCGACCTGGTCGTGTGCGCCTTCCCAGCCGTAGACGAAGCTGCCGCTCGTACACGCCCACACCACCGCCGCGGGGTCGTGCGCGGCGAGTCGGGCGGCTCCTTCCGCGAGCCGGTCGGGGCTTCCGAGATCGAGCAGTTCGGGAATCGCGTGGAGATCGATGCCGTAGACGTGTTCGACCGGAAGCCGCGCCGTGCCACCCAGCAGCTTCTCGGCGTAGGGATAGTCGTCCTCGGCGGCGTGGTCCGGGTAGATGAAGCCGACCGAGACGGCCGTGCTGTCCTGCGGGGTGGGCGACACCGGGCACCTCCTACGGCAGATTGTCGACAATCCTACTCGGGAAATCAGGACACTTCGCGCAACCACTGGCCGGGGCCCACGATCGGCAGTTCCATCCGGCGCAGGCAGGCCCACATCGTGAGTTGGTTCGCCGTGAGCACCGGTTTGCCGAGCGCCTCCTCCAACGGCTCGATGAGGTCGTAGGTGGGGAGGTTCGTGCAGCTGACGAAGATCGCCTGCGCGTCGGTGTGGTCGGCGGAGAGGATGCGCTCGGCGATCGTGCGGTAGCTGACCTTCCAGATGCCGCCGCCGAGGCCGAGGTGGTCGCTGGACACGGTGGTGACGCCCAGCTCGGCGAGGAAGTCGTGCAGCCGTTCGGTCAGATCGACGTCGTAGGGGGTGAGCACCGAGATCCGGTGCAGGTCCAGGCGTCGCAGCACCTCGGCGAGCGCCCCCGACGTGGTGACGGCGTCGGGCGCGCCCGCGTCGCGGATGATCTTGCGTAGCGACTTCTCGGTGTCGACCCCGCCCACGAAGCTTCCCGACGTGCACAGGTAGGCGACCACCTCCGGCTCCACGTGGAGGATGTCGCGCGTGGCCGCGGCGAGGTGCGCCGAGTTGCTGACCAGGTGGGCCATCTCCAGACTGACGGGAACGGGCTCGTAGGGCGTGCGGGCGAGGTGCAGCGAGACCTCCATGGGAACCCAGCGCCACAGCTCGCGTTCGAGGGCGAGGTCGAAGGGCGCGATCACGCCGATGCCGCGCTGAGCGAGAGGGCCGTCGAACGAAGGGATGTCAAGGGCTGCGAAATCCAAGGGTCGACCTCCGACGGCTTTTATGCATGAAGGGGCCTCCGGGGGGACTCCTCGGATTGTTGACAATCATACGACTTCCCCATACCGTGTCAACGTGAGTGGCACGGAAAGTCCGGTCGTCGCCGTGTTGTGCGGCGATCGACGGCCCCCGGACATGGACCCCGTCGAGCGGGTGGCGACCGTTCGGTACGCCGACGCGGGCGGACTCCCCGACGCCCTCCGGGGGGCCGACGTGTTGTTCGTCTACGACTTCCTGTCCCGCGCCGTTCCCGGCGCGTGGCACGCCGCCGACCGGTTGCGGTGGCTGCACATCGCCAGCGCGGGTGTCGACCCGGTGATGTTTCCCGAGCTGCGGCACAGCGACGTCGTCCTCACCAACTCCCGAGGGGTGTTCGACTCCGCGATCGCGGAGTACGTCCTGGGCGTGGTGATCGCCTTCGCCAAGGACTTCGCAGGCTCCCTGCGCCTGCAGCAGCGACGTACGTGGCGGCACCGCGAGACCGAACGCGTCGCCGGTACCTCCGCCCTCGTCGTGGGAACGGGCCCGATCGGCCGGGCGATCGCTCGCCTGCTGCGCGCCGTGGGCATGAGCGTCACCGGGGCCGGTCGGCGTGCCAGGGAGGCCGACCCCGACTTCGGGCGGGTGGTGGCGTCGGAGGAGCTCACCCGGCACCTGCCCCACTTCGACGTCGTGATCGCCGTGGCGCCCCTGACCGAGCGGACCAAGGGCATGTTCGACGCCCGCGCGTTCGCGGCGATGCGGCCGGGCGCGCGCTTCGTCAATGTCGGTCGGGGCGAGTTGGTGGTGACCTCGGACCTGATCGCGGCGCTGCGCGAAGGACACCTCGCGGGCGCGGCCCTCGACGTGTTCGAGCAGGAGCCGCTTCCCCCGGAGAGTCCGTTGTGGACGATGGAGAACGTCTTGATCTCGGCGCACATGTCCGGTGACTTCGTGGGCTGGCGCAACGCGCTCGTGGAGGTCTTCGCCGACAACTTCGCCAGGTGGCGCGAGGGCCGTCCCCTGCGCAACGTCGTGGACAAACGCCTGGGTTACGTACCCTCGACGCCGTGAGGCGCGAGCGGCCGTCACCGACGACGAGTACGAGGAGAGCCATGTCGAGAGCGTCCCCGCTGACCGCGAGCGAACTCGTCGCCGCGTACTCGTCCGGTGAGTTGTCGCCCGTCGAGGCCACCCGAGCCGCGCTCGACGTGATCACCGAACGCGACCCCGACTACCGGGCGTTCACGCTCGTCGACCCGGAGGCGGCACTCGACGCGGCCCGCGATTCCGAGGAGCGGTGGCGGGAGGGGAACCCGATCGGGTGGCTCGACGGCGTTCCCGCGTCGATCAAGGACATGTTCCTCACCCGTGGCTGGCCGACCCTGCGGGGGTCGCTGTGCATCGACCGCGACCAGGAGTGGGAGGTCGACAGCCCCGTCACCGCCCGGATGCGGGAGAACGGCCTCGTGCTGCTCGGCAAGACCACCACGCCGGAGCTGGGGTGGAAGGCCGTGACGGACAGCCCCTTGAACGGCATCACCCGCAACCCGTGGAACCCGGCGTTGACCCCCGGCGGGTCGAGTGGCGGCAGCGCGGTGGCGGTGGCCACCGGGATGGGGGAGGTGTCCGTCGGCACGGACGGCGGCGGGTCGGTGCGCATCCCCGCGGCGTTCTGCGGCGTGGTGGGTTTCAAGCCCACGGGAGGCCGTATCCCCCTGTATCCGGCGAGCCCGTTCGGTCCGCTCTCACACGCGGGGCCGATCGCTCGCTCCGTGGACGACGTGGCGCTGCTGCTCGACGTGCTCTCCGCGCCCGACCACCGCGATCCGTCGGCACTGCCGCCGCCGCCCGGTGCCTACCGCGAGGCCGTGCGTCGTGACGTACGGGGGCTGCGGGCGGCCTACTCGGCCGATCTGGGGTACGTGGACGTCGATCCGGAGATCGCGAGGGTCGTCGTGTCGGTGGTGGCGAAACTGAGCGAGGCGGGGCTAGAGGTCGAGGACGTCGATCCGGGCTTCACCGACCCGATCGAGGCGTTCGGCGTGCTGTGGTCGGCGGGGGCCGCGCAGTGGCTCGACTCGTTCCCGCCGGGTTCGGAGGAGAAGGTCGACCCCGGTCTGCGCGAGGTGTGGGAACGTGGCCGGACCTACTCCGCGCGCGACTACCTGGAGGCCACCGCCGAACGGGCCGCGTTGGGCATCCACATGGGAGAGTTCCACACGGTCTACGACGTTCTCCTCACGCCCACCGTGCCGATCGTCCCGTTCGAGGTGGGACACGACGTGCCGCCCGGCGGCGGCTACGGAAGCTGGCCCGAGTGGACGCGGTTCACCTACCCGTTCAACATGACGCAGCAGCCGGCCGTCTCCGTGCCCGCCGGGTTCACCTCCGAGGGACTGCCCGTGGGACTGCAGATCGTCGGCCCCCGGCATTCCGACGACCTGGTGCTGGCCGTGGCGAAACTCGTCGAAGAAGTCAACCCGTGGAACTGACCGGCGTGTCCGCAGGCTGCGTACGCGTGTCCGCAGCCTGCGCACGCGTGTTCGCAGTTCCCGTACGGCGGCGCGTACGAGAAGTGCGAACACGCGTCCCTAACCTGCGGACACGCGTACCTAATCTGCGGACACGCGGTTACAGCACCGCGTGTTCCAGGGACTTCAGGCCGTCCTCCAGGTGGGCGAGGAGGCGTTGGAGGTGCGGCACGCGGCGGCGGCAGCCCGTGATGCCGATGTCGAGCGTGTCGCCGCTCGTGGTCATCGTGATGTTCAGCGCCAGCCCGTCGAGCAGCACCGACGCCGGGTAGAGGCCGTCGAGGCGGGCGCCGTTCCAGTACAGGTGCGAGCGTGGGCCGGGCACGTTCGAGATCACGATGTTGAACGCCGGCCGGGTGTGCGTGACGTATCCGGGCAGCGGCGCGGCGGCGAACGGGGCGACGTTCAACGCCGACAACAGCAACGCCTGCCACGGCGACAGGTCACCGAACAGGCGTTTGCCGTTCGCCATCGACCGCCGGATCACCGCGAGCCGATCGGCGGGATCGGGCAGGTGGGTGCCGAGGTCACACAACAGCGCACCGGTGCGGTTGCCCGTGGTCGCCTCGCTCACGCGCGGGCGCAGGGACACCGGGACCATCGCCACCAGCGGCACGTCGGGCAGGGCGTCGTGGTCGAGCAGGTAGGCCCGCAACGCGGCCGAGCACATCGCCAGTGCCACGTCGTTGCGGGACACTCCCGCGGCCGAGGCGACGGCGCCGAGCCGTTCCAGCTCCCACGACTGCGCGGCGAACCGGCGGGCGCCTCCCACCGGGACGTTGAACATCGTCCTCGGCGCCCGCAGCGGCAGGGTGAGCCGGTGTTCCCGGAACGCCTCGCGAGCCACGCGGGCGGCGAGCGGTGCCATGCCGGCCAACTCCTCCAGCGCGCGACGGCCGTTCCGCAACCACGTGGACAGGTGCGGACCGGGGCGTTCCCGGTTCCGCCGTGGCTCGCGGGAGCCCCAGAAGGGAGGGCAGTCCCGCGCGTCGGGGTCGTCGGTGAGGACGCTCTGGAGATGGCGCAACGCCGACACGCCGTCCATGAGGGCGTGGTGCACCTTGGTGTAGACGGCGAATCTGCCGTCGGCGAGCCCTTCGACGAGGTGGATCTCCCACAGCGGCCGATGCCGGTCGAGCGGCGTGCTGTGCCAGCGTGACGTCACTTCGAGCAGTTCGCGGACACGTCCCGGCCGGGGTAGCGCCGAGTGCCGGAAGTGGTAGTCGAGGTCCAGCTCGGTGTCCTCGACCCAGGACAAAAACCCGCGGGTGCTCAGTGGGGTGGCGGGCCGGAGCCGGAACACGTCCCGGACGTCGGAGTCGGTGAGCAGCTCCTTCCGCAGCGACTTCAGGTAGTCGGGGCCCGTGTCCGGTGGAGGTGTGAACAGCGCGAGGCCACCGACGTGCATGGGGTGCTCCCTGGTTTCGAGGGCGAGGAACATGGAGTCGGTGACCGGCATCAGTTGCATCAGCGTTTCACTCCGTCGCCGTTCCGGTATGTTGTCGTGAGTTCCCCGCCCGCCGGTGGGGGACTAGCGTCGGTGCCATGGGCATCGAGACGGACCCGGAGACCGGGCAATTCCATCGCGCTCCCAACCGCTTCACCTCCCGCATCACCGCCGACGGCCGCGACGGATGGCCGGTCGAACCCGGCCGCTACCGCCTCGTCGTCAGTCGCGCGTGCCCGTGGGCCAGCCGGGCACTCATCGTGCGCCGACTGCTCGGGCTGGAGCACGTGCTGTCGGTCGCCGTGGCCGACCCGATCCAGGACGAACGCAGTTGGCGGTTCACCCTCGACCCCGACGGCCGTGACCCCGTGCTCGGTATCCGCTTCCTCGGCGAGGCCTACGCCAAGGCCGACCCGGAGTACTCGGGTGGCATCAGCGTGCCCGCGATCGTGGACATACCCAGCGGAAAGGTCGTGACCAACGACTACCCGCAGATCACGCTCGATCTGTCGACGGAGTGGACCGCTCACCACCGTCCCGGCGCTCCCGACCTCTATCCCGAGGCGCTGCGGGACGAGATCGACGAGGTGAACGCCGTGGTCTACGCCGATGTCAACGCGGCCGTCTACGAGGCGGGGTTCGCCACGAAGCAGAAGGCCTACGAGGAGGCCTACGATCGCCTCTTCGCCCGCCTCGACGCGTTGTCGGAACGGCTCGCCACACAGCGCTACCTGGTGGGCGACACCATCACGGAGGCGGACATCCGGCTGTTCACCACGCTCGTCCGGTTCGACGCCGTCTACCACGGCCACTTCAAGTGCAACCGCAACAAGCTCACGGAGATGCCCGTGCTGTGGGCGTACGCGCGGGATCTGTTCCAGACGCCCGGTTTCGGTGACACGGTCGACTTCGACCACATCAAGCGGCACTACTACCAGGTGCACAAGGAGATCAACCCGACCGGGATCGTGCCGAAGGGCCCCGACCTGTCGGCGTGGGCGACACCGCACGGCCGGGAGGCGCTCGGGGGGCGTCCCTTCGGCGACGGCACCCCGCCCGGCCCGCCACCGAGGGAGGAGACCCTGCCCGCCCAGTGGTGACGAAGATCGTATCCTCGCGGCGTGGCGGTGAACGGTGCGCGCAGTCTTGTGAAGACCCTGACCGAACTCGGAGTCGACACCGTCTTCGGGCTCCCCGGTGCGCACAATTTCCCGATCCGGGACGCCCTGGCCGAGCGGGGGCCCGAGGGGCTTCGCGTCATCGGCGTACGGCAGGAGCAGGCCGCGGTCCACGCCGCCGACGGCTACTCCAGGACGACGGGCTCGCTCGGTGTCGCCCTCGTGACGACGGGACCGGGCGCGGTCAACACGGTGCGTGCGGTCGAGGAGGCGAGGGCGTCGGCCTCGCCCGTGCTGGTGATCACCACGGACGTGTCCTCCGCGTCTCGGGCGGCGCGGGAGAGCGAGTGCCGGGAGGAGTTCCTCGAACCGTGGGCGAAGGCCGTCCTCACGGTGGAGCACCCGGACGAGATCGCTCCCGTGGTGCGGCGGGCGGCCGAGACCGCGCTGCGTCCCCGAAGCGGTCCCGTGTACGTCGGGGTCCCGGCGGGCTTCCTGGACGATCCCGTCACGGAAAGCTCGGACTCCGTCGGCTCGGTCGGCTCGGGGCCGCCGCCGGTGGCGGAGGAGGCTCTGAAAGAAGCGCGGGAAGCCTTGGAACAGGCTCAGCACCCCTTGATCTGGGCGGGAGGCGGAGCTCTGCGGTCGGGAGCGGGTGAGGCGATCGGCCTTCTCGCCGAGCGGCTCGCCGCGCCCATCGTCACCACGGTCGCCGCGCGCGGAATCGTGCCGCCCGACCACCCGTGCCTGGCGTCCAACCCCCTGCACGCGCCCGAGGTGGGCGTGCTGTGGGACGAGGCCGACGTCGTGCTCGCGATCGGCACCGACTTCGACGACACGATGACGCAGAACGGCAGCATGCCGCGGCCGCCGGGGCTCATCGCGGTGAACATCGATGCCGAGGAAGCGGAGAAGAACTGTCCGCCCGACCTGCTGCTGCTCGGTGACGCGCGGGAGGTCGTCGAGGAGCTGTCGCGGGGTGTCTCACCGAAACCCGGTCTCGACGAGCTCACGCGCAGGCTCGACGAGATCGAGGTACTGCTTCGCAGGCGAGTACGCAAGGAGGAGCCGCACGCCGCCGAGTTCCTGTCCGCGCTCAAGGAGACGCTGCCCGAGGACTCCGTGCTCGTCGCGGACATGTGTGCGGCGGGAAGCTGGATCGGCGGGTTCCATCGGGTGTCGGGACCGCGGCAGCTCGCCCTGCCGATGGGCTGGGGCACCACGGGCTTCGGCTTCCCCGCGTCGTTGGGGGTCGCGGCCGCGGGCGCCGTGCGCGCGGTGTGTGTGACGGGTGACGGTGGGTTCCTGCCCGGATGCTCGGAGCTGGCGACCGCCATTCAGGAGCAGCTTCCCGTCACCGTGGTGATCGTCGACGACGGCGGGTACGGCATGCTGAGCTACGACCGAGCGCACGCGGGCTTCGAGCACCACGGTGTCGAGCTCGCGACGCCCGACTTCGTGGGGCTTGCCAAGTCGTTCGGCGTCTACGCCGATCGCGTCGACGGTTTCGGGAGGGCGTTTCGGCGGCTGCTGCGTGAGTTCACTCGCTCCGACGAGCCGAACGTGCTCGTGGTGAACGGGGAGCTACGCCCGCCCCTGAACACCTCGTCCCGCTGGTATCGGCAGGAGAACACGGGGTGACCCCGCGGTGCCCCGGAAGGGATGACACATGACGAACACGGCCGAGAAGATCTTGCGGGACTTCGACACCATTGCCGTGGTGGGACTCAGCCGCGATCCCGCGAAAGCAGCGCACTCGGTGCCCGCCGCCATGCGTGACGCGGGCTTTCGGATCATCCCGGTGAACCCGGTCGCCGAACCGGGGAGCGAGCTTTTGGGGCAGACCGTGTTCCGCAGCCTCGGCGAGGCCGCGGAGGCGGGCAGGCCGATCGAGGTCGTCAACGTCTTCCGGCCTTCCCCCGAGGCCGCCGCGGTGACGCGGGACGCCGTTCGGGTCGGTGCCAAGGCGGTGTGGCTGCAGCTGGGCATCACCTCGGCCGAGGCACGCGAGTTGGCGAGCCGAGCCGGCATGCTCTACGTCGAGGACGAGTGCATGGCCGTGGTCCGGGCGCGGCTCGGCATCGTGAAGCACGCGGGATGACGTCCCGAAAAGGCTCTCCGTGACATACGTCACGGAGTAGCATCCGGGGCATGCACACCCGATGTTGACTGACACGACCGCGACGTTCGGCCGGGACGGAGCGTGGACTCGTCCGCCGGCTGCGGCTGTGGGCGCTGCTTTCGGAAAGCGTTCCGTTCTACCCCCTGTACGCGCTGTGGTTCGCCGAGGCCGGGTTGTCGGACGCCGAGATCTCTCGGTTGTTCGTGCTCTGGTCGGTGGTGGGTCTTCTCGCCGAGGTGCCCAGCGGTGCGTTGGCCGATCGGTTCTCCCGCCGGGGAGCGCTGGCGTCGGGTGGGCTGCTGCAGGCCGCCGCCTACGTGTTGTGGACCGGCTGGCCCGAGTTCCCGTCGTTCGCCCTCGGGTTCGTGCTGTGGGGGTTTGGTGGGGCCTTGCTCTCCGGAGCGGTGGAGGCGCTGTTGTACGACGGGCTGGCGGCCGTGGGCGCGACCGAGCGGTTCGGTCGGAGCTACGGGCAGCTCGACGCCCTCCGGCTGGTCGCCGACATCCCCGCCGCCGTGGCCGCCACCACGTTGTTCGCCACCGGAGGCTTGCTGTTGGTCGGCTGGGTGAGCGTCGGTGTCTGTGCGGCCTCGGCCGTGCTGGCCGCGTGCCTTCCGGAGCCGTCGAGAGCGCCGGAGCGGTCCGGGCAATCCGGACGGTCGGACGGCTGCGTCGGTGTGCTCCGCGCCGGGGTCCTCGCGGTGTTGAGCGACCCGGTGTCGCGTCGGGCCGTGGTGGTGGTGGCGTTGCTGGCGTCGCTGGACGCGGTGGAGGAGTACTTCGGGCTGCTGGCCCGTGACCGGGGCGTGCCCACGCAGTGGGTTCCGCAGGCGGTGGTGGGTATCTCGATCGCCGGAGCGCTCGGCTCCGCGTGGGCGGGGCGGCTCACGCGCGTGCGCCCGACCACACTGACGCTGTTCCTCGGTACGGCCGCCGCTGTGCTCGCCGTCACGGAGGCGTTGGGGCGGGCGGCCGGACTCGTGGGCGTAGCGGTGTTCTACGCCACCTACCGGGCCGTGCTCGTGGTGGCCAACACCCGGCTGCAGCACTGTTTTCGCGGTGACGCACGTGCCACCGCCACGTCGCTCGTCGGGCTCGGTACGGAAGTGGCGTCCATGGGGGTTTATCTCGCGTGGGCGGTGGGACGGGTGGGGGCGGTCGTCGTGTTGTCCGCGGCGATCGCGTTGGCCCTACCGCTCGGATTGCACCGCTCCGGGCACCACGGTGACCACTGTGGACCGGGGGAAACGAGAGGGAGCGTGTGCGCCGAGTGACCTCGCCGCGTCATCTCGGCGGCTTCGTGGCGGCGCTCACCGACTCGACGGACGAGGATGAGGCTCGTCACACGGAGCAACCTCGTCGATTCTCGGCGTGGAATTTCGTTGATCGAATGCGACTCTGTGTTTCCTGACGGTCTGGAGTCGTATTCGATTCCACGGTTTTGACCGCAATCGGATACGGTCAGTCAACTTTTTCGCTATGCGAACGAGATAGAGTTAAAGCCGCTCCGGGAGGATTTGAAGATCATAATTGTGCCCGAGAGTGAACGACGTCATGTTCGGACGTCTTCCCAGGTCAGAGACACACAACCCGGTGGGATAAACCGTATCCGGCTTTGTCAAACACGGTTGATCTGTGTTCCTGGTCACCGGCTAATGATTTTTGGTGTTGTCGTTTCGTAATCTCGCACAGGTCTTCGCGTTGACCGGATCTTTCCCCCGAGGGGTCACGCGAAGCGGCCGTCGGTCAAGCCCCCCGACCGGACCGGCGGTACCTCAGCGAGAAGGAGATCCACGCTCGTGGCAGACCACAAGATGTTCGAGCGCGTGAAGAAGCTGATCGCGCTTCAGGCCCCGACCCGAAACATCTCCGCGCCTGCGACGTCGCTCGGCCGGTCCGTGCGCGCCGCCGCCCGTGGCTACGCCTCGGTTGGTGTGCTCGCTCTCTTCGTCACCGGTGTGGCGAGCCCGGCCGTGATGGCGGGCACGGACGAAGAAGCGACGAGGACCGTGGCGGCCGACACCGCTGCCGTCGCCCAGCAGTACAACGCCGAGTCGGCCAAGAACGTCGTCGGCGGTGGCAAGGCGGAGAACAAGAAGGACGACTCCGCACCCGTCGGCGGTGGCGCTCCCGCCCCGAGGAGCGCCGACCCGAACGTCGCCCAGGAGGCGCCCGCCGAGGCCGAGCAGCAGGACGCCGCGGCCGAGGAGCAGCCCGAGCAACCCGCCGAGCCCGCAGCCGAGGACCAGGGTGGCGGCGGTGCCCAGCCGGCCGCGCAGACCGAGCCGGTCGACGAGCTCGACGGCTGGATCCGGACGGCGATCTCCGTCATGCAGGAGCACGGCGAGCCGGTGTCCGAAGCCGACATCCCCAGCATCCGGACCGTCATCGAGAAGGAGTCCAGCGGCGACCCCAAGGCCATCAACCTCTGGGACATCAACGCCAAGCGCGGTACTCCGTCCAAGGGTCTGATGCAGACCATCGACTCGACGTTCAACGCCTACAAGCTGCCCGGCTACGAGGACATCTACGACCCGGTGTCCAACATCATCGCCGGTACCCGGTACACGTTGAGCCGTTACGGCAGCTTCGCCGAGCACCCCGGTCTGGCCCAGATGGCCGCGGGTGGCGGCTACCGCGGTTACTGATCCCACCGCGAGACATTCGAGGTCATGCGTCGGGCCCGGCCGGTGAGTCATCGGCCGGGCCCGACGCGTGTTCGTTCTCAGCGGACGATGTTCAAAGCTGTCCGGGATACATCCCGTGCCGGGCGATGGGTTCCAGCAGTTCCCTCTCCTCGTAGGCGAAGTGGGACAACAGCGTGTCGGTGAGCAGATCGACGGCGCGCCGGAGTTCGGCGTGACCGTCGTCGGGATTCGACACGAGGCGCACCAGAGCCTTGTCCACGCCGTCGAGTACGTCGTGGATGACCCGGTGCTCGGCTTCGAGCCGGTCGAGGACCGGCGCGAGACCGTCGTCGACGGAACGCAGATGAGGGAAGATGCCCTCGTCCTCGATGGTGTGGTGCTGCGTGACGACCCGGCAGTACGACTCGCAGTAGGCGCCCATGGTCCAGTTGTTCTGGCGCAGAGCCATCTGATTGAGCTGTGACCGCGCCGTGCCGACCTCCATCGTGCCCCGCTCGACCTGGTCCACGAGGTCGCGGAGCTGGCGTAGTTCCGTACGAAGCTCGTTGTGGACGTCCACGAGGTGCTGACTGACCGCGCGACCCCGAGGACTGGGCGGGGTGTCGTCCGAGGGACGCGGTGCCGTGGGACGGGTGCTTTCGTCCCACGGCATCTTCTCGCCGTACCGGGTTCCGTCGTCGAGGGTGTCGGCGCGAGACTCCGTGGGGCGAGAAGGCTCGGGCGGCACGGTGGTGGCCGTCCCGTTCCCGGACCCGACGAGATCCCGCACCTCCGGAGCGATCGTGCGACCGAACTCCGTGATGACGTCCGCATCGTCGGTGCTGAGGATGAAGGTGGACACGCCGTACTCCAGGGCGAGCTCGGCCAACGCCCGTGGATCGCGATCGTCCGGGCCGATGTTGAGCCAGCGCCGGATGTCGCTCGGCTTCCGTCCCGCCTCGATCGCCGCCTCGTCGACGAGGTCGTTCATCCCGGAGAGATCCTCCGGATTCGAGAGCCGGAACAGCGACGGCAGCCACCCGTCGGCGACGCGCCCCACGAGCTTCAGCATCCGTGGTTTGTACGCGCCGAGGACGATCGGGACGCGGTGGGCCGGGGCGGGGCCGCGTTTCGCGCCGACGATCCGGTAGTGCTCGCCGTGGTGTCGCACGCCGCCGCGTTGGGAGGTGTCCCAGAGCTGCCGAATGACGGTGACGGCCTCCTCCAGCGCGACCACGGACTCTCCGGGAGTGAGTCGTTTGGCTCCCATCGCCTCGATCGCGTCCCAGAATCCGCCCGCGCCGAGGCCGAGTTCCAGCCGGCCCCCACTGAGGAGGTCGAGGCTCGCGGCTGCTTGAGCGAGCACGGCGGGAGGTCGTAACGGCAGGTTCGCCACGTTGGGCGCGAGCAGTATCCGCTCGGTGCGGGCGGCGACGAAGGACAGCAGCGTCCACGTGTCGAGGAACGCGGGTTGGTACGGGTGGTCCTGGAACGTGACGAGGTCGAGCCCTTCCCGCTCGCTGAGCTGGGCGAGGCGCACCACGCGTTCCGGGTCCCCGGAGGCCGGAGTGAGGAACGTGCCGAATCGGAGGTTGTGTCCGTAGTCACGCATAGCGACTCCTTTTGGTTGAGCGCTCAATCATATCTTCCTAACGCCGTGGTGTCGGCCGTTCTTCCGCCGGGCATCCCCTGTAATCCGAATGGAGGAGGCGGGATGACCTACGGCAGGCAGGTGCGGCACGAGCTACGGGAACCCACCCGAGCCCTACGGAGCGTGATTCCCGACGTGTACGAGGGCTACGCGCGGTTGCACGCCGCGGCGATGCAGCCGGGCGCCCTCGACGTTCGGACGAAGGAGCTCATCGCGTTGGCCGTCGCGGTGAGCGAGCAGTGCGACGGCTGTATCGCCGCGCATGCCCAGGCGGCCGTGCACCACGGTGCGACACCGAGGGAGGCTGCGGAGGCGATCGGCGTGACGTTCCTGATGAAGGGCGGGCCCGCCACGGTCCACGGGGCCAGGGCGTACGCGGCGTTCTGCGAGTACCACGAGGAAAAGACCGGGCGCCGTGTCACGTGAACGGCTCGGATTCCCCGTGGCCGCGCGGCTTTCCTCGGGGGAACGGTTCGAACCGACTTTCCCGAGTGTCTACACGCGAGTGTCGGTCCCCATCTCCGGCGGCGAGAGTGAAGGCGGGGCTGAGTTGGGAGGATCTTGCGTTGTGAGGTGAAAATTTTCGAAACTCTTATTGACTATGAGACAAGATCACTGCAGGATGCCGGGCGTGCGACGAACCCTGCACGACGCACTCATCCTGCGGAGGCGCAATGCGTAGACGGATCGGGTATGTGCTCGCTGTCGTGGCGCTCGTCCTCGGAGGTGCCGTGGTGACGGGCGTGATGACGCCCAGCATCGCGGCGGCCGACGAGTGCTACACGTGGAACCGCGTGCTTCAGCGCGGTATGAGCGGCAGTGACGTGAGGGAACTGCAGATCCGGGTGGCCGGTTGGGTCGCCTCGGGCGAGAACCTCGCCATCGACGGCGAGTACGGCCCCGCCACCGAGGCGGCGGTCAAGCGATTCCAAAGTGGATACGGGCTGACGCCCGACGGCGTGGCCGGTACCCAGACCTTCAACAAGATCTACGAGCTCCAGGACGCCGACTGCACGCCGATCCACTTCGACCACTCGGAGTTCAACTACAACTGCGGCGCCCGTAACTACGAAGGCGGCAAGGTTCCCGCGGCCACGGCGCGGGAGAACATGCGCCGGGTCATGTGGCAGCTCGAAGCGCTGCGCCACAAGCTCGGCGACCGTCCTTTGGTGGTCACCTCCGGTTTCCGCAGCGTCTCGTGCAACGCGTCCGTGGGTGGGTCGTCCACCAGCCTGCACATGTACGGGCAGGCTGCCGACCTCGGACTGAGCAGTGGTCCCAGCCAGTGCCAGATGTGGAACGGCGGAAAGTCGGCGGGCTTCGAGGAGCTCCTCGGGCCGGGCTATCCGGGCCACAACGACCACGTGCACGTGGGTAACAAGGCGAGCCGATTCTGGAGCGCCCCGAACTGCTGAGTCGCTACGCCGTGTGATCGCCGGTCGCGAGGGTGGGCCGGCGACCACACGGTTTCTCGTCTTCGCCGCCGGTTGGCGGCACGTGACCGGGCCGGAGCGCGTCCCGCTCGGTCTCGGTGAGGAAGTCGTGGGGAACCACGAGGGAGAACTCGCTGTCGTCGGTGAGTTCGCGTAGTGCCGTCTCGGGCGGTGCGGGGGTGGACGCCTTCGCCGTGCGGGGTGATGTGATCCGTTCGGTCTTCCGGGCTCGCCACCGACCGGCTGGTCGCGGGGAGTCGCGTCGTGCGCCTCGCCGTGGTGGGCGCCGTGCCGGGGCCGGGAACGCGACCGGCGGACGAGCCGGCCGAGCGATCCCGCCGGTGTGATCAGTCGTTCGTCTGCAACCCGCTGACGGCGGCCGTCAGTCGTTCGCGGGCCTCGGCGTCCGCTTCGGTCACTTCGGTTGCGCTCGTGTGCAGTTTCCCGGCGACGTCCGTGGTGCGTTCGATTACCGTGACGAGTTCCGTCCGCCAGGTGTCGGTACAAGCGGCCAACGCGCTGCTGGTCCGCCAACCGGGATGTGCGGTGGCGGCGGCGTCACTGGAGGCGAACAGCGAGCTGATGTTCGTCTTCGCCGTTTCCGCGATGTCCGCGAGACGCTCGGCGGTGTTGTGAACACCGGGCGGGTTCATTCGGATGTCCGGTGGTGCCAACGGGGGCCTCCTCGGTTGCGATTGATCGTGTCGGTCGGTTCAGATCCAGTCGGGATGCGGCCGGACGATGATCGGGGTGTCCTCACCGCTGTAGATGTTGTTGAAGGCCTGCCGGTCGGTGAGGCTGAGGTTGGTGTGTTCCCCGGTGTGCTGCGTGTACATGATCTCGCCGTCCGGTGTGATGGCCGTGACCACCGCGGCATGGTGTATTCCTTCGGTGTTTTCGAAGTAGATGATGTCGCCGGGCATCGCCTCGGCCGGGGACACGGTTTCGCCGCCGTGACTCAACATGTAGTCGTGGTGGTTCCGGGCCGCGGCCCAGGAAGCGCTTTGCTGCTGTTTGTCCAGCTCGTTGAGGCCGGGTATCCCCCAATGATCGTGATCCTGCGACCAGTCGTCCTCGTCGTACGGGGTGATGCCGTCGGCGTTCTCGGGCACCCCACCGCCTTCGTGCATGGCGTAGGAGACGAAGTTCGTGCAGTTCGCCATGCCGGGAATGTTGCGGTACTCGGTCTCCCCGTACTGTTGAGCCCACCGAACCATCTCGACCCGGTTCATACCGTCGTTCCCGATGAGTTCCCGTTTCACGGTGTCCGGAATCCCGGCCATGTCGTGAAGCTCGACCGGAGCGGCTCGCATGTACTCGCGTTGCTGTTCGGGATTCAGGGAGTGCCACCACGCTGTTTGTTCTTCGGCGCTCTCGTCGAGCGGCATGCTCTCTTTGATCATTTCCAAGGTGGCGAGACCCGCTGCTTTGACGGGGCCGTTGAGCACCGTTTCGGCGATCTCGTCCTCACTCATGACCGTGTCGATGCTTGCCTGTCGCACCAGGTCGTACAGCGCCGTCCGGGCCTCCTCGTCGATTCGGGTCGCGGCCGTGAGCGCGTCGATGACGAGTTCGTTGGCACGGGCGGCCTGTTCGGCGGCACGGGGATCGTCGTTGCCGGGCGGAACGGTGACGTGACCGTCGTCGGAGACGGACAACCCGGCTCCGGTGGCGAAGTCCACGGCGGATTCGAGGTTCCGCTTGACCATCCGCACGGCATCGGCGAACCCGTCCAGCACGGTCAGGACGCCTCGGCTCGCGAGCGCGGCGATGTGGTAGTCCTGAGCGATCTTTTGACATTCCGCGCGGGCTTGCTCGCCGAGTTCGTCCGTCCAGTTGTCTTCGAGGCCGTCGGCGTCGCTTTCGTAGATGTCGTCCGCGGCGGTCTCGGCTTCCTTGGCGACGACGAGCCAGTCGTCGGCCGCCGTCGCGAACATGTCCGGGTTGACGTCCCGGAGCTGCTGGTAGGTGATCATGTAGTGGATGGTGGGGCCGAGTCGCCAATCGGCCAAGGTCATGTGGAGGCCAAACCTGGCCGGTTGTGCTGACCTGCGAGAACGTCGACTTGTGGCCTGCTCCGTCACCGGGCCGGAGAGCCGCTGACGTTCTTGGTGGCCGGGCTGCCACGGAAGGCGGTGGCGAGGTCACGGGGAGAAAGCCATGACACGAGACTCGCTCTCTCCGAGTCCTCAGCTTCCGGCCGCACGGACCCGCGGTATGTGACACGAACGTGTCCTGAGAATGATTTCGGCTGAGGCGAGAGACGCTGTGATCTGGGCGCCCTCGGCAGGATTCGAACCTGCGACACCTGCCTCCGGAGGGCAGTGCTCTATCCACTGAGCTACGAGGGCCCATCGCGTGTGCGACGAGTGAAGCTTAGCGCATGCCCCGTGAGGCCGTGTCGGTGGGTCGGTTTCCGGGGTCTCCGGGTTTCGTCGCCGGGGAGGCCGGGAAGCTTCGACGGCGGTGGAAGGCGCTGGTGAGAGCCGTCGCGCCATTCTTGAACTCATGCGCATGTAACTATATGTTCGAGGTCGGCACGGCTGGAGGAAGGCAAGGCGATGGGACACGGACACGGACACGGGCACCTGCCTCCGCGGAGTGCCAGCGCATCCGGGCGCTATGTCACGAGCCTGACGGTCGCGCTCGTGCTCGGCGCGGTCGTCATGGTCGTCGAGGCCGGTGTGGGCTTCGCGACGTCGTCGTTGGCGCTCATCTCCGATGCCGGCCACATGTTCACCGACGTGCTCGGTGTCGGTATGGCGCTCGTCGCCGTCCACCTCGCCGGCCGCAGCGGTCCCACGTTCACGCGCACGTTCGGCATGTACCGCGCCGAGGTGTTGGCCGCGCTCGCCAACGCCGTGTTGTTGTTCGGGGTCGCCGGATACGTCGTCTACGAGGCGATCCAGCGGCTCACCGACCCGCCCGAGGTGCCCGGCCTCCCCGTCTTGGTGGTGGCGGCGCTCGGCCTGGTGGCGAACGTGATCGCCTTCCTGCTGCTGCGTCGGGGGGCCGACGAGAGCCTCAACGTGCGCGGGGCCTACCTGGAGGTGCTCGCCGATCTCGTCGGCTCGATCGGCGTTCTCGTCAGTGGAGCGCTCACCCTCACCACCGGCTGGCGCTACGCCGACCCGATCATCGGTGTGGCCATCGGCGTGTTCGTGCTGCCCCGCACCGTCGTGCTCGCCCGCCGCGCGTTGCGCATCCTCTTCCAGCACGCGCCCCGTGGCATCGACGTGGAGGCGCTCAACAGTGACCTGCACGAACTGCCGGGTGTCGAGGACGTCCACGACCTGCACGTCTGGACACTAACCTCCGGCATGGAGGTCGCCTCGGCGCATCTCACCGTGGAGTCCGACACCGACTCGGCCGAGGTGCTCTCCTCGGCGCAACGACTGCTGTCTTCGCGCTACGCGATCGAGCACGCCACGCTCCAGGTGGAGCCGAGGGAGTCGGCCCGCCGCTGCGAGCAACTGCGTTGGTGACCCTCACGGGAACGGCAGCGGCTCCGCGCCGCGTTCGGCCAGCATGCCGCGCATCGTGTCCATCTCGGCGCCCTGCGAGACGAGCATGCTCCTGGCCAGCGTCCGTACCGCCTGCTCGGACGCGTGGTCGTAGCCGTACTGGGCCATGTCGACACCGCCCTGGTGGTGGCGCAGCATGAGCTGGAGGAAGTAGACGTCCAGCTCCTCGCCCGAGAGCGAGCGCAACTTGGCCAACTCCTCCTCGCTGGCCATGCCGGGCATCAGGCCCCCGTCGGAGGTCGCGGTGGCGTTCGAGCCGTGTCCGTGCCCGTGTCCTCCCGACATCCACTGCATCGGCTCACCCAGCGGCTCCTCGGGCTGCCCCCACAGCATGAGCCAGCCCTTCATCCGCCCCACCTGTTCGAGCTGCACACTCGCGATGTCGAACGCGAGCTGCTTGATCGCGGGGTCGTCGCTGTGGTCGCGGGCCCAGTTGGCCATCGTGACGGCCTGAAGGTGGTGCCGCGACATGTCCTGGGCGAATCCGACATCGACCGAACCGGCTCGTGGCGAGGCGGCGGGCGTGTCGTCTCCCGAACGGTTCTGCCCGATGACCAGCCCGATCGTGGCGCCGATCAACAACGCCGCGAGTGCCGCGGCACCGAAGATCACCACACGGGACCAGGTGGGCGGCGCACTGCGGGCTTCCGGCTCGTCGGGTACTACGTCCGGCTCGGGCTGCTCCTGCGCCGCCATCACTCAGCCCTCGCTCGGAGTCGAGGATTCCGACTGCTGCTGCTGTTCCTGATTCTGCGGCGCCTGGGTGCCCATGTCCTCGTCCGGGGCGCCCGCGCTGCCCTTGTAGTCCATCGGCTTGGCGTCGGGGCCGGGCGGCTCGGGGTTGAACGGCGGCGGGTTGTCCGGGTCGAACATGCCGGGTCCCAACGCGTCACAGGAGGCGCCGATCTCCGGATAGGTGTTCGGGTTGCGACGCAGGGCGGCGATGAACTGGTCGATGCGCTCGTCCGTGACGCTGTCGAGTTTGAGCTGGTGGCCCCACGACTGCAGCGAGATGGGCGAGTCGAGGCCGGGATACGGCGACATCATCATGAACGGCTTGCCCTCGACCCGCAGTTTGAGCTGCTCCAGGTCCTCGCCCTTGATCCGGTCGGGGTCGTAGGTGATCCACACCGCACCGTGTTCGAGCGAGTGGACCATGTTCTCGGTCCGTACCGCCTCCGGGTAGACGACGCCGTTGCACGCGGCCCAGTAACCGTCGTGCGGGCCGCCGAACGGCGGGGTCTTGTCGTAGGCGACGCGTTCGTCGGGCAGCACGTGGGCGCCACCCTCGTACCCCTGCCGTACGACACCGTCGATCTTCTCGGAGGGGTCGGGGTTGTTCTCGTCGGGCGCGAAGCTGGCGGCGGCCTCTTCCCGTTCGCGCTGGGCGCGCTGGTCGCTGGAGGCCACGTAGTAGTAACCGAACACGCCGGCGGCGAGGAGAACGATGGCTACGACCGCGGCGATGGTGCCCCAGGGAGTCTGCTTCCCGGCGACCACCGAACTCCGAGCCGCGGCGACGCGGCCCTTCTTCTTCGAGGGGCCCTTCTTCTGCTTTCCGTTGGCCATGGCTCCTGTCGATTCGTCCGGCGACGGTTACCCGCTCTGAAGTGTAGTGATACTACCGGCGACCGGTGTCAACCTCGGACGCCGTCGGACTTACACTCGCCTCGTGACTCCCGCCGCTCTTGCTGAACTCGTTCGTAAGTCCGCCGCCCAGATCTTCTCCGATCGTGGGCTCGACCACAGCATCCTGCCCGAGCGGGTGACAGTGGAGCGACCTCGTAACCCCGAGCACGGCGACTACGCGACGAACCTCGCGCTCCAGGTGGCGAAGAAGGCCGGGTTGCAGCCCCGAGAGTTCGCGCAGGAACTCGCCGATGTGATCTCCGACTCACCGAGCATCGACTCGGCCGAGGTCGCGGGCCCCGGCTTCCTCAACTTCCGCCTCGCCGCCTCCGCGCAGGGGGAGATCGTGTGGCAGGTGCTGCGGGAAGGAAAGAACTACGGCCGCGGCACCGCCTACGAGGGACGTCGGATCAACCTGGAGTTCGTGTCGGCCAACCCGACCGGCCCCATCCACCTCGGTGGCACGCGCTGGGCCGCCGTCGGTGACGCGCTGGGCAGGTTGCTGGCCGCGCAGGGGGCCGAGGTCACGCGCGAGTACTACTTCAACGACGCGGGCGCGCAGATCGACCGGTTCGTCCGTTCGCTGATCGCCGCCGCGAAGGGCGAGCCCGTGCCCGAGGACGGGTACGCGGGCACGTACGTGAACGACATCGCCGCGCAGGTGCTGCGCGAGGAGCCGAACGCGCTGTCCCTGCCGGAGGACGAGTGCCACGAGACGTTCCGTCGGATCGGCGTGGGGCTCATGTTCGAGGAGATCAAGAAGAGCCTGCACGAGTTCGGTACCGACTTCGACGTGTTCTTCCACGAGGACTCGCTGCACACCTCGGGCGCGGTGGCCTCGGTGGTGGAGGAGCTCAAGGCCAACGGCAGCCTGTACTTCGCCGACAACGCCTGGTGGTTGCGCTCCACCGAGCACGGTGACGACAAGGACCGGGTGGTCATCAAGTCCGACGGCGCGCCCGCCTACATCGCGGGTGACATCGCCTACCTGCGGGACAAGATCAACCGCGGTTTCGACCTGTGCATCTACATGCTGGGCGCCGACCACCACGGCTACATCGCGCGGCTCAAGGCCGCCGCGGCGGCGATGGGACACAGCCCCGACACCGTCGAGGTGATGATCGGGCAGCTCGTGAACCTCGTCAGCGGTGGCAAGCCGGTGCGGATGAGCAAGCGCGCCGGCACGGTCGTCACGATGGAGGACTTGGTCGAGGCCGTCGGCGTGGACGCCGCCCGCTACGAGTTGTCCCGGTACTCCGTCGACTCCACCCTGGACGTGGACCTGGACCTGTTGCGCAAGCGCACCAACGACAACCCGGTCTTCTACGTCCAGTACGCGCACGCCAGGTTGGCGTCCCTGCAGCGCAACGCGGCCGAGCAGAACCTCGAACTGCGTTCCGACGCGGACGTCAGCCTGCTGACCCACCCGAGGGAGGGCGACCTGATCAGGACGATCGGTGAGTTCCCCTCGGTGTTGAAGAAGGCGGCCGAGCTGCGGGAACCGCACCGCGTCGCACGGTATCTGGAGTCGTTGGCGTCGGCCTACCACAAGTTCTACGACGCCGCTCGGGTCCTGCCCCAGGGTGACGAGGAGCCCACCCCGCTCACGTACGCCCGACTGGCCCTGTGCGAGGCCGCCCGTCAGGTGCTCGCCAACGGGCTGTCACTGCTCGGAGTGTCCGCACCGGAGCGGATGTAGCAGAGCGTTGCGCCTCCTCGACGAGCGCAGGCGTCGAGGAGGTGGCCAACTGCAAGCCCCGGCGGCGTCATCGCCGTGCGGGAACGCCGTAAAGGAACGTAAGCAATGTGCGCACATCCCGCGGGGCCCCGGCACGCGGAGGTCTATCCACACGCGGACCAGGCGGGCTTTCCGCCGTCCACTTCGGAGGAAATCGACCGGCTCTACCCGAAGGTCTGGCCACGAAACACCTACCGCGCTCCCGACGGTGTCGTGCGGATAGCGGGGGTGGACGTGCGCGAGCTCGCGAAGACGTACGGCACCCCGCTGTTCGTGATCGACGAGGTGGACTTCAAGGCGCGGTGTGCCGAGTACGCCGAGGCGTTCGAGGACCCGGCCCTGGTGCACTACGCCGCCAAGGCGTTCCTGTGCACGGAGGTGGCCCGCTGGGTGGCCGAGAAGGGGCTCAGTCTCGACGTGTGCAGCGGCGGTGAGCTGGCCATCGCGCTGCGGGCGGAGTTCCCGCCCGAGCGCATCACGTTCCACGGCAACAACAAGTCGCTCGCCGAGCTGGAACAGGCCGTGGAGGCCGGAGTGGGCACCGTGGTGCTCGACTCCTACCACGAGATCGCCCGGCTCGCCGAGATCGCCGAGCGCCACGACGTGGTGCAGCCGGTCCTGGTCAGGGTCACGGTGGGGGTCGAGGCGCACACGCACGAGTTCATCGCCACGGCCCACGAGGACCAGAAGTTCGGTTTCTCCCTGGCCTCCGGCGACGCCGCCGAGGCGGTACGCAGGGTGTTGAACACCACGTCGCTGAAGCTCGTCGGCCTCCACAGCCACATCGGGTCGCAGATCTTCGACACGGACGGCTTCGAGGTCGCCGCGCGCCGGGTCGTCGGACTGCTCGCGGACCTGCGGGCCGAACACGGTCAGGAACTGATCGAACAGCTGTCGCTGGTGGACCTCGGCGGCGGTTTCGGCATCTCCTACACCGACCGGGACAACCCGCCGCCGCCCGCGCAGATGATCACGCAGATCCGGGACATCGTGCGCAAGGAGTGCGCGTTCGCCGACCTGCCCGTGCCGCGGATCGCCGGTGAGCCGGGGCGGGCCATCGCCGGGCCGGGGACCGTGACGCTGTACGAGGTGGGCACGATCAAGGACGTCACGCTCGGTGAGGACATGTCGCGCCGCTACGTGAGCGTGGACGGCGGCATGAGCGACAACATCCGCACCGCCCTGTACGACGCGGCGTACGACTGCCGGCTGGTGTCCCGCGCCAGCGACGACGGCCAACCGGGCGAGGTTCGGGCGGTGCTGTCCCGTGTCGTGGGAAAGCACTGTGAGTCCGGTGACATCGTGGTCCGCGACTGCTGGTTGCCGGACACCCTGGCTCCCGGTGACCTGCTCGCCGTGGCGGCGACGGGGGCGTACTGCTACTCGATGGCGAGCAACTACAACAAGCAACCGAAACCCGCTGTGGTGGCGGTGCGTAACGGCAACCACAGGCTGTTGCTGAGGCGGGAGACGAACGAGGACATGTTCCGGTTGGAGGTGTCGTGAGCGAGCGTCGTGAGGCTCCCGTGCGGGTCGCGTTGCTGGGCTGCGGCACGGTCGGCAGCGAGGTCACTCGTCGGTTACTGGACGACGCCGACGAGTTGGCCGCGAGGATCGGTGCGCCCGTCGAGCTGGCCGGTATCGCGGTGCGGAGGCCGGACAAGCACCCGGACCTGCCGCAGCACCTGCTGACCGCCGACGCGGGCGAGCTCGTCGAGTCCGACGTGGACGTCGTGATCGAGTTGATCGGCGGCATCGATCCCGTGCGCGGCTGGTTGCTGACCGCCCTGCGCAAGGGGAAGTCGGTGGTCACCGGCAACAAGGCGCTGCTGGCCGAGCACGGCGCCGAACTCGCGGCCGCGGCGAGCGAGTCGGGCGCCGACCTCTACTACGAGGCCGCCGTGGCGGGTGCCATTCCGCTGTTGAGGCCGCTGCGGGAGTCCCTGGCGGGTGACCGGATCACCCGTGTCATGGGCATCGTCAACGGCACCACGAACTTCATCCTGTCCGCGATGGACGCCACGGGCGCGAGTTACGCCGAGACGCTCGACGAGGCGACCCGGCTCGGCTATGCGGAGGCCGACCCCAGCGCCGACGTGGACGGCTACGACGCCGCGTCGAAGGCCGCGATCCTCGCGTCGCTGGCCTTCCACACGCGGGTGACGGCGTCCGATGTGCACCGTGAGGGCATCAGGGGCATCAGTGCGTCGGACATCGTGGCGGCGAAGCGGCTGAACCGGACGGTGAAGCTGCTCGCGATCTGTGAGCGAGTGGTCGCGGAGGACGGCACCGAGTCGGTGTCGGCGAGGGTCCACCCGGTGATGATTCCGAGGAGCCACCAGCTCGCGGGCGTGGGCGGCGCGTTCAACGCGGTGTACGTCGAGGCGGAGGCCGCGGGCCAGCTCATGTTCTACGGCCAGGGTGCCGGGGGCGCTCCCACGGCCAGCGCCGTGCTGGGGGACTTCGTGGCGGCCGCGCGCAATCGGGTCGCGGGAGGCCGGGGGCCGCGCGAGTCCGCGCACGCCGCGCTTCCGGTGCGGCCGATGGGGCAGACGCCGACGCGGTACCACATCAGTCTCGACGTCGCCGACAAGCCGGGTGTGCTCGCCCAGATCGCGCAGGTCTTCGCCGTGCACGGCGTGAGCATCGCGGCGGTGCGGCAGCGGGACAAGCACTCCACCGCGAGCCTCGTGGTGGTGACGCACCTGGCGCCGGACGCGGCGCTGCAGGCCACGGTCAGTGAGATCAGCAAGCTGGACGTGGTGCGGGAAGTGGTCAGTGTGATGCGGGTGGAAGGCGAGGACTCGTGAACGCGCAGGGTTCTTCGGCGGCGGGGCAGGGCACGCGCCCTGGTTGGCCGGGCGTCATCGCGGCGTACGCGTCGCGCATTCCGGTCCCGGAAGGTGCCGAGATCATCACGTTGGGCGAGGGCAACACGCCGCTGCTGTTCGCGCCGCACCTGTCCGAGCTCACCGGCTGCACGGTGTACTTGAAGGTCGAGGGGGCCAACCCCACCGGCTCGTTCAAGGACCGCGGCATGACGGTGGCGATCACGCACGCGAAGGCCAGCGGGTTGAAGGCCGTCATCTGTGCGTCCACGGGCAACACGTCGGCCTCGGCGTCCGCCTACGCCTCCCGCGCGGGACTCACCACGGCGGTGCTGGTGCCCCAGGGCAAGATCGCGATGGGCAAGATGGCCCAGGCGGTGCGGCACGGTGCCCGCATCCTGCAGATCGACGGCAACTTCGACGACTGCCTGGAGCTGGCGCGCAAGACGGCGGCCGACTACCCGGTGACGTTGGTCAACTCGGTGAACCCCGTCCGGCTGGTGGGGCAGAAGACCGCGGCGTGGGAGATCTGTGACGTGCTCGGGCAGGCCCCCGACATCCACTGCCTCCCGGTGGGCAACGCGGGCAACATCACCGCCTACTGGGCCGGTTACACCGAGTACGCCGCCGACGGTGTCGTCGACAACGTTCCCCGTATGTTCGGCTTCCAGGCCGCGGGAGCCGCGCCGTTGGTGAAGGGCGAGCCGGTGAAGGACCCGGAGACGGTGGCGACGGCGATCCGGGTGGGTAGCCCGGCGTCGTGGGAGTCGGCGGTGAAGGCGAAGACGGCCAGCGGCGGTCTGTTCGAGGCCGTGACCGACGAGCGCATCCTGGACGCCTACCGGCTGCTGGCCCGGCGCGAGGGCGTGTTCGTGGAGCCCGCCTCGGCGACGAGCGTCGCCGGGCTGTTGCTGACGGCGGCCGACGGGCGACTGCCGAAGGGTTCGACCGTGGTGTGCACGGTCACGGGCCACGGTCTCAAGGATCCCGCCACGGCCCTGGAGGACAACGTGGAGGTCGAGCCGCTCGCGGTGGACCCGCGGGCCGTCGCGGCGGCGCTGCAACTGTAGTAGCCGTCGGGAAACGAGTGTTGGCGTGAAGTACACGATCACCGTTCCGGCGTCGACGGCGAACCTCGGTCCGGGGTTCGACACGTTCGGCCTGGCGTTGGCGCTGCACGACGTCGTCGAGGTCGAGGTGACGGCCTCCGGCCTCAGCGTCGAGGTGATCGATGCCGGGGCCGGGGACATGTCCGGCGTGCCCACCGACGAGTCGCATCTCGTGGTGCGCGCGCTTCGCCGTGCCTGTCGGCACCTGGACGTGAGCGTGCCGGGCCTGGCCCTGCGTTGTCACAACGCCATTCCGCACGCGCGAGGACTCGGTTCGTCGGCCGCGGCGGTCGTCGCGGGGATCGCGGCGGGATACGCGTTGGCGGGCAAGGACGTTGACGAGGGCGCGCTGCAGCTCGCCTCCGAGTTCGAGGGGCACGCCGACAACGCCGCGGCGAGTCTGCTGGGCGGGTTCGTGGTGGCGTGGCAGTCGGGCACCACGTTCCACGCGGAGCGGCTCGAACCGCACGCCGCGATCAGGCCGGTGGTGGCCGTGCCCGAGGAACGGTCGTCCACGGACCAGACGCGGGGCCTGCTGCCCGACTACGTGCCGCACGGCGACGCCGCGTTCACGGCGAGCCGGAGCGCGTTGACCGTGCACGCCGTGACCTCACGGCCGGACCTGCTGTTCGCGGCGACGGAGGACCGGCTGCACCAGGAGTACCGCGAGCCCGCGTATCCGGCCTCCGTGCGGTTGATGAGGGCCCTTCGGGCGCGCGGGGTGGCCGCCGTGATCTCGGGCGCGGGCCCCACCGTGCTCGCGTTGACCACCACGGGAATACTTCCCGACGGCGTGGACGTTACGGGATTCGAGGTCATGCCGTTACCCGTCGATCCGAACGGTGTCCGACTCGACACTGACTCCGCGTGACCACGCCCGGACACCCCTGAGGTGAGGCTCCTTCCGGCGATCGAAAAGGAAGGCGCCATGTGGGGGGTGGTTGTTGCACCGTGTGGCCGGGCGGTCTACCCTCGGAGGCGTTCGGTCACCGTGCGGTTTCCGCACCCGGTGCTGGTTCCGGAATCTTCCGGATCGGATCTTTTCCGTTGGTTCTCGACGGGGTTTCGGGTAAACACGGTGATCGATTGATCTCTTGACGGCGGTTCTCGCTGTGTCTCGCATGTTCGGCGATGGACCGGCCGCGGAGGGATTCAGTATGCCGTCTCGCAATTCGGACGCGGGCGGTGGTCCGCTGGTCCACGCGTGGAGCGTTGACCGGTCAGGAAGGACATGTGTGAGCAACACCGATCTGTTGAGCGGCGACGAGACCCAGGCAGCCCCATCTGCATCGTCCGACTCGGGTGAGCGGACGCCGCAGTCCAACGGCACGGGAACGACTCCCAGACGGCGACCCGGTGGCCTGTCGGGCATGGTGATCGCCGAACTGCGGGCACTCGCCACCGAGTTGGGCATCAGCGACACCACGGGGATGCGCAAGGGCGACCTGATCGCGGCCATCCGTGAGCGCCAGGGCAAGACGAAGCGCACGAGGTCGACGGCCAAGGACACCGCTACCGAGGCCGCCAAGGAGGCGACCCCGCCCCTCGACGGGGTGGACCGGGCCGGTGACGGCAAGGAGAAGCGGTCCACCAAGCGCGGCGGCTCCGGTGAGGACGCGGGTTCGTCCGGGCACGCTGCCGGGGGCGACGCCGACACGGGCGCCGGTAAGGACACCGGTGAGGCCAAGGGCGGCAAGGACACCGCCCAGGAGGCCAAACCCTCGGGGGAGACCCAGGACGACGGAGGAAGCAGGCCGAACAGGCGTCGGCGTGGTTCCGGCCGGGGCGGTTCGAGTTCCGGTGAGGCCGGTGCCGCGCAACGTTCCGACGACGAATCGAGCCAGCGTGACGGCGGGGACAAGGACGGTAAGTCCGACTCCGGCAAGTCCGAGGCCAAGGACGGCAAGTCCGACGGCAAGCAGGCCGGCAACCAGCAGCGCGGCCAGAACGGCAACGCCAACGGTGGCCAGAACGGCAACCAGGGCGAGGACGAGGAGCGCGGCGGCCGTCGCAGCAGGCGTTTCCGCGACCGTCGTCGCCGTGGCCGGGGTGAAGGCGGCGGTGCCGACACCGAGATCAGGGAAGACGACGTGCTTCTCCCCGTCGCGGGCATTCTCGACGTGCTGGAGAACTACGCGTTCGTGCGGACCTCGGGTTATCTGCCCGGCCCCAACGACGTCTACGTGTCGCTGTCGTTGGTCCGCAAGTACGGTCTGCGTCGTGGCGACGCCATCACGGGTGTCGTCAAGCAGCCGCGCGAGGGTGAGCAGCAGCGTCAGAAGTTCAACCCGCTGGTGCGTGTCGACTCGATCAACGGGCTCGACCCCGAGGTCGCGAAGAAGCGCCCCGAGTTCCACAAGCTGACGCCGTTGTACCCGAACGAGCGGCTGCGGCTGGAGACCACGCCGAACAAGCTGACCACGCGAGTCATCGACCTGGTGATGCCGGTCGGCAAGGGACAGCGCGCGCTGATCGTGTCCCCGCCCAAGGCGGGCAAGACGACGATCATGCAGGACATCGCGAACGCGATCACCACGAACAACCCCGAGTGCCACCTCATGGTGGTGCTGGTGGACGAGCGGCCGGAAGAGGTCACCGACATGCAGCGGTCGGTGAAGGGTGAGGTCATCGCCTCCACCTTCGACCGCCCGCCGTCGGACCACACCTCGGTGGCGGAGCTGTCCATCGAGCGGGCCAAGCGGCTCGTCGAGATGGGGCACGACGTCGTGGTGCTGCTCGACTCCATCACCCGGCTCGGTCGTGCCTACAACCTGGCCGCTCCGGCGTCCGGGCGCATTCTGTCGGGTGGTGTCGACTCCACGGCGCTGTTCCCGCCGAAGCGGTTTTTGGGCGCGGCCCGCAACATCGAGGGCGGCGGCTCGCTCACCATCTTCGCCACGGCGATGGTGGAGACGGGCTCCACCGGCGACACGGTGATCTTCGAGGAGTTCAAGGGCACCGGCAACGCCGAGCTCAAGCTCGACCGCAAGATCGCCGAGCGGCGGGTGTTCCCGGCCGTGGACGTCAACCCGTCGGGTACGCGCAAGGAGGAGCTGCTGCTCTCGCCCGACGAGTTGGCGGTGACCCACAAGCTGCACCGGGTGCTGCACGCGCTCGACTCCCAGCAGGCCATCGACCTGCTGCTGGACCGGTTGCGGAAGACCAAGACGAACGCCGAGTTCCTGATGCAGGTCTCCAAGACCGCTCCGGGAGCGGACGACGACTGAGAGTTGTCGGACCCCATCGGCTGGTGCGGTGTCGTCGACCGACGGGCCCACCAGCCGGTGTGGGGGAAATATCCGCCCGTAAGGGTGCGTTGAAAAGATCGTCTGCCCCTCTGGCAGACTTGTTCCGCTGACGTCCGGCTCCGGTTCACCCCGCGGGTACGGGGATCCGGCGGCCACGAGGAGAGGACACCATGAAGAGCGGTATTCACCCCGACTACCACGTCACCACCGTGACCTGCGGTTGTGGCAACACCTTCACCACCCGCAGCACCGCCGCCTCCGACTCCATCCAGGTCGAGATCTGCTCGAACTGCCACCCGTTCTACACGGGTAAGCAGAAGATCCTCGACACCGGTGGTCGAGTGGCGCGCTTCGAGGCTCGCTACGGCAAGCGCAAGAAGTAGCTTGGTGGACGGCGCTCGCTTCTGCTCGTGCGGCAGGAGCGAGCGCCGTTTCGCGTTTCCCAGTGCCCGTGGTTGGTAAGGCAGGCGTTCGAGGAAGGTAAGGCCGTGGAGTCGGAATCACTGCGAGGGTTGCTCGACGAGTACGCCGAGCTCGAAGAGCAGTTGGCGGACCCGGCAGTGCATGCCGATCAGGCCCGTGCCCGCAAGCTGGGGCGTCGCTACGCGGAGTTGGCGCCCGTGGTCAAGACGGTGAGGGAACTCGAAGCCACTCGCTCCGACCTGGCCGCGGCCAAGGAGCTGGCCGCCGAGGACGAGGCGTTCGCCGAGGAGGCCCAGCGGCTGGCCGAGCGGATTCCGGCGTTGGAAGCGCGGTTGACGGAGCTGCTGCTGCCTCGCGACCCCTACGACGGCTCGGACGTCGTCATGGAGATCAAGTCGGGCGAGGGCGGTGAGGAGTCCGCGTTGTTCGCCGGCGACCTGCTGCGGATGTATTTGCGGTTCGCCGAACGGCAGGGCTGGACGACCGAGATCCTCGACGCCACGCCGTCGGACCTCGGCGGCTACAAGGACGTGACGGTCTCGATCAAGAGCAAGGGCACGGACGTCGAGGGTGTGTGGGCCCGGCTGAAGTTCGAAGGCGGCGTTCACCGCGTGCAGCGCGTGCCCGCCACCGAGTCGCAGGGCCGCATCCACACCTCGGCCGCGGGCGTGTTGATCTATCCCGAGCCGGAGGAGATCGAGGTCGAGATCGACCCCAACGACCTGCGCATCGACGTGTTCCGCTCGTCGGGCCCCGGCGGCCAGAGCGTCAACACCACCGACTCGGCGGTCCGGGTCACGCACCTCCCCACCGGCATCGTGGTGTCGTGCCAGAACGAGAAGTCGCAGATCCAGAACCGGGCGCGGGCCATCCAGGTGTTGCAGGCGCGGTTGCAGGCGCTGGCGGAGGAGGAGGCCGCCGCGAAGGCCGCCGACGCCCGCCGCTCGCAGGTGCGGACGGTCGACCGGTCGGAGCGGGTGCGCACCTACAACTTCCCCGAGAATCGGATCTCCGACCACCGCGTCAACTACAAGGCCTACAACCTGGACCAGGTGCTGGACGGGGAGTTGACGGGAGTGCTGGACGCGCTGCGCGCCGCCGACCGGGAGGAGCGGATGGCGCAGGCCCGGGCGGAGGGCTGAACGGCCGCTCCCGCCACGTCGGGACCCGTGGCAACGGTTCGCCCGACGCGGGCATCGAAGTGGTCTGTTCCGAATCCGCGTTCTCCCGGTGCCGCTTTTGACCTTTTTCAGCAGCCGTTCGCCGGGGCGTTTCGCGTGTTATAACCCTGCTGTCATTGATCAGAGAGGGGCGATCGTGACATCGGGCAGGGGGTGTGGATGGCGGACCACGAAGCCGCCCTCGCCGAACTCACCTCACTGCTCGCCGAGTGCGTGGAGGGCCGGGGCGGGCTCGCGCTGATCACCGGCGGGCTCGGAAGCGGGAAGACCGAGCTGCTGCGGCGATTCGCCGACCGTGCCGCCGAAGCCGGGGCACTGGTGCTGTGCGCTCGCGGGATCTGGAGCGAGCGGTCACTTCCGGCGGGAGTGTTGGACCAGCTCGTCCACGGCGCGGGAGTGTCACCCGAGACCACCGACCGACTCGCCGCTTTCGCCACGGCCTGCGCGGAGGAGTCGTCGGACCGATCGAGCCTGCGGCTGCGCCACGAGTTGTGCTCGGAGCTGTCGCGGCTTTCCCACGGGCGACCGGTCGTGATCAGCGTCGACGACGTGCAGTTCGCGGACCGGCAGTCGCGGGAGTTTCTGCTCCGCCTGTGCCGGCGGGTGTCCTCGGCGCGGCTCCTGTTGGTCCTCGCGGAGCGGGAGCACTCCCACTCGCTGGCGATGCGCCTGCACGCGGAGCTCGACCCGAGCTCGGTCCGGCGGGTTCGGCTCGGTCCGCTGAGCGAGTCGGAGGTCACCGCGTTGCTCTCGGAGCGCCTCGGCCCCACCGGGGCCTCGCGGCTCGCGCCGTTGTGGTGTCGTTGGAGCGGCGGCAACGTGATGTTGGTGCGGGCGATGGCCGCCGATCTCGCCGCGGGGCACGAGGTCGACGAGCGCACGTTGGGGCCCACCGGCGTCGAGACGGTGCTCGCGGCACTGCATCGGTGGGAGCCGTCGCTCTCGGCCGTCGCCAAGGCGATGGCGGTGCTCGCGGACGACTGTTCGGTGGACCTCGTCGCACGTCTCGCGGATCTCACCACCGAGGTGACCGAGCGGCTCATGGGGGCCTTGGAGGCCTCGGGGCTGGTGATGGGCGCCCGGTTCCGGCACGCCGGGGTGCGCGCGGCGGTGCTGCGCGGTCTGACCGCCGACGAACGCTCCGCGTTGCACGGCCGGGCTGCCGAGGCGCTCCACCGCCGGGGTGACGACGCCACCACGGTGGCGACTCACCTGCTCGCGCTCGACCGGGTCGACAACTGGGCGGTCGACGTGTTGCGAATCGCTGCCGAGCAGGCGTTGTCGGCCGACGAGGTCGAGGACGCGATCCGCTGCCTGGAACTCGCGTCGACCGCCGCTGTCGGAGCCCAGCGGTTCGAGATCGGTCGAATGCTCGTCCGCGCGTTGTGGCGGATCAACCCGGCCGCGTCGGCCACGTACCTCGAACCACTGCGCACGGCGTTGTGGGCGGGCCGGTCGCGGGGCCGGGACGTGGTGCTCGTGCTGTGGCACGCCTTCTGGTCCGGCGACCACGACACGGTCGACTGCGTGTTGGCGGCGTGCCGCGAGAATCCCGAGCTCCTCGACGTCCGGTCGGCGGCGGAGCTGAGGATCATCTGCCACGTCCACGGACTGGGCCCGGAGTCCGGGGACGCCCCGGAAGGGGGACCGCCGAGTTCCGACCCGTGGGCCGAGGCCGGACGCGTGCTCGGCCGGTTCTGGACCACGAAGTTCGACCGCCGGGACCTCTCCGCCGCGGAGCACGTGCTGAAGAGCAGCCACCCCGGCGAGACGGCACCGGAAGTGGTCGTCACCGCGCTTTTGGCCCTGGTCTTCGCGGGCGAGCCCGACAGCGCCGCACGCTGGTGCGAGCGAATGATCGCCAGGGCCGCCGACGGCGGGGCGAACACGTGGCGAGCGCTGTGCGAGGTCGTGCGAGCTCACCTGACCCTGCGGCGGGGGGATTCGGCCACGGCCTTCCGCCTCGCCGCCTCGGCGATGAGGTTGCTGCCGACCCAGGGCTGGGGGGTGTTGATCGGCTATCCCGTCGCCGTGCAACTCCTCGCCCTGACCGAGACGGGGGAGCCGGACGTGCTGGAGGAACTGCTGCGGCTGCCGGTGCCGGAGGCGATGTTCGACGGCGTGATCGGTTTGTTCTACCTGCACGCTCGGGGACACGCCCACCTGGCTCAGGGCCGCGCACTCGCCGCCATCAGCGACTTCCAGACCTGCGCCGCGAGGATGAGACAGCGGGGCTCGGACCTGCCGTTGGTGGCGCCGTGGCGGCTCGACCTCGCGGAGGCCAACCTCGCGCTCGGCAGACCCGACGCCGCCCGTGACCTCGTCACTGAGCAGCTCGGGAACGCGGATCGGCGGACCCGTGGCATCGCGTTGCGACTGTTGGCCGAGCTGAACGGCCCCCGCCAGCGCGCCGAGCTGCTACGGAAGTCGGTCGAGCTGCTGAAAGCCTGCGGTGACGGTCGGGAACTCGCGAGGACGCGACGTCGGTTCGAGCGGCTCTTCGACGGAAGGACCGCCCACGTCGACCGGTTGGCCGCCCACGGTGTCCCGGCGTTGAGCGACTCCGAACGCCGGGTCGCCGAACTCGCCGCCCTCGGCCACACCAACCGCGAGATCAGCGCTCTGCTCTACATCACGGTGAGCACGGTCGAACAGCACCTCACCAGGGTGTACCGGAAGTTGGGAGTGAAGGGTCGTGCCGAACTCCCGCGAGAACTGGGCATTCACGCCGACGCCTGCGGCACGGGTGCCTGAGTCCTGTTCCCCGACAAGAGAAGGAGAACGCGCAATGGCGCCCGAATCCCCCGCACCTCACTGTCGGATCTGCGGTGACGCGGTCACCGAGTTCCTCGACTTCGGTACCCAGCCGTTGTCGGACGCCTTCCGCGATCCGTCGGACTCGACGGAGGAGTACACCTTCCGGCTCGCGGTCGGCCTGTGCGAGACGTGCGGCATGGTGCAGTTGACGGAGGAAGTGCCGCGCGAGGCGATGTTCCACGAGGACTATCCGTACCTGTCGCGCGGGTCGGTGGTGATGCGCGAGCACTTCCGACGCATGGCGGAGAGGTTCCTCGCCACGGAACTGTCCGGAGAGGACTCGTTCATCGTCGAGCTGGGGTGCAACGACGGCACCATGCTCAAGACGGTGGCCGAGGCGGGAGTGCGGCACCTGGGAGTGGAGCCCTCGGGTGCCGTGGCCGATCTGGCGGCCGGTGAGGGCGTGCGGGTGCGGAAGGACTTCTTCGAGGAGGCCACGGCTCTCGACATCGTGGAGGCCGAGGGCCGGGCGGACGTGATCTACGCGGCCAACACCCTGTGCCACATCCCCTACATGTCCTCGATCCTGCGGGGAGTCACCACGCTGTTGAAGCCCGACGGGGTGTTCGTGTTCGAGGACCCCTACCTCGGGGACATCGTCGAGCGCACGTCGTTCGACCAGATCTACGACGAGCACTTCTTTTTCTTCAGTGCGAGCTCCGTCGACGAGATGGCCCGCAGGCACGGTCTCGAACTGGTCGACGTGGAGCACCTTCCCGTGCACGGCGGTGAGATCCGCTACACGCTCGCTCGCCCCGGAGCACGCAAGCGCAGTGCCGCGGTCGACGAGTTGCTCACCTCCGAACGCCGGGCGGGGCTCGGGGAACTCGCCGTGCTGAAGGCGTTCGCGGACCGGGTGTACGCGGTCCGCGACGAGTTGGTGGCGCTTTTGAGGCGCCTGCGGGCGGAGGGCCATCGCATCGTGGGGTACGGCGCCACCGCGAAGAGCGCCACGGTGACCAACTTCTGCGGTATCGGGCCCGAGCTGGTGGAGTTCGTGTGCGACACCACGCCCGCGAAGCAGTACAAGCTCACCCCCGGCGCGCACATCCCGGTTCGGCCGCCGGAGGCGTTCGCCGAGAACTACCCGTCGTACGCGCTGCTGTTCGCCTGGAACCACGCCGACGAGATTATGGCCAAGGAGCAGGCGTTCCGCGAGGCGGGTGGCCGCTGGATCCGGTACGTGCCCCACGTGCACGTGGTCTGACGATGGGGTCCGCGCTGACGGGAGTCCGGGTGGTCGTGCTCGGAGGCTCGGGATTCATCGGTTCGGCCGTCGCCGCGCGGTTCGTGGCGGCGGGGGCGACCGTGAGGTCGGTGTCGTCGAGCGGTCGTGCTCCTTGTGCCCACGTGGAGGCGGTGGCCGCCGATCTGACCGAGCCCGGCCGGGTGGCCGAGGTGATCGCGGACGCGGACGTGGTGCTGCCGCTCGTGTTGTACACGGGCGGCAGCACGTACCGGATCGGGGACCACGAGGCCGAGGCGGCGGAGCGGGTGAACGTCGCCGTCGTGCGTTCGGCGATCGCGTCCGCAGCGGGGCGGGTGGTGGTGTTCGCCGGTTCGACGTCCCAGGTCGGCGCGGGGGCCCGCGATCGCGTCGACGGCACGGAGCCGGACGAGCCGACCACCGAGTACGACCGCCAGAAGCTGGTGGCCGAACGCGTGGTGCTCGACGGGGGAGGCGTCAGTCTGCGGCTTCCCACGGTCTACGGGCCCGCTCCGAGCGCGCTCGACCGGGGAGTGGTGACCGCGATGGTGCGCAGGGCGCTGGCGGGCGAACCGCTGACGGTGTGGGGCGACGGCGCCGTGGAGCGGGATCTCGTGTTCGTCGACGACGTCGCGAACGCGTTCGTCCACGCCGTCGTCGACGCCCCTCGGCTGGCGGGACGCCACTGGCTTCTGGGTTCGGGTCGCGGTGTCAGCGTGCGTGAGCTGTTCGAGCGGGTGGCGGCGGCCGTGTCCGCCCACACCGGACGGCCCCCGGTTCCGGTGGTGTCCGTGCCCCCGCCGACGGAGGCCACCGAGATGGACGGACGCAGTCTCGTCGCCGATCCCGCGGCGTTCACGGAGGTCACCGGATGGCGCGCCGAGGTCGACTTGTCCGCCGGAATCGACGCGACCGTCGCGGCCGTGGCGGTTCGGGAGGGCCGGACGGGCGACCCCTATTCCGGGAGTTAGGGGTCGCCCGGTGGTTGACCACCGGAAACGCGGGCGGCGAAGCTTGCCGGTGTCGGCCGGTGACGTCGGCCGAGGTCCCTCACGGTCGGTCGTCGGCGACGCGGAAAAGCCGGTCCTGCCGAAGGAGTCGCTCGGTGGTTGCTCCCCTTCGTCCTTTGTCACGCGACGAGGTCGCGGCCCGCCTGACCGATTCGCTGTTCGCGCCGGGGTCCCACTTCCCGGACACGGCCGAGGTGCACGACTGGCTCGCCGGACTGTCGCGACGCACCTGGATGAAGACGCGACGGGCGGGGCTCGACGAGCTGACCGGGTGGGTCCGGGAACCCGACACGGGGTTCCTGCGGCATCACACGGGCCGGTTCTTCAGCGTCGAGGCGGTGTCGGTGGAGCGCGACGACGCCGTGGTGGCGTCGTGGCGGCAGCCGATCATCAACCAGCCCGAGATCGGGATTCTCGGAATCCTGGTGAAGGAGATCGACGGTGTGCTGCACTGCCTGGTCCAGGCCAAGCAGGAACCGGGCAATCCCGGAGGTGGACTGCAACTGTCACCGACGGTGCAGGCGACCCGCAGCAACTACACGGGAGTCCATAAGGGACGATCGATCCCGTATCTGAGGTACTTCCGGGAACCCGCCGGGCATCGGGTGCTCGTGGACATCCGGCAGTCGGAGCAGGGGGCCTGGTTCTACCGCAAGCGCAACCGCAACATGGTGGTGGAGGTCGACGAGCCCGTCCCGCTGGCCGACGGATTCTGTTGGCTGACCCTGAGACAGCTCGCCGAACTGCTCACCGTGCCGGACCTCGTGAACATGGACACGCGGACGGTACTGGCCTGCCTGCCGGGCGGTGGCCGGTACTGGACGAACTCCGTCGCCTCGCGGTCGGGCGACGACTTCCGCGCGGCGCTGGCGCGTTCCGCCGATCCCAGCGCGCCGTCCGTGCACACCACCGACGAGGTGCTGAGCTGGATCACCGAGGCCAGGACGCGCACCGATCTGCGTGTGCACCGCACGCCACTGCGGGGGCTGCCGGGGTGGCGCGAGAAGGACGGTGTGATCTCCCACCACAGCGACCGTTTCTTCTCCGTCGTCGGCGTGCACGTGGAGGCCGAGGGCAGGGAAGTGGGCGCGTGGTCACAACCGATGATCGAACCCGTGGGGACGGGCGTGATCGCCTTTGTCGTCAAGGAGATCGGCGGTGTGCTGCACGTCCTCACCCACGCCAGGACCGAGCCCGGCTACGCCGACGTCGTGGAACTCGCCCCCACCGTGCAGTGCACCCCCGAGAACTACGAGCTGCTTCCCGACGCGGCGCGGCCCCGGTTCCTCGACGAGGTGCTGCGATCGACGCGGGTGCGTTTCGACACGGTGTTGTCCGAGGAGGGAGGTCGGTTCCTGACGGCGCAGAACCGGTACCTCATCGTGGAGACCGACACCGACGTCGCCGTCGACGACCCCCACTACCGTTGGTTGACGTTGTCCCAGTACGACGAACTGCTGCGACACAGCTTCTACGTCAACATCCAGGCGCGCAGCCTGCTGCTGTGCCTGCGGAGCCTGGCCGTGGTGTGAGAAGTCCCGGCGACGCTACTCATCCGCCTCGGTCGCGTCCGCCACGCGCATCAGCAGGTGGCCCCGGCGATACCGCTCCCCTTCGCCCGGTTCTCGTAGCAGGCGGCCGACCTCGGTGAACCCGGCCTCGCCCGCCAGGGCAGCGAGTTCGTCGATCGGCCATCGGTAGGCCGTCGTCACCTTGTGGTCGAACGTCGTGAGTGGCCCGCCCTCCGCCTCGAAGAAGGCCAGCAGGAGGTGGCCGCCGGGCGCGAGCACTCGACGGAACTCGGCGAAGTACGACGGCACGTCCCGCGGCGGGGTGTGGATGAGCGAGTACCACGACACGATGCCGCGGAGCGCGCCGTCGGCGAGGTCGAGGGCGTCCATGGAACCGCACTCGAACCGGATGTCGGGGTAGGCCTCGCGGGCGAGCTCGATCATCGCCGAGGAGAGGTCGACGCCGAAGACGTCGAGCCCCAGCTTTCGCAGGAACGCGGTGGTCTGGCCGGGGCCGCACCCCAGTTCGGCGACGGGGCCGGAGTCGGTCCGCGCGAATTCGGCGAACGCGGTGAGCACGGCGCGGTCCAGGGGAAGGGCGTCCAGGGAGTCGCGAGCGAACTCGGCGTAGACGGTGGCGACGGCGTCGTAGGCCTCCGCCGTCGTGCGGAGGGAGGGTTCGGTCACGGGGAGGACAGTAGTGGTTCGGCCTTGCCGTGTGCCCGCGAGCCTAGAGCGAGGCCAGTACCGAGCGAAGCGCGTCGATCACGCGGTCTTGCGTCTCGCGCGGCAACGACGGGTACATCGGGAGGGAGAAGATCTCCTTCGCCAGTGCTTCGGTGACCGGCAGGCTGCCCTCGGAGTAGCCGAGGTGGGAAAAGCCCGTCATCGTGTGCACCGGCCACGGATAGCTGATGTTGAGCTGAATGTCGTAGGCCTTCAACGCTTCGAGGATCGCGTCCCGGCGGGGATGGCGCACGACGTACACGTAGTACACGTGCGTGTTGCCCTCGGCGGTGGTGGGCAGGACGAGTTCGGTGTCGGACAGCGCCTCGACGTAGCGGTCGGCGACGGCCTGCCTGCCCTTGATGTAGTCGTCGAGCCTCCGTAGCTTGCGCCGCAGGATCTCGGCCTGCACCTCGTCGAGCCTGCAGTTGTGCCCCGGTGTTTCGACGACGTAGTACCGCTCCTCCATCCCGTAGTAGCGGTGGCGGCGGAGGTTGGCGTCGATGGTGGGGTCGTCGGTGATCGTCGCGCCCCCGTCACCGTAGGCGCCGAGCACCTTCGTGGGGTAGAAGGAGAACGCCGCTGCGGTGCCCATGGACCCGGCCACCTCGCCGTGCTGGCGGGCGCCGTGGGCCTGCGCGCAGTCCTCCAGAACGAGCAGGTCGTGCTTCTCGGCCAACGCGCGCAGTGGCGCCATGTCGACGCACTGCCCGTAGAGGTGGACGGGAAGCAGGCACCGCGTCCTGGGGGTGATCGCCGCTTCGACCTGGTCGACGTTCATCAGGTAGGTGTCGGGGTCGACGTCGACGAAGACCGGCGTGGCACCGACGGCGTCGATCGCCACGACCGTGGGCGCCGCCGTGTTCGACACGGTGATCACTTCGTCGCCCTTGCCGATGCCCATGGCCTGGAGCGCGAGCCGGATCGCGTTGGTGCCGTTGTCGACGCCGACGCAGTGGGAGACGCCGTGGTAGTCGGCGAACTCCGATTCGAACGACGAGACGCTCTTGCCGAGGACGAGCCGCCCCGAGGAGAACACCGTCTCCACCGCGTCGAGGATGTCGGCGCGCTCGTCGTGGTATTCGTGCAGATAGTCCCAGACCAGCGTTGGCATCGTCGTCCTTCTCGACTCGCGCGGTTTGCCGCCAGCATAGGCAGGGAGGGGGTCGTAGGGGTAACCCCTATTTCCCGAGTCCTCTGTGGAGATTGCGCCTCCGGGCGGCAAGGCAAATCGCTTGTCAGCCGAGTGGCCGAAGAGAGAATGGCCTCATGCACGACGAACGAACCACGTCCTCGTCCGAGGTTTCGTCGCTTCGCATCTTCGTCGCCGGGGCGACCGGAGTGATCGGCTCTCGCTTGTTGCCGCTGCTCACGCGCGCGGGACACACGGTGGCGGGGATGACTCGCACCGCCGGGAAGGCTCCGCTGGTTCGCAAGCTCGGCGCCGAACCGGTCGTGTGCGACGTCTACGACGCGCCGGCCCTGACCGACGCCGTGCGGGACTTCCGGCCGGATCTCCTACTCCACCAACTCACCGACCTCCCCGACTCCGCCGAGGAACTACCCGAACGGCGGGCCGGCAACGCGCGTATCCGAGTCGAGGGGACTGGCAATCTCATTGCCGCGGCGCGAGCCGCCGGCTGCGAAAGGTTCCTCGCGCAAAGCGTCGCCTGGGAGTTGCCGCCCGAGCACGGCGGCGAGGCGGTCCGGACGCTGGAGGAGGCCGTCCTCGACTTCGGCGGTGTGGTGCTGCGTTACGGCCAGTTCCACGGTCCCGGCACCTTCTACCCCGAGTCGCCGCCGACCGGTCCGCGCGTCCACATCGACACGGCCGCGGCCCGCACGGTCGCCGTGCTGGACCACCCGAGTGGGATCGTCACGATCACCGACGAGACGTCCGCGTCGGACTGAAGGCGCGGGCGTCGGCCGCTCGAATCCACGAAGGTCACCACCGACCGGAACTCCGGCTGCCCGAGGTTCGTACGAAGCAGCCGGGCTCGGTCTTCGGGCGGCCGGGATGGGGTCACGGTGTCGGGGACTTCCACGCGTCGGCAAGTTCGGACAGTCTCTCCGCGGCCCCTTCGTAGGGCGACACCGAGACCGCCACCGTGTCGGCGCCCGCGTCGGCGAACGCCTCCGGGGTGAGGCCCACCCCCTGCCACTCGTCGGCGAGGGACGCCGCCCGGCGCAGTGCGGCGGGGGAGACCCCGCCCACGACGATCGGTAACGGCGTCGTGGGCACGGGAGTGAAGTGGCCCCGTTCGAACGAGTGGAAGCGCCCGTCGAAGCGGGTCGCGCCCGAGAACAGTTCCCGCATCAGCACGAGGGCCTCGTCGGTGCGTGCGCCCCGAGTGGAGAACTCCGCGCCCACCGACTCGAACTCGGTGCGGTCCCACCCCACGCCGACACCCAACGCCACCCGGCCGCCGGACAGCGCGTGGAGGGTCGCGGCCTGTTTGGCCACCGCGAACGGGTTACGCAGGGGCAGCACCAGCACCGAGGTGCCCAGCCGGAGCCGTCGTGTCCGCGCCGCGAGGAAGGCGAGGGTGACCAGCGGCTCGTACACGCCTCCGTAGACGGGGCCGAAGGGCTCGGGCGGCAGTAGGTGGTCCGGCAGCCAGACACCTCGGTAGCCGAGAGCTTCCGCGTGGACGGCGAGGTCCGGGAGGATGCCGGGGGCCATCCCGGCGTCCTCGTCCGGCAGAATCACCTCCAGCTCCATCAGCGCGGCTCCCGCAGGAAGTCGGTCACGACCTTCAACCACTCGTCCGGGGCCTCGGCGCCGATGATGTGTCCGCAGTCGATCTCCACGAGCCGCGCGCCGGGGATGCCGCGGGCGAGTTCGCGTCCCAGGTCGGCGCTGACGAGCTGGTCGCGAGTGGTGGTCACGACGAGCGTCGGCACGCTGATGCGGGGCAGCTCGGCCCGCGTGTCCACGGAGGCGACCAGGTCGACGTGCTCCGGGCTGCCGGGCGGGATCGTCGCGGCGAGGTCGTCGACCGCGCTCTCCAGAGCCTCGGGAGTGAGTTCGGCCAGCCGCACCGGGTCCGTGGCCGCGTAGGTGAGGAACCTCGCCAGGGTCCGGCGGTCACCGTCGAGCAGGTGACGCCAGAGGTCGACGGCGAGCCGCATGCGGTTGTCGAGCCGGGCGAACCCGGCCGTGAGGACGAGGCCCGTGACCCGCTCGGGGTGGCGGGTGGCCGCCCGGACGGCGACCGCGGTGCCCAGCGAGTACCCGAACACGGTGAACCGCTCCGCCCCCTCGCGCACGGCCGTGGCCACGAGCGCGTCGGCGAGACCGTCGAGACTCAGGGGCTCGGGGCTGCGCGGCGTCGCACCGCTGCCGGGGTAGTCGACGCCGATCACCGTGTGGGTGCGGGCCAGCTCGTCGATCAGCGGACCGAAGTTGGCCCGTACCTCGCCGCCCGCGCCGTGAGCCAGCAGCAGCGCGGGTCCGGAGCCCTTGGTGGTCGTCGCGAAATTCTCGATCATGATGCGACGTTAAGGGTTGACATCGGTGACAAGGTCAAGTCCGGAGAGCGGTGTGCTGATCGGTGAGTTGTCCGCCCGCACGGGAGCCAGCGCCCGGCTGTTGCGGTACTACGAGTCCAAGGGGTTGCTTCGCGCGCGGCGGGAAGCCAACGGGTATCGCGTCTATGACGAGGACGCGGTCACGCGGGTGCGGCAGATCAAGGCGTTGCTCGACGCGGGCCTGCCCACGGAACGCATCCGAGAGGTGCTCCCGTGCGCGCGGGGCGAGAAACCCGACCTCGACATGTGCCCGCAGTTGCGCGAGCTGCTGGCCAGGCAGCTGCGCGCTCTCGACGAGGACATCGAGAAATTGCGACACAATCGGACGAGGCTGGCGAATCTGGCGGGTGACGTCCGGGGTTGAGCGCGGTTGTCCGGGGGATGTGCAAGTCTTGACGCCGTGAAGAGACTGCCCCTACGACTGGCGATGTTGGAGGCCGCTCGAATCCTGGAGGAGGCCGGCGTCGCGTCACCGCGTACCGAGGCCGAACTCATCGCCGCCCACGTGCTGGGCGTCGAGCGGGGGAGGTTGCCACTCGTTCCTCTCGTCGACCCGCCGGTCGTGGAGGCCATCCATCGCCTCGTCGCCGAACGTTCCACACGGGTGCCGCTCCAGTACCTCCTCGGCGAGGCCGTGATGGGGGGCATCGGGGTCCGGGTCGGTCCCGGCGTGTTCGTCCCGCGGCCCGAGACCGAATTGTTGTTGGAGTGGGGGCTGAAGCTGCTCAAGGACCGGGCACACCCGGTGGTGGTGGACCTGTGCACCGGATCGGGTGTGCTGGCTCTCGCCGTGGCGCACGCTCGGCCGGACGCGGTCGTCTACGCGGTGGACAACGACCCCGATGCGCTCGCCTGGGCCCGTCACAACGCCGACCTGCGCGCGGAGGCCGGAGACACGCCGATCCGCCTCTACTCGGGCGACGTGACGGACGACACCGTGTTCGCCGAGCTCGACGGGCTCGTGGACCTCGTGCTGTGCAATCCGCCGTACGTGCCGCAGGGCACCCCCGTCCCGCCGGAGGTCGCGGACTACGACCCGCCGCAGGCCGTGTTCGCGGCCGGAGGGGGGCTCGACGTGATCCGGCACGTCGTCACGATGGCGGCTCGCCTGCTGAGGCCGGGGGGCGGTGTCGCCATCGAGCACGACGACACCCACGGGCAGGCGGTGCCCGCCCTGTTGGAGGCTCGGCGCGTCCTCACCGACGTGGTCGATCACACCGATCTGGCGGGGCGTCCACGCTTCGTCACGGCTCGCCGAGTGTGACCGCCGTGGGCCGAGGACCGGCGAAAGGGCAGCGCTAAGCTTGGCGCGCATGAGCGCGGTGTACGACTGCGGTGAGCAGCACACGAGGGCCGACGGGCTGAAGGCCGCCGCCTCGGCGGTGCGTTCCGGCAGGCTCGTGGTGATGCCGACCGACACCGTCTACGGAATCGGTGCCGACGCCTTCGACGCGACGGCCGTGCGGGCCCTGCTGCGGGCCAAGAACCGGGGCCCGGACATGCCGGTGGGCGTCCTCGTCGGCTCCTGGTCCACGGTCGACGGCCTGGTGCTCGGGCTGTCCCGGCACGCCAAGACCCTCATCGAGGCGTTCTGGCCCGGTGATCTGTCGATCGTCGTGCCGCACGCGCCGAGCCTGCAGTGGAACCTCGGCAGCACCAGGGGCACCGTGATGCTGCGGATGCCCTTGCATCCCGTGGCGCTCGAACTGCTGCGCGAGGTCGGCCCCATGGCCGTGTCGAGCGCCAACGTCTCCGGGCAGCCTCCCGCGTCCACGGCGCAACAGGCTCGTGAGCAGCTCGGCGAGTCCGTCGCGGTCTACCTCGACGGCGGTCCGAGCGGCGACCCGGTGCCGTCGACCATCGTCGACCTCACCGGCCCCACCCCGTCCTTGCTCCGTGAGGGCGCTGTGAGTGCCGAGGCGGTATCGGAGGCCCTGGGCATGGAGATCGGCCCGAAAGAGTGACTGTGAACGGTAGCGGTAGCGTTGCTGACTGTGAACCACCCGTCCGTGCTTTTCGGAGGGTGACGCGGTCGTGAACTCCGCTGTCCCCACCGGTCTTCCCATCCGCGAGTACCTGCTCGTCGCTCTCGTCTCCGCCGCGGTGACCTATCTGCTCACCGCCGTCGTGCGTCGGTTCGCCATCAAGGTCAAGGCCGTCGCCGTTCCGCGCAAACGCGACGTCCACGTCGTCCCGATCCCGAGGATGGGTGGACTCGCCATGTATCTCGGCGTGGTCGGCGGTATGGCGTTGGCCCACCAGTTGCCGGTGTTGAGACGGGCGTTCGAGTACTCCTACGACCCGCTCGCCGTCCTCATCGGTGGCGGCGTCATCGTGCTCATCGGCGCGCTCGACGACCGCTTCGAACTCGATGCCTGGACCAAACTGGCCGGTCAGGTCATGTGCGCGGGCATCCTCGTGTTGTTCGGGGTGCAGTGGGTCTCGTTGTGGGTGCCGTGGGGCGGTGACGCCGACGCGCTCGGCAACGTGCTCATGTTCGACCGCAACCAGGGCGGTCTGCTGGTCGTGCTGTTGGTCGTGGTCATGGTGAACGCGATGAACTTCGTCGACGGCCTCGACGGGCTCGCGAGTGGTCTCGGGCTCATCGCGGCGGCGGCGACCTGCACGTTCACGCTGTGGCTGCTGCACTCCTCCGGCGGTGAGGTGAGCACCTATCCGCCCGCGCTCATCGCGGCGACGCTCGCCGGGGCCTGCCTCGGGTTCCTCCCGCACAACTTCCAGCCCGCGAAGATCTTCATGGGCGACTCGGGTTCGATGATGATCGGGCTCATGCTGGCGGCGGCGAGCACGTCGGCGTCGGGTCGGATCGTCTACACGTCGTTCGACGCCACCGACGTCGTGGCTCTGCTCTCGCCGTTGTTCGTGGTGGCGGCCGTGCTGTTCCTTCCCCTGCTCGACCTGGTGTTGGCCGTGGTGCGCCGCACCCGGCGCGGGGAGAGTCCGTTCGCCGCCGACAAGATGCACCTGCACCACCGGCTGCTGGAGATCGGACACTCGCAGCGCCGCGCCGTGCTCCTCATCTACCTGTGGGCGGCGTTGCTCGCGTTCGGAGCGGTCGCGGTGGCGATGTTCGACACGGTGGCGGTGTTCTGGGGCACGTGCGGCGGCCTGTTGATCGCCGCGCTCATCACGTTCGTGCCGCGGCTGAGACGGCAGAAGGAGAAGAGCACCGCCTAGGCTGTCGGCGAGACGCGTCGGGTGCGACCGATGTGGTGAGGCAGCGGGTGACCGAAGAGGCGAGGCGAATGAACATGGTGGACGGTGACGTGGCGGCCGGGACGGCCGCCCGCGACTCGGTGGAGGACGCCGCCCACGAGGCCGCGCAGGCGGAGGCCCGCGCCGCTCACGCGAAGTCGGTGTACGCGCTCGCCGACGCGATGCTGCGGTGGGGGCTGCGCCTTGCGACACCGCTCGTGCTCGTCACGATCGGGGTGGCCACGCTCTCGGCGGGGCAGTCGGGGCTGGTGGGAGCCGCGTTCGGCGCGACGCTCGGTTTCGGTTCCTCGCTCGTGACGATCACGATGATGCGGATCGCGGCCACCCGCCCGCCGAGCACGCTGATGACCCTCGCGCTGGGCGGTTACGCCCTCAAGATGTCGGCGTTGTTGCTGGTCATGTTCCTGCTGCGGGATGTCGAGGGGTTCAGCAGGCCCGCGCTCGCGTTCGGCATGTTGGTGACCGTCGTGGCGTGGGCGGCAGCCGAGGTGGTGGCGTTCCGGACGACTCGAACCCCTACTCTCGTCGTCCCCCGTTCGGCCGAGCGGGTTACGGACGAGTAGGCCAACTGTCCTCGAACGGGGGTGGTTGGAGTACGCCCGTACGGATTGGCTGCTCCGCCCCTGGTATCGTCCGCACCAAGGTCTCATCCCCATTGGGGATGCCCTGCACGGTGCCGGAACTGTATCCGGTACGTTAAGTCCAGGTTTGTGACGATTCCCCCGGCGGAGTGAACGCCGGCCGGGAGAACCGGAAGGAGCCCAGTTGGGCGCGCTGGTACTAGCCGCAGGTGATGAATTCACACCGCCGACGGCAGAAGCCTTCAATCTGCCGGCAATCTTCGGCTGGGTCACGAAACCCATGCTGCTTGCCGTGCTCTCGGTCGTCATCATCGTGGCTTTCTTCCTGCTGACCACCAGGAAGATGAGCGTCGTTCCGGGCAAGGGGCAGTTCCTCGTCGAATCGCTCTACGACTTCGGGCGTAACAACATCGCCCGTGAGCAGATCGGCGCGGCCGACTTCCTCCGTTTCGTGCCGCTGGTGCTGAGCCTGTTCACCTTCATCCTGGTGAACAACCTCTTCGGTCTCGTGCCGGTCCTGCAGTTCCCGACGATGTCGCACATCGGGTTCCCGCTCGCCCTTTCGGTGCTGGTGGTCTATCCGGTGTACCACTACGCGGGAATCAGGAAGCACGGTCTCCGTAAGTACCTCAGGCTGCAGCTCGCGCCTCCGGGGGCCCCGAAGTTCGTGTACATCCTGCTCAGCCCGATTGAGTTCTTCACCAAGTTCTTCATGAACCCGATCACCCTGGCGATCCGGGTTTTCGCGGCCATGTTCGCGGGTCATCTGCTGATCATGCTGTTTGCTATGTCCGCCGAGTACCTGTTGTTGCATGGTGAGGGCTTGGTGAAGGCAGTTTCCGCGTTCTCGTTCGCGGGTGCCTTGGCGATCACGTTCATCGAGGCGCTCGTCATGGTGATCCAGGCGTTCATCTTCGCGTTGTTGTCGGCCAACTACATCGGGGCGGCTCTGGCCGAGGAGCACTGAGTCGTACCCAGAAAAGACCGGCGGACGGCCTACGCGAAGGTGACGTCCGTTCGACCCCAAGGCAAAGGCTCCGTTAACCGAACACGGACGAAGTTGGAAAGGGAAATTACGTGAGCAGCACCATGCTTCTTGCCCAGCAGGCCGCCGAGACCGACATCAACGCGGGTCTCGCCGTCATCGGCTACGGCCTCGGTGCCATCGGTGGTGGTATCGGCGTGGGCATGATCTTCTCGTCGGTCATCAGCGGCACCGCCCGCCAGCCGGAGGCCCAGGGCAAGCTGATGAACATCGGCTTCACCACGTTCGCCCTGGTTGAGGTGCTCGCGCTGCTCGGGTTCGTGCTCTTCTTCCTCGCGGGCTGACGTCCTCCACCGACTGCTTGAGTAACCAGACGAAGTGGAGACGGCGATGATTTTGGCGCAGGCCCAGGAAGATTACGATCCCGTACTTCCGCACGCTTCCGAGATCATCATCGGTCTTGTCGCTTTCCTCATCCTGCTGTTCGTCATGACGAAGTTCGTCAAACCGCGCTTCGAAAAGCTGTACGAGGAGCGGGCAGCCAAGATCGAGGGTGGCATCGAGAAGGCCGAGAAGGCTCAGGCCGAGGCGGAACAGGCGTTGGCGCAGTACAAGGCCCAGCTCGCCGAGGCTCGGACCGAGGCGGCCAAGATCCGCGACGACGCGCGGGCCGAGGCCGAACAGATCAAGGAAGAGCTGCGGGCGCAGGCCGAGGAAGAGGCGCGGCGCATCGTCGCGCAGGGTGAGGCGCAGTTGCAGGCCCAGCGGGCCCAGCTGGTGGCCGAGCTTCGAGAGGAACTCGGGCGCAACGCCGTCCTGCTCGCTGGGCGGATCGTGGGCGAATCGCTCGAGGACGAAGCGCGGCGCCGTGGCACCGTCGACCGGTTCCTGAACGAGCTCGAAGTCAGTGGTGCGGCCGGAGCAAGGAAGTAGGGCCTAGATGACGCTGCATGCTGCGAGCCGCGAGGCTCTGAGCTTCGCCGGGACCCGTCTCGACGAGGTGCTCGGCGACGCGGGCGCCGACCCGTCCGCAGTCGGGGAAGAGCTGCTCTCCGTGGTGGATCTGCTCACCAGGGAGATCGGGTTGCGGCGGGCCGTGTCGGACGGTTCGTCGGACCCCGAGGCCCGCAAGCAGCTGGTCGCGACCCTGCTGCGGGACAAGCTTTCGGTCCCCGCGCTGTCGGTGCTGGAAGCCGTGGTGGGCGAACGGTGGTCGAATCCGCGTGAGCTGGTGGACGGCCTCGAACACCTCGGTTTCTCCGCACTGCTCGCCGGTGCGGAAAAAGCGGGCAAACTGGACGACGTCGAGGACGAATTGTTCCAGTTCGCTCGTATCCTGGAAAGCAAGCCCGAGCTGGAGAGGGCGCTGTCCGACAGGACGGCGCCCGCCGAGGCGAAACGCGGCCTCATCCGCCAGCTCATCGCGGACAAGGTCGATCCGATCACCAGGGTGTTGGTCGAGCAGGTCGTGCTCCGCCCACGCGGTCGCAGCGTCGCCCACGGCGTCGACCAGCTAGTGGAGCTGGCCGCCGGTCGCAACGGCCGGGCGGTGGCCTACGTCACCAGCGCGATCGAGCTGACGGCCGAGCAACGGGAACGGTTGTCCGGCCAGCTTGAGAGGATCTACGAGCGACCGGTGACGTTGCACGTGGTCGTCGACCGCTCGTTGGGCGCCGGCGTGGTGGTTCGGGTCGGCGACGAGGTGATCGACGGTAGTGCCGCCGGCAGGCTGGAAGCCTTGCGCAGGCAACTGGCCGGGTGAGCGAGTCGGCGACATGACACATACTTTGCACACTGGCAAGAACGAAGTGAGAGCGGGAACGACATGGCGGAGCTGACGATCTCCTCGGATGAGATCGCCAACGCGATCGAGAACTACGTCTCGAGTTATTCCCCGGACGTGAGCCGGGAAGAGGTCGGCGTCGTCGTCGACACCGGCGACGGTGTTGCCCACGTCGAAGGCCTGCCGGGCACGATGGCCAACGAGCTGCTGGAGTTCCCCGGCGGCATCCTCGGCGTCGCGCAGAACCTCGACCCGCGCCAGATCGGTGTCGTCATCCTCGGTAACTTCGAGGCGATCGAGGAAGGCCAGGAGGTCAAGCGCACCGGCCAGATCCTGTCGGTCCCGGTCGGCGACAACTTCCTCGGCCGTGTCATCGACCCGCTCGGCAACCCGATCGACGGTCTCGGCGAGATCGAGGCCACCGAGCGGCGCGCGCTGGAGCTGCAGGCCGCTTCGGTGGTGGAGCGGCAGCCGGTGAGCGAGCCGTTGCAGACCGGTATCACGGCCATCGACTCGATGACGCCCATCGGTCGTGGTCAGCGGCAGCTGATCATCGGTGACCGCAAGACCGGCAAGACCGCGGTCTGCGTCGACACGATCATCAACCAGAAGGCCAACTGGGAGAGCGGCGACCCGAAGAAGCAGGTCCGCTGCATCTACGTCGCCGTCGGCCAGAAGGGCTCCACGATCGCGTCCGTGCGCAAGTCGCTGGAGGACGCGGGCGCGATGGAGTACACGACCATCGTCGCCGCCCCGGCGTCCGACTCGGCGGGCTTCAAGTGGCTCGCGCCGTACTCGGGCTCCGCTCTGGGCCAGCACTGGATGTACCAGGGCAAGCACGTGCTGATCGTGTTCGACGACCTCACCAAGCAGGCCGAGGCCTACCGTGCGATCTCGCTGCTGCTGCGTCGTCCGCCGGGCCGCGAGGCGTTCCCCGGTGACGTCTTCTACCTGCACTCGCGTCTGCTGGAGCGCTGCGCGAAGCTGTCGGACGAGCTGGGTGGTGGCTCGCTGACCGGTCTGCCGGTCATCGAGACGAAGGCCAACGACATCTCGGCCTACATCCCCACCAACGTCATCTCGATCACCGACGGGCAGTGCTTCTTCCAGTCGGACCTCTTCAACTCGGGTCAGCGGCCCGCCGTCGACGTGACCACCTCGGTGTCGCGAGTCGGTGGTGACGCGCAGATCAAGGCGATGAAGACGGTCTCCGGTTCGCTGCGTATCGACCTGTCGCAGTACGAGGAACTGAAGGCGTTCGCGGCCTTCGCCTCCGACCTCGACGCCGCGTCGAAGGCCCAGCTCGACCGTGGTGCTCGCCTCTACGAGCTGCTCAAGCAGCCGCAGTACTCGCCGGTGCCGGTCGAGCAGCAGGTGCTCACCATCTTCCTCGGCACGAAGGGCCACTACGACGACGTGCCGATCGAGGACACCGCGCGGTTCAACGCCGAGCTGCTCGAGCACATCCGGCACAAGCACGACGACATCCTCGCCGAGATCCGGGAGACCGGTAAGTGGAGCGATGAACTCGCCGAGCGGGTCGTTTCGATCACCGCCGAGTTCAAGAAGAGCTTCACCACCTCCGAGGGCAAGTCGTTGGTCGGTGACGAGCCCGTGGATCCCATGGACGCCGACAAGGTCGGCCAGGAGTCCGTGAAGGTGCACCGTCCCGCGGCTGTGAAGAAGTAGGGCGCGAACGATGGCCGCTCAGCTTCGTGAGCTCCGGCAGAAGGTCCGGGCAACCAAGTCGATCGGGAAGATCACGAAGGCGATGGAGCTCATCGCCACCTCCCGCATCAGCAAGGCGCAGGCACGGGTCGAGGCTTCGCGCCCCTACGCCACGGAGATCACCAACGTGCTCTCCGCCCTGGCCGGGGCCAGCACGAGCCTCGACCACCCGTTGCTGGTCGAGCGTCCGAACCCCTCTCGGGCCGCGGTGCTGGTGGTCACCAGTGACCGAGGTCTGGTCGGCGGTTACAACGCCAACGCGCTGCGTGCGACGGAGGAGCTGCTCGCGCTGCTTCGTGAGCAGGGCAAGAGCCCGCAGCTCTACGTGATCGGCAGTAAGGGCGTGAACTACTACCGGTTCCGCAACCGTGAGGTCGCGGGCAGCTGGACCGGGTTCTCGCAGCAACCGCGTTACGAGAACGCCGCCGAGGTGGGCGAGACGCTGGTGAAGGCGTTCCTCGCGGGGGCGGACGACTCGGGCACCGACCCGGGTGCGGACGGCGTGCTGGGTGTGGACGAGCTGCACATCGTCTACACGGAGTTCCGTTCGATGCTCACGCAGACTCCGGTCGCGCGCCGCATCGCTCCGCTCGAGGTCGAGTACACCGAGGAGGCCCCTGCGACCATTCCTCCGGCGTACGAGTTCGAGCCGAGTGCCGAGCAGTTGTTGGGGGCGTTGCTGCCGAAGTACATCAACACGCGGATCTACGCGGCGTTGCTGGAGTCGGCGGCATCCGAACTGGCGGCTCAGCGCAACGCCATGAAGTCGGCGTCGGACAACGCCCAGGAGCTGGTCGAGACGTACACCCGACTGGCGAACCAGGCCCGCCAGGCCCAGATCACCCAGGAGATCAGCGAAATCGTCGGTGGGGCGGACGCGCTCGCCGCCACAGGAAGTGATGTGTAAGCCATGACTGCCGTGCAAGACACAGCAACCGCGGCCAAGGGGCGGATCGTCTCCGTGACCGGGCCGGTCGTCGACGTCGAGTTCCCTCGTGGCGCGGTGCCGGACCTGAACAACGCCCTGAAGGTCGAGGTCGAGTTCGAGGAGCTCCGCAAGACCGTCACCCTGGAGGTGGCGCAGCACCTCGGTGACAACCTCGTCCGCACCATCTCGCTCCAGCCGCAGGACGGCCTGGTGCGGGGTGCCGAGGTCATCGACACCGGCGCGCCGATCTCGGTGCCGGTGGGCGAGAAGGTCAAGGGGCACGTCTATAACGCGCTCGGCGAGTGCCTCGACCAGCCCGGCTACGGCGAGGACCTCGAACGGTGGAGCATCCACCGCAAGCCGCCGGCGTTCGACCAGCTCGAGGGCAAGACCCAGATGCTGGAGACCGGCCTGAAGGTGATCGACCTGCTCACCCCGTACGTGCAGGGTGGCAAGATCGGTCTGTTCGGTGGTGCCGGTGTGGGCAAGACGGTGCTCATCAAGGAGATGATCACCCGTGTCGCCAAGAACTTCGGTGGTACCTCGGTGTTCGCCGGTGTCGGTGAGCGCACCCGTGAGGGCACGGACCTCTTCCTGGAGATGAGCGAGGACGGCGTCATCAACGACACCGCGCTCGTCTTCGGGCAGATGGACGAGCCGCCCGGCACCCGTATGCGGGTGGCGCTGTCCGCTCTGACGATGGCGGAGTACTTCCGCGACGTCCAGAACCAGGACGTGCTGCTGTTCATCGACAACATCTTCCGGTTCACCCAGGCCGGTTCCGAGGTGTCGACCCTGCTGGGTCGTATGCCGTCGGCCGTGGGTTACCAGCCGACGCTGGCCGACGAGATGGGTGTGCTCCAGGAGCGCATCACCTCGACCCGAGGCCGGTCGATCACGTCGATGCAGGCGATCTACGTGCCCGCCGACGACTACACCGACCCCGCTCCGGCCACAACGTTCGCCCACCTGGACGCCACCACCGAGCTGTCGCGTTCGGTGTTCCAGAAGGGCATCTTCCCGGCCGTGGACCCGCTGGCCTCCAGCTCCACGATCCTCGACCCGGCCATCGTGGGCGAGGAGCACTACCGGGTCGCCTCCGAGGTCATCCGCATCCTGCAGAAGTACAAGGAGCTGCAGGACATCATCGCGATCCTCGGTATGGACGAGCTGTCGGAAGAGGACAAGCTGACGGTGAACAGGGCCCGCCGTATCGAGCGGTTCCTGTCGCAGAACATGCTGGTGGCGGAGACCTTCACCGGTATCCCCGGTTCGACGGTTCCGTTGTCGGAGACGATCGAGGCGTTCGACAAGATCACCAAGGGTGAGTTCGACCACTACCCGGAGCAGGCGTTCCTGGGTATCGGTGGCCTTGACGACCTCGAGAAGAAGTACAAGGAAATCACCGGCAAGTGAGTTCCGTGAGCGACGGGGTGGCGTCCACTATGGATGTGACCCCGTCGTTTCCGTATCGCCGGGGTGTGCTTGCACGCCGGCGGGCCCGGCTAAACTGGGCGGAACGCGCGTGAGGCATGGAGGAGAGCTACGTGGCTGAGATGTCCGTCGAGCTGGTGGCCGTCGAACGCCGCCTGTGGTCGGGTACGGCCAAGTTCGTCGCCGCGCAGACCACCGAGGGCGAGATCGGCATCCTGCCCGGCCACGAGCCGGTGCTGGGGCAGCTCGTCGAGGGCGGCATCGTCAAGGTGATCACCACGGACGACGAGACTGTGACCGCGGCCGTGCACGGCGGTTTCCTGTCGGTCACGGGCACCGCCGTCAGCGTTCTCGCCGAGTCGGCCGAGCTCGCTGAGGAGGTCGACGTCGAGGCGGCGCGTCGGGCGCTCGCCGAGGAGGACGCGACGGAACGCGCGAAAGCGGCGGCCCGGCTTCGAGCGGCTGGTCACACGGTCTGACCGGGTAGCGAGCGGGAGCCGACCATGGACATCGCGATGCTGGTCCCGGCGCTCCTGCTCGTGCTGCTCGTCGTGGCGGCGTGCTACGCGCTGCGATGGGTGTTCATGCGCCGTCGCGGCGGAGTCACCGTGGCCTTGCGATGGCGGCCGGACAATGCTCGATCCGGCTGGCATCTCGGTGTGGGGCAGTACCGCGGCGAGCGGTTCGTCTGGTATCGCGTGTGGAGCCTGCGGATCGGCCCCAGCCGCGTCTTCCACAGAGACACGTTGGAAATTGTCGGTCGTCGTGACCCGGTGGGCACCGAGTCGTACGCGGTGCCCTCGGGATCGCGGGTGCTTCGATGTCGTCCCGGCGACGACGAACCCATCGAGATCGCCATGGGCCCCGGAGCGTTGACGGGTTTCCTGTCGTGGTTGGAATCGGCTCCTCCGGGGCGGAGGCTTCCCCGAGCCAGTTGACGGTGCTTTTCCTGAACCGTCGGTGACGGGGTCGCTGTCCTCCGTCACCGTCCGGCTTCGAACGTTCCCTAGCGGTCGCCGCCGGGCTTCCAGAGCACGTCCCCGTCGGGGTTGGCGACCCTGGCGAGAATGAACAGCAGGTCCGAAAGCCGGTTGAGGTAGGTCACCGCGAGGGGGTTCGTGCCTTCGCGATCGGCCTCCACCAACGCCCACGCCGATCGTTCCGCCCGCCGAGCCACCGTCCGAGCCTGGTGCAGCAGCGCCGCGCCCGGTGTGCCGCCGGGAAGAATGAACGACGTCAGCTTGCCCACTCGCTCGTTGAACTCGTCGCACCAGCCTTCGAGACGATCGACGTAGTCCTGCGTGACACGCAACGGGGGATGGGCGGGGTTCTCGACCACCGGGGTGCTCAAGTCGGCACCCACGTCGAACAGGTCGTTCTGCACGCTCCGCAGTACCCGCACGATGTCCTCGGGCAGCGAGCCGAGTGCGATCGCGACGCCGATCACCGAGTTGGTCTCGTCGACGTCGGCGTAGGCCCCCAGCCGTGGGTCCGTCTTGGGAACACGGGTGCCGTCGCCGAGCGCCGTGGTTCCGTTGTCACCGGCTCGGGTGTAGACGCGGTTGATCCGTACGGGCATGGCCGCAGTCTACGGCCACCCGGACCGTGGAGGCACCGACCACATCGAGGTGTGACCATGCTTCGGGCGGCCTTATCGTCCTGTGGTGTCCGAACGTTTCAGTATGCGCGATCTTGTGTCCTGTTTGATCGAGAACGTGCCCCAGCGCACAGCCCGTGAGCGAACCGGGCAAGATGGGCGATTATGAGCGAGCACTTCGACGTGTACGGCGGTGCGCGTCTGGTCGGCGAGGTCGAGGTTGTCGGCGCCAAGAACAGCGTGTTGAAGTTGATGGCGGCCGCCCTGCTCGCCGAGGGGACCACCACGATCCACAACTGCCCTCAGATCCTCGATGTCCCGTTGATGGCCGACGTGCTGCGCAGCGTGGGCTGCGAAGTCGAGATGGCCGGCGACGTCACACGGATCACCACGCCCGCGGAACTGTCGCACCGAGCCGACTCGCCCGCGATGGGCAAGTTGCGTGCGTCCGTGTGCGTGCTCGGGCCGTTGGTCGGGCGGTTGAAACGAGCGGTGGTGGCACTCCCCGGTGGGGACGCCATCGGTTCGCGGCCTTTGGACATGCATCAGAACGGCCTGCGCAAGCTGGGCGCGACGAGCTCGATCGAGCACGGCTGTGTGGTCGCCGAGGCGGACGGCCTGCACGGCGCGCAGATCTGGCTGGACTTCCCCAGCGTGGGGGCCACGGAGAACATCCTGATGGCGGCGGTGCTGGCCGAGGGCACCACGGTGATCGACAACGCCGCCCGTGAGCCCGAGATCGTCGACCTGTGCACGATGCTCACCGAGATGGGAGCCCGTATCGAGGGGGCGGGCACGTCGACGTTGACCGTCGAGGGGGTCGACTCGCTGCATCCCACGGAACACCGGGTCATCGGTGACCGTATCGTCGGCGCGACGTGGGCGTTCGCCGCCGCCATGACCCGTGGGGACGTGACGGTGACGGGCGTCGATCCGCACCACCTCGATCTGGTGCTGGACAAGCTGCGGCTGGCCGGAGCCGACGTCACCACGTTCGACGGGAAGGGCTTCCGCGTCGTGCAGGCCGAGCGACCGAAGGCCGTGGATTTCGTGACGCTGCCGTATCCGGGTTTCGCCACCGATCTCCAGCCTTTCGCGGTGGCCCTGTCGTCGGTGTCCGAAGGCACCTCGATGATCACGGAGAACGTCTACGAAGCGCGGTTCCGGTTCATCGAGGAGATGGTTCGCCTCGGGGCGGACGCGCGCACCGACGGGCACCACGCCGTCGTCCGTGGTGTGGAGCGGCTGTCGAGCGCGCCGGTGTGGGCCTCCGACATCCGGGCCGGGGCGGGTCTCGTGCTCGCCGGCCTGTGCGCGGAGGGTGTCACGCAGGTGTGGGACGTGTTCCACATCGATCGCGGTTATCCGGCCTTCGTCGAGAACCTCAATCGGCTCGGCGCGCGGGTCGAGCGAGTGGTCTCCGAGGCGGAGAACGACTCACGGGAGTGATCGGGTTTCGGCGCCGTCAGCCCTCCAGGGCGAGGGCGGCGCCGAAACCGATGAGCGTCGTGCCGGTGGCCACGTCGAGGCCCCGGCGCACTTTCCTGCGCTGGAGCCAGCCTCGCACCGTGTGGACGAAGGTCACCAGCAGCAACAGCCATATCGCGCCCAGCACCGCGACCGTGTAGGCGAGCAGCAGTGTGTCGCCGATCGAGCTGTGCGCGGGATCGATGAACTGCGGCAGCACCGAGAGGTAGAGGGCCAGCACCTTCGGGTTGGTCACGTTGGAAAGGAAGCCCTCCCGGAATCGACGGAGCGCGCCAGAATGGTTGCTCGCCGTGTCGAAGGCCGCGTACTCGCCTCTGTAAGCCGATCTCAGGGCCTGCACGCCCAGGTAGCAGAGATAGACCACCCCGAGCCAACGGAGCGTGTGGAACACGGGCTGAGAGCTCACGATGAGGGTGCCGAGCCCGAATGCCACCGCCGTGCCCTGGACCACGTTGCCCGTCGCGATCCCCGCCGTGGCCAGCAGACCGCCGCGGAAGCCTCCGGCGAAGGAGTTCTTGAGCGTGACGACGGTGTCCGGTCCCGGAGCGAGCACCACGAGGACCACCAGGACGAGGTAACTGCCGTACGTACTCCAGGTCACGTCACCCCAGCGTAGCCGGAAGCGCATCGTGCTCGCCGTCGTGCGGAGAGTGGCCTCCGCGCGAGTCCCGTGTCACGGCGAATGCCGAAGCGGGTGGAATTCGCTCCGACATGCCGTTGAGCTGCGAAATCATGGGTACAGACATACGGTCGGTATAGGGAATATGCGCAGTCGGAAGTTGAGTCGAAATGGTTACTCACCGTCCGCGAAGTAGGTGGTGGCGGGAGCTGACCCACCGTTTCGATGCTTTGTGGTGTTGATCTCGTTCTGGTAACGGAGGGTCACTTCTGTTTTGACCCGATCGTGTTGAACACCTACGTTCGGTGACCATGTAGGAGAAGATCGTTCGTCTGAGTCGGCGAACAGGCCCAATCGGTAAGGGGTGCGATCATGGCTCAGGGTGAGTGGGCACGACGGGTTCTGTCCCGACGATCTGCCATGAAAGGTGCGCTGGCGGTCGGGGTCACCGCAACGCTCGCGGCGGCGTGTACGGAAGCACCGCAAACAGGTGGTCAGGGTGGCGGAAACACGCTGCAGAGACTTCGTGACGCCGGCACCGTGAGGGTCGGTATCGCCGGTGAGATTCCTTACGGATTCACGCGTGACGGCGAGGTGACCGGGGAGTCCCCCGAGGTGGCCAAGGCGGTGTTCAAGGCGATCGGGGTCCCCAACGTCGAGGCCACCCAGGTGGAGTTCGGCCAGCTGATCCCCGGTCTGAACGCGGGTCAGTACGACATGGTCGCCGCCGGTATGGCCATCATCCCGCAGCGGTGCAAGCAGGCGCAGTTCTCCGCCGTCGACTACGTCACCAACACGGCTTTCCTTGTGCCGCAAGGAAATCCCGAGGGAGTCAACAACTTCGAGGACGTCAAGGCCAAGGGCGTGACCCTCGCCGTCCTCTCCGGCACGATCGAACAACAGGTCGCCCAGGCGCTGGACATCGCCGACGTGCAGACCTATGGTGCTCAGGCCGACATGTTGCAGGCGATCCAGGCGGGTCGTGCCTACGCGGGTGCGCTCACCGACATCTCGTTGCGTGCGTTGCTGGACCAAAACCCCGACGCGCAACTTGAGGTGACCGAGGGCTTCGTGCCGATCGTGGACGGTGTGGAGCAGATCCAGGCGGGCGGTTTCGTGTTCCGCAAGGGCGACACGGACCTGGTGAACGCCTTCAACCAGGAGTTGCAGAAGATCCACGAGAACGGGCAGTGGTTGGAGATCGTGCGGCCGTTCGGCTTCACGGAGGACAACCTGCCACCGGCGGACGTCACCACCGAACAGCTGTGCTCGGGAGAGTGATGCCCGGACTCGGTAACCAAGTATGTTCGATAACGTTTCTCACTTCGTCTCCGTCATCGCCGACGGCTTGTTGGTGACGGTCCAGGCGACCGTCGGCGGTATCATCCTGGCAACCATACTGTCCTTTGTGGCCGGTCTCGCGATGCTGTCGCGGCACACCGCCGTCAGGGCCGTCACTCGGGTCTACGTCGAGGTCTGGCGCGGTACCTCGGAGGTCGTCCAGCTTTTCTGGCTCTACTTCGTGCTTCCCGTGCTGACGGGGTTCCAGCTGCTGCCGTTGTGGGCCGGTGTGCTGGTGCTCGGCCTGAACTTCGGCGCCTACGGGGCCGAGATCGTCAGGGGGGCCGTGCAGTCGGTGCCCAAGGAGCAGCACGAGGGCTGTGTGGCGCTCAACTTCAGCCCGGCCCAGCGGATGAGGCGGGTCATCCTCCCCCAGGCGTTGGTGGAGATGGTGCCTCCGTTCAACAACCTGTTCATCCAGTTGCTCAAGGGCACGGCACTGTTGACCTTCATCACGGTGCCCGAGATGACGCACCAGGCCACGGTCATTCTCGTGCCCGCCTTCACGGGCCAGGTCGCGCTGATCTTCACGATCCTGCTGTTGTTCTACCTTGTACTGTCCATTGTGATCACATTCCTGATGCGGTTGCTGGAGCGGTGGGCAGCGAGGAAGGTCGGCAGGACCCCGCCGAAGCGTGAGGCGGCGATCGCGAGGGGCGGTGGTGTCGCGTGAACTTCAGCTGGGACTGGGACTACACCTTCGAGGTCCTGCCCGCGATCCTCAAGGGTCTGCTGGTCACCCTCCAGGCCACCGTCCTCGGTTCGCTGCTCGCCTACGTGCTGGGACTGGTGTTCGCGCTGCTGCGCCGCTCCCGTGTCCGGCTGGTCAGCACGGTGGTGTGGCTGTTCATGGAGTTCGTTCGCAGCACGCCGCTGTTGGTGCAGTTGTTCTTCCTGTTCTACGTGCTGCCGCTGGTGGGTGTCACGCTGTCGCCGATGGTCACCGGTGTGCTCGGCCTCGGGCTGCACTACGCCACCTACACCGCCGAGGTCTACCGTGCGGGGATCGAGGCCGTTCCGCGGGGTCAGTGGGAGGCCGCGACCGCGTTGAGCCTGCCCACCCGCCGCGTCTGGACCGCGGTGGTTCTGCCGCAGGCCATTCCACGGGTGCTGCCCGCGCTCGGTAACTACACCATTTCGATGTTCAAGGAGACACCGTTGTTGCTCGCGATCGGTGTCCTCGACATCGTGGGCGCGGCCGAGGAGGAGGCGTCGCTGGCCTTCCGGTACGTGGAGCCGATCACGATCGCCGGTGTTCTTTTCCTCCTGCTGAGCTACCCCGCTTCACTGCTCGTTCGATACTTGGAGCGTCGTTTTGGACTCGCAAAGTAATCCGTCGACCCGCCCGGTGTCCGACGTGATGATTCGCTTCGACCGGGTGGTGAAGAAGTTCGGCGACAATGTCGTGCTTCGTGATCTGAGCTTCGAAGTCGAGCCCGGCGAGTTCGTCACCCTCATCGGGCCGAGCGGCTCGGGTAAAACCACCATTCTGCGGTTGCTGATGACGTTGGAGCGCGTCAACGGCGGCACTATTCAGGTGGGTGAGGAGTACCTCAGCCACATGGAGAAAAACGGTAAACTCGTCCCCGCCGACGAGAAGCACCTACGGAAGGTGCGCCGGCGCATCGGAATGGTGTTCCAGCAGTTCAACCTGTTCCCGAACATGAAGGTGCTGCAGAACATCACCGAGGCGCCGATCCGGGTGCTCGGCCAGTCGCGCGACGAGGCCGAGGAGAAGGCGAGGTCGCTGCTGGAGATGGTGGGGCTGAGCGACAAGATCGACGCGCACCCGTCCCAGCTCTCGGGAGGCCAGCAGCAGCGGGTGGCCATCGCACGCGCGTTGGCCATGGAGCCCGAGGTCCTCCTGCTCGACGAGGTGACCTCCGCGCTGGACCCCGAACTCGTGGCGGGGGTGCTCGCGGTGCTGAGGGAGATCGCCGAGACCACCGACATCACCTTCCTCTGCGTCACGCACGAGATGCAGTTCGCGCGGGACGTGTCGGACCGCGTCATGATGTTCGACCGGGGCCAGATCATCGAGGACGCCAAACCGGACAAGCTGTTCACCGACCCGGACCACGAGCGGACCAGGGAGTTCCTGCACGCCGTTCTCGACCGGGCGTGAGGTACCGCCGTTCGCGGTCTTGGTGGGAGTGCCGGGGCGGGTTACGGTCGCAGCATGGGTGACTACGAACACGTCCTCGTCAAACGGGAGGACGGCACCGTCACGATCACCATGAATCGGCCCGCGCGGCGTAACTCGCTGTCCGAGCCACACCTGCGGGAACTGCTCTCCGCCTTCACCGAGGCGGGCGAGTCGGACGCGACCGGCATCGTCCTGGCCGGTGCGGGGCCCGTGTTCTCGGCGGGGCACGACTTCGCCGACGTCGCTGCCCGAGACCTGTCCGGGGTGCGGGAGTTGCTGCGGTTGTGCACCGAGCTGATGGGCACCCTCCAAGCCGTGCCGCAGGTGGTCGTCGCTCGGGTCCACGGGCTCGCGACGGCGGCGGGCTGCCAGCTCGTGGCCTCGTGCGACTTGGCCGTGGCCGCCGAGTCGGCGGCGTTCGCGCTGCCGGGCGGGAAGGGCGGGTGGTTCTGTCACACCCCCGCCGTCCCGGTGGCGCGGGCGATCGGCCGGAAACGATTGATGGAGCTTGCGCTCACGGGCGATCCCATCGACGCCACGACGGCGCTCGACTGGGGGCTGGTCAACAGGGTGGTGCCGGACACCGAGCTCGACGACGCGGTCGCCGAGCTGCTGGCCAGGGCCACCCGAGGCAGCCGGGCGTCGAAGGCGTTGGGCAAGCGCACCCTGTACGCGCAGCTCGACCGACCGGAGCGGGACGCCTACGACCTCGCCGTGGAGGTCATGGCCTCGGCGTCGCAACTGCCCGGTGCCAAGGAGGGCATGGCGGCGTTTCTGGAGAAGCGGCGCCCCGAGTGGCCCGACTGACCTCCGACACCGTGTCCGCGAGTGTGTCCGGGGCCGGTCGTGGGCCCGCGGGCACGGGTGCGGGACGTGCGGACACGGTGTCGGTCTCCTCGGAAGACCCGTCGGGGAGGTTCGTCCTCAGCGGCGGTTGCGGCGCTCCCACAGGAGCAGGAGAGCGTAGGCGGCGATGGACTGGGCGTCGGTGATCTCGTCGTCGGCGATCATCCGTTCCACCCGGTCGCGGTCGAACCAGGCCGTTCGCATGTCCTGCTCCTCGGGCTCCCGCTCCGGGGGACCCTCCGTGAGGTCCGTCGCCACGAACACCCGGCCCCGCTGGCTCGACAGCCCCGGCGCGACGTCGAGCAACCCGATCTCCACCAGCCGCCCCGCCGACAGGCCCGTCTCCTCCCGCAGTTCGCGGGCCGCGAGTTCGGCGGGAGCCAGCTCGGCGCGACCGGGCGCGGTGCCCTGGGGGAACTCCCAGCGGCGGAGCCCGAGCGGATACCGGAACTGTTCGACGAGCATCGTCTTGTTCCCGGCCAGGGGGATGACGAGCGCGTAGTCGGGTTTGTCGACGACCCCGTAGATGCCGTCCGAGCCGTCGGCGCGGCGGATCTTGTCCTCACGGACCGTTATCCAGTCGTTGGCGTACACCTGGCGTGAGCCGAGTCGTTCCATCCGGGACATTCTCCCCCGACGTCCTCGCGGGGTCCTCTCGCGGTCGCTCCGGGGGGACGGTGCCCTGCCCGTCGGCCGGGCCTCGGTGATACGGAGGGAGGCCGCTCGATCGGGGGATCATCGCGGGGGGCGGATACTCCCTCACCGCAGTCGCCTACCCTCTCGTCGTGCGCTTAGTGATCGCCCGGTGCCAGGTGGACTACGCCGGCCGCTTGACCGCCCATCTGCCGATGGCCACCCGTCTGCTGCTCGTCAAGGCCGACGGATCGGTGTCGGTGCACTCCGACGACCGCGCCTACAAGCCGTTGAACTGGATGAGCCCGCCGTGCTGGCTCATCGAGGACGGCAACCTGTGGATCGTCGAGAACAAGGCGGGCGAGAAACTCGTCATCACGATCGAGCAGATCATCGACGAGGTGAAGCACGACCTCGGCGCCGAACCGGGCCTGGTGAAGGACGGGGTCGAAGCGCACCTGCAGGAACTTCTCGCCGAGCACATCACCACGCTCGGCGAGGGCTACACGCTCGTGCGCCGCGAGTACATGACCGCCATCGGTCCGGTGGACATCCTCGCGCGCGACGCCGACGGCGGCACCGTGGCGGTGGAGATCAAACGGCGTGGGGAGATCGACGGCGTCGAGCAACTCACGCGGTACCTGGAACTGCTGAACCGGGACCCGTTGCTGGCGCCCGTCCGGGGGGTCTTCGCAGCGCAGCAAATCAAACCGCAGGCGCGCACGCTCGCCGAGGACCGCGGAATCCGGTGCGTGACCTTGGACTACGACAAGCTGCGCGGCATCGAGAGCAACGATCTCACTCTCTTCTGAAGCCTCCCTCGGACGCTCGTCGGACCGTGATCGTGGGAACCCCGCACGCGCCGAAGCGGGCGACGGCTAACGTGCACCCGTGTTGAGTCGTGCTGTATCGCGTCGGATGATCGTCTGTTGGGTTGCCACGCTGGGGTTGCTCACCGGTTGTGCGGGCGAGGATCTGACGAAGAAGAACTTCGAGCGCACCACGGTGCCCGCCACGGAGTTGGCCGAGTCGGGGGGCGGTCAGGGCTCGGTGCCGTCCGGGCCGATCGACGACCCCGCCCTCGAACTGGCGACGTTGCGGACGGTGGACGCCTGTGGCCTGCTGAGTGACGACTTCGTCGGCAACTTCAACTTCACCCCGCAGGAAGATTTCGGTAGCGGTGGCTGGGGGGAGTGTTCGCGCTCGTTCGTGGACGTGGGAGGCAAGCCCATCCGCGTGTCACTCGAACTGGGCGAGGGCGGGGTGTTCCCCGACCAGGCCACGGGCAACGTCGCCGGATTGCCGCTGGTGCAGCTGAGCATCGACGACACGTCGTGCATCTCGACCGCGGTGACGAACCATAATCCGGGGCTCGGCATCAGCCTGATGGCCAACTACGAACAAGGCGGCGGTGACGCGTGCCAGACCAGTTACCTGGTACTCGAAGGGGTGGTCGAGCAGCTTCGGGCGAACCCACCGCAGCTGATGCCGGAGGAGGGCTCGCTGCTGACGGTGGACCTCTGCGAGTCCTTCCAGTCCGAGGAGTTCCTCGCGGCGCTGGGTGAGGACGGGGACGAGGCCGATGTGATGCCCAGCGGCCTGCACTTCTGCATGCTCTCGCAGGGCCGCATCACCGCACACGCCTACGCGAGGGTCGGCTGGCCCGTGGCGCCGTACGAGGGCACGAACGAGATCGAGCTGGTGGACGGGCTGACCGCCGTGCAGGAACCGGGCGCGTCGGACATGGCCGAGTGCTCCGTGTCGTGGAACCACCGTGAACTGGGGGAGGAAGAGGCCGAGATCCTCAGCCTGCACTACTACGACTATGCGTCGGAGGCGGACGTCGACACCGCGTGCGAGCGGGTGACCGAGCTTGCGAAGGCGATGGTGAAGACCCTGCCGTAGCAGCGGAATTTGGTTAGGTTGAGAACCGGACCTGCCACGCATTCCGCGCTCGGAGGTAGCAGTGAAGAAGATCATCGACGATCCGGCGACAGTGGTCGCGGACTCGCTGGCGGGTCTCGCCGCCGCGCATGCCGACCTCGTGCGAGTGGAGTACGAACCGAACATCGTCGTGCGCGCCGACTCGCCCGCGCGCGGGGCATCGGTCATCTCCGGTGGTGGCTCCGGTCACGAGCCGTTGCACGTGGGGTTCGTGGGGCCGGGGATGCTGCACGCCGCGGTTCCGGGTGCGGTGTTCACCTCACCGACCCCGGACGCGGTGCAAGCGGCGATCTCGGCCACCACGGGCGACGCGGGCGCGCTGCTCGTGGTGAAGAACTACACCGGGGACGTGCTGAACTTCGAGACCGCGGCCGAACTCGCGTCGGCCGAGGGGCTCGACGTGCGCACCGTGGTGATCGACGACGACGTGGCCGTGGCGGACTCCACGTTCACCGCGGGCCGTCGGGGCGTGGGTGGCACGGTGCTGTTGGAGAAGATCGCCGGGGCGGCGGCCGAACGGGGCGACGACCTGGACACCGTGGAGTCGGTGGCTCGCAACGTGGTCGAGCAGGTGCGTTCGATCGGCGTGGCGCTGACGGCGCCGACCGTGCCCCACGTCGGGGAGCCCAGCTTCGAGCTCGGTGAGAACGAGGTGGAGTTCGGTATCGGCATCCACGGGGAACCGGGCCGGGAACGCATTCCGGTGGAGCCCGCCTCCGCGCTCGTGGAGCGCATGGTGGCGGCGGTGGCGGACGACCTGTCGTTGCAGCGTGGTGACGACGTGCTGCTGTTCACCAACTCGATGGGTGGATCGCCACTGTTAGAGGTGTACCTCGCGCACGGCATCGCAGAGCGACTGCTCGCCGACCGAGGGGTCAACGTGGTACGCCGACTCGTCGGCCCGTACATCACGAGCCTGGAAATGCAGGGCATCAGCCTGACGGTCCTGCGGCTGGACGAGCGGTTGACCGAGCTGTGGGACGCTCCGGTGAAGACACCCGCACTGCGTTGGGGGATGTGATGGCCTGTACCGCGAACGACGTCGCGGCCGCCCTGCGGGCCGCCGCCGAGACCGTCGCCGAACACCGGTCGGAGCTCACCGATCTCGACCGGCCGATCGGGGACGCGGACCACGGCGAGAACCTGCACCGCGGGTTCACCGCGTTGACGGCCGGCCTCGAAGGAGCGGTCCCGGAGACCCCCGGTGCCGTGCTCAAACTGGCGGCCACCACGCTCATCTCGAAGGTGGGCGGCGCGGCCGGCCCCCTGTACGGAACGGCGTTCCTGCGCGCGGCCACGGCCGTGGGCCAGGCGAGCGAGCTGGACGCGGCGGCGGTCGTGGCGGCGCTGCGGGCCGGGCTCGACGGCGTGGTGGTGCGGGGCAAGGCCGAGGTCGGCGACGCCACGATGGTGGACGCGCTGAAGCCCGCCGTCGAGGCCGCCGAGCGCGCCGAGGGCGACGGGGTGGCGGCGGTGCTGTCCGCCGCCGCGGATGCGGCCGAGGAGGGCGCGAACTCCACGAAGCCGCTCGTGGCCAGGAAGGGCCGGGCCTCCTACCTCGGGGAACGCAGCATCGGGCACCTCGATCCGGGAGCGCGGTCCACGGCCCTGCTGTTGCGGGCGTTCGCGGAGGTGGCGCAATGAGGGTCGGGCTCGTGGTGGTGTCGCACAGCGCCAAGCTCGCCGAGGGCATCGCCGAGGTGGCCGGTCAGATGGCTCCCGACGTCACGGTGGTGCCCGCGGGCGGCGCGGCGGACGGCGGGATCGGCACCGACTACGACGCGGTGTCGGCCGCCGTCGAGCGGGCCGACACGGGCGCCGGAGCCGTGGTGCTGTACGACCTGGGCAGCGCGCAGATGACGGCCGAGATGGTCGTGGAGGCGCTCGACGATCCGGGTAAGGCGGTGGTCGTGGACGCCCCGCTGGTGGAAGGCGCGGTGGCGGCGGCCGTGGCCGCTCAGGGCGGCGCCGACCGCGCGGGCGTCGCGCGGGCCGCGAGCGAGGCCGGGGGCACCGGTGAGGCCGAAACCACTCCGGCCGCTCCCGCCGCCGAGACCGGCGCGGTGCGGACGGAGTTCACGTTGGACAACGAGGCGGGGCTGCACGCCCGGCCCGCCGCGCTGTTGGTCAGGGCCGTCGCCGGAGTGGAGGCCGACGTCCGGGTCCGGTTCGGCGACGGTGAGGCCGACGGTCACAGCGTGCTGGCGATCATGTCGCTGGGAGCGCGCAAGGGAGACCGGGTCAGCGTGGAGGCCACCGGGCCCCAGGCGCAGGAGGCGGTCGACCGCATCGAGGCGCTGGTACGTCGTCGTTTCGACGAGGACTGACGCCCCAGTCTCCGGAACGTGCCGTGTGGGCGGCCGGGTCGCCGAGGTCTCGCCGTGTGTGGGCCGGAGCACTGTCGGCGCGAGCGCCGGTGAAGGTTGTCAGCCTCCGCAGCCGCAGGCGCCACCACAGCAGCCGCCACCCGACGGGGCGGGCGCCTGTGCCGAACCCGTCAGCGCCACCGTGGTCAACAGCTTCACCGTGTCGTCGTGTCCTTCGGGACAGGGCGCGGGTGCGCCGGACTCGCTCATGGGGCGGTTGAGCTCGAACGACTCCTCGCACACGCGGCAGCGATAGGCGTAAGTCGGCATGGCTTCGATTATCGCCCTTTCCGGAGCATCGTGGGAGGCTGACGGAATGGACCTGCCCGTACTCGACGCCGAAACCCCCCTCCTGGCCGAGGTGACCCCGTCGGCGCTCGCCGCGCTGGGGGTCCCCGGTTTCGTCGACACGCTCGGCTTCGATTCCCGTACGCGCGTGGGAGTGCTGCTGGTCGACGGCCTCGGTTGGGAGCTGTTGTCCGCTCACGCCGCCGACGCTCCGGTACTAACCGAACTGGCGCGCCGGCCACTGCGGGTGGGGTACCCGGCCACCACCGCTGCCGGACTCGCCGCGATCGGCACGGGCGTCACCTCGGGCGAACACGGCCTGGTGGGCTATTCGTTCGAGCTGCCGGGCGTGGGGGTGTTGAACGCGTTGCGCTGGCGCAGGCACCCCGACGGGGAGGACCTGCACGACCACGTGTCCCCGGCCCAGGTGCAGCGGCTGCCCACGGTCTTCGCCCGTGCCGCCGCCGCGGGTGTGAACGCCACCGTGGTGTCCTCCGTCCGGTTCACCGACACCCCGTTGACCCGAGCCGTGCTCTCGGGAGGGGCGTACGTCGGGGTGCACGCGCTCGGCGACCTCGTGGCGGCCGTGTCCGAGGCACTGAGCGCTCCGGGCAGTTTCTGCTACGCCTACCACGGCGACCTGGATTTCATGGGGCATCTCCACGGCCCCGGCTCGTTGCCGTGGCGGATGCAGCTACGGCAGGTGGACCGGCTGGTCGAGTCGCTGGTCGAGAACCTTCCTGCGGGCACGGCCCTGGCCGTCGTGGCCGACCACGGCATGGTCGTCCTCGACGAGGACGTCGTGGACGTGGACGCCGAACCCGCGCTGACGGACGGGGTCCGGGCGGTGGCGGGTGAGGTCAGGGCCCGACACGTCTACGCCGAGCGGGGAGCGGTCGACGACGTGCTGGCGACGTGGCGGGAGGTGCTCGGGGACCGGGCGTGGGTGCTGCACCGGGACGACGCCGTGGAAGCGGGGTGGTTCGGGCCGGTGGTGGCTCCCCATGTGGCGCCCCGTATCGGTGACGTCGTGGTGGCCGCCCGCGGTGGGGCGGGGGTGGTGCGGAGGACCCACGAACCCCGCGAGTCGGCGCTCGTGGGACAGCACGGGTCGCTGTCGTCGGCCGAACAGCTCGTGCCGTTCGTGCTGGCGGAGGCCGACTGACGGGTCGTCGCCCACGGGGTGAGAACCGTCGGGGCGCGGCGGTTACCGTTGAGTCATGCCCCGTCGTAATCGCGCACGCCGTGTCGAGCCCAGGGTGGGCTCGTCCGCCGGCTGGGCACGGCCGGAGTCGGGGCCCGACGGCGACTGGGTGGTGCGCTCGGTGCCGGGGGCACAGGCCACCAAGACCTACCGTTGTCCCGGCTGCGACCACGAGATCCGGGTCGGGGTCGCGCATGTTGTGGCCTGGCCCGCCGGGGAGTACGGCTCCGTCGCCGACCGGCGGCACTGGCATCAGGGCTGCTGGCGGGCACGCACCCGGCGGGGGCCGACCCGCCGTCGCTGGTGAGTCAGCCGGCCTCGCGAGGGTCCTTGCGGTAGTACACCGCGGGAGCGCCCCGGTAGAGGTCCCTCCGGTACTCCGAGAACGCGAGTTTTTCCGCCACCCGGCGCGCCGCGGTGTTGCGGACGTTCGTGACGATCACCACCGGCTTCTCGGGCAGTTCCCGCGCCGCCCAGTCGAGCAACGCCGTCGCCATCTCCGGCGCGTAGCCGTGACCCCAGACCTCGGGGCGGAACCGGTAGTACAGGTTGAGCACTGATTCCCCGTCGAGTTCGGTGCTCTGGAGCCCGCCGACCCCGATCACGGTGCGAGCCTCGGCGAGTTCCACCGCCACGTACCCGAAACCGTGGTCGGCCCAGTGCCGTCGCCAGGAGTCGAACTGGGCTCGCGCCTCCTCCGGCGTCGGAGGCGTGCTCTCGTGCGGATGCGTCTCCCGCGCCGACTGGAGTCCGATCACGACCGGCAGGTCGTCGTCGGTGAACGGGCGCAGCAGCAGCCGTGGCGTGCGCAAGGACCCCAGCCGTGTCATGTCCGCGAATCTAGTGGCTTCCGTCGACAATGGTGGACATGTCGTCTCCGCCACTGGTGTTGTTGCACGCCTACCCGCTGGACGCGCGCATGTGGGACTCCGTGCGTGCCCCGCTTGCCGAACGTACGCGGTTGATCACTCCTGATCAGCGCGGACTCGGTCGTTCCCCGATGCCCGACGGCGAGGACGCGGGTGTGGAGCCGAACCTCGACCACGCGGCCCGTGACGTCCTGGCGCTGCTCGACCGGCTCGGTCTCGACAAGGTCGTGCTCGGCGGCTGTTCGATGGGTGGATACGTCACGTTCGCGATGCTGAGGCTCGCCCCCGAACGGATCGCCGGGCTCGTCCTGATCGACACCAAGGCCGGCGCGGACGCCGAGGAGGCCAGGGCGAACCGTCTGGAGGTGGCGCGGCGGGCCGAGACCGAGGGCACCGCGGGCTGGCTCGCCGACCAGATGGTGCCGAAGTTGCTGGGCGAGACCACGCGAGCGCGCCGTCCCGGGCTGGTCGAGCGGGTACGCGAACTCATCGAGCAACAACCGCCTTCCGGTGTGGCGTGGGCGCAGCGCGCGATGGCGGCGCGTGGTGACGCGACCGAGCTGCTCCGTTCCGTGGCCGTGCCCACCGTCGTGATCACGGGGGAGGAGGACGTCACGACCCCGCCGGAGACCGCGCGCGAACTCGCGGCCGCGGTGCCGAACGCCGAACTCGTGTTGATCCCGGAGGCCGGCCACCTGAGCCCGTTGGAGGCCTCCGAGGCCGTGGTCGACGCCGTTGCGCGCGTACTCGGCTGAAAAGTGGTGGTGACGTAGCCAACATCTCCGCCCGAACCCGTCGTGTGAGTCGTAACACGCGGCTTCACCTGCGGTTTAGCGATGATTGGGAAGAGCTCGGCGTTGCCGCTCGTCAGAGCCGGGACGGTCGGGAAAGTGATCTGTGCTCCCGGTGCGCGAACCCGGAGAGGTGGAGGGCTACGATCCCTCGTAGCCAACGTGGGTCCCCGCCCGTGGCGAGCAAGGTTCGCGGGGTTTCGAGTGCAGGAGGCTTCAGTGACGGCCGTAGCGCCCCAGCCGATCGCAACGCGTCCGTATCCGACGCGAGAGTCGGTGAAGGGATCGTCATTGTTGCGGTTCTTCCGCACCACGGACCACAAGCAGCTCGGCATCATGTACATGGTGACCGCGTTCGCGTTCTTCATGGTCGGCGGCGCGATGGCGATGCTGATCCGCACCGAGCTCGCGGTCCCGGGGCAGCAGTTCCTGTCGCAGGAGCAGTACAACCAGCTGTTCACCATGCACGGCACGGTGATGCTGCTGTTCTACGCGACGCCGATCGTGTTCGGGTTCGCGAACTACATCCTGCCGCTGCAGATCGGTTCGCCCGACGTCGCGTTCCCGCGGCTGAACGCCTTCTCGTACTGGCTGTACCTCTTCGGTGGTCTCACCGCCATGGCGGGCTTCATCACGCCGGGCGGTGCCGCCGACTTCGGCTGGTTCGCCTACACCCCGCTGTCGAACGCCATCTACTCGCCCGGCATGGGTGCGGACCTGTGGATCGCCGGTCTGATCGTCAGTGGTCTGGGCACCATCCTCGGTGCGGTCAACATGATCACGACCGTGGTCTGCCTGCGGGCGCCGGGCATGACGATGTGGCGGATGCCCATCTTCACGTGGAACATCCTGATCACCAGCCTCCTGGTGCTGCTCGCGTTCCCGATCCTCACCGCCGCGCTCGTGGGCCTGCTCGCCGACCGCAAGCTGGGTGGCCACGTCTTCGACCCGGCCAACGGCGGCGTGATCCTGTGGCAGCACATGTTCTGGTTCTTCGGGCACCCCGAGGTCTACATCGTGGCGCTGCCGTTCTTCGGTATCGCGTCGGAGATTATCCCGGTGTTCGCCCGTAAGCCGATCTTCGGTTACAAGGGTCTGGTCTGGGCCACGCTGTCCATCGCCGCGCTGTCCGTGGCGGTGTGGGCGCACCACATGTACGCGACCGGTGCGGTCCTGCTGCCGTTCTTCGCCTTCATGACCTTCCTCATCGCCGTTCCGACCGGTGTGAAGTTCTTCAACTGGATCGGCACGATGTGGAAGGGTCAGATGACCTTCGAGTCGCCGATGCTGTTCACCGTCGGCTTCATGGTCACCTTCCTCTTCGGTGGTCTGACCGGTGTTCTGCTGGCCGCGCCGTCGATCGACTTCCACGTCTCCGACAGCTACTTCGTGGTCGCGCACTTCCACTACGTGCTCTACGGCACGATCGTGTTCGCCACGTTCGCCGGTATCTACTTCTGGTTCCCGAAGATGACCGGCCGGATGATGGACGAGTCGCTGGCCAAGCTGCACTTCTGGCTCACGTTCATCGGCTTCCACACCACGTTCCTGGTGCAGCACTGGCTGGGTAACGAAGGCATGCCGCGTCGGTACGTCGACTACCTCGCCAGCGACGGGTTCACCACGCTGAACACGATCTCCACGATCGGTGCCTACGTCCTGGGCGCCTCGACGCTGCCGTTCATCTGGAACGTGTTCAAGAGCTATCGCTACGGCGAGATCGTCACGGTGGACGACCCGTGGGGCTACGGCAACTCGCTTGAGTGGGCCACCAGCTGCCCGCCCCCGCGGCACAACTTCACCGAGCTGCCCCGGATTCGTTCCGAGCGGCCCGCGTTCGAGCTGCACTACCCGCACATGGTCGAGCGGCTGCGCACCGAGGGCCACGTGAGCTTCACCGGTAAGCCGTTGCCGCACAAGGACGCCAAGGACGCTCCGTCCGAGCTCGTCACCGCCGGCGCGATGCCGGGTGATCGCGACAAGGACAACGCAAGCGAACAGTGACGCCGGGCCGGGCCACGGCTCGGGAACCGAGGGAGACGCAGTGAGTCCTACTCCAGTCCTGATCACAGCGACCGGGCCGGACAAGCCGGGCGTCTCCTCGGTTCTGTTCGCGGCGTTGACCCGCCAGGGAGTCGAGGTCCTCGACGTCGAGCAGGTCGTCATCCGGGGGCAGCTCGTGCTCGGCGTGCTCGTGGCCGTCGAGTCGGACCCCGAGGGTCTGCAGGAGATGGTCGAGCAGGCCATGGCGACCGTGTCCATGAACGTGGACGTGCGAATCGGGTCGGCCATCGGGGCCGATCCGTTCGCACCGGCCCGCCGGGGTTCCACCCACGTGCTGGTGTTGCTCGGCAGGCCCGTCACGGCCAGGGCCTTCACCCAGGTCGCCCGCACGCTCGCGCGGATGAACGTCAACATCGACACCATCCGCAGCATCGCCGACTACCCCGTCACCGGCTTGGAGCTCTACGTCTCGGCCGCCGACGACACTCCCGAGGCCGACAGCGAACTCCGCACTGTGCTGGCGGACGTGGGAGCTCGCGGCGGGCTGGACGTCTCCATCGAACGCGCGGGCCTGTCGCGCCGGGCCAAGCGAATGGTGGTCTTCGACGTCGACTCGACCCTCATCCAGGGCGAGGTGATCGAGATGCTCGCCGCGCACGCCGGTGTCGAACCCGAGGTTCGCGAGATCACCGAGGCGGCCATGCGGGGGGAGCTGAACTTCACCGAGTCGCTGAGGCGGCGGGTGGCGCTGTTGGAGGGGCTTCCCGAGACGGTGCTCGACGAGGTGGCCGCGAAGATCGAACTCACTCCCGGCGCCCGGACCACCGTGCGGACCCTCAAGCGACTCGGTTTCCGCTGCGGCGTGGTCTCCGGAGGATTCCGGCGCATCATCGACGGCCTTGTCACCGAGCTGGGACTCGACTTCGCCGTGGCCAACGAGCTGGAGATCGTCGACGGCAAGCTCACCGGCCGGGTCGTCGGTGACGTCGTCGACCGGGCCGCGAAGGCGGAGACGCTGAAGCGGTACGCCGCCGAGTACGGCATCTCGCTCGGCCAGTGTGTCGCGGTGGGCGACGGCGCGAACGACATCGACATGCTCACCGCTGCGGGTATGGGCATCGCGTTCAACGCCAAGCCCGCGCTACGCGAGGTGGCCGACGCCGCCCTGTCCTACCCGTACCTCGACGCGGTGCTGTTCATGCTCGGCGTGACCCGCGCCGAGGTGGAGGCGGCCGACGTCGCCGACGGCCTTCCTCTCGTCCGGCCATGACCGCAGCAGCACAGGAGCCCGTCCTGGGGCCCGTGGCCGCCCGCTACGCTTGGTGGCTCGGGTTGCCCGCCGAACGCACCGCCGACCGCGACGCCCCGCCGGACCAGGTGTGGGCGATGCCCGTGGTGCTCCGGATGGAGAAGTCGACGCCGCCGTTGCGGACGCCTCTGCTGGAAGCCGCGGCCGCGGCGGCCCTCGCCGTGTGCCTCCACGAGGACGCCCGCCCCGGAGGCCCCTGGTACGAACCGCTGCACACGTGGACGTCCGGACACATCCGCAAGGTGGCGCGCCGGGCCAGGGGCGCGCACTGGGAGGCGGTGCAGAAGCTGCCGGGGGTGACGGTGGAGGTGGAGGGCGCCGAGGCCCGTGCGTTGGTGCCGTGCCGGGTCGGTGATCTTCCGCGCGAGGTGTCGCGCCTGCAGATCTCCGGCAGCGACCTCCCCGCCGACGATCCCGGCCCCGCTCCCGACGATCGCCCCGTGTTGTTGCTCAACCCCGAGGTGACGATGTCGGCGGGCAAGGCCGCCGCGCAGGTGGGGCACGCGACCATGCTGCTCGCGGCCCTGCTCGACCCGATCGAGCTGGCCGCCTGGGGAACTCGGCACTACCGCTGCGCAGTGCGTGTGGCCGACCGGGAGGAGTGGGCGCACGCGACCGCCGCGCTCGCGAGGCCGCACGAGGCGTGGGAGGAGCACGGGCTGGTGGCCGTGCGCGACGCCGGGTTCACCGAGGTCGAACCGGGCACGGTGACGGTGGTGGCCAGGCGCGCCTAGCTCGCCTTTTTCCACACGACGTACGCCTTGTCGGCGTCAGTGGTCATCGCCTCGATGAACGTGTCGTGGTCGAAGCCGGGAAGCGTCTGCAGCCGTTCGATCAGCGCGTCGGCGGCCGGGTCACCGCTGGGGATCGCCGTGCCCGTGCCGTCGGAGGCCGCCAGCATGAGGAAGACGTCCTCCTTCCACGGCCCCTCGGGGATCACCCTCACGACGACGGCGGCCAGGTCTTCCCACGAGATCGACTCCTCCGTGCCGTCGGCCAGCAAGCGACGGACACCGGTGTCGTCGACGCTGACGGAGCGGGAACGGGCGCTGGACGAATCGGACGACAACGACATCTCCCTCGGTGTCGGGTTGGCGTCCACCGTAGTCCTCCGTCGTGGCGTACTCAGTCGGGGGAGGAGGCGTCGAGCCGACGCAGGGCGTCGCGGACGACGTCGGGCCGGTGGGTGGGCCACAGCGGGGGCAGGGACGCGCGGAGGAAGCCGCCGTAACGGGCGGTGGCCAGCCGAGGGTCCAGCACCGCGACCACGCCACGGTCGTTCACCGAGCGGTGCAGTCTGCCGACGCCCTGGGCGAGCAGCAGGGCCGCGTGCGTGGCGGCCACGGTGAGGAAGCCGTTGCCGCCGCGAGCCTCCACCGCGCGCTGCCGGGCGGACGCCACCGGGTCGTCGGGGCGGGGAAACGGCAGCCGGGCCACGATGACGAGCGACAGCGACGGGCCCGGCACGTCCACGCCCTGCCACAGCGACAGCGTGCCGAACAGGCACGTGCGCGCGTCCTCGGCGAACTTGTTGACCAGCAGTGACGTGGAATCGTCGCCCTGGCACAGGATGGGGTGGTCGAGGCGGTCGCCGAGTTCGTCGGCGGCCTGCCTCGCGGCGCGCATGGAGGAGAACAGCCCGAGCGTGCGGCCGCCCGCCGCGTCGATCAGCTCGGCGATCTCGTCGAGCGTCGCCTTGCCGAGGCCGTCGCGTCCCGGTGGGGGCAGGTGCTTGGCGACGTAGAGGATGCCGTTGCGGCGGTAGTCGAAGGGCGAGCCGACGTCGAGCCCGCTCCACCGGGGACCGTCGTCGGCGTCCGACGGCGGGGGTTTCTCGGTGGCCGTGCCTTCCGCCTTCTTCGCGGGGCGCGGAGCCGGGGGCAGGCCCCACTGGCGGGCGAGGGTGTCGAAGGAGCCGCCGAGGGCCAGCGTCGCGGACGTGAGCACCGTGGTGCTCGTGCCGAACACCCGTTCTCGCAGGAGCCCGCCGACCCCCAGCGGTGCGACGTGCAGTGCGGGTGGGCGCGGGTTCGCCGAGGCCCTGTCTCCCGTGCACCACACCACGTCCTTGCGGTCGGCGAGGTCGTCGTCGAACACGTCGAGCAGTCGGACGGCCGTGTCGTGGACCTCGTCCAGGGCGGAGCGGGCGAGTTTGCGTTTGGCGGCTTCGTCCGGGTCCTCGCGGCGGTCGGAGCCCAGTGCGGTGAGGCAGGCATGCGCAGCGTCACGTACGGCGGCGAGCGCGCCGCCCAGCGCTTCGGGGAGCGTGTCCAGCCGGCCCGGTGGCACGTCCTCCAGCATCAGCGCCAGGCCCTCACCCGCCTCCAGCAGCCGGTCCGCGATGGCGGCGTCGATGAGCCTGCCGCAGCGCCGGGTCGCCGTCGTCACCGCGGAGGGGGACAGGTCCGCGGTGGCCGCCGACGTGACGCGGTCGACCAGCTCGTGGGCCTCGTCGATGATCGTGACGTCGTGGTCGGGCAGGATCTGGTGTTCCTGGAGGGCGTCGATGGCCAGGAGCGCGTGGTTGGTGACCACGACGTGCGCTCTCGCCGCCTCGGCCCGTGCCAGTTCGGCGAAGCAGTCGTCGCCCACCGGGCAGCGGCCCGCGCCGAGGCATTCCTTCGCCGTCACCGACACCTGCCGCCACGCCCGGTCGGACACGCCGGGCACCAGTTCGTCGCGGTCGCCGGTCTCGGTGTCCGACGACCACTCGTGAAGCCGCTTCACCTCCCGCCCGAGGCGGGAGACGGCGAACTGGTCGAACAGTGCGGCGTCCTCGGGCTCCTCCTCCACGCCGCCGTGGACGCGGTGCAGGCACAGGTAATTGCGCCGACCCTTGAGGATCGCGAACGTGGGTTCCTCGCCGAGGGGTTTCTTCAGCGCCTTCGCCAGGCGCGGCAGGTCCCGGTCGACCAACTGGCGTTGCAGAGCGATCGTGGCCGTGGACACCACGACGGTGGTGTCGGAGGCGACGGCGTGGCGGATGGCGGGCACGAGGTAGGCGAGCGACTTGCCGGTGCCGGTCCCCGCCTGCACGGCGAGGTGCTCGCCGGTGCGGATGGCGCGGTCCACGGCCTCGGCCATGCGAACCTGGCCCTCGCGTTCGGTACCGCCCACCGCCTCGACGGCGTGGCTGAGGAGTTCGCGGACGCTGGGGAGGTCCGAACGGGCACCGGTCACGCCCCGAAACGTTACCGCCGGGACCGCCGCCCTCCTCGCCCACCCAACCCCGTGTCCGCAGGCTAGGTACGCGTGTCCGCACTTCTCGTACCCGTGTCCGCAGGTTAGGGACGGGTGTTTGCAGTTTGCGTACCCGTGTCCGCGCCACAGGGTGCGAACACGAGTGCAGGAGGTGCGGACACGGGTGCACAGCCTGCGGACACGCGTGCAGGAGGTGCGGACACGGGTGCACAGCCTGCGGACACGCCGGTCAGCGGGGGCGGGTGAGCACTTTCAGTTCTTCGCGGTCGGGGAGGCTTGTCGTCTCACCGGGGACGGTGAGGGAGAACGCCCGGCACGCGGCGGCCGTCCGCAGCCGCCTGTCCGGCGAGGCGCCCGTCAGGAACTCCGCCAGGTAGCCCGCGACGAAGGCGTCGTCGGCCCCCTCGGTGTCCACCGACCGCACGGGGTAGTTCGGCACGTCGTAACGGGACCCGTGCAGTTCCGCCACCGCCCCGCGAGGTCCGAGCTCGACGATCACCTGATCGGGTCCGAGCTCGGCCAACGCGGCCGCCAGCTCCTGCGGGTCGCCGTCCAGGCCGAGCAGCCGTGCCGCGTCGTCCCCGATGAACACGATGTCGCACAGCCCCACGAGGTCGTACAGGACGTCGGCCGCGTCCTCGGGGTACCAGAGCGCGTGGGCGTAGTCGACGTCGAGGGAGACGGGGACCCCTTCCTCACGGGCGGTCTCGGCCGCGGCGAACACCGCCTTGGCGGCCGAGTCCGACAGCCCGGGGGTGAGGCCGCTGAGGTGCAGTACGCCCGCCTCGCGGATGTGGTCCTCCGGGACGTCCTCGGGACACAGCCGGGTCCCGGCGCTGCCGTTGCGGTAGAACGCGGCGCGCATGGCGTCCGTGTTGCGGAAGTCCTTGATCATCAACCCGGTGGGCGCCCGGCGGTCGGTGCGCACGGCGGAGGTGTCCACCCCCTCCTCGCGTAGCCGGGCCAGGACGAGCGCACCGGGTTCGTCGGCCCCGAGCCGACCCGCCCACGAGGAGGAGACACCCAACCGGGCCACGCCGATGGCGACCATCGCCTCGGACCCGGCGATACCCACCTCCACCGACGTGGCGTGCCGGAGTTTTCCCGACCGCGTGCTGAACATTGCGAGGGCCTCGCCGAATGCCAGCAGCCCCGTACCCGTCACGAAGCGACCTTCGGTTGCCCGACGACGGTCACACCGGCCTCCCGTAGTTCCGTGAGTGCCGCGTCCACGGTGGACTTGGAGACACCCGCCGTGAGTTCGGCCAGAACACTGACGTCGAAGCCGTGCCGGGCGGCGTCGAGCGCGGTGGCGCGAACACAGTGGTCGGTGGCGATGCCGACCACGTCGACGGCCCGCACCTCACGGCTCCGGAGCCAGTCGACGAGGGCGTCGTCGGTGTCGGTCCGGCCCTCGAAACCCGAGTAGCCGTGGCTGTAATGGCCCTTCGAGAACACCGCCGTGATCGGCGCGATGTCGAGCCGAGGGTGGAAGCTCGCGCCCGCCGTGTCCGCCACGCAGTGCCGGGGCCACGACCGAACGAAGTCGGGGTTGTCGCTGAAGTGGTCGCCGGGGTCGATGTGGTAGTCGCGGGTGGCGACGACGTGGTCGTACGCGGAGCCGTCACCGCGCAGATACGCCGAGATGGCCTCGGCCACGGCGGCTCCTCCGGCGACCGCGAGCGAACCTCCCTCGCAGAAGTCGTTCTGCACGTCCACCACGATCAATGCGGTAGCCATGTTCACCTCCGGGATCGACGCGGCCACGTGCCGACTACAGGAAGGTCGTGGGAATGGCGGGGTCGCCGCTGGACAACTTCAACCCTTCCCACGGCAGGGACACCAGGGCCCGGCGCAGGCGATCCCTGGCGTCTTCAAGGGTGGGCAGGTCGTCCACGGGTTGTCCACCCCGGAGCAGGGGGATGTGCAGTTCCTTGTCGTGCTCGCCGAGCTCGGGCGGGTTGGCGGTGGGGTAGACGACCTCCTCCAGCGCGGTGCCCGTGGGCTTGTGCCGCCGCAGCGCGGCCTTGCGGCCGCCGCGGGATGCCTTGTGCTCACTGCGTTTCGCCACGGGCCGACCGTCTACCTCGACCAGTTTGTACACCATGCCCGCGGTGGGGGCGCCGGAGCCGGTGACGACGGACGTGCCCACGCCGTAGGCGTCCACGGGCTCGGCGCGGAGCGCGGCGATGGCGTGTTCGTCGAGGTCCCCGGAGACGACGATGCGGGTGTCCTTGGCCCCCAGCGCGTCGAGTTGTTCACGGGCCTGGCGCGCGAGCACGCCGACGTCGCCGGAGTCGATGCGGATCGCGCCGAGTTCGGGACCCGCCACCCGAACGGCAGTCTCGATTCCCTTGGTGATGTCGTAGGTGTCCACCAGCAGGGTCGTGTCGGTGCCCATCTTCTCGATCTGGGCCCGGAAGGCGGCCTCCTCGGTGTCGTGCAGCAGCATGAACGCGTGGGCGACGGTGCCACGGGTGGGGATGCCGTAGCGGCGGCCCGCTTCGAGGTTCGAGGTGGTGGCGAAGCCCGCGAGGTAGGCGGCGCGGGCGGCGGCGACGGCGGCGTGTTCGTGCGTGCGACGGCCACCCATCTCGATGATGGGACGGCCGTTGGCGGCGGCGGACATGCGTGCCGCGGCGGAGGCGACCGCGCTGTCGTGGTTGAGGATCGACAGCACCACGGTTTCGAGCAGCACGCTCTCGGCGAAGGTGCCGCGCACGGTGAGGATCGGCGAGCCGGGGAAGTACAGCTCCCCCTCGGGGTAGCCGTCGATGTCACCGGTGAACCGGTAGTTCGCGAGCCAGTCGAGCGTGGTCGAGTCGACCACGCCGGTCCGCCGCAGTTGGGCGAGTTCGGCGTCGGTGAACCGGAAGTCGGCGATCGCGTCGAGAACTCGCTGGGTGCCGGCGACGACGCCGTAGCGACGTCCGGCGGGCAGCCTGCGGGCGAACACCTCGAACACGCAGTTCCGTTCGCCGGTCCCGTCGCGGAGCGCGCTCGCCAGCATGGTCAGCTCGTAGTGGTCGGTGAACAGCGCGGTGCTGCTCCCGCTCGCCGGGGAGGACATGCCGCAAGATTATTCGCCACCGAGGAACCTCGTGGCCGGGGTGGGCCGCCCGGCACGCCGGGAACGAGCACGCTCTCACCCGCGTGGCCTACCTCGGGCACGCCGGTATTGCGCCCCGTGACACCATGGAGGTATGACCACGCCCGTCGAGGCCGAAGAGACACTCGGTGCGGATCTCGGCGCCGAGGACCGACCGTGGCAGACGATCGTGTGGAACGACCCGGTCAACCTCATGTCCTACGTGACCTACGTATTCCAGAGGATCTTCGGGTACAGCAAGGACCACGCCACGAAACTCATGCTCGACGTCCACCACAAGGGCAGGGCCGTCGTGTCGTCGGGAACGAAGGAGAAGGTGGAAGGCGACGTCGCGAAACTCCACGCGGCGGGCCTGTGGGCAACGATGGAACAGTCGTGAGGGAATGGCGCCGCAAGGGCGGCAAGGTGGTCGGTGGTTTCGAGCAGCAGGAAGCGGCCGTGGTCCGCGGACTGGTCAGCCAGATCGAGGACATGCTCAGAACGCGCGCGGACGAGGCGCCGCGGGACGAGCTCGCCGAGCTGACCGGTATCCGCATCGGCCCGTCGGAGGGCCCCGAGGACCCCGTCCTGGGGCGACTGTTGCCCGACTTCCACAGGCTCGATCCCGACAACCCGTCCAAGGAGGCGCTGGATTCGGCGGCGGCGTTGCGGTCGTTGCACGAGCCCGCGTTGTTGGACGCGAAGCTCGGCGTGGCCGGGGTGGTGTTGCAGACGCTGCCGCCCGGTGGTGGTGAGGTACGCCTGACGTTCGAACAGGCGGAGGCCTGGCTGTCGGCGCTCAACGACGTCAGGCTCGCGCTGGGCACGGCGCTCGACGTCACCGAGGACATGCCCGACCAGTTGCCAGAGGACGATCCACGGGCTCCGCACCTCGGCGTCTACCACTGGTTGACATGGGTGCAGGACACACTCGTGCAGGTTCTCACCGACTGAGGTGATGCGGTGAGGGGGCACCACGACGCGATCACGGACGTGCGCGGGATCCGGGTCGGCCATCACGAGCGCACCGACGAGGGCTGGTTGTGCGGCACCACGGTCGTGTTGCCGCCGGAGGGCACCGTCGGCGCGGTCGACCAACGCGGCGGTGCGCCGGGCACGCGAGAGACGGATCTGCTCGCGCCGGAGAATCTCGTGCGGACGGTGGACGCCGTGTGCCTGTCGGGCGGTAGCGCGTTCGGACTCGCCGCGGCCGACGGGGTGATGAACTGGTTGGCCGAACGCCACCGGGGCTTCCCGGTCGGTCCGGAGCCGAACCAGGTCGTACCCATAGTCCCGGCGGCCGTGATCTTCGATCTGCCCCGCAGTGAGTGGGGCAACCGTCCCGATGCGACATTCGGTTGGGCCGCCTGCGAGGCGGCGACCGAAGGCCCCGTCGCGCAGGGCTCGGTGGGGGCCGGGGCCGGAGCGCGGGTCGGTTCCCTGAAGGGCGGGGTCGGCACGGCCAGTGAGGACGTCGACGGCTTCGTGGTGGGTGCGCTGGCAGTTGTGAACGCCGCCGGCGAGGCGGTGGACCTCGAAACCGGGGTGCCGTACGCCGCCGAGCGTGGGCGGGAGGAGGAGTTCGGCGTCTCCCGCTGGCCGGGGCGCGCGGGCGACCTCCCCGCCGCGGCGGGGGCCCGGTTGAACACCACGATCGGCGTGGTGGCCGTCGACGCGGCGTTGTCGAAGGCGCAGTGCCGGCGATTGGCCGTCGCGGCGCAGGACGGTATCGCTCGGGCGGTCCGTCCGGCACACACGATGTTCGACGGTGACACCGTGTTCGCGTTGGCCACGGGGGAGAAGGAGCTGCCGCGGGTGGAAGGGCCGCTCGGGGACGCGGGAAGCGCGGCGGCGCTCGACCGCCTGTGTACCGCGGCGGCGCGGGTGTTCGCCCGCGCGATGGTGCACGGCCTGTTGTCCGCGAAGGGCGTTCCGGGGCTGCCCGCCTACGCCGACGTGTGGCCGGAGGTCTTCGTCGGTGCCTGAGCGCGCTCGTTGGCACGTCGACCTGCACGACGACGACGTGAATCGCTTTCCGGGGGTGGCGTTCGTGCTGCGGCATGTCTGTGGGCTCGACAAGCAGACCGGGGTGGCGCTGGCCGACGAGGCGCAGCGGCACGGCATCGCGCGCGTGGCGTCCTACCCCACTCGGGAGGAGGCCGAGCGGGTGGTGGCCGAGATCCAACTGCTCGGCGTGCGGGCCACCGTGAGTGAGGGCACCGAGCCCCGCCTGGTGGTCTCGTGAGGTGTGACCGGACCGGGTGAGCAGACGAGGAGACGAGTGACGGGGGAGTTCGTCCGGGCGTGGCGTGCCGGCCAGGGGGTGCGCCTGGCCGTGTCGCGGACGGTGGTGGAAGGTTTGCTGAGGGTGTTCGACGACCTGGAGTGCTCCCTCACCGGACAGCGCAGGCGTTTCGGTCGACGCCCGCGCCCGCTGCCCGATCGCCGACTGTTCCCCGACGCCTACTTCGACCGCGACGCGAGCGACGCCTTTCGGGCCCGGCACGGGGAGGACATGCGACGCCGGGTGCTCGACGCGGTGCGTCGCACCGCCGTGCTCTTCGTGCACGCCCACGACGCCGGACACGACCCGGCCGTGGTGGCGGTGCCCGAGGTCGCCGTGCCGGATGTCTTCTGTGCGCTGGCACACGCGCAGTCGCTGTTCGTCTCGCGTCCCCGTTGGAACGTGCTCGTGGACTGGCCCACGGTCACCCTCCGCAAGGGCGGGAGGGAACTGACCTGGCTGGTGACGTGCCAGACCGCGCTGGCCGAGGCGGCCCTGGCGGCACCGGGCTCGGATGAGGCGCTCGAAGAGCCCACTGAGCTGGAGTTTCCCACGCTGTGAACACCCGGTTGCGGAACCGTAGAATGGGCCTCGTGCTCCAGATTCGCCGTGACCTCGTGGACGCGATCGTCGAGCATGCCCGCCGGGATCACCCGGACGAGGCGTGCGGGGTGATCGCCGGCCCGGACGACGGCACGGACCGCCCCGAGCGGTTCATTCCTATGGTGAACGCGGCGCGCTCGCCGACCTTCTACGAGTTCGACTCGGGCGACCTGCTCAAGCTGTACCGGGAGATGGACGCCCGAGACGAGAAACCCGTGGTGATCTACCACTCGCACACCGCGACCGAGGCGTATCCCTCGCGCACGGACATCAAGCTGGCGCAGGAACCCTTCGCGCACTACGTGCTGGTGTCGACTCGGGAGCCGGACACCTACGAGTTCCGGTCGTACCGCATCGTCGACGGTGAGGTCACCGAGGAGGAAGTGGAAATCGTCGACGCCTATCCGACCGCCGACACCGGTGGTCGCGACGCGGCCGACGCGCGCTAGGTCACTCGCGGGAATAGCCCCGCTCCCCGGAGCGTCAGTTCTGTCGTCAACCCCGAGTGGAGGTAACCCATGTCCGTGACCGTCTCGATCCCCACGATCCTGCGCACGCACACCGACGGCGCGAAGTCCGTCGAGGCGTCCGGCAAGACCGTGGCCGAGGTGATCGACGATCTCGACGCCAAGTACGGCGGCATCAAGGAGCGCCTGGTCAAGGACGACAAGCTGCACCGCTTCGTCAACGTCTACGTCAACGACGAGGACGTCCGGTTCGCCGGTGGCCTCGACGCCGAGGTGTCCGACGGTGACACCATGACGATCCTTCCCGCCGTCGCCGGCGGCGCACGGTAGGTCGACGGTCATGGCCAGGTACGAGTCCCTGCTCGACACCCTCGGTGGCACCCCGCTGGTGGGGCTGCCGAGGTTGTCCCCGTCGCCCGAGGTTCGCCTGTGGGCGAAGTTGGAGGACCGCAACCCCACCGGCTCGATCAAGGATCGTCCCGCGTTGAGGATGATCGAGGCCGCCGAGCGGGACGGCATCCTCAAGCCGGGGGACACGATCCTGGAACCGACGTCCGGCAACACCGGCATCTCGCTGGCGATGGCCGCCAAGCTCAAGGGCTACGGCATGGTCTGCGTGATGCCGGAGAACACCTCCGAGGAACGCAGGCAGATCCTTCAGGCGTACGGCGCGCGGATCGTGTACTCGCCGGCGGCGGGCGGCTCGAACGAGGCGGTGCGCCGGGCGAAGGAGCTGGCGAAGGCGAACCCCGACTGGGTCATGCTGTACCAGTACGGCAACCCGGCCAACGCCGACGCCCACTACCACGGCACCGGGCCCGAGCTGTTGAAGGACCTGCCCACGCTGACGCACTTCGTCGGTGGGTTGGGCACCACGGGAACGTTGGTGGGAGTCGGCCGTTACCTGCGGGAGCACAAGCCCGACGTGCAGGTCATCGCCGCCGAGCCCCGCTACGGCGAGCTCGTGTACGGCCTGCGCAACCTCGACGAGGGGTTCGTGCCGGAACTGTACGACCCCGAGGTCCTCAGCGGCCGGTACTCCGTGGGCGCGTATGACGCGCTGCGCCGCACTCGCGAGCTGCTGGAGCAGGAAGGCATCTTCGCGGGCATCTCCACCGGCGCCGTGCTGCACGCCGCCTTGGGGGTGGCCAACAAGGTGCTCCGGAAGGGTGGCCGCGCGGACATCGCCTTCGTGGTGGCCGACGCGGGGTGGAAGTACCTGTCCACCGGTGCATACAGCGGTTCGCTCGACGAGGCCGCCGAGCGGCTCGACGGCCAGCTCTGGGCGTGAGTTTTCAGGGTTTTCACCTGAGGTACGCCCGCCCGACATCGGGTTAGCCTGCGGGCGTGGACATTCCCGGCGCTTCTCCAGTGACCCCACGGCGCGATGCGGCCAAGCGGGTGATCCCGCCCCGGCCGCTCACCGCGGCCGTCGTGTCGGTGTCGTTCGTCGTCCTGCTCTACCTGGTGGAGCTCGTCGACGTCGTCCTGCCCCTGGAGCTCGACCAGTACGGCATCGTGGCGCGGTCGCTGGACGGGCTTGACGGCGTGCTGTGGGCGCCGCTGCTGCACGACGGGTGGTCGCACCTGTTCGCCAACACGTGGCCGGTCGCCGTGTTCGCCTTCCTCGCGATGGCGGGCGGCCCGGGGCAGTGGCTGCTGGTGACGGCTGTGATCTGGATCGTCGGTGGGCTCGGCGTGTGGCTGACCTCGGCCGATCACACCGTGACGATCGGCGCCTCCGGGCTGGCGTTCGGCTGGCTCGCCTTCCTGCTCGTGCGGGGCGTGTTCTCCCGCAGCCTCGCGCAGCTCGCGGTGGCCGTGGTGTTGCTCGCACTGTGGGGCGGGATGTTGTGGGGCGTGTTCCCCGGAACGCCCGGAGTCTCCTGGCAAGGACACCTGTTCGGCGCGGTGGGCGGCGTGCTAGCGGCCTGGTTGGTGGCGAGGGCCGATCGGAGGAAGAGGCCGACGCCGCGTCCGGAACTGCCGGGTAGTCTCGGCGGGTGACCACGACCCGCTCCGCCTCCGCCCCGATCGGCATCTTCGACTCCGGAGTCGGTGGGTTGACGGTCGCGCGTGCCGTGGCCGATCAACTGCCCGCCGAACGTCTCCGCTACGTGGGGGACACCCGCAACGCCCCGTACGGTCCGCTGCCCATCGCCCGCGTGCGCGAACTGGCGTTGGCGGCGCTCGACGGACTCGTCGCCGACGGGGTGAAGGCCCTCGTGATCGCGTGCAACACCGCGTCGGCCGCCTGCCTGCGGGACGCGAGGGAACGCTACGACATCCCGGTCTTCGAGGTGGTGCTGCCCGCCGCCCGTCGCGCGGTGGCGACGACCCGCAACGGCCGCGTCGGGCTCATCGGCACCGAAGGCACGGTGCGGTCGCGCGCCTACGACGACGCGTTGGCCGCCACGGACGTCACGCTCACCAGTGTGGCGTGTCCTCGGTTCGTCGAGTTCGTCGAACGCGGGATCACCTCCGGCAGGCAGGTGCTGGGGCTCGCGCAGGGGTACCTCGAACCGCTCGCGCGCGCCGACGTCGACACCCTGATCCTCGGCTGCACGCACTACCCGCTTCTCACGGGCGTGCTCCAGGCCGTGATGGGCCCCGACGTCACGCTCGTGTCGAGCGCCGAGGAGACGGCCAAGGACGTGGTGAAGCAGCTCACCGAGCTCGACCTGCTGGCCGAGCGCTCCGAGCCGCCGGAACACGAGTTCATCGCCACCGGATCGCCCGAGCAGTTCGCCAAACTGGCGCGCCGTTTTCTGGGTTTCGGCACAGTGCTCGCCGCCACGTGAGGAGGGCGCGAAGCCCGTCGCCGTGGCATGGTGTTGATCGTGCGACTGACGATCCTCGGCTGTTGCGGCAGTTTTCCCGGTCCCGACGCGGCTGCCTCCGGTTATCTCGTGGAGGCCGAGGGGTTTCGGCTGGGGGTGGACCTCGGCAACGGCACCCTGGCGCGCCTCCAGACGGTGTGCGACCCCTTCGAGCTGGACGCGCTCGTGCTGTCGCACCTGCACCCCGACCATTGCGCGGACTTCAGCGCCCTCACGGTGTTTCGCCGCTACCACCCGAACCCGCCCTACGACCCGAGGCGCAACAGGCTGCCCGTCTACGCGCCGCACGAGGCTCCGACGCGGCTCGCCAACGCCTACGCGCCGCACGAGGCCGAGCGCCGCGACACGGACCTGTCGGACGTGTTCGAATTCCACCCGCTGAGCCGCGAGGTGAGGACCATCGGTCCGTTCACGGTGACGCCGGTGCCCGTGGTGCATCCCACCGAGGCGTTCGGCATTCGCCTCACCCGGGGCGGCACCACGCTCGCCTACACCGGTGACACCGGGCCGTGTGCCGCGCTCGACGAACTCGCCGACGGTGCCGACGCCCTGCTGTGCGAGGCGAGCTGGACCCACGGCCCCGACCGTCCCGCCGATCTGCACCTGTCGGGCACGCAGGCGGGTGAACTCGCCGAGCGGGCGAAGGTCGGCAAGTTGCTGTTGACGCACGTGCCGCCGTGGTCGGACGGCGAGGCGATCCTGGCCGAGGCCGAGGCGGCGTTCTCCGGCCCCACGGAACGCGTGCGGCAGGGAGCGGTCTACGAGATCTGATCGGATCTTTCCGGCCGGTTCCGCCCTTCCCGTCCGATGTCGGGGCGACTTCACTAGGCTGCCAGACGTGGTGCGACAAGACGGCAGGAACGACGACCAGCTCCGCGAGGTTCGGATCACCCGCGGTTATCAGCAGTGGCCGGCGGGCTCGGTGCTCGTCGAATTCGGCAACACGAGGGTGCTGTGCGCCGCGAGTGTCACCGAGGGAGTGCCCCGATGGCGGGCCGGTTCGGGCCTCGGGTGGGTGACCGCCGAGTACGCGATGTTGCCGTCGGCCACGCACACGCGTGGGGACCGCGAGTCGGTCAAGGGACGCATCGGGGGCCGGACCCACGAGATCAGCAGGTTGATCGGTCGTTCCCTGCGGTCGTGCATCGACCTCGCCGCGCTGGGGGAGAACACCATCGTCATCGACTGCGACGTGATCCAGGCCGACGGCGGCACGCGCACGGCCGCGATCACGGGCGGGTACGTGGCCCTGGCCGACGCCATCACGTGGCTCGGCGCGGCCGGACGACTGGTCGACCCGCAGCCGCTGTCGGCGGCCGTGTCGGCGGTCAGCGTGGGAGTCGTGGACGGTCGGGTGCGGCTCGACCTGCCGTACGAGGAGGACTCCCGCGCCGAGGTGGACATGAACGTTGTCGCCACCGACACGGGCACCCTGATCGAGGTGCAGGGCACCGGCGAGGGCGCCACGTTCACGAGGTCCACACTGGACAAGATGCTCGACCTCGCGTTGGCGGGGTGCGCGGAACTGTCGCGTATCCAGGCCGAGGCGCTCGCGGCCCCGTATCCCGGTGAACTGCCCGAACCGCCTCCCGCGAAGAAGAAGGGCTCCAAGTGACCAGGCGGGTGCTGCTGGCGACGCGCAACGCGAAGAAGCTCGGCGAACTGCGCCGCATCCTCGCCGACGCGGGCGTGACCGACATCGAGATCGTCGGGATGGCCGACGTCGAGCCGTTCGACGAGGCTCCCGAGACGGGGGCCACGTTCGAGGAGAACGCGCTGGCCAAGGCGCGGGATGCCGTCGAAGCCACCGGTCTCGCCGTGGTGGCCGACGACTCGGGGCTGACCGTGGACGCGTTGAACGGGATGCCCGGCGTGTTGTCGGCGCGTTGGGCGGGCTCGCACGGGGACGACGAGGCCAACCTGAAGCTGCTGCTGGGGCAACTCGCCGACGTGCCCGACGAGCGCAGGGGAGCGGCGTTCGTGTGCACGGTGGCCCTCGTGGTGCCGGGCGCGGAGCCGGTGGTGCTGCGCCGGGAGTGGCGCGGCACGCTCGTGCGGGAACCACGGGGCAGCAACGGCTTCGGCTACGACCCGATCTTCGTGCCGGACGGTGAGACGCGAACCTCGGCGGAGCTGGCGCCGGGGGAGAAGGACGCCGCCTCCCACCGGGGTCAGGCCCTGCGCGCCCTGGTGCCGTACCTGCGGGAGCTGGGTCAGAAGTAGCGGATCTTCACGAAGAACCGAGGGTCCCGGCCACGTTCTCTCGTGGGGTCGTGGTCGGGACCCTCGGTCGTTCGCTGTCGTGCGTCAGGCAGCCAGCTTCAGGTCTCGCATCAGCTTGGCGACGTGGCCCGTGGCGCGGACGTTGTACTGCGCCACCGCGATCGTGCCGTCCGCGTCCACCACGAAGGTCGAGCGGATCACGCCCTGCACGATGCGCCCGTAGTTCTTCTTCTCACCGAAGGCGCCCCACTCGGTGAGGACCTTCTTCTCGGGGTCGGACAGCAGCGGGAAGGTGAGCTTTTCGTTCTCGACGAACTTGGCGAGCTTTTCGGGTTTGTCCGGGGAGATCCCCAGTACCTGGTAGCCCGCGTCGTTGAGCTGGGCGAGGTTGTCGCGGAAGTCGCACGCCTGCTTGGTGCAGCCGGGCGTGCCCGCGGCCGGGTAGAAGTACACCACCACGGACTGGCCGCGGAAGTCGGACAGCGACACGGGGTTGCCCTCGCTGTCGGGCAGCGTGAAGTCGGGTGCCGGGTCGCCGGGGGAGAGGCGGTTGCGGTCGGTCATGGCCGAAGCGTAACGCGCGAGGTCTCAGGCCGACCCGACGAACACCACCTTGGTCGACTTGGTGGCGTCCGGCCGGAGCGTGAGTTCGATCGTCGCCGGTTCGGGGGGAAGCGCGAACGCGAGCGTCACTTTCGTCGAGTCGCCCGCCGCGAGGTCGCGGTCGGCGTCGACTATGCCGTTGTAGCCGCGCGGAAGATCCTGGACCTGCTTGATCTCCTTGCCGTCGATCGTGGCCTGCGCCGAGAGGTCGGAGATCCGGTACGGCTTCTGCCCCTCGTTGTACAGCTCGATGCCGAAGGCCGCGGCCCGCTTCGAGCGCGGGTAGGCACTCTCGCTGGGCACGAAGACGTTCGGCGACGAGACGGTGACCACCAGGCCGGAGGGGAAACGGTGCTCGGAGCCGAACTGCAGCAGCCTGCCCGAGGACGTGGCCGGGGGCGGGGACTGCTCGGCGGAGGTTCCCACCTGCGGGACCGCTTCGGAACTGTCGCCCGCCGACGTGCCGCACGCGGCCAGTGTGAATGCCGCGCACACCGCAGCGACTACCCTCGCCGTAGACACAGCCTGCTCCTTGGTCCGATCGCAGGGCGGAGTTACTCCGTCCGGGGGCCCGGCGGCACCCGTGTCCACTCTGGCGAGGCGCACACGGGCAAGCCAGTCGGAACGGGTGGTTGAGGCAGAGTCGGAGCCCGCTCGTGTCCTGGCCGTGATGCGGCCGCTTTCGGACGTGACGGCGGTTACCGGCGGCTCATACGGCGATGGCGAAGACGAGAATGAAGGTGGCGAGCCCGGCGAGCCACAGGACGATCAACCAACCCCAGTCGCGCCACGGGTCGACGACGCGATTGTCCTCACCGGGTACGTAGACGCCTCGTTTCTCGAACCAGTCGGCCCATTCGTCCGGCCAGCGCAACAGGCGCCGTCCGCCCATGCGTCACCTCTTCTGTCCCGCGGCATGTCGAACACATATTTCAAGCCGACGACGCCGAAGGCAAGCCCTCGACAGGGCCCACGAGGAGTCGTCACGGCGATCCCGCTGGCGGTGGCCACCACCCCGGAAGCACGATTTACCGTGGGGTCGAGCGTGGTCGCTCGGTGACTACTCACCGGTATCGACGTCATCGAGCCGGAAGTGCCAACCCAGACGAAGGAGCTCCCGTGATGCGAGCGTCGGCAGCGTGGCGGACGGCGGTCCTGGCGAGTGCGGCCGCCCTGGTCGTCGCCGGGTGCGGTGGAGCCGCTGAGCGAAGAGACGTCGATGCCGGCGGTGACGGTGTGCTCAACCTCGGCTACGTACTGCCGGAGACGGGACCGCTCTCCTACCTCGGGCCTGCCCAGATCGCGTCGGTGAAACTGGCGGTCGAGGAGATCAACGAGGCCGGAGGCGTGCTCGGCCTGCCGGTCCCCGAGGTGGTGGCGTCCGACGAGGCCGGGCGAGCCGACGCGGCCGCGCGTTCGGCGGACCGGGTGTTGTCGACGGGGGCCGACGCGATCGTGGGCGCGGCCTCGTCGGAGGCGTCCTCGGCCATCGTCGACAGCGTGACCGGGTCGGGCGTCGTGCAGTGCTCGGGGTCCAACACCGCGGCGACGTTCGGCGACTATTCCGACAACGGGCTCTACTTCCGCACCGCGCCCAGCGACGACCTGCAGGCGATGGTGCTCGGCAAGGTGATCGCCGAGGACGGCAACGAGCGTGTCGCCCTCGTCGCGCGCGGGGACGACTACGGCCGGGGGCTGCTGGAGCTGACCACGAAGGCGCTCGAGGCCGCGGGGGTCACCGTGGTGCTGGGCGAGACCTACGAGACGGGGACGACGAACTTCGACGGGATCGCTCGGAAGGTCGCCGAAGCGAACCCCGACGCCGTCGTGGTGGTTTCCTTCGAGGAGGGCACTCGGCTGCTCCGAGCGCTGATCGAGGCCGGCGTCGGGCCTCGGGACCTCGCCGTCTACGGCGCCGACGGGCTGCGCCGCACGGAGCTGGCGTCGGCGGTGTCGCCGGACGACCCCGGTGCGCTCGCCGGGATGAAGGGCACGGCCCCGACCCTCGGGGACGAGGAGTACGGCAAGCAACTCACGGCCTTCGCGCCCGAGGTGAAGGACCTGCAGTACGCGGCGCAGGTGTTCGACTGCGTGACGATCATCGCGTTGGCCGTCGAGGCCGCGCAGTCCGACGACCCCACCGTGTTCGCTCCCGAGATGGTCAGGGTCACGACGAACGGCGAGAAGTGCACGTCGTTTGCCGCCTGCAAGGACTTGCTCGACCGAGGTGTCGACATCGACTACGAGGGAGTCAGCGGCCCGCTCGACTTCGAGGAGCGAGGCGAGCCCCGCGAAGCGCTCTTCGACGTCTACGCCTACGACGAGTCGGGCGCGCTTCGGACCGTTCGGACCGAGAAGAGCGCGGCACCGAACTGAAGCCGTCCCCCGAGGCGGTGATCCGGTCGGGTAGGGTGGTTCGTGTGCCGGGAATGAACCGGCACGCCGGGACGTTGTCCCGAGTAGTCGCAGGTTTTGCGTGTTCGTGTTTCGCACGTCCGCGAAAGATCGGTGCGGGCGTGTCACGTCTCCTCACGACACGTGGGAACGCTGGCCGGCTCGACCCCGCGGCTCCAGTGGCGGTCGCACGGTGTGGCCGCCGGCATCTCTCACGAAGGAGACGACATGACCGAGGGAACCGTGAAGTGGTTCAACAGCGAGAAGGGCTTCGGCTTCATCGCCCCCGATGACGGGAGCGCCGACGTCTTCGTGCACTACAGCGAGATCGACGGCCGAGGATTCCGCAGCCTGGAGGACGGCCAGCGCGTGTCCTTCACCGTCGGCCAGGGCAACAAGGGCCCGCAGGCCACGGGAGTGCGTGGACTCTGAGTGCACCCACGGGACGTCGCGGGGATCACGTCGCGGCGTCCCGTGCTCGCGACCACCTCACCGCGTCGCAGAGGGAGAAGTACTTGCACTCGTCATCCAACCCCGTACCGGACAGGCCCGACGACGTTCACGGCGACGCGGGCACGATCCACTTCAGCCACACCGTCCACGAGGAGCCGGTCGACTACCGGGAGCTCGAAGCTCCGCAGGAGACCGGCGTCGGGGGCCCCTCGCTCTTCCAGGCCCCTCCCATTCCCGCGGTGAATCCTCCCTTCGCCTCCACGGCGCCCGGTTCGGGTTCCCGATCGTCCTCGCAGGGGCCGGGGAATCACAAGAACAACCGGCGTCGCTCTTCGCGTTCCCGTCGCTCCAGGTCCCGTCGCCACTGACCCGCCGGGTCGGGTGACCCTTGCCACGGAGAAGTTCGCCCCACCCTCGCCGCTCGGGCTAGCCTGGCTTCTTCGAGACGTCACCGTGAGTCGGAAGAGGTGCCCGAGTGCGTCTGCGTCGAGTGCTGGCGGCGACCGACTTGTCTGCCGGGGCCAGGTTGGCGTTGGGCCGGGCGGCCCGGCTCGCTTCCGCGCACGACGCCCAGCTGACGGTGTTGTCGGTCGTGCCTCCGTCGTTGGAGGACGAGGTCTCTGCCTTCGCCGCCGAGACGCTCGCCGACCATGTCGCCGCTCATGCCATGCCCGAGGTCGACGTCGTGCTTCGCACCGGGACGGTGTCCGACACCATTCTCATCGAGGCCCTCGACCGGGAGGTCGACCTGATTGTGCTCGGTGCCCACGGTGAGCGTGGTTTCACGGGCAGTCTCACCGGCGCCACGACGGAGAACGTCGCCCACGCGAGTCACTGCCCCGTACTGGTCGTGCGGACCCCGGTCCCCGACTACCGAACTGTCCTGCTGGCCGTCGACGACACCACTTCGGCTCGCCGTGCGGCGCAGTGGGGAATCGATCTGACCCCGTCGGCCGTCCACGTGCTGGCGCACGTGAGCGTGGTGATCGGGGAACAACTGCTACGGTTGAGCGGGCTCGGCGACAGCGACCTCGAACGGCTGCGGGAGGCCAGTACCGCGGAGATCCGTCCTCGGGTCGAGGCTCTCGCCGCCGAACTGCACCCGCGACCCGACGCCGTGGTGGTCGGCTCGGGAACACCGCAGCGAGCTCTGCCGGAGTTGGTGTCGCACTACCGCGCCGATCTCGCGGTCACCGGCAGCGGATCGAGCACACGCTTCGAACGGGTCCTGTTGGGCAGCGTCGCGCAGAGCGTGCTCCGGTACGCGCCTTCCGATGTGTTGGTCGTTCGCGGGAGCGCACGTCGTACCGAACCCCGCGCGTTGTAGGCTGCGCCCCCAGCAAGATCGACGCTGGGGGTTTCCACATCGTGTTTGGCATCATTCGCCCATGCCGGCATCGGTTGTCCGCCGAGTTGCACGCCGATTGGGTCGCCCATCTCTGCGGGCTGTGCCTGACTCTGCGAGACCAGCACGGCCAGCTCGCCCGCGCGGCCACGAACTACGACGGCATCGTCATCTCGGCACTCGTGGAAGCGCAGACGGAACACGCCGCCGCACGCCGTTCGGCGGGGCCGTGTCCGCTCCGCGGCATGCGGCGCGCGTCCGTGGCCGAGGGGGCGGGCAGCAGGCTCGCTGCCTCGGTGTCGCTTGTGCTGGCCTCGGCGAAACTGCGTGATCACGCCGAGGACGGCGATGGCGCGTTACGTCATTCCGTGCTCGCGTCCCTCGCGCGTTCGGCGGCCGAACGGTGGGAGAGGCGGGGCGGCGCGACGGCCGCCCTCGTGGAGTTCGACACCTCCGTCCTGACGGACGCGGTGGCGGGTCAGTCCGAGGTGGAGCGTTCGCTGGGGCCGGGGAGCTCCGTGCTGATGGCCACGGAACCCACCGAGATCGCGACGGCGGCCGCCTTCGCCCACACCGCCGTGCTCGCGGGGCGTCCGGCCAACGCGGAGCCGTTGAGCGAGGCGGGCCGCTTCTTCGGTCGCGTGGCGCATCTGCTCGACGCGGTGGAGGACCTCGCCGCCGACCGGGCGTCGGGAGCCTGGAACCCGCTTCTCGCCACCGGCACGTCGTTGACGGAGGCGCGCCGCCTGTGCGACGACGCCGTGCGCGGGGTGCGGTTGGCTCTGCGCGAGGTGGAGTTCTCGCGTCCGGCGCTGGTGCACGCGTTGTTGGTACACGAACTCCACCACGCCGTGAGCCGGACGTTCGGACACGCGGAACATCCGCCGGAGGCGAACACACCCCACTCCCACCAACCGCCGGGGTGGCAGCCGATGCCACCCGGAGGGCAGCCGCCGGTGCCGCCGGGAGGGCAACCGCCCATGCCTCCCGGAGGGCAGCCGCCGGTGCCGCCGGGAGGGCAGCCGCCCAATGAGTCTCCGGAGGGCGTCCGGGACGGCGACGGCGGATGCTGCTGGGTACCGAAGTTCCGGGTCCCGCCCAGAAGGCGCAACTGGTTCGTCGGATGCTTGGTCGCGTCCTACATGTGCTGCACCTGCCAGTTCTGCTGCCGGGACCCGTGGCCCGGCCCGTGGAGCGGTGAACCCGGTTCGGCCTGCTGCGACTGCTGCGACTGCTGTGACTGCTGCAGCTGCGATTGCTGAAAGCCGGAAGCGATCGGGGCGGTCGAAACGACCGCGTTCGTCACGCGACGTCGAAAACTATTCATATTTTTTCTCGGATTTTCCGGTTTTCACCCGGACAGCCGTCTTGCGGTCGTACTCTGCGTGCGGGTTACATCACAGAAGGGAAACGAGCGATCGGGAAACGGGGGGAGGTGCGCGGCACGGCAGGGCAAGTCCAGGGAACGTGGGGAGTGACCAGTGCCCATATTCGGGATCGATATCTCACATCACCAGGGCAGCTTCGATGTGGAGCGCGCGGCTCGTGAGGGCATCGATTTCTTCATCTTCAAAGCCACAGAGGGGAGCAGCTTCGTCGATCCCCGATTCGCGGAGAACGTGGCGAAGGCGCGCAGGACCGGAAAACCCTTCGCCGCCTACCACTACCAGCGGTCGGGGGCGAGCGCGGCGGCTCAGGTGGCGCACGTCCGCAAGGTGGTGTCGCCGACGATCCCCGTGATCCCCGACGTCGAGGCGAACAGCGGGAGTATCTCGCTCACGCGCGACATCGTGGCGCGGCTACGTGCCGCGGGGTACTCGGTGCCCCTGCTGTACCTGCCGAGGTGGTACTGGCAGCAGATCGGCTCGCCGTCGCTGGCCGGGCTACCGCCGTTGTGGTCGTCGCGCTATCCCGACAACGTCATCGGAGACATCCGCGACGAGTACGCCGACGTGCCCCCTCACTTCTGGGACGGCTACGGCGGTCTGCGGGTCGCCGTGCTCCAGTTCACCAGTTCGGCCAGAGTGGCCGGACGTGCGCCCATCGACGGCAACGCCTACCGGGGCACGCTCGCCCAACTGCGTGCGCTCTTCCGCTCGTCGGGAGCCCCGGCGACCCCGCAACAGGAGGACACCATGCCTGTGAAGTTGAGCGTGGGCACCCATGCCCAGAGCTTCCAGATCCCCGAGGGAGCCGAAAAACTCGCCATCAACTGCCCGCACGGCGAACTCAAGGTGAGGGCGTTGTTCTTCGTGGGCAACCGGTATCCGAGCGGCAAGGAGGAGGACGGGCTGCCGAAGTTCGACTTCCGGGGCAATCCCGTGCCGGAGGGCGGCAAGACCGTGCACCGGCTGCGTCCGTGGCGAGTGGACATTCCGGAGGGTGCCACCAACGGCGCGCTGTACTACGAGTACCCCAAACCCGACAATCGCTACGAGTACTCCGGTTCCTTGGACTTCGTGTTCTGACCTCCGACGGGGCGGGACGGGATGCCCCCGCCCGTCCCGCCCCGTCGGCGCCCTTCCCGATTCGGGTTTCCGTTCCGTTCGATATTCTCTCGCGCGTCGCGAACCCGTTCCGAGCGCCGAGCTTCGGCATGGTCGGTGGCGGAAATTTGTCGCGTGTCAAGAATTGCGGCTCCCGCTCGCCGGGGCTTTCCTTTTCTCGGCTTGCGGCGAAATGGGAAATCGGTTTCCGGAAAACGCGTGGGATCAGTCCACGGGGAGTGGGCCTTCGAGTGTGCCCAACAGCGCGGCGAGGCCCCGGGTGAGTTCCTCGCGGTGCTCGTCGGCCAGGAGCTCCAGCAGTCGCCGTTCGGCGGCGAGGTTGCGGTGAAACGCCCGGTCGATCACTTCGCGCCCCCGGTCGGTGAGGTGGACGTAGGCGACGCGCTTGTCCCGCTCGTGAGTCGTGCGCCGCAGCAGGCCGCGCTCGGAGAGGCTGTGCAGGCGCTTGGTGGTGGCCGCGCCGGAGGACACGGTCTGCTCGCCCAGCCTGCCCACCGTCACCGGTCCACCGCTGCGGCGGAGGGCGCACAACAGGTCGAACTCGGCCCGGTTGAGTCCCTCCTCGGCCAGCACCGTGTCCAGCCTGCGGCGCAGGACGGCCGCCGCTCGCAGTATGCGGCCGATGATGTCCATGCTGCTCGTGTCCGTGTCGGGGTGGACGTCCCGCCACTGTTGCCTGGCCGCGGCGATGAGGTCAGGTGTTCGGTTCATCTCACTAGTATTTCACTAGTAAACAAAATCTGTATCGTGGGGTGACGTGCCACGAAGCGTGCTGCTCCGCGATCTCCCGCATACCTTCCGTATCCGCCGGACCGGCCCGTTGTTGTGGCCCGCCTGCCGGGCGCTACTCGCGATGATCGTCCCGCTCGGCGTCCTGCTCGTACTCGATCGACTCGACCTCGTGGCCGCCGCCGTGTTCGGCGCTCTCACCAGCGTCTACTCCCGCAACGACCCCTATCGGCGGCAGCTGCGCACGCTCGCGGCGGTGGGGGTCGGGATGGTGCTGGCCGTGACGGTCGGGGACCTCGTGGCCGTGACCGTGGGCGGTTCGGCCGCGCACGTCGTCGTCGCGCTCCTGGCCACCGCGTTGGTGGGAGCCCTGGCGACCATGGCCTGCACGGCGGTCGGGGCGGGAGCGCCGGGTGGGCTCATGTTCGCGTTCGCCACCGGCGCCTGCGCCCACCTGCCGCTGTCGGCGGGGGACCTTCCCGCCCACCTCGGCATCGCCGTGGCCAGCGCGGCCTTGGCGTGGACGGTCTCCTACGCGGGAGCGCGGGTCCGAGGACTGAAGCCCCAGCGGGAGGCCGTGGCGCGGGCGTTGGAGGCCACCGCCGCGCACCTGGACTCTCCCGCCGGCCTGGAGACCCGACACCGAGCCGCCGTGGCCGTGGACCGGGCCATGAATTGCGTGGCCGAAGCGGGCACACGGCATCGAGCAAGTGCCGAACTGGTCGCTCTGACGCGTGCCGTGGCCACGTGCGAGTCGGTGCTCGTCGAGGGCGAACCCCACGAACCGGACCCCGCTTCCCTGCGGCGCTTCGCACACGCTGTCCGCCGTGGCGTGCCGCCGCATCCCACGGCTGAGGGGGAGCCGACGGAGCCGTTTCCGCGAGCGCTTCCCGAGTCGCGCGGGCGGACGCTCCGGGAGCTGGGCGTCGCCGCTCTGCGCCCCGGCCGTCACCCGAGCGCCTGGTTGCTTCCCTACGCCGCCAGGGTCGGTGTCGCGGCCTTCGCCGCCGGGGTCCTGACCCACCTGGTGGGCATCGGACACGCCTACTGGGCGGCGGTCTCCGCGGTCTCGGTGCTCCAGGCCACCAGCACGTCCACGTCCGTGCCGCGCATGGTGCAGCGGGTTGCGGGCACAGTGTTCGGGGCACTGCTGGGACTTGCCCTGCTCGGCGCGCATCCCGCCGCCTGGGCCGTGGTGCTCCTGATCGCGCTGTTGCAGTGGGGCGCCGAGATGACGGTGACGGTCAACTACGCGTTCGGGCTGTTCTTCGCCACCCCCGTGGCCCTGCTGGTCAGCGCACTCGGATCGAGCGCGCCACCGCACGAGCTGGTGGCCGACAGGACGGGGGCGACGCTGGTGGGCGCGGCCGTCGCCGTGCTCGTGGCGCGGCTGGCGCCGAAGCGAGCGTGGCTGTCACGGGTGGAGCTGGCCCTGTCCGAGGTCCGCCGACTCGCCGCGGCCGAACGGCCCGACCCGGCAAGATTACGGGCGGCGTTGCTGGAGCTGCACGAGGCCTACGACATCGCGGCGGGAGAGGTCCCGGCCGAGCGGCTGCCGACCGAGGAGCTGCTCACCGTCTCCCACCACGCCTACCGGGTGTTGGACGGTCGCGAACCGGCTCTCGGCGGGTGACGGCTGGTCGGTTCAGACCGGTGGCCGGAGCCTGCGGCGGCCGTTGTCCCCACACCACTGGCACGGACGTGAGATGACCATGCTCTGCGGCACCCCGGCGATGACCGCGACCTTCGAGACGGACACGTGTCCCTCGCCCTCACAGGAGCCGCACAGCGCGTTCAGCTCGAAGTCGTTGTCGTCCATGCCGTTTCTCTCCGTTCGACCGTTCGTGCCGCGCGGCGGCCCGACGCGGTCCTCACACCCACGGTGGGACTCGAACCCACACTGGTACGGACCCGAGCATACGCGGTCCCCGGCGGCGGTTGCCGTGAGTGGCCTCCGGTGGTGTTTTCGCAGGTCATCCCGCAAATGGGAGGCGGTGCCGAAGTCGATCTCGCTCGACGGGATTCGGCCGGGGTCCGCGCCCGTAACCCGGCCGGCACGAGCGACCTCGGCTTCCGTGTCCACTCCGACCCGGCGAGGTGCGGGTAACGGGGAACACACGCCCGCGACATACCGATGTTCACCGTGAACGTCCGTGCCGACAGCTGAGAGGCCCCATGTACCGACCCGTGCTGCCCACCTTGCCCTTCGACTTCCCCGCCGGGCATCTGGCGTTTCCGTCCATCTGCCGATTGGATGACGGTCGCCTGTTGCTGGTGTGGCGCCGTGGCAGCGACCACTATCTCGCCCGCGACGGAGTGATCGAGGCCGCCACGTCCACCGACCTCGGTGTCACATGGTCAACACCGGTCACCGTGCTGACCGACACCGCGGACCTGCGGGACCCGTGCGTCGCGACCATCGGCGGCACCGTGTGGTTGACGTACTTCAAGGGCACCACAGCCTCGGCGGCCGATGGGGCGTTCGTGCGGCGCAGCGACGACCGGGGCGCCACGTGGGGCCCCGAGGTGCGCATCGACCCGGACATGCACCAGGCCGCGATCTGCGCGCCGCTGGTGGCCTTGCCGGACGGGCGGTTGCTGGCCGTCTACTACGGCCGACAGCAGGGGGAGACAGTCAACTCGACGTGGGCCGCCGTCAGCGACGACGGCCGGCAGTGGACGTCGACTCGGCTGGTGGCGGGGGACACCCGCGCCTACCCCGAACCGTGGGCGGTGGTCCGCGACAACACGGTGACCGTGCTGTTTCGATGGGGGCAGTCCGACGGCATCGGCATGGTCCGGTCCCCGGACGGTGGTGCCACGTGGGAGCAGCCGAGCCGGATGTTCGACGGCACCGGCCGACCATCGGCGTGCTGGGACGACGACCGGCTCGTCGTGGTCTACCGCGGCGAGGACGGGCACGCCACGATGCGCTGGCTACGCGGCGACGTGATCTCGGCGCCGAGGATCGTCCACCGCGCCGCGCCGGGCGGCATGATGACCTACGCCCACCCGCTGTGGGTGGACGGTTGGCTGCTCTGCCCACTGGCTACCGAGGACGCGCGCGGCGTGGAGTCGGAACTACGGATGACTTGTCTGTCCACCGGTGGCCTCACCCCGCTGGGCTGGGTTCCCACCGGCGCGCTCGCGGTGCTCACCGACTACGACAACGTCCTGGCCGCCGAGGTGTTCGACCGGCCCGACGGCCCGCCACCGGGCTGGCGGACGTTGCGGGGCTCCGTGACCGTGCGAGACGGGCTGCTGGCCTCCACCGCCGCCGACGGCGTTCCGGACGTGGCGGTGCTGCCCACCGGCTCCGCGAACGTTACCGTCACCGCCGATATGCGGTGGACGGGGATGTCCGGAACCGGCGTGGTGGTGCGGGCCGTCGACCCCGACAACTACCTGTGGTTCACCGCGGAGTCGGGCGGCACCGTGTTGCGCCTGTACAAGCGGCAGAAGGGCACCGCCACCAAACTCGCCGGCGTCTACGGCGACACCGCCGCGAACGTGTGGCACCGCTACCGCGTCGACATCCGGGGCCCGCTGGTGCGCTGCTTCCTCGACGACGAACTGGTCATCGACCACACCCTCACCGACGCCGACCAGACCACCTTCGGTCGGGCGCACCTGCACGGCGTGGTCCTCAACGGCCCCGAGGGCGGCACGCACACCTGCCGACGCATCACCATCCACGCATAGAACACGGCCCCGAGGAGGCGGGCGTGAGCGACGTGTCCGACTTCCTCGGGGCACTCGCAAAGCGTTGGGTGAGCGGAGCGTTCGTCTTGGTCTGGACCAGACACGTCCACTGGGGGTACCCCCGCGTGTGCGGGGCCGACGGTGGCTGGGACCTCGACGAGGAGGACGGCTACGGTCTATCCCCGCGTGTGCGGGGCCGACGAGCGTCGGCCGAGGCGGCCGAGGCGGCCGCCGGGTCTATCCCCGCGTGTGCGGGGCCGACAAGGGCTCGTGGCTGTGGGCGATCCTGCGGAACGGTCTATCCCCGCGTGTGCGGGGCCGACCGCGGCGTCCGCGATAGCCGCCCAAACGTCCGCGGTCTATCCCCGCGTGTGCGGGGCCGACACTTGCTGACCTGGGAGTTTACCCGAGCAGCAAGCGGTTTTCATTCAGTCTGCCACCGGAGGAGGGAATCCCTTCCACTCCCCGGTGTCTCCGGGGCCGTGTGGGGGAGTTGTCGCCGGAGTCCGTCGAGGACGGCGTGCAGGATCGGCAGGGTTGGCTCCTCACACCGGTGTAGTGCCGTGTGGGCTTCGGCGATCACGTTCTCGGGTGGGGGATCGGGGTCACGGTCGGGCCACTGCCAGACGTCCGGCAGACAGAGCCGTGCGGTCCGCTCGGCCTCGGTCTCGGGTGGTGGGGTGACCACGACGACGGGTGAGTCATGCATCGAGACGGGCCTTACCTCGAAAAGAGGTCTCCTGAGCGTGGGCGAAGGCATCAACGGGGCACCAGTGGCCGTGGCGGGCATCGCTGAGGCAGTGGTCGATGCAGTCGACACAGAAGCGGCTTTCGACCATCCACGCCTCAGCATGGGGACAAGCGACGGGCTCGGTGCCGCACAGGGCGCATCTGCCGGGACGTGGAGGTGGGGTGGTGTCGAGTTCGGCGGCGCGGGCGATCATGTCCTCGGCGAGAGTTCGCAATGCCTGGCCGACTTCGCGAAGCCCGTTGGCGGGCAGTTCGCCGCCGTCCTGGGCGGCCATGAGCGCGAGCACGACCTCACCGATGCTGGCGTTCACTTGTCCCAGTCGCGTCAGTAGTTCACGGTCGCGGGCGATCACCGGTCACCGCCCTCGTCGCTCGACTTCGTCGCGTCCGCGTTCTCCCGATCGTTCTCAGGCGTGGTTGTCGCCGGTGTCGGTTCCTGCCCCGTCCACGTCGCACGGCCCCCGCCACGGCATGATCCGCTGTTCCAGCTCATGCGCGGACCGTAGGCCGCTTCGGCATGTCCAGGTAGGACGGAATGTCCTACTACCCGACCGGGCTATCCGGTGACGGAGAGGCGGCGGGCGAGGCTCCGAAGACGCGACTGCCGGTCACGCTCCAGCAGCTCGCCAACAATGCGGCGCGGCAGTGTCTGGTGTCGAATCCAGTCGGGCCCCATCGATTCTGCGATGAGCAGCGCGTCAACGGCCCGTTGGGCATGGCCAAGACGGGCGTGCGCGAATGCCTGGTCGGCGAGGTGTCGACACCGGGACGCCAACGGCAGTGCGGTACCACGCGGCATCCGTTTCGCGGCGTCGAGTGCGCCCGCGTAGTCCTCAGTGACCACGCAGACATCGACGGTCTGCATCACAACCTGAGACGGGCCGAAGTAGGTTTCGTAGTCGTGGCGGTCCACACCCATGCGGCCTGCTACGGCGGCGGCCTGGCCAACAAGGTGCTGAGCTTCGCCGACCCGCCGCGCGCGGCCGGACGCTGTGGCCGCGGTGAGGATGAGGCTGCCGTACGCGGACAGGTGCGGCAACGGCACATCCCCGCGGGGCTCGATCGTCTCCGCAGTGCGGACAGCGACGCGGTGGGACTCGTCGTAACGGCCCTGTACGAGGAGCTGCCACGCGATCGACCCGCGGATGGTAGCGGTAAGAAGCTCGTCGGAGCCGTGACCGCTGGTGTCGTGGGCGAGACGGATGGACTGCCAGGCGATGTCGGTCTGGCCGAGATGGACGAGGGTGCAGCCGGTGACCCAGTAGGCACGAGCAAGCAACTCAGCCGCGGCGGATCGCTGGTCTGCACTGGCAGCGTGCATGGTGGCTCGCAACTGCGGCAACGTGGACGGCAGGATGGTGGCGAGGTGGTCGTACTGGCCACCCCAGTACGCCGACCAGGCGTAGTCGACGGCGCGGCGCGCGTCGTCGAGCGTGATGGGCTCACCTGTGATGTCGCCGATGAGGTCGTCGATGGGAGAGAGGGCCTGTCGAAGTGCGACCACGCCGCCGTCCGCTTCACCGGTGGGCACGGAGGTGCGCTGTCCGAGAAGCTCGGGCAGGGACACGTCGAGAGCGCGGGCGATCTTCGTGAGCGTGCCGATCGCGGCGGTCTTACGGGTGCCCTGTTCCAGCTTGCGAATCACGTCCACCGACACGCCCGCAGCGTCCGCGAGTTGCTTTTGGGTGAGTAGCTTGCCGCGTAGGGCCTTGATGCGTGCGCCGATCTCCTGCATGGGGGTACCCCCTTCGTCGCGTGGCCGGGATTCCTCCGCGTCGCCCCAGGGTTCCTCATGCGGGGCGAAGCACGCGAAGGGTCCGCCGCACAGCGTAGCCAGGAGCCGATCGGTACGTCACCCCGAACAGCAAGCGGCCCCGGACACCACACGGTGCCGGGGCCGCTTCGGCGAGCGCGGTTGCTATCTTCGTGCCGCCCACTTGACGAACCGCACGAGCAGGTAGATCACGGCGAGCACGAGCGCAACACGCCCGAGCAGCAGACCGAGCGAGTAGCCGCCATCGCTGTTGATCGCGATGACAACCAGGAACACGACGGCAGCGGCGATCACGAGCAGGTACAGCCCGTTTCCGATGATGCTGAATAGCGCCTTACGTTTCTCTTCCGGCGTGACCATGTGGGGTGTCCTCTCAGCGGTGGATGTCGCTGACATGTCGTTCTTCGACTCCTCGGCGTTTCTCATCACGGCTGAGCGCCAACAGCGCGAACCCGCACACGATCACCAACCCGTCGACCACCAGCGGGCCGACGTGCGCGCCTGCGGTGCCATAGCCTCAGTGAACGAGCACGTCCCGGATATGGCCGTAGAGATCACTGCCGCCTCGGCCACCACGGTGACGGCGCCGAATCTCGCTGCCGTCCACTGTTACCCGGAGTCACGCTACCCGCGACAGCACCTCGACCGACAGCAGTAGCGCCAGCGGCCACACCGCCGCGCCGAGCTGCGGAGCTAGGCCGGACTGCTACGCCTTGCTGCGGAATCCACGTGTGCAGTACGTTCGCCGCCACCGAGATCACGGTGCCGAACCCGGCCCAGGCCATCAGCCGCGCACCCGGATGACCGGCCACATGCGGTGGCACCGCCTGGCCCTTGGAGCGAAGCGCACTGCGGGACCATCCCCGCGTGCGCGGGGCCGACGCCCATACCCACACCGGAGTGCTGATCCGGTGCGGACCATCCCCGCGTGCGCGGGGCCGACCAGGCCCGAGGAAGCGCGTACCCACACTCGCGCGGACCATCCCCGCGTGCGCGGGGCCGACGAGCCGCACCAGGGCCGTGACGGGCTGTGGTTCGGACCATCCCCGCGTGCGCGGGGCCGACTGCTTCCCGGCGGCTTCTCCATCAGCTCAACGCGGACCATCCCCGCGTGCGCGGGGCCGACCTCAGCGAGAACACTCCGACCCCAACGGTCCGAGGACCATCCCCGCGTGCGCGGGGCCGACGTGCTTACCCGTTCTCTGTGGCCTACCCATCGAGGACCATCCCCGCGTGCGCGGGGCCGACAAGCCCGCTAGGGGAGGGGAAAACCCAGCGGGAGGACCATCCCCGCGTGCGCGGGGCCGACCAGCGGCGCCTGGTCGAACAGTACGGAATGGGCGGACCATCCCCGCGTGCGCGGGGCCGACGCCCTGATGTAGTGGTCGAACCCGAGCAACCGCGGACCATCCCCGCGTGCGCGGGGCCGACTCTTCCCCGGCCACCCGCTGATCTCGTGGATGGGGACCATCCCCGCGTGCGCGGGGCCGACACTTGTTGACCTGGGCGTTTACTCGGTCAAGGAGCGATTTTCATTCAGTCTGTCACGGGACGGGTAGAGGCTGGTCATCTGTTCTCCGGTGGAGGTAGTCGTTGGATGGCGGGACATGTGGGTGGGGCGAACGTCTGGGCAAGGGCTTGGTGCAGCGACATCACTACCACGTGGGACTGACACGTTCCGTAGCTCTTCCCTGACTCGCACGCAACCGACGGTATCGCGAACCTCAGCGCGCGTAGTACCGGAGTGAGCGACGCCCTGAGGCAATGTCTCAACCTCATCCGGAGTCAGACCGCCAACTGGGAGTCCGAGTTGTGCAGGCCGAGATATTGGCGTATGCAACAGGCCACCGAGAAGCCGCGTCGGACGGTCGTCGACCACGGCGGCCTCGGAGCGGTCGGGGCATCACTGGGCACCGACCACTGCCGTGGTGTCGAGTTCGTCGGCGCGAGCGATCATGTCCTCGGCGAGAGTTCGCAATGCCTGGCCGACTTCGCGGAGCCCGTTGGCGGGCAGTTCGCCGCCGTCCTGGGCGGCCGTGAGCGCGAGCACGACCTCACCGATGCTGGCGTTCACTTGTCCCAGTCGCGTCAGTAGTTCACGGTCGCGGGCGATCACCGGTCACCGCCCTCGTTAGTCGACGATGCGGCCGTGGTCTCCTGCTCGTCCTCGGTCGTGGCCGGTGTCGGTTCCTGCCCCGTCCACGTCGCACGGCCCCCGCCACGGCATGATCCGCTGTTCCAGCTCATGCGCGGAACGGTAGGCGGGGCAGGCGGTTGCGGGAGGGACATGTCGGTACCCCGCCCTGAGGGGGACGGTTTGTCCCCTTGCCCGGTCAGGTGAGGACGCCGAGCTGTGACGCGAGGCTTTGTGCTTCTTTCTGGATCAGCCGACCGCCCGAGGTGACCAGTTCGGCGGCCAGGCCACGGGACAGTGGATGGCAGCGCATTGATTCCGTGCTCGCCGCCGTGGCGCGTTGCAGGGTGTGCAGCGCGCCTGTGTAGTCGCGTCGCTGGGCGTACGCGCGGGCGGTTTCCAGCCATAGCCGGGCCCGGCGATCCCGAGACGGGATCACGTCCGGGTCGACGGCGTCGGCCTTGTCGAGCGCGGTTCCGCTCTTGCGGAGGTCGACGGCGACCGACACCCCGGTCAGATCGGTGTTGGCTCGGCCGAACAACGTCCACGGGTGCGCATAGCTGCCGGGGAGTCGTGTCACGATCGTGTCGGCGTCGTCGAGGTAACGGAACGCGTCCCCCTCCCGGCCGAGTCGCGCGGCCGTGATCGCCGCGTGCAGCCGACACGCGCCCCACAGGGCACGGATGGTGTCGTCATCGCCGTCGAGATACGGCGCGAGCACGGCGGCCGCGTCGACCGCGAGCCGCAGCGCGTCTTCCTCACGGCCCGTCGCTCTCCACACATTGCCCACGACCCATGCCGCGGCAGCGAGGCTCACTGGGTCGTCGGCCTGCTCGGCGGCCGTCATGCACCGGTCAGCGGACATCCACAGCAATGCCGAGTCCGACACCCACGCCAACGCCTGCTCCGCCAGCGCGTATGCGGCGACGAGCGCGGTATTCGCCGTGCGACGGTCGGGGCCGGTAAGTACACGGGCGGCTCGGCGCGCATCCCGCAACAGCGACGGCAGTACGCGGCCGACATCGGCGCGCGGCGTGGCCGAGGTGTGCCACACCCGCCAGGCATAGGCGGCCCGGTCGACCAGATCCGTCACGTCGTGGTGCATCTCCCGGTCAACCACCAAGATGGTCTCTTCGATTGCTTCCCGGATCGCGGGCACAGCCTCGTGGCCTTCCCGACGGACGGCGCTGACCGTGACCGCCTGATCTCCGGTGAGCGCGGTGACATCGTGCAGGCCGAGCGCGTCGGCCAACTTCACCAACATCTCCAGCCGCGGCGGTAGCAGGTGACCTCGCTCGACCTTCTTGAGCCAGTCGGGAGAACGGCCAACCAGACCAGCGAGGACGGGGCGGGACATGCCGCGTCGTTCGCGGTACGCCTGGATGCGCTCTCCTACGGGTTTCCCGGCGAGTTCGTCGACGTGCACGCGGATCACCTCGTTTGCGGAGTGATGTCCTCTTCACGGAAACCCGGTGGTTAAGCCGAGACACGCTCTTCCACGAAGAGAATCACTCACGAGAGTAGCGGAAAGTGCGTGATCGAAAGCACAAAGCGGCCCAGCCGTGCGGGCGTCCGAGGGCGTCGTGCTCAAGGTTCGGACCGGCGGGTGCGGACCTCGTGCTGGCCGGTGTCTCACCCCAGCGGCACAGCCGCGACGTGGCTTTCAGCGATGGGTTCGGTGCCGCACAGGGTGCATCTGCCGGGGAGTTCGGGTGGGGTGGTGTCGAGTTCGTCGGCGCGGGCGATCATGTCCTCGGCGAGAGTGCGCAGGGTGTGGCCGACTTCGCGAAGCCCGTTGGCGGGCAGTTCGCCGCCGTCCTGGGCGGCCGTGAGCGCGAGCACGACCTCACCGATGCTGGCGTTCACTTGTCCCAGTCGCGTCAGTAGTTCGCGGTCGCGGGCGATCACCGGTCACCGCCCTCGTCGCTCGACGATGCGGCCGTGGTCTCCTGCTCGTCCTCGGTCGTGGCCGGTGTCGGTTCCTGCCCCGTCCACGTCGCACGGCCCCCGCCACGGCATGATCCGCTGTTCCAGCTCATGCGCGGAACGGTAGGAAGCTGATCGGGGAGTTTGTGTACCGCGAGTTCACACGGGACGGCTTCACCCGGTCGGGGCCAATCCCATGCGCCATGCCAGGCCGCGAACCTCTCGCCCGCTGGCATCACGCCGTGAGGACCGCAGCAGCTCCGCGACTGCTTCACGGGCGAACGCATTGGTGTGGACCTGCTGGGGCGCGAGTTGTTCGGCCCGCAGCAGCGCGGACAGCCCCTCGTCACGTGTGGCGCGCTCAGTCAGCAATCCGCGCCCGTAGTCGAGCCAGAAGGCTGCTTGGCGACCGCGCGAGATCGTTTCGAGCCGAACGTCCTTGGCGACCTCGGCGACACGAGCACCGTGACCGAGCTCGACACCCACCGCGACGCGGAAGATGCCCACATTGGTCCGCCCGAACTGCATCACCCCGGCCGGCCACGGACTCACGTCCGGTTCCACGAGCTCGGCGATCGCGCTTGCTTCCGCGAGGTGTGTTTCCGCGAGATCGGCGTTCCCCTGCGCCGCTGCGGCCATCGCCGCGGTCAAGTGGGCCATGCCTCGGGTCTCGGGTCGGTCGGCCGGTGCCATGTCCGCGGCGGCGACAGCGAGCTCGTACTGACGAGCCCGGTTGACGCCGGAAAGGAATTGAGCACGAGCCCACGCCGCGACGGCCTGCCACACCGGATCGTCGAGCCGGTCGGCGACTTGCTGCATGCGGTCGACGGCCAGAGAGGGCATGCCGGGGATACGCAGGCGCATGGCGATGCTGCCCGCGACGTGATACGCCGTCAGCAACGGCGCGAGCACTCGACGCTCGTGTGCCGGGTTCGCTGCGGCGGCGAGCAGATCGCGGATCAGCCGCGACAGCGTGCCGAGTTGTGTGGAGTAGTCGCCCGCCATCGTCGGACCGGGGCTGTTTCGTGCGCGGTAGAAGCGTCGTAGGTCGGCCAGTACCTCGGCGAGCGGCCGGGGCGGTGCGTCGGGCACCTCGCCCACCCACCAACCGCCGAGCAGATCGGCAAGCTCGGCCATGGCGGTGGACGCCTCCGTGGCGGGTTCGACCGAAGGGCCGTAGGCGTCGGCTAGGAACTCCACGGGAGAGACCCGTAGCGTCCGAGCCAATGCCTCGAGCAACTGTCGATTCTTCACGGGTTTCTCGCCGCGCTCGATCTGCCCGAGATAGCCGTGGGTGATGCCGGTCAGTTCGGCGGTCGCGCGCAAGCTCAGCCCCCGCCAGGCCCTCACCTCACGGATACGACGACCTATGTCGTTCTCGCCCATGGGAACCCTCCGCTCGGCGTGGTCGGACCCCGGTTTGCGACCAGGTTCTGCCGCAGAGCGTAGCCACCACGACGGCACAGCGGTGGTTACCGGCGTTTCGCGTTGTGGCTGAGCGTCAGCAGTGCGAATCCGCCCACGACCATGACCGTCGACCATGAGCGGGCCGCCGTGAGTGCCTGCGGTGCCGGAGCCACCGGTGAACGTTCCGGATGTGGCAGTAGGAGATCACTGTCGCACCAGCAGCCACCGCAGAGCTTCCGAGGCCTTTTCCGTTGTCGGAGGTCCGGACCATCCCCGCGTGCGCGGGGCCGACTACCTGTGGAACAACCGCGGTAAGGAAGTGCCAGGACTATCCCCGCGTGCGCGGGGCCGACCTGACGCCCAGAGTGGAGGTGAGCACGGTGGAGGGACTATCCCCGCGTGCGCGGGGCCGACGACGACAACCCCACCGGCAACATCGACAAGCTGGGACTATCCCCGCGTGCGCGGGGCCGACATGAAAGACTACTTCACGGTAATTACAGAAAACGGACTATCCCCGCGTGCGCGGGGCCGACGTGGACGGCGACGCGCGCGCCGCTGAACGGTGGCGGACTATCCCCGCGTGCGCGGGGCCGACCCCTGGCCGGAGCCTAGGCGAGAGGACCGGACCGGACTATCCCCGCGTGCGCGGGGCCGACACTTGTTGACCTGGGCTTTTACTCGGCCAACGAGTGGTTTTCATTCAGTCTGGCACAGAGTGGGTGGGGATTGGTCATCTGTCTTCCGGGAGGGGCAGTCTCTGTCATGGTTCGAGAGTTGCTGGCGGTGTGTTTCTAGCGTGCCCGATGTCTGTAGGGCGGGCCGGTGCCTGCCTTCTCGGAGCGGCGAGGGCGGGGATATGCGGCAGGCCAGAGGGGCCACCGGTGGTCACACCGAAGACGGAACGGGGCGAAGGCTTCGGCATGGGCGCGTCTTTCTACTGCGCCTGCCCGTCGAGGCGGTGAGCGGAGCAGTGTCCCGCCGGTCGATCCGTGTCGGTGGGCCCGGTGGGACTCGAACCCACACTGGCACGGACCTAAACCGTGTGCCTCTGCCAATTGGGCTACGGGCCCGACACCGAGCAGCCTAACTCCTGGCTCGGCGCCGAGGGACACGCGGTGTGGCCGATGAGGCGGAGGTCTCGGCTGTGATCTACCGTGGCAGCACTGCGAACAGTGCTTTTCAGGGAGGACACGTGGCGCGCGACCCCGAGACGATCGAACGCGACATCGAGAAGGCCAGGGAGGCACTCGCCGTCACCCTGGACCGCATCGGTGAGAAGGTGAATCCGAAACAGCTCGCCGACTCGGCGCGGAGCACTGTCCAGGCCAAGTTCGACGAGCCGAAGGTGAAGTACCCGCTGATCGGCGCGGGCTTGTTGGTCGGCTTCCTGCTGCTGCGCAAGTTGTGGCGCTGAAGCGGGTGCCGAGCCGGGAGACGTCGCGGGTCCCCGCGACGTCTCAGCCCGCGTGGGCGTAGCGGCGTTCCGCTTCCTGCGGTTCGCGGCTCAGTTCCTTGCGGGGGACCGTCGCGGTCACGGGCTTGCCGCTTTCCTCCTCGCTCTTGTCCGAGGCATCCCGTGCCTCGTCCGAGGCCTCCTCGTCCTTCGAGCTCTCGGGAGCCTCGGGGCCCCGCGCGAGTCGAGCGGTCATGTAGGTGGAGGTGAACTCGTACGCGCTGCCGTTGAGCAGGTGAACCACCGTGGGGTTGGCCCCCTCTCCGGCGAGTTCCTCCACGAGCTGGTCGGCACGGTCCCTCGCGGCGATGATGCCCGACGCTTCCCCCTTCAGCGTCTTGCCGAGGCCGGACACGGTGACGGTCCAGTCCTCGTCTCGTTGCACATACTTCGCCGTGATCGTCTGCATCGCCTTGTTCATCCCCTCTTCGCGACAGGGCGCGAGAGCTTCCGTGGGAAGTTCCCCTGTCTTTATGACGATGATTCAAGTCTGTAACGCGAGAGGCGTAGCAGCAACAGGAGACGACCGAAAAGGCTACCCAGAGTGATAACACTCTCAGTTTGTCGATACTCAGAGTTAAGTTAACGTCTCGTATTGTCAATCATTGTTACGCTAAGTGACGTAGTCCTCCCCAGAGCAAGTTCATCGTGTAGTCCGTGGCCGCCTGTGGCGTGATCTTCTCGTCTTGCTCGCACCAGATCGCCAGCCGCTCGCAGCCGCCCACGACGAACTCGGCCATCGCGTGCGTGAGCGTGGGGTCGGACACGTTCAGGTAGCCGCTCATGAGGGAGGCGATGAGGTCGGTCTGCTGCCTGCGGGTGACCTCGATCTCGTCGGCGGCCGAGGTGCCGACCAAGCTCGTCTCGTGTCGCAGCAGCGACCACGCCTGCCTGTGGTCCCGCACGAACTCGAAGAATGCCAGCAGCCCCTTGCGCAGAGCCTCCTCGGCGGTCGTTGCGCCGAGCACGGCTTGCTCGGTGGCCTCGCGGAGCGAGGAGCGGGCGGCTTGGATGCAGGCGAGGAGCAGTCCTTCCTTCGACTGGAAGTACTCGTAGAGCATGGGTTTGGAGACGCCGACGCGTTCGGCGATCTCGTCCATCGACGCGGCGGCGTAGCCGCGTTCGGCGAACACGCTTTCGGCGACCTCGATCATCTGGCGTTCACGTTCGGCTCGCGGCATTCGTCTACGCCGCTGGGCTGGGGGCTTTGCGGTCGCGCTCACAATCGCTATCCTACTCGCAGTAACTTACTCTGGGTAAGGTGAACTCGGGGTAACAGGAACCGGTGCATGGAGGCGCGGACATGGGAAATCGCACGGAGACCGGGGTAGTCGTGGTGGGAGCCGGGTTCTCCGGGCTCGGCATGGCGATCCAGCTGCGTAAGGACGGTCGAGACGACTTCGTCGTGCTGGAGAAGGCCGACGAGGTCGGCGGCACCTGGCGCGACAACACCTATCCCGGCTGTGCATGCGACATCCAGTCCCACATGTATTCGTTCTCATTCGAGCAGAATCCGAACTGGTCCCGTGCCTTCTCGCCACAGCCGGAGATCTACGAGTACCTGCGTGGCGTCGCGAGGAAGTACGGACTCTACCGGTTCATCCACTTCGGCCGGGAGATGACCGGGGCCCGGTGGGACGCCGACGAACACCGCTGGCACGTCACGACGGCCTCGGGCGACGAGTACGTGGCCCAGTACCTGGTCTGCGGGGTGGGCGCGCTGCATCTGCCGCAGATTCCCGACCTTCCCGGCGCCGAGCGGTTCCGGGGCGCGGCGTTCCACTCGGCGCGGTGGGACCACGATTTCGATCTCCGGGGCAAGCGGGTGGCCGTGGTCGGTACGGGGGCCAGCGCCATCCAGTTCGTGCCGAAGATCGCCGAGCAGGTGCGGCAACTGCACCTCTTCCAGCGCACCCCGCCGTGGGTGATGCCGAAGGCCGACCACACGATGCCGGAGTGGGTCAAGCGGCTGTTCGCCCGCGTCCCGCTGGCCCAGCGCGCCTACCGTGACTTCCTCTACTGGACGCTGGAGCTGCGGGCCATCGGCTTCAACGGCGATCCCCGCATCATGCGACTCGCGCAGAAGATCGCGAAGCGGCACCTCGACAGGCAGGTCGCCGACCCCGTGCTGCGGGAGAAGCTCACCCCGGACTACGTGCTCGGATGTAAGCGCGTGCTGATCTCCAACGACTACTACCCCGCCCTGACCCGCGACAACGTTGAGGTCGTCACCGACGGCATCGCCGAGGTCACCGAGACGAGCGTCATCGACAAGGCGGGGGTCGAGCGCGAGGTCGACGCGATCATCTACGGCACCGGCTTCCACGTCACCGACGGCTACGACCACCTCGACATCGTGGGCGCCAACGGCACCAACCTCGGCAGGCAGTGGTCCGAACACGGCATGCAGACCCACCTCGGCATCACCGCCAACGGGTATCCGAATCTGTTCCTCCTGCTCGGGCCCAACACCGGGTTGGGGCACAACTCGGTGGTGTTCATGATCGAGCAGCAGATCCGGTACATCGCCGAGGCCATGAACTACGTCGAGGCTCACGGCGCCGACGCCATCGAGGTGCGTGCCGACGCCCAGGCGCAGTTCAACGCCGACATCCAGCGCAAGCTCGCCAACGGCATCTGGACCCGTGGCGGGTGCAAGAGTTGGTACCTGGACTCGCAGGGGGTCAACCGCACCATCTGGCCGGGATTCACCTGGCGGTACTGGCTGCGCACCCGCAAGCTGGACCCGTCCGACTTCCGGCTTTCCCGCCGGGCTACAGCGTCGCCGCGGACAGTTTCCTCAGCCGCGTGATCAGTTCCTCGACCCGCAGGTCGCACAGCGCCGCGAGCTGTTCGAGCGTGGCCCGGTCGAAGCGCACGTCGGTGGACCCGCCCGAGGCGAGCCTGCCGCGGGCCCAGCGGCGCAAGGGGAGCAGCTCGGGCTGTTCGTCGGCGATGACGTCGGCCAGATCCACCCGCATCTGGTCGGCTTCGTGGGCGAACAGCCTGTCGTGGACGCGCGCGAGCAGGTTCTGCGGTAGTTCGCCCATCGCCATGCACAGTTCGGCGAGCCGCACCACGGAACACTGCCGCGTGCCCAGCTCGTAGGTGGCGAGCGTCTGCAGCGAGATACCGCTCTGCAGGCGCTCGCCCAGTTCCTTGCGGGTCCACCCGAGCTTGGTCCGTAGCTTGCGTAGTTCCTCGCCCAGGACTCGCTGGTAAGCGTCGGTGTCGATCAACACTGGGGCCCCCTGCTCGTGCCATGTGGCCGGTTGTTCTACCCATGTGAATGGGCGAAGGGCTCCTCGCTTACGCGGCGACAGGAAGAAAACCAACCGATCCGATGTGGTTCCCTCGAATGGAGGAGTCCACTGCGCTGTTCGGGTCAGCGGTTTTTGCCGAGGGTGAAGACCTCGTGGTGGCCCCCGTGCCCCGGCCGCAGACCGTTACGCGAGGGCCCGACACGCCTAGTTGACGCAGGTGACACCGTCCGCGGTGATCGGCTGCTCGTCCGCGTCGCCGCCCTGCCGTGGGGCCGTTCCGGGCGCGTTCCCACCGCCGGCCGGCGCACCCGCCGCCGAACTGCCGTTCTGCTGGTAGTCCGGGGCCAGCAGCACGCGCACGTGCCCCGACGTCACCTCCGCGTTCTCCTCCACGGCGATCCCGCCGCCCAGCGCGTCGGCGACGGCCTGCGCGGAGGCGAGTTCTCCCTGTGCCGCCTGGACCACGCTCGCCTGCCTGGGCGTGTCGTTGGCCACCTCGCCCGCCACGTATCCCTGGGCCGTGAGCGTCTCGGACACCGTGCCCGCGAGCCCTTCGATGTTGGAGGTGTTATAGACGTCGACGGTGATCTCCCCCGGAGCCGGCGCGGACTGCTCGCTCGGCTTCTTGCCCGAGAGCTTGGCGACGAAGTTACGGACCTCCACCGGGTCGATCTGGATGGCCAGCCCGTCGGGGGTGTCGTACTCCGGGTTCTTCACGGGGATGGTGTGGAACTTGATCTGCCCGCCGGTGAGACCCTTCATCTGCTGGGCGAAGGAGAGGATGTCCCAGCCGCTGTTCACGACGACGGACTTCTGAATCGCGTCGACGAGGTCGCTTAGCTTGGCCGGGTCCGTCAGCGTGCCCGCCGAGAGCACCTTGTTCGCCAACCCGGCGAGGAACACCTGCTGCCGCACGACCCGGTCCAGGTCACCCCGCAGCAGGCCGTGTCGCTGCCGCACGAACGCGAGGGCCTTCGTACCGGAGATGGTCTGCTTGCCCGCCTTGAAGTTCGCCCCCGAGTACGGGTCCTTCGTGGCCTGGTTCAGACACACCTCCACGCCGCCGATGGCATTGGTGATCTCGTAGAAGCCGAGCAGGTTCACCGAGGCGAAGTTGTCGATGGTCTGGCCCGTCAACGCCTCGACGGTGGCGATGAGCGTCTTGGCGCCCTCCTGGTTGCTGCGCAGCTCCAGTTCCTTCTCGTCGGTGACGCCCTGTGCTTCCAGCTCCCGCTTCGCGGCCATCTTCCCGCGCGCGTACGCGGAGTTGATCTTGTGTTGGCCGAAGCCGGGGATCGTCACGTAGGAGTCCCTGGGCAGGGACAGCGCCACGGCGCTCTTCCCGTCGTTGGGAATGTGGACGAGGATCAACGTGTCGGTGTTCAGCTCGCCGTCGGCCACCCCGGCGTTGAGTTTGGCGAGCATCTCCTCCGGCAGCGGATTGCCCTGCGCGTCGACCCGGCTGTCCATGCCGACCAGCAGGATGTCGCGGGCCCCGTCGGCGGGGAGCTCGCCTTCGTCTCCCTCGATGACGTCGGCCGTCGTCAGACCGTTAACGAGCCCCTGCATGGCGGCCCAGGCGTAGCCGGTGACGGTGAGTACCAACACGGACACCAGGGTCAGGGCCACCTTGGCACCGACGTTCTTCCCGCGGCGACGTGGCGGGGCACCGCGCACCGAGGTCGCGGTGCGTGCGCTCGGCTGCCGTGCGGGAGGACGTCGACCGCTGGCACCGCCCGATCCGACGGGGGACTTGGCGCGCTCACGCGATGCCGAGGCACGCCGAGGATCGCGACCCGGCGGCGGTTGTCTGCGTGCCTGTCGACGATCGCGGTCCGCACCACCCCGTCGCGATCCCCCCGGAGAGTCGTCGACGGCTCGCTCCGGCCCGCGGCGCGGGGTGCGAGGGCGACGCGGTTCGTCTCCCGGCGATCGGTTCACGCCAGGGCTCCTTTCCGTCGCTGCTTCTCCGTCGGGCCTGTCGGCCTCCCCACGAGTTCAGACGCATGGGTACGGGCTGCGGTTGTCGTAGGGTGCCACACGGGGAACCGTCGACACGGACAGCACCCCGCTCAAGCCGTCATTCAGGTTCGCCACCCCCGCGCGGGGGAGACCAGGGCCCTCACCGTCGTCATGATCGCCACGGCGACGGCGGCCAGGCAGGCCGTCACGTGCACCACCATGCCGACGGAGTCGGGCAACGGCGTCGCCGTCACCGACAGTAGGGGCGGGACACAGGCCGCCGCCATGAGCAGCCAAGTTCCGGGGTTGCCGGTGGTTCCGCTGCGTACGCTGTGCAACAGCGACATCCCCAGCAGCAGTTTCACCAGACTCTGCACCGGGTCGAGCAGCACTCCCGACAGCGCTTCCGGCGTGGCGTTCAGCGTCGTCAACGCGAACCCGAACACGCCGAGGACGGCGAAACCGAAGCCCGCGACCGTCGCTCCGTAGGAGAGCCACCGGTCCAGTCCGCTCCGTGTGGGACGCCACACCGGAGAGGGAAGTGGTCGATGCCACACGTGGCGTTCGATCCGGACGAAAACGAACGCCGCGGGGGCCACCAGGAGAGCGGTGGCGAGCAGGGTGCGGGATTGCACGGCCAGCACGTCGAACTCGGAGCCGAGGCGCCTCGGCAGGTACACGGCGCTCACCAACAGCATCACCGCGGCGAGGAAGAGCAGGTAGAGACTCATCGGCGCGCGTGAGGCCAGTCCCGCCGCGCGCAGGACCGGTGGTCGGCACACCAGGCGGCCGAGGCGGTCCCGGAGCAGGCCGAGCACCGAGACCTGAACCACGCCGATCAGCAGCACGGCGGTCGTGGGCCCCGCCAGCGTCGAGGGGGCGTCGGGGACTCCCAGCACGAGTGGGAGGGCCCCCGTGGTGGCGCCGATCGCCAACGCTGCGAGTCCGGCCCCGGCCGCGAGCAGGAACTGACGCCGGGTGGGGGTGAAGCCGTCCCGGTGGGCGAAGGCGGCCTGTTGCGCCAGCAGCGCGAGGGTCATCGTGCCCAGGTGGTGGGGCCACGACGATGTGGTGAGTGTGGTGGCCCATTCCGCGCCCGCGAGCGCGAGAGCCAGGCCCAGCGGCACCGCACGCGGCGCGCGTCGGTGCAGTGCCTGCATCAGTGGCGTGAGGATGACCGTGAGCAGGTACAAACCGATCAACCACAGCGGGTGCAGCGCCACTCGCATGATCCCCTCGGCGGTCGTCGGTGGTACGCGCAGCAGCTCCAGGGCGAGGGGGGTGGCGAAGGCCACGACGGCGAACACGAGTGCGAACCGCAACAGCCAGCTGCCCCGATGCGCCAGGTAGGCCCGCACCCCGCCGGAGCGGGAGCTGGCCTCCCACGCCACGGCGTTGCTATATCCCGCGGCGAGGAAGAACACCACCGCCGTCTGGGTCAACCAGGTGAGAGGCCACAGCCACTCCGTGGCCAGCCCGGCCCAGCGAGCCAGCGCCACCGTCGATTCGCCGAGGATGAGCAGTCCCACCCCGCCGACGCCGAGCAACGTCCACGGTGTGGCGGGCACGATGCGCGCGTCCCGGCGCGGTCGAGGCTTCGGGCTCGGTGACGAGGAGAGGCCCCCCAGCCGGTCGCGCCATCGGTGCCAGAGCAGGACCCCGATGACCACCGCCCCGGCCAGCAGTGGTGGCAGGGGCTCGTTCACCGGAGGTCCCCACCTCTGGTGCCAGGAGTTCACCACGAGCCCCGCCGTGTAGAGCCCGGCGACGCTGCGGCACAGCTCGGGGGTGCCCCTCGGGTTGACGTCGCAGGTGGCGTACATGTCCTCGGACAGCCGGTCGTCGAGCGCCTCCCTGAGGTCGGTCCCGAGGGGGCTGCCCTTCTTCTCCGCGTAGCGCAGCAGGTCGTAGCCGAGATCGTGGGAGCGACAGGGCGTCCCGAAGTCCCACCGGGTGCTGTCGTCACCCCACGGTGCGGAACACCCGCCGCCGACGTGTATCGCCCTCACCGTGCCGTCGAGCGCGCGTTGCGTGGCGACCTCGACTCCGGTCACGGCCTTGAAGTCGGCGGGCAGCATGGCCAGCGCCTGAGCGGAGCGTTCGGGGTCGAGCAACGCCTCGACGGCGCGTTCGGCGTCGGCCACGCTCTCGTCGACGGGCTCGTCGCCCGCGGGGGGCGAGGTGGCTTCCGGTCGGGAGGCCACGAACGCGAAGCCCCCTACCAGGAGGACCAGCAGCAGGAGACGAGTGAGACCGCCCGGTGTCCGTCGACGCGCGTTCGGGGTTTGGCGGACGGGCATGTCCACAGGGTGGCAGCACGAGGGTCGCCGTGTCAGCGGAACCCCGAAAAACGGCTTCCTCGTTGGTCCCGACCACGGTGTGTTCATCGGGCGTCACATGTCACGTCGGGACCGGCGCGAAGCGGACGCGGTTGCGGCCCGCTTCCTTCGCCTCGTACACGGCAGTGTCGGCGGCCTGGAGCAGCCCGTCGAGGTCGTCGGCGTGACGGGGGAACACGGCGACCCCGATGGAGGCCGTGCGGCCGCTGATGGTGGCCCTGGCCCCTCGTTTGTCGGTGGTGGAGATCCGCAGGCCCGCGATGGTCGTGCGGATTCGTTCGGCCGCGAGCTCCGCGGCCGAGGTGTCGGCGTCGGGCAGCAGCAGGAGGAACTCCTCGCCGCCGAAGCGGCCCACGACGTCGGCGGGCCTGGTCACGCTGGATAACGCGCTCGCCACCGCCGCCAGCACGTCGTCGCCGGCCGGGTGTCCGTAGGTGTCGTTGACCCACTTGAAATGGTCCAGGTCCACCATCAGGACGGACAGCGTGCTCCCCGCGCGTCGCACGCGGTTGAGCGCGCGGTCGGCGGACTCCGTCCACCCGCGCATGTTGAGCAGTCCGGTCTTGGGGTCGGTCACCACCGCGTTCTGCAACTGGTCGATCTCCGCGAGCCGGTTGAAGACGACGGTGACCACGGCCATGATCGCCACCGCCGGAGGCATGGTGACCAGCAGCACGGCGGTGACGGCCCCGAGTCCGGTGGTGATGGCCTCCAGGAGGTTGTCGGCCTTGCTGCCGAGGACGGTGCGGACGGTCGGGTTGGGCGAGCCCAGGGCCAGGATGCCGCCCACGTAGACGATCTGCACCGCCTCGTACACCGCCGCCGTGGCGAGCACGAGTCCGAACTCGCGAAGCGATCCCGTGGCGGTCAGTGTGCTCCAGTCCTGTGGCGACATCGCCCGGTAGCTGAGGTTGGCCAGGGCGGCCGCGAGTCCGTGGGCGACGGACGAGTACACGAAGTTGTGCGTGGGACGGCGGGCGGTGAACCAGCGTTGGAGCCGGATGAGCGCGACCAACAGGACCGCGAGCGTGGCGGGCAGGACCAGCGTCGCGGGGAAGACCCACACCGCCGTGAGGTCGATGAGCACGGTCTTCGTGCGGTTGCGTCGTCGCTCCTCCTGGCGGCGCGTGAGCTGGATGTGCGCGGTGGCGCCCAGCCCGAGGATGACGAATCTGAGCCAGTCCTCCCCGCCGGGCACCGGTGAGTGGACGAACGCCACCGCGAAACCGGCGACCGACAACGCCTCCATGGTCAACAGGAACACGACGAAGCGTCGTGGTCTAGTCCACAGCGCCCAGTTGCGCGGCAACAACTTCGCGCGGCGGTCGCCCGTGCCCTCGCGGTCGCCGAGGGGTTGCCGAGGCAGGGGTGGCCGGTTCACGGCCTTTCGGCCCGAGTCGAACGTAACGATTTCTGGCGACGGCCGATCCTGTGGAATGAGCGGCACTCGCCAATCCTCTCGCGTGTGTCGGTCAGGTGGACGGTCGGTCTCGGGAAGTCCCCGTAATGGGGGCCGGGCCGATTCCGTCCGCTACGGGACAAGGCGTCCTCGATGATCGGTATCATCGCACTGCACCGGAAATTCGTGTAGGCGAGGCCACCGGACTGTAGTGTCGGTGGTGGGGATGTGTTGTTCTGTACCCGTTTTCGACGTCCACACGAACTCGGACGCGAGTGGAGGTGTTCTCTCTTGTCTGACCGCGACTTCTGACCTAGAACTGACACATCGCACGACTAGACACCCTGGGGAGGCTCTCGTGTCCGACCGTGACTTCTGATTCTCATTCTTGTCGACGTTCCGTCCTCGGGATTGGTTCCACCGACGAGGAGGTGTGTTCACCATGACTGACCGCGACTTCTGAGAGCCGGCGGCTCGTCGTCGGTCGACGGAGGAACGTGAACCGTGACGGGGTGTGAACGCCCGAGTGCCGTTCACCGGCAAGTCATGGTCCGTGCATCTGGCATTCCGTTCTGTCCGCGATGGCGAGATCGTTTTCGAAGGCTGTCGTTTCTCCTTGTTAAGTAACCTTTTTCGCCGGCTTCACGCCGTGAGGACCCCAGCACAATCAGGTGGTCGTCGTGACGCTTCCGGCTGTCACGTTCGCTTTCCGTGTGCTCAGTCCTTCTCGGATGAGTCGGCCTTCCGCACACGCGCCCAGGAGAGCGCGACCGGGATCGTGAGAACGACTCCGGCGGCTCCCGCGAGTGCGATCGCGGTCGTCGCGGACCCCACGAGGTCCGCGACGACGCCGCCCAGAGCGACCCCGATACCCTGCGCGACCCGCAGACCGGTGCGGTAGACGCCTCCCGCGCCACCTCGTTTGTCGTTGGGCACCCACGTGATGAACGTGGCCCCGACGGTGATGATGTAGGAGCCCGCTGCTCCCGCGAGCATCAGCAACAACAGCGCGAAGGGCAGGTTCGGGGTCGCCGCGAAACCGATGAGGATCGCGGCCGCGAGCGTGGCCAGCACTCCCATCACACGCTTGCGGTTCTCCGCGGAGACGAACCGCGACAAGACGAACGTGCCGAGGATGAAGCCCACCGGGTCGGCGGCCAGCAACCAGCCCACGGCTTGTTCGGGGGCGCCGATCTGGTCGGCCAGCGGAGCGGCGAGCCCCTCGGGGATCACCGCGAGTCCCACCAACCAGGACAACGCGAGCAACACCCGCAGTCGGCGTTGTCCCCACACCCAACGCACCGCGGTGAACCACCCGTCGTCCGGGTTGCCGGCGGCGGGGCGTTGCCGGACCCAGAGCTGCACGAGCAGCGCCGCGACGAGGAAGGTCAGGGCGTCGATCGCCAGCGCCCACGACGCTCCGAACGACGTGACCAGGAACCCGCCCCCGGCGAGCCCGATGAGCATGGCGATGTTGCTCGTGATGCCCCTGAGGTCCTGGCTGCGCAGGTACAGCTCGTCGTCGGTGAACACCTCGCGGGTCAGGGCGTTCTGCGCGGCGTTGGCCGGGGCGCCCGCGAGTCGGGCGAGGACGACGAGGACGCACAGCGGTGCCAGTGGCATTCCCGGCACGGCCATGGCCCCCACCAACACGGCCTGGACGACGGCCGAGACGACGAGGACCGTCTTGCGGGGGAATCGGTCGGCGAGTTGGGAGAGTCCCAGACCACCCGCGAGCGCCGGGAGGAAGGTGAGCGCGTACACCGTGGCGGCCCAGAGGGGCGAGCCCGTACGGCCGTACACGACGATGGACAGTGCCACCGTGGTCAGGTGATCGCCGAGGATCGACTGCGCCTCCGCGATCCATATGGCCCGGAATTCGCGGTTGCGGACTGCGTCACTCATCCGCGCCGCTGTCGTGGTAGCTACCAACTGGTCACCTGTGCCGAATCGGTTACTTATTGCGACGTCGGCGCCCACGTTAGTTTTGATCTACCAGGTGTGGAGCTGATCGTGGGACGTTACCCGGAACGGACTAACGCGAACGCCGGTGGTCGTGGAGGCCACGGTTTCGTGATGAGTCCCCCTGAACTGTGGGACGTATCCGGGAGCCGATCGGCCACCACTCGTTCGGCGCAGTGCGAACACCGTTCGTCGTGGACGCCTCCTCGCCCCCGCGAACCGGGTCGAGACTGACGGTGACCGGCCGCCAACCGTGCCGGAACCGAGAACGAACCCGCGCTCGCGGTGGGGAGACGAAACGGATGAACGGACAACTCGACGGCAAGGCCGTGGTGGTGACGGGAGCGGGCAGGGGCCTGGGGGAGGCGTTCGCGACACATGCCGCCCAGGCCGGTGCTCACGTGGTGGTCAACGACGTCGACGCGGACCTGGCGGAACGGACGGCCGCGAACATCACCACCCACGGTGGCCGGGCGGTGGCCAGTGGCCACGACGTCGCGGACCCCTCCCAGGCGGCCGCGCTCATCGAACTGTGCGTGGCCGAGTTCGGTGGTATCGACGGGTTGGTCAACAACGCGGGCCTCAACTACGAGGCCGTTTCCTGGGAGGACGATCCCGACGACGTTCGCAGGCTCATCGAGACCAACGTCCTCGGCGTCATCTACGTGGGCACGGCCGCGGCTCGTGCCATGGTGGCGGACGGCCGCGGTGGTTCCATCGTCAACATCTCGTCGGGCGCGTCACTGGGGCAGCGGAAACTAGCCACGTACTCGGCGAGCAAGGGGGCGGTGGCGTCGCTGACCTACTCGTGGGCGCTGGACATGGAGGAGGTCGGTATCCGGGTCAACGCCGTGTGCCCTCTCGCGCACACCCGGATGGTGTGGAACTCGGAGCGGTCCTTGCGGAACTGCCCACCGGAGCGGACGCCCTCACGGATCGCGCCGCTGGTGTTGTTCCTCCTCGGTGACGACTCGCGAGGCATCACCGGGCAGTTGATCCGGTGCAACGGTTCGGACCTGCACATCATGGGACAGCCGTACGTGAAGGAACCCGTGCTGCGCAGGGACGTGTGGGACAGCCAGAGCGTGCGGCGGGCCTTCTCCGAGGTGTTCGCCGCGCACCTCGAACCGTACGGTCTGGAGAAGCGGGTGCCGCCGACGTTGCGGGAATGGACCGCCGTCGCTCCGGCGGGTGGGGCGGCGTCCTGGCCCCGGCGCAGTGCCTGAGCGAATCGCCCCGGACCACCTCGGCGGGACGGCCACGCGACTCGTCGGCCGTCCCGCCGAGGTGGTCAGCCGGCGTAGAGCGCCTCGATGTCCGAGCGGTAGCGGCTGGTGATGATGCGACGCTTGAGCTTCAACGTCGGCGTCAGTTCCCCGCTCTCGGGGGTCCACGCCCGAGCGAGCACGTGGTAGCGCTTCACCTGCTCCACCCTGGCGAGTCGCTCGTTGGCCGTGTCGACGGCGCGTTGGATCTCGGCTCGCACGTCGGGGTGCTCGGCCAACGTCGCCAGGTCGTCGGCCTCGATTCCCCTGGCGGCGGCCCAAGCGGGGGCCATCTCCTCGTCGAGCACGAGCAGGGCGGTGACGTAGGGGCGGTTGTCGCCGATCGCGGCGGCGGCTCCGATGAGTGGGTGTTCCTTGAGCAGCCCCTCGATCCTCGTGGGCGCGATGTTCTTGCCGCCCGAGGTGATGATGAGCTCCTTCTTGCGGTCGGTGATGGTGACGAAGCCGTCCTCGTCGATCGACCCGATGTCCCCGGTGGCGAACCAGCCGTCGGCGTCGGTCGCCGACTCGATCGAGCCGTCCTCCCGGAGATAGCCGAGAAACACCACCGGCCCCCGGACGAGCAGTTCGCCGTCGTCGGCCGTCGTGACCTCCACGCCGGCGATCGGCTTGCCGACGCTGCCGGCCCGAAACGCCCCCGCGTGGTTGCTCGTGACCGCGCCGGTGGTCTCCGAAAGCCCCCACAACTCGTGGATCTCCACTCCGAAGCCGGCGAGGAAGTGCAGGACTTCCCCCGGCAGCGCCGCCGCGCCGCTGGAGGCGATCACGAGTTTGTCGAGACCGAGCAGCTCGCGGACGGGGGCGAGCACGGCGCGGTCGGTCTCGGCGATGCGGTCGGCCAGCTCGGGCGGCACCTCCTTGCCCGCGTTGCGGAGTTCGTACCCCTTGCGCAGGAGGGCGTTCGCGTCGAGGAGAGGCTTGCTGCGCTCCTCGGGCATGCCCGCGAGCATGGCCTTCAGCCCGGTGGCCAGCTTCTCCCACACTCTCGGGACGCCGAAGAACATCTCCGGGCGGACTCGCGGGAGCGCCGCGGCGACCCCGGACGGATCGGCGAGCGTGTGGACGTGTCCGGCACGGACGATGGGCAGGTAGATCGACAACACCCGCTCGGCGATGTGTGCCAAGGGGAGGTAGGAGATGTTGGACAGGTGTGGGGGTGCGCCGTGCAGGGCCTCCACGGCGACCGACTCGTAGATGGCGTTGTGGTGGGAGAGGACGACTCCCTTGGGGGTGCCCGTGGTGCCCGAGGTGTAGATCATCGCCAACGGGTCGTCCGGTTCGATGGCGTCGGTGAGCCGTTCGAACGTGTGGGGCGACTCCGCGTGGAGGGCCGCGCCGCGCTCCCGGAGGTCCGCGTACGTGAGGAAGCGCCGGTCGTCCGGTGTCGCGTCGGCGTCGAACACGATGATGTGCCGCAGCGCCGGAAGCTCGTCGAGGACCGGTTGCCAGCGAGCGAGTTCGTCGGCTCCGGCGAGCACGGCGATCGGCGCGGAGCTGTGGTTGACCACGTAGCGGATTTGCTCGCTGCTCAACGTCAAGTACGCCGTGCACGGGATGGCGCCGAGGTTGGCGGCGGCCAGATCGACGATGAGGTGTTCCGGCCGATTCGGGGACATGATCATCATTCGTTGGCCGGCACGGAGTCCGAGGTCGTCCAGGCCTCGGGCCACGGCGGCGACGTGGTCGCGCACCTGTGCCCAGCTCAGGGTGGGGCTGTCGGGTTCGTCGAGTGAGGTCAGAGCGGGAAGGTCGCCGAACTCGGTGGCGTTGCGACGAAGAAGCCGGGCGATGGTCTGGCCCTCCGCTCGGGCCGCGACGGATTGCTGAGTGGTCACCGTTGTCCTCCTCGGTCTCCGCGGGCTCCACACCCTATGTAACTTGGATCACTTTTGGGAGTGCCGCTCGACGGATCGGAGTAGCGGGTGACGAACGGTGATCGGCGGGGTACCGCTGGAGGATGAGCGGAACGCCGGACCCGGCTCGTACGGCGAAACGGCTTTTGCGGGTGGCGGGAAGGACCTACGCCGACGAGGCCGGGATCACGCTCGCCGACACCCCGTCGCCGCTCTACCAGCTGCTGGTGCTGGCGGTGCTGTTGTCGGCGCGGATCAAGGCCGACATCGCCGTGGCCGCGGCCGGTGAGCTCTTCTCGGCGGGCTGCCGAACACCTCGGGGCACGCTCGCCGCGTCGTGGCGGGAGCGGGTGGAGGCGCTGGGGCGGGGACGCTACGTGCGCTACGACGAGAGCACCGCCACGACCCTGGGCAAGGGTGCGGAGTTCCTCGTGGAGGAGTACCGCTCCGACCTCCGTCGCATGGCGAGATGCGCGGACGGCGACGTCGCCGTCCTGCGGAGACTGCTGTGTCAGGTCCCCGGCATCGGGCCCGTGGGCGCCGACATCTTCTGCCGGGAGGTGCAGGCCGTGTGGCCGTGGGTGCGCCCGTATCTCGACCGGAAGGCGCGTGAAGGTGCCGAACGCGTCGGCCTGCCCACCGACATCGATGCCCTCGCCGCGTTGGTGAAGGACGCCGAGCTCGCTCGGCTCGCGGCGGCACTCGTCCGGGTGCGCCTCGACGCGGCGCTGGCGAAGGAGGTCACCGGTTGACCACTGGAACCGTGGAGATGTTTGCCCCGTCCACTAGTTGTGAGCGACTCCGGATACTTCCCACCGCCGTCACCACCACCGCCACCACCGTCCACGCCGCCGGGTTACCCGGTGCCGCCCGGATACCGGCTCGTGCCGGCACGGTCCGGGCTCGGGGTCACGCACTGGTTGCACCTCGCCACGTTCGCCATCGGACTGGTCGCGCTTTTCCTCGGTTTCGCTCCGGCGGTGGAGGCCGCAGCCGATCTCGGTGAGGACTACTTCGGTGCCGTCTACTCCGTGTCGATCTACGAGGGCGGTGCGGGGCTGACCCCGGCACTGTTGTTCACTGCGGGGTTCGTGGCTCTGCTCGGTGCGCTGCCGGGAGGCAGGGAACGAACGGTGCCCGGTCCGATCGTGCCCGCCCTCAGTGTCGGGGTGACCCTGGAGGCGATGTTCAGCACCTTCACAATGCCCGCGGAACAGGAAGCCGCGGTCGGCTGGATCATGATCATGGTGCTCTGCGTGCTCCAGTCCGTCATCGCGCTCATCGCCTACTTCGTCGGGCGGTCCGATCCCGGGAACCGGTGACGGAAGCCGCGCTCAGCGCCCGGTGACCGCGGGTAAGCGCTGATCGGCCCCACGAGCGGGGTCCCGCCACCGATCGTGGCATCCAATCCGAATACCTCGGACAGCGGTTCCTCGGTGAGCAGTTCGGTGTAAGGGCCCCGCGCCATCACCCGGCCGTCCTTCATGGCCACGAGTGTGTCGGCGTAGCGGTGGGTCCCGTTCCGGACGGCGGGGACCACGGCTTTCGCCGACGGGTACGGGCGCGCCTTCCGGATCATGGCGATGTTGCCGGTCTCCACCGCGTTCTGCGCCCTGCTGCTACCCCGCTCGCTCGCGTAACCGGTGAGCGGCGTGGGTAGCCCCCGCGGGTGAGTGAGACCGGAAAGGACACACATCCCGCGGCACTGGACGACGAGGAGTTCCCCAGGGTGGTGCTCGGTCTGCTGTGCGATCCGGGCGCCCCGAGTGACGCGGTGAACGCGCTCGTCGACGAGTTCGAGGACGAGCTGACGAAGTACGTCAGCGACAAGGTCGTGTGGGAGGTGCGCACGCACACCGAGTTCCTGCGACTCGACGAGGAGGGCAGGGTGCCCCTGCTGAACCTCGCGCGAGTCGTGCGGCCCCGGTACGAGTGGGACCTCGTGGTGTGTGTCACCGATCTACCCCGGCAACTGGACGGCACCCCGGTGGTGGCCGACATCAGTGTCCGCCACGGCGTCGCGCTCGCGTCGTTGCCCGCGCTCGGTGTGGTGGGGGTGCGCCGCCGACTTCGGGACACACTGCTCTATCTCGCCGGGGAACTCGGCCGGGGCATGGTGGGTGGCCGGGCCGGTCGGGAACGCCAGCGCGCGGGCGGGAGGTTCACACCGGTCACCTGGCTCGACAACCCGGACGCCGAGATCGAGGTGAGTCTCGCGCTCGTGGGATGGCGGGGGAAGCTGCGGCTGCTGGGCGGCATGGTGCGGGACAACAAGCCGTGGCGGCTGGTGCCCGAGCTGTCCACCGCGCTGGCGGCCGGGGTGGCCGCCGCGGCGTTCGGCATCTTCTACAGCAGCATCTGGACACTCGCCGACGCGTTGAGCAACAGGCGGCTCCTCCTCATCAGTCTGCTCGCGGTCGCCGCGATGGTGACGTGGTTGATCGCCTACAACCGCCTGTGGGAACCCACCGGACCGGGGAGGCTCCGGGCCGTCCTCTACAACGCCGCCTCGGTGCTGTCGTTGACCATCGGAGTCGCGTCGTGGTACCTGCTGCTGTTCCTGGTGACGTTCGCGGGCGCGTTCACGGTGATCGAGAGTCAGTACCTGGCGAGCTCCCTGGGACACCCCGCGGACCTGGGCGACTATCTCACGCTGGCGTGGCTGGCCAGTTCCATGGGCACGTTCGCGGGCGCGCTGGGGTCCAGTTTGGAGAGTGAGGACGCGGTGTATCGCGCCGCCTACAGCAGGCGCGAGCGGGAGCGGCGTCGGCGTTCGCGCGAGACGCGCGAGGAGGAGGAGTGAGGGCGTGGTGACGCGGGAGTCGTGGCGTGACGACGCGGCGCGGTGGAACGCCCGGTACGCGGAGGGGGCCCCGACGTTCGAACCGCATCCGTTCGTGGCCGAGGCGTTCGCGGCGGGCTTTCCGGAGGGACCGGTGCTGGAGCTGGCGTGCGGTCGGTCGGGTAGCGCGTTGGCGCTGGCCGAGCGGGGACGGCGGGTTCTCGCGGTGGACGTCTCCGACGTGGCGTTGCGCCAACTTCACGGCGAGGCCCGCCGACGTGGACTCGCGGACAGGGTGTGGTGTGTGCGGGCGGACCTGCGCACCTTCGCGCTTCCGCCCGAGGCGTTCGGCTTCGTGCTGGCGACGTTGTTCTGGGACCCCGCGGTGTTCCGGGCCGCCCGTGACGCCGTGGCACCGGGCGGACTGCTGGGCTGGGAGGCACTTACCGGGAACGGTGACGCCGAGTCGAGGCGGTTCCGGGTCTCTCCGGGAGAACTGTCCGCCTCCTTGGGTGCGCGTTGGGAAGTGCTGAGGGAGGACGACGGCGACGATCACGGGCCGCGACGGCACGAGACCTGTCGGCTCCTGGCGCGCGCGGCCCGCGAGTGAGTCGTCACGTCAGCGTGTTGCCGCCGTTCACGGCAATGCGTTGTCCGGTGACGAAGCGAGCGCGATCGGAGGCGAGGTAGGCGACCGCTTCAGCGACGTCCTCCGGGCTCCCGAGACGCCCCAGCGGGACACCACTGGCGTACGCGGCCTTCTCGTCGTCGGTCGAGTCGACGTGGCGGTCCGTCGGAATCCAGCCCGGCGCCACGAGGTTCACCGTGATGCCGTGGGGGCCCAGCTCACGCGCCCACGAGCGGGTCAAACCCAGTTGCGCGCCCTTGGCCGCCACGTAGGCGCTCGACGACGGCACACCCAGTTCCACCACCTCGGAGCCGATGTTGATGATTCGGCCCCAGCCCCGACGCCGCATCTCGGGCACCACCTTGCGCGTCAGCAGCAGCGGGCTCTTCACGAAGAACTCCAGCTGGTCGAGCATGTCGCGCCAGCTCAACTCCTCCAGGGCCAGCAATGGCTGGGGACCCGTCGCGTTGAGCACCAGGACGTCGACGCGTCCGAACTGCGCGAGCACCGCCTGATACAGCGCGTCGACCTCGCCCTCGTCGGTCACGTCCGCACGGAAGATCTCCGCCCGGCCGCCGGAGGTGGTGATCCGCTCCCGCAGTCGGTTGGCGGCGGCCTTGTCGCGGGCGAAGTTGACGGCCACGGCGAATCCCTCGCGGGCCAGCGCGGCACTGATCGCGGCGCCGAGTCCCCGCGAGCCGCCGGTCACAAGTGCCACCCGAGTGTCGTTCCCCACTTTGCCGATGTGCACGATGGTCTCCCGTCTCCAACCGTGGTGAGGCGATCGTCACGCTAGCGGGTCTCGGGGGATCTCGGGGTGGGGCTCAGGGTGGGTTCGGGGTCATCCCCGATGCGGCCTCGCCCCCGCGGCCCCAGGCTGGGGGTATGGCAACCATTACCGCTCTGACCCGCCCCAGCGACGATCGCATGATCGCCGGGGTGTGCGCGGGCCTCGCGCGCCACTACGGGTGGAAGCCCGGTCGCGTGCGGCTGGCGTTCCTCGTGTCGTGCCTGCTTCCGGGACCGCAGTTCCTGCTGTATCTGGCGCTGTGGCTGGTGATTCCCTCGGAGTGAGGGACGCTCACCAGTGAGCTGGGCGCACGAGCCTGTCCGGGAGCCGTATCGCCGAGTCACCACGCGCGGCGTTCACCTGTGGCTGGGTGAGGAAGAAGCAGCCCGAGAGGTCGGCGCCCCGCAGATCCGTGTCCCGCAGGTCGGCGCCGAGGAAGTCGACGGTGCGCAGATCGGCTTCCCGCAGGTCGGCGGCGATGAGGACGGCCCCTCTGAACGTAGCGCCCCGCAACGCGGCTCCGCGCATTCGGTGCCCGGCGAGGTCGGCCCCGCGACGGTCCGGGCGTGGTTCCGGTACCAGCGCGCGCACGGTGTCGCTGACCCGCGACAGCAGAGGACCGACCTCCCGACGCACCGCGTCCACGTCGGTGGCGGCGAGGGTGTCCGGGTCGGTGCCGACGAGCGCGTCGACGCGCTCGAACTCGCGACGTACCTCCTCGGCGAGCCGCGCGGGTAGGGGGAACTCCGCCGCCTCGGCGAGATACCACAGCACCTCGTGCAGGTGCCGGGCCACGGCGAAGGCCGCGAACATCGGCGCGGCGAGAGCGGGGTCGGCCCGCCAGTTCCCGTCGTCGAACACCTCTTGAGTGATCCGCTGCCCGGCGCCGAAACAGTCGAACACGGTGCATCCGGTGAACCCCCGCGGGCGGAGTTCGGCGTGGACCCGGCAGCGGAAGGACCGGTCGAGGTGACGGCAGGGCTCCCCCGCGTGCTTGTCGGAGGGAAACCCGGCCGACGCCGAGAACGGCAGCGCCACACAACACAGACCCGCGCATCGCGAGCAGTCGGCACGTAACCGCCGCACGGTCTCACCACATCCTCGGTCGTCTCGCGGACATTGTCGCGCGAGAAATCGCGACGGGCTCTCCGGAAAGCTGGGTCGAAGCCGGCGTCCAAACGGTGGGGTCGCGGTTGGCTTGCCGGAAAACAAAAATCCCCAGGCCTGCCGACCTGGGGTTTCTGTGCGCCATCAGGGACTCGAACCCCGAACCCGCTGATTAAGAGTCAGCTGCTCTGCCAGTTGAGCTAATGGCGCTTGTTCTTTTTTTCTCCGCCGCCCTCGGCTTCCGGTCTTCCCGGCTCCTCTCGGCGACGGGAGAAACATTAGCACGCCCCGCGAAGGCCTCTCACACGACCCCCCCTTTGTTCTCGCTTGGACACTTGGACACAAGTTGGTGAAGTACTGCCCACGCTCCGCGACGGGTGCGGCACACTCGCCACACGTTCGAGTTATGCGGTAACGGAAATGGGTGGTAGGTGTGACGCGAACGCGTGGTCTCTCGGCACGGACGGGCGGCAGGTGGATCTCGCTCCTGCTGGCGGCGACCGTCGTGGCGGGATGCGCGTCGCCCTCGGAGGGCGAGCAATCGCCCACGCCGCCCGAGGCGACCTCCACCGAGGCTCCCAAGCCGGTGTTGCTCGCGCTCTCGGTGTCCGACGGGGACGAGGGCGTCGAACCCGGCAAACCCATCACGGTGAGCGCGGAACACGGCACCATCACGAAAGCCTCGCTGATCGGCAAGCACGGCACCCACGTCAAGGACGACCTGCGGGAGGAGGGCACGCTCTGGACGACCGCCGAGCCCCTCGGCTACGGCAAGACCTACACCCTCACCGTCGAGGCGAAGGGGGAGGACGGCAAGACGGTGACGGAGGAGTCCACGTTCACCACCGCCACTCCGGCCGGCACCGTCGCCGTGTCGATCAACGTGTGGGACGACGAGACCGTCGGCGTCGGTATGCCGATCATCTTCGACTTCACCGGCCCGGTGCCCGACCGGGACGCCGCCGAGAAGGCGTTGAACATCAAGGCCGAGCCGGAGACGGAGGGCGACTTCCGCTGGTTCGGTGACACCAGGGTGATCTGGCGGCCGAAGGAGTACTGGGAACCCGGCACGGAGGTCACGGTCGACGCGAGGATCTACGGGCGGGATTTCGGCGACGGCATCTACGGGGCCGAGGACAAGGCCGTGGACTTCACGGTGGGTGACAAGTTGGTGGCGGTGGCCGACGGGCAGAAGCACACGATGACGGTGTCGGTCAACGACAAGACCGTGAAGACCATGCCCATCTCGATGGGCAAGCCGAGCAGCCCGACGCCGGAGGGCACCTACACCGTCATGAGTGAGCACAACGGCTACACCATGGACTCCAGCACCTACGGTGTCCCGGTGGACAGCGCGGCCGGCTACCGCCTGTACGTCGAGTACGCGGCGCGACTGTCCAACAGCGGCATCTTCTACCACTCCGCTCCGTGGTCGGTCGCCGACCAGGGCAACGCCAACGTCAGCCACGGGTGCATCAATCTCTCCACGGAGAACGCGGCGTGGTTGATGGACAAGTCGAAGCGCGGGGACGTCTTCACGGTCAAGCGCAGCGGCGGACCGAAGCTGGAGCCCGAGGACGGCTGGAGCGTGTGGCAGCTGTCGTGGGAGGAGTGGCAGAGCTAGGGGAGGTCGGGGCCCCTCCGGGAGCGATCTCCGGGGAGTTTCGGGGACACGCCCTGATGCGTGGTCCGTGGTCGCGCGGCGACGATCGACGGATGAGTGGTGTCAGGAGTGTGAAATGGCCTGTCGTGGTCGGCCTGGGCGCGTTCGGGCTCGTCCGTCCGGTCCTGAATATCACCGGTGTCGCCGACGATCTCGGTAAACCGCTGACGCCGATCCTGGCGACCGTGGTGATCACGCTGATCTGGATCGCGGCGGTGGGGTTCACCCGTGTTCCCGAACCGGTACTCACGCTGGTGTTCGCCGGGCTCACCTACGGAGTCCTGACCATCGTCGTCAGCGCGATTCTCTCCCCGATCCTCGACGGGGAACTCCAAGGTCCCCTGGCCCACCCGGCGGCCATCGTCGGGGTCCTGGGGGTGAACGCGCTGTGGGGGCTGATCGCGGGGCTGTTGGCCGCCGGGGTTCGTCGCGTGCGGGACGTACCGATCCGGTAGGGGCGGCCGGTAGCTTTCGAAGAGACCTGGTCGTGGCGGATTTCCCGAAGCCGGAAATCCGCCACGACCGACGGGTCACTTCTTCAGCAGCTGCCGGGCCATCACCATGCGCTGGATCTGGTTGGTGCCCTCGTAGATCTGCGTGATCTTGGCGTCACGCATCATGCGTTCCACGGGGAAGTCGCGGGTGTAGCCCGCGCCGCCGAACAACTGCACGGCGTCGGTGGTGACCTCCATGGCCACGTCCGAGGCGTAGGCCTTGGCCGCGCTGGCGAGGAAGGTCGCCCGCGCGTCACCCCGCTCGGTGGCCGCCGCCGACGTGTACACCAGGTGCCGGGCCGCCTCGATCTTCATCGCCATGTCGGCGAGCATGAACTGCACGCCCTGGAACTGGCTGATGGACTGCCCGAACTGCTTGCGCTCCTTGACGTATTCCACGGCGGCGTCGAGAGCACCCTGGGCGATGCCCAGCGCCTGCGCGCCGATGGTGGGGCGGGTGTGGTCGAGCGTCGCCAGAGCTGTCTTCAGGCCCGTGCCCGGCTCACCGATGATGCGGTTCTCCGGGATCGTGCAGTTCTCGAAGTAGATCTCGCGGGTGGGAGAGCCCTTGATGCCGAGCTTGCGCTCCTTCGGCCCCACCGAGAAGCCGGGGTCGTCCTTGTGGACCACGAACGCCGAGATGCCGTGGGCCTTCTTCTCCGCGTTCGGGTCGGTGACGGCCATGACCGTGTACCAGGTCGACTCGCCGGCGTTGGTGATCCAGCACTTGGTGCCGTTGAGCACCCAGTGGTCGCCGTCGAGGTGTGCCCGCGTGCGCATCGACGCGGTGTCGGAGCCCGCCTCGCGTTCGGACAACGCGTACGACGCCGACGCCTCACCGGTGGCGATGGACGGCAGGACCAGCTTCTTCAGCTCCTCTGACGCCGAGAGCAGGATCGGCTGCGTACCGAGCTTGTTCACGGCGGGGATGAGCGACGCCGAGGCGTCGACCCGCGCGACCTCCTCGATGACGATGCAGGCCGCCACGGCGTCCGCGCCCTGGCCCGAGTACTGCTCGGGAATGTGCACGGCGTTGAACCCGGCCTCGGTCAACGCACGCGCGGCCTCCACCGGGTAGCGCTCCTGCTCGTCGACCTCCGCCGCGTACGGGGCGATCTCCTTCTCCGCCAGAGCCCGGACGGCGGCGCGGAGTTCCTCGTGTTCCTCCGGCAACTGGTACATCTTCACTCTCCCCGTGTGTAGTCGTAGAAGCCACGACCCGATTTCCGGCCGTAGAGCCCGGCCTCGACCATGCGTTGCAGCAGCGGCGGCGGGGCGTAGAGGGGTTCCTTGTACTCCTCGTACATCGACTCGGCGACGGCCTTGGTGGTGTCGAGCCCGACGAGGTCGGCCAGACGCAGCGGACCCATCGGGTGGGCGCATCCGAGCACCATGCCGTTGTCGATGTCCTCGGGAGTCGCGTGCCCGGCCTCCACCATGCGGATAGCCGACAACAGATAGGGGATGAGCAGCGCGTTGACCACGAAGCCGGCGCGGTCCGGTGCCTTGACCACGGTCTTGCCCAGCACCTCGGAGGCGAACGCGGACGCCTTCTCGGCGACGTCGTCCCCGGTGAGCAGGCTCGGGATCAACTCGACGAGCTTCTGCACCGGAACGGGGTTGAAGAAGTGCAGTCCGAGGACGCGCTCGGGGTGTTCGGTCGCCATCGCCAGCCGCGTGATCGGCAGCGACGACGTGTTGGACGCCAAGATAGCCTCGGGTTCGGTGATCTTGTCGAGCCTGCCGAACACGTCGAGCTTGAGGGCCTCGTTCTCGGCGACGGCCTCGATCACCAGTTGCCGGTCGGCGCAGGCTTCCAGGTCCGTGGAGAACGTCAGCCGGGCGAGTGCGGCGTCCCGTTCCTCCGCGGACAGCTTGCCCTTGTCGACGCCCCGGCCGAGGGACTTTTCGATTCGTCCCCGGCCCGCTTCGGCCGCGGCGGCGTCGGCCTCGACGACGACCACGTCGAGACCCGCTCTTGCCGTCACCTCAGCGATGCCCGAGCCCATCAGGCCCGCACCGATCACGCCGACCCGCGTGATGTCACCCATGACTATCCTTCCTGCTGGTCTCGCGTTACCGGCGAGTTTAGTAGGGCGTCCTACTGTTTCCCACGGCCTCCGATGCGATCCTGCTCTCACGACGGTGCCGTACGCGATGGCGACGACGAAACCACCCCGCAGGGCGAAATGGCCAGGTGGGAACGGGTGGGCCCGGCGGGTCGGACTTGGGGTCGGGCAAGCCGCGAACAGTGGGCACGCGCGCTCACTCGGTGGGGTAGGTCCATTCCCAGCGGCGTTCACCTAAGTGGTCGAGGATCAGCGTGCCCGACGACTCGGGGCGCGACGACTTCGATCTTCCCCCTAGTACTTCTGGTTCTTCCCGAACTGGAACGGCAGAGCTGATTCGGGCTCGATGCAGAACCCCATGTTCGCCTGAGATGCCATGCTGACGTTGGAGGGGATGAATGAAAGGGGGATCACCGGGTCATGGACGCGGAGATTAGCCCGTTTTCGGGGCTTGAGGGGATGTTCCCCGATCTCCGCGTCCCTGACCTGCGGTTTTCTTGGGGTGAGTGACGGGACTTGAACCCGCGGCCCCCTGGACCACAACCAGGTGCTCTACCAGCTGAGCTACACCCACCGTGTGAGGTGCCTTGAGCACCTCGGCCCGATCATCATAGCGTGCCCGCGCCGGGCCGCCACACGGGGTCACCCCTCGTTGCTACGGAGCACCTCCTCGGCGGCGGCACGGGCCTCCTCGCTGCTCGGTCCCGGCAGCGGCACGAAGGCCGTCCGCCGGTAGTACTTCAGCTCCCCGATCGACTCCTTGATGTCGGCCAGAGCCCGGTGCGCGAGGCCCTTCTCCGGCTTGGCGTAGTAGACGCGCGGGTACCAGCGGCGCACCAGCTCCTTGATCGAGGACACGTCCACCATGCGGTAATGCAGGTGGGCGTCCAGGGCCGGCATGTCCCTCGCGATGAACCCACGGTCGGTGGCGATTGAGTTACCGGCCAGGGGAGCGGTCTGCGGGTCGGGGACGTACTCGCGGATGTAGGCGAGGGCTCGCCGCTCGGCCTCCTCCAGCGTCATGGTCGAACGCCGGACCTCCTCGGTGAGCCCCGAGCGCGCATGCATGTCGCGAACGACGTCGGGCATGTTCGCCAGTGCTTCGTCGTCGGCGTGGATGACGAGGTCCACGCCCTCGCCGAGGACGTTCAGCTCCGCGTCCGTGACGAGCACGGCGATCTCGATGAGGGCGTCCTTGGCGAGGTCAAGGCCCGTCATCTCGCAGTCGATCCAGACAAGACGGTCAGTCACCGGCAAACCCTAACGCGTGCAGTGTTCGTGTCCCTTGGCACACTCCGCCCTTCATGCTGTCATATCGCACTCGGTGGTCATTCCCGACGTGCCGTCGCGACCTCGGCGAACGTCGCCCAGACACGAGGTGTGACGGCTCCCGCACGAAAGCCGGGTTCGAGTCCGCAGCGCGACAGCAGGCGATGCGCGGCCGGGATGCCGGTGTGGCGCACCAGTGCTCGGGCCGAGCGGGAGGGTTCCCGGCTCGCGGCGTCGAGCAGGTCGATCAGCAGTCTCTCGGCGGCCGGTGACAGTCGTCGCCGTCGGATGGCGATCACCGCGGAGTCCACAGTGGGCTGTGGTCGGAAGCAGTCGGGGCGCACGCGGCGAATGAGTTCGACGTCGAACCGTCCGGTCCACCACGCGAGTTCGCGGGAGGCGGACGTCGCCGTGACGAGTCGTCGGGCGAACCCCCACTCCACGGTCAGGGCCGCCCGTGTCAGGGAGGGACGACGGGGGCCGAGGAGGCGACGTAACAGCGCCGTGGAGGTCGAGTAGGGCGGGTTGGACACGACGAGGAAGTCCTTGCGTGGCAGGGCGACGGTGCGCAGATCGCCGTGTATCACGCGGACCCGGTCGGTATGGCGGAAACGTCTTTCCAGGGTCGCCACGAACTCGGGATCGCGTTCGACCGCGAGGACGCGGGCGCCCGTGCGGGCCACGGCGGCCGTCATCACACCGGGGCCGGCGCCGAAGTCGACGACGAGCTCGTGCGGGCCGGGTTCGCAGGTTCGCACCAAGGTGCGTACCACGTCCTCGGCGACGAGGAAGTGGACTCCGGAGGGGTTGGGCCGAAGGCCGTGGCGTGGGATACGCCTGTTACGGGACATGTCGACTCCGTCATGAAGGAGGGAATGCGCGAGAACGCGCGCGAGGACTTCATGGCGCAGCGACTGCCTGCCCCGTCACGGGCAGCGTGAAGGGACGCCGGAATCAGCGAAGGACGCGGTGGGGAAAACCGCGTGGGAACAACACGATCGCAGCCGCTGCCGTCAGGACAGCCGCGGCCGGATGTAGATCGCGTGGCAACTCATGCGACCACCGTAGCCGTCGGGGCAAATGTTTTTTTGCCGTCACTCCACCGGGGCAACTTCGTGGGCGGGTGGAACCGTTCGCTTCCGGTCGTGCTTCCGCCGCGGTTCGGATGGCCGTAACGTCGGAGGCGTCGGGTCGAAAGTTCTTCCGAGTCCACAATGTTCAGCCTTTTTCCTTTACTGGAAAGGAAATTCGATGACTTCCTTGGAATCCTCGTGTCGGAACTCCGTCGTCGACGTCGAGGTGCGCGGCGGGGTCGACCTCGCGGACTACGCCGAGCATCTCTCGCGGACGCCCCTTCGCTGTGGCGTCGCGAGCGGAACCGCGCCGGACACCGTGGCGCTCGCCTTCGCCGAGGAACGCACGTGGCGCTACGTGTCCGCGCTCGTCGGTCTGCCTGCTCCGGGACGTCTGCGCATCGAGGTGACCGCCGCTTCGAAGGACGTGCGGGCGGTGGCCGACCAGGTGTGCCGGATCCTGTCGCTCGACGTGGACGGCAGCGGGTTCCCCATGGTGGTGGCCGGTGATCCGGTGCTCGCCCGTCGAGTGCGGGCCGGACCGGGTCTGCGGCCGGCGCTGTTCTGCTCGCCGTACGAGGCGGCCTGCTGGGCCGTCGTGTGTCACCGGCTGCGCTTGACGCAGACCGACGCCTTGGTGCGTCGTATCGCGGAGCGGCGAGGCCGCACGCTGCGTGTCGGCGGCCGTGAGGTGGTGTGTTTTCCGGCTCCCCGGGATCTGCGTGGGCTCGACTCCTCGTACGGGCTGTCCGGCGTGAAGCGGCGTCGGCTGGAGGCTGTCGCCGAAGCGGCCCTTGTGGGCGAACTCGATGCGAGTCGGCTGCGGGAGCTGCCCGCCGACGAGGCAGTGGAGCGGGTGCGGGAGCTCTCCGGCATCGGGCTGTCCTCCGCCGAACTCGTGGTGGGCCGCGGCGCGGGACATCCCGATCTCTTCCCGGAGGCCGAGTCCCACCTCGTGGCGGCGTTACGGCGGTACTACGACACCGACGACGCGGGAGTGCTGGCGGCGGCGGAGCGATGGCGGCCGTACCGCGGGTGGGCGTCGTTCTTCTTCCGGGAGGTGCCAATCGACGAACAGTAGCGCGCCGAGTCCCGCGCGTGAGCACGGTGGGGTCCGGCGGCTCGGCCGGACGGCTGTGGTGAGCTGACCTCGTGAACGGGGTGGACGTGTATGGGGTGGCCGGAATCGATCTCGCCGCGGAGTCTTTCGGCCTGGATGTCGACGCGGCGAGTGTGATCGCCGTGGTCACCGGCGTGCTCGCGTTGGCGATCGTCGTCGTGAACAGGCCGTGGTGGTTCGCGCGCCACGTGGTGACCATCGTGCACGAGGCGGGGCACGCGTTGTGCGCGTTGCTCGCGGGCCGCAGACTGCAGGGCATCACCCTGCATTCGGACACCTCCGGCGTCACGGTGTCGAGGGGCAAGCCCACCGGACCGGGCATGGTGCTCACGACCTTGGCCGGGTATCCGGCCCCTGCCGTGCTCGGCCTCGTGTTCGCGTGGTTGGTCTCGGCCGAGAAGCTCAGTGCCGTACTGGGTATCGCCGCGGTGTTGCTGCTGGGTGTGCTGGTGATGGTGCGCAACGCCTACGGGATCTTCTCGGTGGTGCTCTCCGCGCTGGTGCTCGGAGGAATCGCGCTGTTTGCCGGCCCGGGAGTGCAGGCGGCCTTCGTCTACCTGATCACGTGGTTTTTGCTCTTCGGCGGTGTTCGGCCGTTGTTCGAGCTCCAGGCGAAACGTCGCAGGGGCGCGGCCCGCGACTCGGACCTCGACCAGTTGGCGAGGTTGACGTCCCTGCCCGCGCTCCTCTGGCTGTTCGTGCTCGGTGTGCTCGCGGCCACGTGCGTGATCGTGGGTGGCATGTTGCTGATCGACCCGGCCGTGACGCCGGAGCTCTTCGCCTCCGAGGAGACCTGACCGGGCACCGGCGCCGATTCGGCGGTGCGGCACACTTGACGTAGGCAGGAAATCGATGTGAGTAGCCGGAAACGGCGTGCTGTCGTCGGGAGGACGGTGCGGTGACGGACGAAGTGGCGAAGGCTGTCAAGGAGTGCGCTCGGGCGGCGAAGGGCGCGGCTCCGTCGCTGGCCGGTGCCACGGACGAGGCCGTCGACGCCGCCCTGAGGGGGATGGCCGAGCGGTTGCTCGCGCACCGTGACGAGGTCCTGGAGGCCAACCGGCAGGACGTCACGGCGGCGAAGTCGTCCGGGATGAGCGCGGGCCTGCTCGACCGGTTGACCATCACCGAGGCGCGGTTGACGGGGATGGCCGACCAGCTCCGCCTGCTGGCGGAAGCTCCCCATCCCGAACGCTCCGTGCCCGTGTCCACGCTCGACGGTGGACTGCGACTCGTGGAACGGCGTCGTCCGGTCGGCGTGATCGGAGCCAACTACGAGGCCCGGCCCAACGTGACCGTGGACGTCGCGTCGCAGTTGGTGAAGTCCCGCAACGCGGGGGTGCTGCGTACGGGCTCGGCGGCCCTCGGCTCCGCCACCCGCCTGCTCGACGTGGTGATTCGTCCCGCGCTCGCCGAGGCCGGCATCGACGAGCACGTCGTCCAGCTCGTGCCTCGCCCGGAGCGGGAAGCCGCCGCCGAGCTGGTGAAGTTGCCCGATCTCGTGCCGCTCGTGATTCTGCGGGGCAGTGGGGAGAGCACGCGCTCGCTGGCCCTCACGGCCGCGCAGCACGGCGTGCGAACCCTCGCCCATGCCGACGGCGGGGGAGTGCTGTACGTCGACGAGCGGGCGGATGTCGACACGGTGCGCTCGTTGGTCGTGCACAGCCTCGACCGGTTGGGCGTGTGCAACCGCCTGAACCTGCTGCTAATCCACGAGGCGGTGTACGACGAGATCTGGCCCGTCGTGTCCTCGGCCCTCGCCGAGCTCGGTGTGTCGCCGTCGCTGCCGCCGTACGACCATCCCCTCGGCTACGAGTGGGCCCTCGACTCGGACCGGGAGGCCACGGTGACGGTGGCGCGGGTCGGCGGAGTGGCCGAGGCGGTCCGCATCGCCAACGAGGAGACCTCCGGTCTGGCCGCGGGGATCGCCACCGAGGACGCCGCCGCGGCCGAGGCGTTCTTCGACGGCTACCAGGGCACCGGGGTGTTCTGGAACGCGCCCACGCGGCTGCTGGACGGGTTCAAGCTGCTGGGTGTGCCGGAGACGGGCATCAACCTGGACAAGGTGCCCGGCCCCCGAGGTCCGGTCACCTACACCGACCTGTACGTGCGCCAGTACGCGGTGCTCCCCGAGGGGCGATGAGCCCGTACGGGAATGCGCGGTGCCCCGCGAACGTCGTCCCCGTGTGGTGATGGCGCGAAGCGAGCATCGCCGAGGTGATCGATCACCTGTTCGAAGAGTACCGTGGGTCGCCGCCCCTGCCTGGGTGGTGCCACGGCTGTGGCGTCACCGAGAAGACCAACCCCCAGAAGCAGGAGCTTTCCATGGTCGCCATCACGGCGGAATCACACGACGCCCCCGAGGGCGCCATTGACACGGCCGATCTCGGCACGGCGGTCGCCTTCGGCGACCTGGGGCTACGGCCGGAGTTGCTGAAAGCCCTGTCGGACCTCGGTTACGAGGAACCGACCCCCATCCAGCGGGCCGCGATCCCGCCGTTGCTGGAGGGGGCCGACGTCGTCGGGCAGGCCGCCACCGGCACCGGCAAGACGGCGGCGTTCTCGCTGCCGGTCCTGCACCGGATCGCCGATCTCGACCGGGGTACCGAGCCGAGTGCCCTGGTGCTGGTCCCCACGCGGGAACTCGCCGCGCAGGTGTGCGAGGCGATGTACCGCTACGGCCATCACCTCGGTGTCCGGGTGGTGCCCGTGTACGGCGGGCAGCCGATGGGCAGGCAGCTCCGCAGTCTGGAGTCCGGTGTCGACGTGGTCGTGGCCACGCCCGGCCGGGCGCTCGACCACCTATCGCGTGGCTCGCTGGATTTGTCGAAACTGCGCATGGTGGTCCTGGACGAGGCCGACGAGATGCTCGACATGGGGTTCGCCGAGGACATCGACGCGATCCTGGACCGAACCCCCGACGACCGGCAGACGATGCTGTTCTCGGCCACCATGCCGCCGCGCATCGCGGGCATGGTGCGGCGATACCTGCGCGAACCGCGTCGCATCGAACTGTCGCGAGCCGAGTCGACGAACGGCCACTCCGCCTCGATCACGCAGACGGCCTACCTCGTGCCCCGTGGCCACAAGCCGGCGGCGCTCGGCCGGATTCTCGACATCGAGGCTCCCGAGGCCACGGTCGTGTTCTGCCGGACCCGCGAGGAGGTCGACCGCCTCACCGAGACCATGAACGGTCGCGGGTATCGCGCGGAGGCCCTGCACGGTGGCATGGATCAGAACCAGCGCAACCGCGTGGTCGGGCGGCTGCGCGCCGGGACCGCCGATCTCGTGGTCGCCACCGACGTCGCCGCGCGTGGACTCGACATCGACCAGCTCACCCACGTCGTGAACTACGACGTGCCGAGCGCGCCCGAGGTCTACGTGCATCGCATTGGGCGGGTCGGACGCGCCGGACGGGAAGGCAGCGCGATCACGCTCGTGGAGCCGCGCGAACATCGCATGATCAAGACGATCGAGCGGGTCACGGGCCACACCATTCCGGTGCGCAAGCTGCCCACCGTGGCCGACCTGCGAGCCAGGCGGCTGGAACTCACCCGTACCGCGCTGCGCGAGGCGCTGGTGAAGGCCGAGGACCTCGACGGTTACCGCGCGGTGGTGGAACCGCTGACCGAGGAGTTCGACGTCGTGGAGATCGCACTCGCGGCCGTCAAACTCGCCCACGAGGCCGCGGGCGGCACCGACGAGAACGAGATCCCGGACGTGGAACTACGTCCGAGGGGCGAGGGCCGGGCGCGGCGCGGCCCCAAGGACCGCGGCCCCAGGGACACCCGGCGCGGGAAACGCCCCGACGGTGGGATGACGCGACTGTTCGTGAGCCTCGGCCGGAGGGCCGGAGTGCGACCGCAGGATCTCGTCGGTGCCATTGCGGGCGAGTCGCGGTTGCGGGGCAAGGACGTCGGTGCCATCGAGATTGCCGATAAGTTCTCGCTCGTGGACGTGCCCGACGCCGCCGCGGACGACGTGATCACGGCGCTGCGGGACAGCAGCATCAAGGGCCGCAAGGTCATCGTGCGACGCGAACGGCGAGCCGCCCGATAGTCCTCGCGGCAGGTGCCGTCGTGGGTGGCTCGCCGGTGGCCACGGTGAAGGTCGTCGCGTCCGCCCGGTCGCTCAGGTGGTGTGGACGATGAGCACGTCCACCCCCGACTTGCGGGCCACCTCGGAGGGCACCGAACCGAGGATGCGGCCCGCGAGGGTGTTGAGTCCCCGATTGCCGACCACGAGCAGGTCCGCGTCGTGGTCCTTCACGACCTTGCGCAGGGAACTCACCGGGTCGCCGACCACGGCCGTGGTCTTCACGGACGTGGCTCCGGCTCCTATCGCCCGCTCCCGCGCGGTGCGAAGTGTCTCCTCGGCGGGAGCGGAGCCGACCACTTGGTACGCCTCGTCACCGAGTACGTCCTGGGCCTTGTCAATCCGTTCCTTGCCCGCCGGGTAGTACGCGCACGCTATGACGAGGGTGGCAGCGGAGTCGGCTGCGACCTTCGCCGCGCGCTCGACGGCGGCCAGGGACGAGTCCGAGCCATCGGTACCGACGACGACGGTGGTGTAAGCGGCCATCCGGTCCTCCAGTGGGGTCGTACCGGGTCTGGAGGGTGAACAGTAGCGGGTTGATGACCGCCACGCAGCTATTACCTACTCGCGAGTCGGTTTTGGTGCCGTGACCGCCTTGACCCGGACGGTCGGGGCCGACGCGTCGTCGTTGTGGACGGCATTGGTCCGCTTGTCGCCGTTCCCGGTCTGCTTGCCGTTGCCCGACTGGCCGTTGGAGCCCTGGCTCTCCGCGGCGCCGAGGGCCGACTCCGCCTCGGCGAGCATCGCCCTGGCGGCCTTGACCTGCTCGGCGATCCGGGCGCGCAGGGTACGCAGTTCCTCGACCCTGGCCGTGGCCTCCGCGATGCGACGGTTGGCTTCCTCGGTGGCCTCGCGGACCCGACGCTTGGCCTCGTCGGTGGCTTCGGCCACCCGCGCGTTGGCTTCGCTGATCGAGTCCTGCTTGCGGCGGTTGGCGTCCTCGATGGACTCGCGGCGCCTGCGTTCGATCTCCGCCTCGGCCTTCGCGCGCTCGTCGGCGACCTGCGCCCGGATGGCCGCGGCTTCCTCGGTGGCCTCCCGCACGCGACGTTCGGCCTCGGCCTTACTGGCGGCCTCCTGCTCGGCCAGCACGCGCATCGCCTCGGTGCGCCGCTGGGACATCGCGATCTCGAAGTCCTCCTCGATCTGCGCGCGACGCTGCTGCGCCTCACGGTCGAGTCGGTCGCGTTCCTGCTCGGCCTCGGAGGTGATGCGGGCGGCCTCGGCGCGGGCGTCTTCGAGCACCTTGGCGTGCTCGGCCTCCATCTGCTTGCGTCGCTCGGCCAGTTCGGTGAGCAACTGCTCGTAGCGAGCCCGCATGGCGCTCGCGTCGGACTCGGCCTTGGCCCTGATGTGGCTCGCCTCGGCCTCGGCGCGGGCCTTGGTGTCGCTCGCCTCCTCCTGGGCGAGGCGCAACATCCGTTGGAGTCGTTCGGACAACCCCTCGATGGTCGTGGGAGGTTGGGCGAGTCGCTCGACCTGTCCGCGTAGGTCGTCGATCTCGATGCGAGCGGACTCCAGCTGCCTCGCCAGGTCGTCCGCCTGAGAGATGGCCGCGTCGCGGTCGGACATGAGCATCTTGATGTCGGCGTCGAGCCGTTCCAAGTGCTCGTCGACCTGCGCGCGGTTGTAACCGCGCTTCTCGAAGTCGAAACCGGCTCCCAGTGGCACGAGCTCCCGTTCCTCGCCAAGGCTCATGGTCTCCACCCTAGCGGGCGTGCTCGGCGAGCACGCTTCGGAGAGTCCGATGGAGCGAGAGGACGGAGTGGTTCGGGAAAGCGGACCGCCCAAACGGTTCGTTCCGGAGCGAAAACGCACCGGTCGTCCTCCGCGCCGTCGGCACGAACGGGGCGCGCAAGCTCGTTCGTCAGTGCGTGTCGGTGTTCGTCGCGGCGGGCTCGACGAGCTCCACCAGAACGCCGCCCGCGTCCTTCGGGTGCACGAAGTTGACCTTGCTTCCGGCGGTGCCGCGACGGGCCCGCGGGTACAGCACGCGAAGGCCCGCCGATCGCAGTGCCTCGGCGGCGGCCTCCACGTCGGTGACGCGGTAGGCGAGCTGTTGCAGACCTGGGCCGTTGCGGTCGAGGAACTTGGCGATGGTGGAGTCGTTGTCGGCCGGAGCCAGCAGTTGCACGGCCGCGCCCGTGGTGTCACCGGGGGCGCGCAGCATTGCCTCGCGGACGCCTTGGTCCTCGTTCACCTCAACGTGGGTGACCTCGAGCCCGAAGTGCTCCGTGTGGAACGCGATGGCGGCGTCGAGCTCGCGCACGGCGATGCCGACGTGGTCGACAGCGGTGACGAAGGACGACAGCGGCTGCAGGGCCTTGCTCATGGTCCGGAGGATAAACCGCGCGAGCCGGTGTGGCCGTACGGCAGTGATGTCGATCGCGATCGACCGTGGGCGGTGCCGGAGGCGGTATCGTCGATTCAACGCTGATGCGCTGTGCAGCGTCGACGTCGATGACTCGCAGGAGGCATGTTGTGTCCGGTTCCGTGATCCTGGGTGCCGCCCGTACCCCCATCGGCCGGCTTCTCGGCTCGTTGAAGGACTTCTCCGGTGCGCAGTTGGGTGGTATCGCCATCAAGGCGGCCCTGGAGCGGGCCGGTGTTCCCGCCGACGCCGTGCAGTACACGATCATGGGTCAGGTGCTCACCGCCGGTGCCGGTCAGATTCCGGCGCGTCAGGCCGCCGTGGCCGCGGGGATTCCCATGGAGGTTCCCGCGCTGACCATCAACAAGGTGTGTCTGTCGGGCCTCGACGCCATCGCGCTGGCCGACCAGCTGATCCGCGCGGGCGAGTTCGACCTCGTGGTCGCGGGTGGTCAGGAGTCCATGTCGCAGGCGCCGCACCTGCTGCCGAAGTCCCGCACCGGGGTCAAGTACGGCAACACCACGCTGGTGGACCACATGGCCCACGACGGCCTGTTCTGCGCGTTCGACCAGGTGGCGATGGGTGAGTCCACCGAGCGGTACAACGCCCGCTACGGCCTGACCCGCGAGGAGCAGGACGCCTTCTCCGCGCGCTCGCACCAGCGGGCCGCCAAGGCCGCCGCCAACGGGGTGTTCGACGACGAGATCGTTCCCGTCGAGATCCCTCAGCGCAAGGGCGACCCGGTGGTGTTCTCCGCGGACGAGGGTGTGCGTGCCGACACGACCGTCGAGGGGCTGGCGCGGCTGCGGCCCGCCTTCGCCGCCGACGGCACCATCACGGCGGGGTCGTCGTCGCAGATCTCCGACGGTGCCGCCGCGGTCGTCGTGGCGAGCCGGGCCAAGGCGGAGGAACTCGGTATCACGCCGCTGGCCGAGATCGGCGCGCACGGTGTCGTGGCGGGTCCCGACGCCAGCCTCCACGAGCAGCCCTCCAACGCCATCAAGGCGGCGCTCGCCAAGGCGAAGCTGGACGTCGACGCGCTCGACCTGGTGGAGATCAACGAGGCGTTCGCGGCGGTGAGCCTGGTCTCGGCCCGCAAGCTGGGCCTCGACGAGGAGAAGGTCAACGTCAACGGCGGCGCCATCGCGCTCGGCCACCCCATCGGGGCTTCCGGGGCCCGGTTGGTCGTGCACCTGGTCCACGAGCTGCGGCGTCGGGGCGGCGGGCTCGGCGCGGCCGCGCTGTGCGGTGGCGGCGGCCAGGGCGACGCGCTGCTGCTCAAGGTCTGATCGGACGGCCGGAGCGCTCACTCGCGTCCGCGAAGGTGCGAGTGAGCGCTCGCACGGTGGGTTCGAAGGCGTGGTCGGACGGGGCGGCGTATCCCACGACCACGCCCCGGAGCGGGGTTTGCCCGGCCCGTGTGATCCAGTGCGGTCCCAGCGGGAGCAGTTCGAGGGAGTTGCGGCGGGCCGCACGCAGCACGTCGGCCTCGCCGGGGCCGTCCTCGGGGAGCGGCACGAGAACGTGCGGGCCGGCCGAGATGCCACGGGGCGTGAGGCCCTCGGGCAGGGCCGCCACGATCCGGTCCCGCCGGTGCCGGTACTTCGTCCGGGACCGGCGGAGGTGCCTGCCGTAGGCACCCGAGTTCAGCAGTTCGGCGAACACGAGTTGCTCCAGCACGCCGACCACTCCCCTGGTTCCGGTCTCCAGCACCGACCGCACCTGGTGGACGAGGAAGCGGGGCAGTACGAGCCACCCCAGCCGCAGTCCGGGGGCGAGGGTCTTGCTGGTCGTGCCCGCGTACACGATGCGTTCGGGAGCGAGAGCCTGCACCGCGCCGACGGGTGCGCGGTCGAAACGGAACTCCCCGTCGTAGTCGTCCTCGATCACGAGGAGCCCCTGCTGGGCCGCTCGCGCGAGTTCGGTGCGGCGGTGCGGTGCCAGTGTCACTCCCGTCGGGTACTGGTGGGCGGGGGTGACGACCACGGCCGGGTCGGTGAGGTCCGACACTCGAAGGCCGTCGTCGTCGACGTTCACCCCGGTGACGGCGAGGCCCGCCGCGGTGGCGATGTCGCGATGCACCCACAACGACGGGTTCTCGAACGCTAGCCGAGGCAGCCCCTGCGCGCGCAGTGCGGTGGTGAGCAGCGACAGGCCGTGCGAGTACCCGGCGCAGACGACGATCCGGTCGGGGTCGGCCACCACGCCGCGGGTGCGGCTCAGGTGGTGGGCCAACGCCTCCCGCAGCTCGGGGACGCCGAGGGGATCGGGCAGGTCGAACGCCGAGACGGGGGAGCGGGCCGGGACCTTGCGGGTCGCGGACGCCCACGCGTTCCGGGGAAACGCCGAGAGGTCGGGGCGTCCGGGGAACAGGCTCCACCGTGGTCGCTCGACCGGCGGTGGGGCCACCGGGGGAGTGCTGTCGGCTCCTTCCCCCGCCGTGACCACCGTGGGGGCTCCTTGCCGGGTGCGGACGTAGCCCTCGTCGGCGAGATCGGTGTAGACCCTGGTGACCGTGCCTCTGGCGATCCCGAGGTCGGCCGCGAGTGCCCTCGTGGAAGGCAACGCCGTGCCGCGAGGGAGTCTGCCGGACCGGATCGCACGTCGGAGGGCGTCGGCGAGCCCCGCCCGGCCGCTGGTCGGGTCCCAGTCGAGATGAAGGTCGTCAACTGAAGTGGACCACGATTTCGCCACGAAACTGGACCATACCTGTGGTCCGCTTGCTCGCTAGGTTCGTTGGTGTGAGTCAACGCATTCAGCTCGCCAACGCACTGCCCCAGGCATATCGGGACATCCTCGCCCTGCACACCACGGTCGAGAAGGCGGCCGCCGACGCGGGTCTGGACCCACGGCTGATCGAACTGGTCAAGATCCGGGCTTCCCAGCTCAACGGCTGCGCGTTCTGCCTGGACATGCACGCTCGCGAGGCTCGCAAGCTGGGGGAGGACGAGCGGCGGATCTATCTGCTCGACGCCTGGCGGGAGACCGACCTCTACACCGACGCCGAACGTGCCGCGCTGGCACTCACCGAGGCGATGACGACTCTGCCCTCCACACGGGACGTCCCGGACGACGTGTACCGGCAGGCGCTGGAGGTGTTCACCGAGGAGCAGTACACGGCGGTGGCGTGGGCCGCCGCGGTGATCAACGCCTTCAACCGCCTCGGGGTGACCAGCCGTAAGCCCCTGCCCCGGACCTGACCGCCACCCGTCCCGGCGGGCCTCCGGTGTTGCCCGCGGGGGATGCCGACCACCGCGCGGGTGCCCGCCACGAGGTGGAGTTGCCGGCGTCGCTCGGGCAGACCGGCTGGTGATCGACGCGCGGATCGGCTCCTTCCCCGGAAGCGGTGAGGGCGCCGTGGACGAACGCGCGCTGGTGCCGAGGTGCTCGCCGCGCACGGCGTCACCTCGCGGCGGGCGCCGACATGGCCTGTCCCAGCCACGTGCGGAATGCGGGAGGATCCGCACGATCACCACAGAACTCGCCCCGGCGCTTGGGGAACGTGACCCTGTTGCCGGACGGGCCGGACCTCACCGCACTGGCCGCACTGGGGGTGGCCGGGGTTCGCCGGGCGGTGGTCCCCGCGGTGGCGCGGGAGGCCGTCACACGGTTCCCTGATGACCCGGCCGGGCGTGAGGCCGGGGTCAGCCCCGCACGGCGGGCGGACGGCAGCGGATGACGGTCACGTCGCCGTCGAGTTCGAGTTCGCCCGCCGCGTGGGGCACCACCCAGGTGTCGCCCGTGGACACGTCGTAGCTGTCCCCGCGTGCGGTCTTCAACCGGCCGTGACCTCCGCTCACGACGAGGACGGTGAACGACGGGTCGAGGGCGAGCGGGGTCGTCGGCCGTAGCCGGTCGGCCCGGAAGAACGGGCGCGAACCGGGGACGAGCAGGTCGACCACGGCGGTGTCCACGGTCGCGGTGCGGCGGATGAGGCCCGCCAGGCGCTGCTCGTCCCACGCGGAGGTGTCGAGCGCCTTCAGGGCCGTGTCGAAGCCGAGTCCGAGATGGCCCTTCGCCTCGTCACCGAGGAAGTCGCGCCACTCCAGCGTCAGCGAGAAGTCGGTGGGCTGCTGGAGTTCGACGACGAACACCCCCTCGCCGATCGCGTGCGGCAGCCCCGCCGGGACGTGGACGGTGTCGCCGGGTTCGACCGGGACCGCGTTCAACGCGTTCAGCATGGACGGCGCGTCCTGGTCGGCCACCCAGTCTGCGACGGTGCGTGGGTCGAGTGCTTCGCGGAAGCCCGCGTACACGGTGGGGGAGGGACCTTGCGTTCCCACGACGATCCACGCCTCCGTCTTGCCGAAGTGCGAGTCGAAGTGTCGACGGGCGAACTCGTCGTCGGGGTGGAAGTGGACGGGCAGCCGTTGACCGGCGTCGAGCAGCTTCACCAACAGGGCGGTGGAGGAGCCGAACGCCTCGACGTGGTCGCGGCCCAGCCAGCCGACCGGGTCGGCCTCCACCGCGTCGCGCAGCCACCGCCCGTCGGGCAGCCGGGTGAGGCCCTCGGTGTCGCGGCCGAACAACGTGGTCGTGGACGCCACCCAGTCCTCCGGGCCGAACTCGCGGGCGAGGTCCGTGGTGTCGCCCGACGACGCCGAGCGGAGCGCGGCGATGGCCGCGCCTCCCCGGTAGAACTGGGTGGGTTGGTTCGCGGGAAGCCGGATCGGCGCGAGCGGTGCACTCATGGCCGGAGAACATACCGGGTACGGGTCGGCAACGATTGGGATCGAAATCACCGTGGTGGTGATCTCGGTAGCAGTCTTGATCAATAGGGTTGCGCCATGTCTGCTTCCTCCACGACTCCCGCGAGACCCGTCGCCCTGGCGGTGTCCGACATCCGCAAGCACTACGGTGACGTGCGCGCGGTCGACGGGGTGACTTTCGAGGTCGTCGAAGGTGAGTTCTTCGGCATCCTCGGGCCCAACGGGGCGGGGAAGACCACGACGCTGGAGATCGCGGAGGGACTGGTCGCTCCCGACTCCGGTACGGTCCGTCTGCTCGGACGGTCGCCGTGGCCCCGCGACGAGACGTTGTTGCCCCGAATCGGTGTCCAGCTCCAGGCGTCGTCGTTCTTCGAGCGGCTGACGGCGCGGGAGCAACTGACGACTTTCGCCGCGCTCTACGGGGTCGGACCCGCCAGGGCGGACGAGATGCTCGAACTCGTCGGTCTCGCCGACAAGGCCGACACCCCGGAGAAGAAGCTCTCGGGTGGGCAGCGGCAGCGGCTGTCCATCGCCTGCGCCCTCGTGCACGACCCCGAGCTCGTGTTCCTCGACGAGCCCACGGCCGCGTTGGACCCCCAGGCCCGCCGCAACCTGTGGGACGTGCTCCGGGAGATCAAGGCTCGGGGGAGCACCATCGTGTACACCACGCACTACCTCGACGAGGCCGAGGTGCTGTGCGACCGGGTGGCGATCATGGACCGCGGAAAGATCCTCGCGATGGACGCGCCCGCCCGGCTCGTGCGTGATCTCGACGCACCCACTCACGTCACCCTCGACACCACGGTTCTCTCCCCGGACGCCGCACGGGAGCTGCCCGGTGTCGGCAGCGTCAGCACCGACGACGTCACGGTGACGATCACGACGCGCACCCCCGCTCCACTGCTCGCCGCCCTGGCCGAGCGCGGCACCGTGGACGGGCTGACCGTGCGTACGGCGACGCTGGAGGACGTCTTCCTCCACCTGACCGGCAGGGAGTACCGAGCGTGAGAACCACCGGAGGGGAAAACACGACCCCGCGACGCGACACGACGGCACCCACGCCGTTCCGCGCGCTGTCGGTCGCGATGTTCAAGGGCATCACGCGGGAGAAGACGACCCTGTTCTTCACCTTCCTGTTCCCGCTGATGTTCTTGGTGATCTTCGGGTTGCTGTACAAGGGAGGGGACGACCGGGTGACGGTCGCGGTGGTGGGCGAGGGGCCCGTCATCACCGCGCTGGAACAAACGGAGGCCCTCGACCTCCAACGCGTCGACACCACCGAGGAAGCGGAACAGCAGGTCCGGGACGGGGACCTGCCCGCCTACGTGACGCAGGACGGCGACGCCGTGCGCGTGCGGTTCGCGGCCAGCGCCCAGACCACGGCGAACGTGGTGCTCGGCATCGTCGACGGCGTGGTGAACCGCGCCAACGTGGCCGCGACGGGACAGCCCCCGACGTACTCCCTCGACGTCGAACAGGTGGAGGATTCCTCCCTCGAAGCCATCCAGTACATGACGCCCGGCATCCTCGGGTGGGCCGTGGCGATGGGCGCGGTGTTCGGGGCGGCCATCACGCTCGTGAACTGGCGTCGTAACCAGGTGCTGCGCAGGTTGCGGCTCGCGCCCGTGCGGCCGAGCACCGTGCTCACGTCGCGGTTGCTCGTGACCCTCGGCATCTCGGCCGCCCAGTTCGTGCTCTTCGTGTCCGTGGCGATGCTGCCCGTGTTCGGGCTGAAACTGACCGGGCAGTGGTGGCTGGCGTTGCCCCTGCTACTGCTCGGGACGCTGGCGTTCTTCGCCGTCGGCATGCTCGTCGGGGCCTGGTGCCGCACCGAGGAGTCGGCGAGCACGGTGGCCAACCTGATCACCTTGCCCATGGCCTTCCTGTCCGGTGCGTTCTTCCCCGTCGAGAGTGCTCCCGCCTGGCTGCAGCAGGTCTCGTGGGTACTGCCGATGCGGCATCTGAACCAGGGGATGCTCGACGTCATGGTGCGCGGACACGGTGTGGAGGCGCTGCTGGTGCCCGCGCTGGTGCTGATCGGCTTCACCGTCGTGATCGGTGCGCTCGCCGCGAAGGTGTTCCGCTGGGAGCCGTGACGTGGCCGTCGGCGACGGGTGAGGCCCCGGTAGGCCGGTGACGGACGTCACGGCTCACACTGGAAGTCACGACGTTCGACAATGTGGTTGGCGGGCGTGGAGAGTGCTGTGCGACCGCCCGGTGCGTGGTGGTCCGCTATCCGAGGAGGAACCTTGTCGAACAAGGCTGCCGTCTTGTTCCGTGTCGTCGCGATCGCCGAAGCCTTTTCGTGGACGGGATTGCTGATCGGCATGTTCCTGAAGTACGTCGTGGAACTCGGCGAGGGCGGCGTCCCGGTGCTGGGCATGGTGCACGGTGTGCTGTTCGTTCTCTACGTCGTCACGACGCTGGGCGTGGCTCGCCCGCTCGGATGGAAGTTCGGCACCGTGGTGACGGCGTTGCTGGCCGCGATCCCGCCCCTGTTCACCTGGTTGTTCGAGAAGTGGGCGCTGCGGCGGGGCAAGCTCGACAGCCCCGAGCAGCTGCGCTACGGCGGCACCGGTCTCTACGTGCGCCGCGGTGGTGACGCGGTGGCCGGTGCCTGAAGCGCTTCGGCGTTCTTCCTCAGGAGGCCGTGGGCGACGAAGGACGTCAGTCCGTGAAGTCGCCCGCGGCCTTACGCACTTTCGTCAGCAGTTCGGTGAGTTGTTCGGTCTGCCGTTGAGTGAGTCCGGTGAGGCCGAAATCGATGTCGGTCACCGCCTTGGTGGCCCTTTCCCGCCGCGCCGTGCCCTCCTTGGTGATCTCGACGAGCGTGGTCCGGCGGTCGGTCGGGTGCGGTAGGCGCTTGACCAGGCCGTCCTTCTCCAGACGATCCACGATGTTCGTCACGCTCGTCGGGTGCAGTTGCAGCCGTTCTCCCATGACCCGCATCGGCAGCCGCGAGTGCCGGGAGAAACTCAGCAGCGTCAACGCCTCGAAACGCGCGAACGTCAGGCCGTGCGGCTTGAGCGCCGTGTCGACGGCCGACTGGATGATCTGCTGGACACGCATCAGGCCGGTGACGGCGGCCATCGTCGTGGAGGGCCCGATGCGCTCCTCCCACAGCTGCGCCGCGCGGGCGATCGGGTCGAACGGCAACGGACCTTTCATGGGGGTCGAAGTTAGCAGCGATCCCGGCCAGGCTGGGGGCGGGTACGACAAGGTGTGGAACCCGTCGGTGCCGACGGGAGCGACGGTGAGGAGGCGACGATGATCGTGGCGTTCAGTGTCAGTCCGGCGGGTGGGGACGACGACGGCGGCGTGAGTGAGGCGGTGGCCCGCGCGGTCCGGGTGGTGCGCGAGTCCGGTCTGCCCAACGAGACCAACGCGATGTTCACCAACATCGAGGGCGAGTGGGACGAGGTCATGGACGTGGTCAAGCGGGCCGTGGAGGCCGCCGGTGAAGGGGCGCCGAGGGTGAGCCTCGTGCTCAAGGCCGACATCCGTCCCGGACACACGGGCCAGTTGGCGGCGAAGGTGAAGCGGGTGGAGGAGCGTCTCGCGGATTCCTGAATCACTCGATCGAGGGCGTGGGGCGAGCCCTGCGCCAGCGATGACGGCGCTGACGGTCCATGCCAGGATGGAGACCGTGACACAGCCACGCGGATCAGGAAACAACCCACCCGCCGTGTCCGCCGCGCTTTCGGGGGCCGTCGACCTGTCGGCGGTAAAGGCGCGAGCCGAGGCGGCGGCACGGCAGGCGAAGCAGGCCGGTGCCGACGGCCTGGCGAACGGGGCGGCGAGCGCGTCCGTCATAGACGTGACCGAGGCCACTTTCCGGGCCGAGGTTCTGGAGCGGTCGCTGCAGCAGTTGGTCGTCGTGGATCTGTGGGCCGACTGGTGCGGTCCGTGCAAGCAGCTCAGCCCGGTGCTGGAGCGGCTCGCGGGCGAGAGTGGCGGTGCCTGGGTACTGGCCAAGGTCGATGTGGACGCCAACCCGCGCATCTCCCAGGTGTTCGGGGTGCAGTCGATTCCCACGGTCGTCGCCATCGCGGGTGGCCAGCCCGTGGACGCGTTCTCGGGTGCGCTGCCCGAGCCGCAGATCAGGCAGTGGTTGACGCAGTTGCTGGAGGCCCTGCGCGACAAGCTGCCCGGTGTGCGGGCGGCCATGCAGGGGCAGCCCGAGCCGCCGCAGGACCCGCGGTTCACCGAGGCCGAGGACGCCTTCGAACGTGGTGACTTCGCCGCGGCGGAGGCCGCCTACAAGCGAATCCTCGACAGCGAGCCCGGCAACGAGCAGGCCAAGGCCGCGCTCGTGCAGGTGCGGTTCGCCGCCCGTGCCGCGAAGACCGACCCGTCGTCCATCGCCAAGGCGGACGCGAACCCGGACGACCTCGACGCGCAACTGGCCGCCTCCGACGCGGAGGTGGCCGCGGGCAAGATCGAGGACGGCTTCGCCAGGCTGATCGCGGTCATCCGCCGCACGGCGGGCGACGACCGTAATCGGGTGCGCGAACACCTCGTGGGCTTGTTTGAGTTGTTCGACCCCGCCGACGAGCGGGTCGCCAAGGCACGGCGCGAGCTGGCCAGCGCGTTGTTCTGACGTTCGCGCCCGCACGATGCCGAACGCCGGCCGCCCCGAGGCGGCCGGCGTTCAGTGCATTACGGATACTCCGAGCTGCACGCTCCCGAGCCGTTGAAGTAGCCCTGCCGCAGCGCCCCGATCCGCGCGAAACCGTTCACCGCCGGGTGGCCGTTGATGTCGGCGGCGATGAGACTGCGGGGCAGCAGCAACTCGGCGATCGCCTCGTCCAGGTCGCCCGGCGACGGGCGCAGCAGCGCGCCTTCCTGGTCGATGGCGGCGGTCCAGGCGCCCACGAGGCAGGCGGTCCGCAGCCCGGCGTTGGCGTTGTCCACCGGGATCCCGAGACCCACCTGGATGCCCTGCACGTACCGGGAAACGACCTCGGCGAACGCGGCGAAGTCACCGAGTCCGCCGCCCTCCTGGCCGGTGAGTTCGGCTTCCCGGTCGATCGGTTGCCCCAGTTCCGCCAGGGCGGTCATGTCGACGGTGACGGTGTTGGTGTCCTGGCAGTAGGACACGGGCGGGGTGGCGGCACCGTTCGGGCAGCTACCGCCCTCGGCGACGATCTGCGGGCTCGGCACCCCGGCCTCCGAGAACGAGTCGTCGAGGCTCATCTGGAGCAGCCCCAGCGTGTCGGCGTTGATGGAGAGGTCGCCCTCGTTCGTGTCGTTGGGGCTGAACGGACGCTCCGTGATGCGCGACTCGATGTCGGCCAGGTCGATGGCCGCGCACTTCGTCGCGTCGTTCTCGAAACCGAGCTGGAACGCGTAGGTCCGGTCGAACGCCGTGCCGTGCGCGCCGTCGGCTGCGGCCGAGTGGCCGGGGGCGTCCCGGATGAAGAATAGCGAGGCGAGGACCTGGTTCAAACCCTCGGAGGTGGAGACCTCGAAGTACTCGCTGTGGCCCTCGGCGATCCACCGGAAGTACGCCCCGGTGAAGCAGTCGGCCTGCTGTTCCTTGACGATCGTGGGCGTCTGCTCGTCGATGCCGGACTGTTCGCCGAGCCGGTACTGCACGGCGTGTCCGAACTCGTGGCCGAGCACGGTGACCACGGCCATCGGGCCGAACCGCTCCCGCAGCAGCGGCAGCAGTATGCCCCGGTCCCAGGCCACCAGGTCCTCGGAAGGGCAGTAGAACGCGTTCATGGCCACTTCCTCGACGGTGGCCCCGCACACCTCGAAGTTGTCGGTGTTGGGGTCGTAGGACATCAGCTTCGATACCGGCTGGAACTCGGCGTTGAAGTGGTTGGGGAACTGCTCCTGCCAGAACTCGGAGACGTCCGCGATGGAGGCGACGGCGAGGCGGTCCTCCTCCGACTGCGTCAGGTTCTCGACGTTCAGCTGGGGTTGCGGCGCGGAGGCCTTCAGACCGCTTTCGAAGTGGGTGATCGGCAGGCCCGCGATGTCTCCCTCGCTGCGGAGCTCGCCTTCGACCTCGTTGGCGCACGATGCTGTCAGTGTGGTCACGGCGACGCCGATGGCCAGCAGGGCGCGCCGCGTCCCTCGTCCCCCTGTGTGCTTCATGGCGGGCACAGTAGCGGACGCGGGAACCCGAGAGAGGCGCTATGGGCAACTCGGGTGTAACGGGCACCGACCACGCGTCCGGCCGTGTGAGGCCACGCGCGGCGTTCCCGGCCCGGCGATATGGTCGATCATCATGAAAGCTGTCCGCCGGTTCACCGTGCACGCGCGAGTGCCCGACGAGTTGACGGGACTCACCGAGCTGGCCACCAATCTCCGGTGGACGTGGCATCCTCCGACACGCGATCTGTTCGCGTCGATGGACGACGCGTTGTTCCGCAGGGTCAGGGATCCCCTGCGCATGCTGGCCGAGGTACCCGCCTCCCGGTTGGACGAGCTCGCGCGTGACCCGGAGTTCCTCGCCAGGACCCGAGAGGCCAGTGAAGACCTGCGGCGCTATCTCACCGAGCCGCGGTGGTTCCAACGGCGGGTCGAACAAGCCGGCGACGGGGAGCGGTTCCCCGGCGCGGTGGCGTACTTCTCCATGGAGTTCGGGGTGCACGAGGCGCTGCCGAACTACTCCGGCGGCCTGGGTGTGCTGGCCGGTGACCATCTGAAGGCCGCCTCCGATCTCGGTGTCCCGATGATCGGTGTGGGACCGCTGTACCGCGCGGGCTACTTCCGGCAGTCGTTGTCGCTGGACGGCTGGCAGGTCGAGCACTACCCGGTGATCGACCCGAGTGGACTGCCGCTGGAACTGCTCACGGAGCCGTCCGGCGAGCCGGTCCACGTGCGCGTGGCGATGCCCGGTGGTCGCGACCTGCTGGCGCAGGTCTGGCAGGCCCGTGTCGGGCGGGTGCCGTTGTTGTTGCTCGACACCGACGTCGAGGAGAACGACGAGGACCTTCGCGGGGTCACCGACCGCCTCTACGGAGGCGACGACGATCACCGCATCCGGCAGGAGATCCTCGCCGGGATCGGCGGGATGCGCGCGGTGCGTCGCTACTGCGAGCTGACCGGGCATCCGCAGCCGGAGGTGTTCCACACCAACGAGGGCCACGCCGGGTTCCTCGGGTTGGAACGGGTGAGGGAGGTCCTGGCGGCGGGCGAGCTGACGTTCGACGAGGCATTGTCGGCCGTGCGTGCGGGCACGGTGTTCACCACGCACACCCCGGTGTCGGCCGGGCTCGACCGCTTCGAGGTGGACCTCGTCAGGCACTACTTCGGTGACGGCAGGCTGCTTCCGGGGGTGGACGTCGAGCGGGTGCTCGCGCTCGGCGCCGAGGACGACCCCCGCCGGTTCAACGTGGCGTACATGGGCTTGCGGCTCGCCCAACGCGCCAACGGCGTCTCCGCCCTGCACGGGAAGGTGTCGCGGCGCATGTTCGCCAAGCTGTGGCCGGGTTTCGACACCGAGGAGGTGCCGATCTCGTCGGTGACCAACGGCGTCCACGGTCCCACCTGGGTGGCGCGGGAGATGAGCGCGTTGCTCGGCGGCAGGGACGAGGAGTGGGGTCACGACGGCGACGGGTCCGGAATCGACCCGAACGTCACGGACGAACAGTTGTGGGCGTTGCGCCGCGAACTCCGCGGCAACCTCGTCGAGGAGGTCCGGAGACGGGCACGCGAGGCGTGGTTGCAGCGGGGGGCGTCGGCGCTGGAACTCGGCTGGACCGAGCGCATCTTCGACCCCGACGTGCTCACGGTCGGGTTCGCGCGGCGGGTTCCCACGTACAAGCGGCTCACCCTGATGCTGCGTGACCCGGATCGGTTGCGGGCCCTGCTGCTCGACGACTCCCGTCCCATCCAGATCGTGGTGGCGGGCAAGTCGCATCCGGCCGACGAGGGCGGCAAGGCGCTCATCCAGCAGATCGTGAAGTTCGTGGACGATCCCGCGGTGCGGGAGCGGATGGTGTTTCTGCCCGACTACGGCATGTCCATGGCCCGCTATCTCTACCGGGGCTGCGACGTGTGGCTCAACACCCCCACGAGGCCGTTGGAGGCGTGCGGCACCTCGGGGATGAAGGCGGCGCTCAACGGGTGCCTGAACCTGTCGATCCGCGACGGCTGGTGGGACGAGTACTACGACGGTAGTAACGGCTGGGCCATCCCCACGGCCGACGGGGTGACGGACCCGCTGCTGCGCGACGACCTGGAGGCGGCGGCGCTCTACGACCTGCTGGGCCAACAGGTGGCTCCGTTGTTCTACGACCGGGACGCCTCGGGTGTGCCGCGTGGCTGGATCTCCATGATCTGGCACACACTTCGCACGCTGGGGCCGAGGGTGCAGGCGTCGCGCATGGTGCGGGAGTACGTGGAGTCCTACTACGGGCCGGCGGCCACGACGGTGGCGGCGGCCACGGCCGACGGCTACGCGGGGGCTCGCTCGCTGGCGGCCTACCGGGCGCGCGTGGACGCGTGCTGGCCGCTGGTGCGCGTGGTGTCCACGGACCTGTCGGTCGACAGTGGCGACGCGTTCGTGGTGGGGTCGCCGGTGCGCGTCACGGCCCGCGTCGACCTGGCCGAACTGGACGAGTCCGATGTGGAGGTCCAGGCCGTGGTGGGCCGGGTCGGGGACACCGACGACCTCGCCGACGTGGTCACCGTGCCGCTGTCGCCGTGCGGCCGAGGGGAGTTCGCGGGCACGCTGCGACTGCCGTTCGCGGGCTCGCTCGGTTACACGGTGCGGGTACTGCCGAGGCACCCGTTGCTGGCGAGTCCCGCCGAGCTGGGCAAGGTCGTGCTGGCCTAAAAGACCCACGGGGTGCGTTCTTGCCTTCGTGGGCCGGTCGGTGACAATGAGCCCCGTGAATGACGTGGCGGTCCCGGAGAACCTTGCCGATCTCGTGATCCACGCCTCCGGTGTGGGGGTCAGGAGGGGGCGTAACAACCTTCTCGCCGACATCAACTGGTCGGTGGAGCTCGACGAACGGTGGGTGGTGCTCGGGCCGAACGGCGCGGGCAAGACCACGCTGCTCAAGCTCGCGGCGGCGGAGATGCATCCCACCACCGGCGTGGTGCACGTGCTGGGTGAGCGGCTCGGCCGGGTGGACGTGTTCGAGTTGCGCACGCGGATCGGCTTCACCTCGGCCGCGGTCAACAACCGGATCCCACCCGAGGAGAAGGTGCGTGACGTGGTGATCAGCGCTGGGTACGCCGTGCTCGGACGCTGGCGCGAGTCGTACGACGAACTGGACACCGACCGCGCCGAGGAACTGCTGACGACGCTGGGCATCGCCCACCTCGCCGATCGCAGCTACGGAACGCTCTCCGAGGGCGAGCGCAAGCGAACGCTCATCGCGAGGTCGTTGATGACCGACCCGGAGATGCTGCTGCTGGACGAGCCCGCCGCCGGACTGGACCTCGGCGGCCGGGAGGACCTCGTCGCCAGGCTGTCGGAGCTCGCCCTCGACCCCGACGCGCCCGCCATGGTGCTGGTCACCCACCACGTGGAGGAGATCCCGCCGGGGTTCACCCACGCGCTGCTGCTGTCGGAGGGACGGGAAGTGACGTCCGGCCTGATCGACGACGTGCTGACCAGCGAGAACCTGTCGAAGGCCTTCGGGCAGGACCTGCTGTTGCAGCGGTCGGGTGACAGGTTCTTCGCCCGACGTCGCTGATTTGTACTACCGACGGGTAGCCTGCGAGAAGGCGTCAACGCGATCGACGCCGATCGCGGAGTGTGAAGGAGGAAGGCGTGGGCGAGTTCGTCCGTCTCGAGGTCGACGAGGGCATCGGCACGATCCGGCTTGACCGGCCGCCGGTGAACGCCCTGAACAACCAGGTGCAGGCGGAGCTGCGGGAGGCCGCGATCGAGGCGGGCGACCGCGACGACGTGCGGGCGGTCATCCTCTACGGCGGTGAGAAGACGTTCGCGGGCGGTGCCGACATCAAGGAGATGGCGGCGAAGTCGTACGTCGAGATGCAGCGGTTCGGCGGGGCGCTGTCGGCCTCCCTGACCGTGATCGCCGAGCTGCCCAAGCCCACGGTCGCCGCCGTCACCGGGTACGCGCTCGGCGGGGGACTCGAACTGGCCCTGACCGCCGACCGGCGGATCGTCGGCGACAACGTCAAGGTGGGGCAGCCGGAGATCCAGCTCGGCATCATCCCCGGTGCGGGTGGTACGCAGCGGCTCGCCAGGCTCATCGGGCCGAGCCGCGCCAAGGACCTCGTGTTCACCGGCCGCTTCGTGGGGGCCGAGGAGGCGCTCGCCATCGGGCTCGTGGACGAGGTCGTCGCTCCCGACGACGTGTACGCCGCCGCTCGTCGGTGGGCGTCGCAGTTCGTCAACGGCCCGGCGGTGGCGCTGCGGGCGGCGAAGGCCGCGATCGACGGAGGGTTGGACACCGACCTGCGTAACGGCCTGAAGCTGGAGACCGAGCTGTTCACGGCGCTGTGGGCGACCGAGGACCAGAAGCGCGGGATGCAGTCCTTCATCGAGAACGGCCCCGGCAAGGCCACCTTCGAGGGGAAGTGACGTGACCAACGTGTCGGACCCGGCCCCGAACCCCCACGCCACCGCCGAGGAGGTCGAGGCCGCCTACCGCGACCCCAAGCTCGCCAACGTGCTCTACCACGACTGGGAGGCGGGCACGTACGACGAGAAGTGGTCGATCTCCTACGACGAGCGCTGCATCTCCTACGCCACCGACGTGTTCAACGCCGTCGCAGGCACGCAGGGCCAGCCCTACGGCCACGCCATGGAGCTGGGCAGCGGCACCGGGTTCTTCCTGCTCAACCTCATGCAGGGCGGGGTGATCAAAAAGGGCTCGGTCACCGACCTGTCGCCCGGCATGGTGCAGGTGGCGTTGCGCAACGCGGCCAACCTCGGGCTCGACGTGGACGGCCGGGTCGCCGACGCGGAGCGCATCCCGTACGACGACAACAGCTTCGACCTCGTGGTGGGGCACGCGGTGCTGCACCACATTCCCGATGTGCGGGCGGCGCTGCGCGAGGTACTGCGGGTGCTCAAGCCGGGCGGCCGGTTCGTGTTCGCGGGCGAGCCGACGAAGATCGGCGACTTCTACGCCCGCAGGCTCGGCAGGCTCACCTGGTGGTTGACCACCAACATCACCAAGCTGCCGCCGTTGCGGGAGTGGCGGAGGCCGCAGCAGGAGCTCGACGAGTCGTCGCGGGCCGCGGCACTGGAGGCCGTCGTGGACCTGCACACGTTCGACCCGTCCGAGCTGGAACGGATGGCCCTCGGCGCCGGGGCCGTGGACGTGCGCGCGGTGACGGACGAGTTCACCGCTGCGTTGCTCGGCTGGCCGATCCGGACGTTCGAGGCGGCGGTGCCGCAGGAGAAGCTGACGTTGCGGTGGCGGCTGTTCGCCTACCACGCGTGGCTGCGGCTGTCGGCACTGGACCGCAAGGTGCTGTCCAAGGTGCTGCCTCGGGAGTTGTTCTACAACGTGATGATCACCGGGATCAAACCGGCCGCGCCGTCGCGGCTCTGAGGGGTCCGGGTGGCCTACGCCTTCTCACTCGGCGACGTCGCGTTCCTGCGTTCGCGGGAGGGCGGAGAGGCTCTCAAGGCGTGCTCCGCCCTCGGGCTGACGGAGGCGAGCCGACTGGCCGACGTGGCGGCGGCCCGTCGGCTGGTCGGCCCGGAGCACGCCGCCGCGGTGCTGGAGACCTTGCTGCTGCGCCGTAAAGCCGAGGCCAAAGTGGACGGCGGTGGCCGTTGGTTGTTCACGGACGAGGCGCTCCAACAGGCGAGCGCGTCGCCCGTGGCCGCCTACCGCGCGGAGCGGCTCGCGGGGCGGGACGTGCACGACGTGACGTGTTCGGTGGGCGCCGACCTCGTCGCGCTGGCCCGGACGGCGCGGCGCTGCATCGGCTCCGATGTGGACGAGGTGCGGTTGGCGATGGCGGCGCACAACTGCGCGGTCTCCGACGTCGCTCCCGCACTCGTGCGCGCGGACGCGCTGCGTCCGGTGAGCCGCGGGACCGTCGTCGTGGCCGACCCCGCGCGTCGGGACGCGGCGGGGAGACGGCGCTGGCGGCCGGAGGACTTCGTGCCCGCGCTCGACGACCTCGCCGCCGCGTACGCGGGGCAGCCGCTGATGGTGAAGTGCGCTCCGGGGCTCGATCCGCGGGCCGCGCCGTGGGCGAGGGAGATCGAGGTCATCTCCCTCGACGGGCGGGTGCGGGAAGCGAGCCTGCTGAGCGAGGAGCTCGCCACGGCCGCGCGCCGGGCGACGGTGTTGCGGTCGGACGGCAGCGCGTGGTCGATCACCGACGCCGACCCCGACGACGTGCCGGTGGGAGAGGCCGGGGAATGGCTTGTCGATCCCGACGGGGCCGTGGTGCGGGCCGGGCTCGTTCGGCACTACGCGGCCCGGTACGGACTTCGGCAGCTCGATCCCCGCATCGCCTATCTGACCGGCGACACCCCGCCTCCCGGCGTGCGGGCCTTCCGTGTGCTGGACTCCGGCCGCTACAGCGAGAAGGCGTTGCGGGCGCTGCTGCGTCGCCACGACGTCGGACGGCTGGAGATCCTCGTGCGCGGGGTGGACGTCGACCCGGACGCGCTGCGACGCCGGCTCAAGCCTCGCGGTACCACCGAGGCCAGCGTGGTCATCACGCGCATCGGCAGGACCGCCGTGGCGTTCCTCTGCCGTGCCGAACGGATACCGGAAACACCGACGGGGTGACGCCGCCGACCTCACCGACGCCGACGTCCGGGCGGCCACGCTGCGGTACGTGCGCAAGCTCTCCGGGTTCCGGCGACCCGGTCCTCGCCGTGGGCTTCGGCTCGGACCGCGGCCCCACGGACCACGCGCCAGTCCGGCGTGCCGTCGGTCTTCGTCAATTCTTCGGCACCGAATGTCGGTGGCTCCCCGTACGCTCCCAGACGTGACCGACATCGCTTCCTCGGCCGCCCGACCACGAGCGGCCGAGCCTTCGCCGCAGTACCTGCGCGACCTCGCACTGCTGCGCCGTGTGCGCGACCGGATCGACCGGGAGTACGCGCGGCCGCTGAACGTCGAGGCACTGGCCCGCGGCGTCAACATGTCGGCAGGGCATCTCAGCCGTCAGTTCCGACGCGCCTACGGTGAGTCGCCGTACTCGTACCTGATGACGCGGCGCATCGAGCGCGCGATGGCGTTGCTGCGTCGTGGCGACCTCAGCGTCACCGAGGTCTGCTTCGCGGTCGGGTGCTCCTCGTTAGGCACCTTCAGCACCCGCTTCACCGAGCTCGTCGGTGTTCCACCCAGCGTCTACCGGCGCGAGTCGGCGCGGGAGGCGCAAGGGATGCCGCCGTGCGTGGCCAAGCGGGTCATGAGACCGATCAGGAATCGAGAAGCGTCGAGCACCGGGGCGCAATAGCGTGGCGGTCATGAGCGACACGGACCTCACCATTCACCAGGTCTTCCTGCCCCACACCGATCCGGAGGCCTCCCTGGCCTTCTACCGCGACACGCTCGGGTTCGAAGTCCGCAACGATGTCGAGTACCAGGGCCTGCACTGGATCACGGTGGGGCCTCCGGAGCAGCCCGAGACGTCCATCGTGCTGCACCCGCCCGCCGCGGACCCCGGTATCACCGACGACGAGCGGCGCACCATCGCCGAGATGATGGCCAAGGGCACCTACGCCGGTATCAACCTGGCCACCAGAGACCTCGACCGCACCTTCGAGCGACTGCAGTCCGGGGACGCCGAGGTCGTCCAGGAGCCGACCGACCAGCCGTGGGGCGTTCGCGACTGCGCCTTCCGCGACCCGGCGGGCAACATGATCCGCGTCTTCGAGGTGCGGTGAGCCCGGCCGCGACCGGGAAACGCACGTCGCGACCGAGCAGGGTCACCCGCGGCGCACGGCGCCGACAGTCGTGATCGAATCCGCGCGCCCAGGGCGCGCGTGAACAATCCCGCCGGCATCAGTGTCGAGATCCCGAAGCGCCGTCTGACGGTGTTCACCGGGGTCTCCGGCTCCGGTGAGGGCTCGCTCGTGAACTCCTCGATCCCCGTGGACGTCGGTGCGGTGTCCGTCGTTCTCGGTCCCGGCGCGGGCTACGACGGCGTCGGGTGGTCTTTCGAAGGCCCCCTGCCGACCTCGTTCGTATCGTCCTCACCGGTCAATATCGCGCGGAGTACGTCGGCGCGTGACGGGGTCGTGCCGGGTGCTTGCGTCGACATGCCCCGGCACGACCCCGTCGCCACGAGTCAGGCGCAGCAGTTCGACTGGGGAGTCGTGGCGGTGCCGTGGTCGGGACCGAAAGTGGCCGAGTCACCCGTGACGGTGTAGATCTCCCACGGTTCCTCGCCGGGACCACGCACCCAGACCTTGTCCTGCTGTGCGTAGCAGCACGTGGTGCCGTTCTCGACCAGCGTCCGCATTCCCTCGTCGGTCAGGCGCCGAGTGGCCTGCTCGACCTGCTCGGTCGACTCCACCTCGACACCGAGGTGGTCCATGACAGTCGGCTGGCCGGGCTCTCCTTCGAGCAGGACGAGCTTCAGGGGCGGCTCAGTGAGGGCGAAGTTCGCGTAACCGGGGCGAAGCTTCGCGGGCGAGGTGTCGAACAGTTTCGAGTAGAACTCCACCGATTCCCGCAGGTCACCGACTCGCAGCGCGAGCTGAACACGAGACACGACTCCTCCTTGAATAGATGTTCATCGAAACAGAGACATGCTCAGCTTGGACCTCTGATTAGAAAGATGTCAAGATAGAAGCATGTCGAAGCAATTGCCGCTGGCGGCGATGGACGCCTGCTGCGCACCTTTGGCTCGCGAACCACTGACCGAGGAGCAGGCCGTGCAGTTGTCGCGGCTGTTCAAGGCGATGGCCGATCCCGTGCGGCTGCGGCTGCTGTCACTGATCGCCTCTCACGTAGGCGGAGAGGTGTGCGTGTGTGACCTGACCGATGCGTTCGACCTCACCGGACCCACGATCTCCCACCACCTGAAGGTGCTGCGGGAATCCGGGTTGATCACCGGGCAACGGCGGGGGACCTGGGTCTACTACCGAGTGCATCCGGAGGTTCTCGCTCGGCTGTCGGCGGTACTGACGACCGGGGAGACCGCGTGAGCACCGCGGATACGGCCGCCCCTTGCCACCGCACGACTTTCGACACGGAGGTGTCGTGATCGCCAAGCCGGAGATCCTGTTCGTGTGCGTCCACAACGCCGGGCGGTCGCAGATGGCGGCTGCCCTGCTCAAACACCACGCGGGAGGTCGTGTGGTCGTTCGCTCGGCGGGGTCCGCTCCCGCCGACACCATCCACCCCGCTGTCGCCCGAGCCATGCGTGAGATCGGACTGGATCTGTCCCCGGCGTCCCCCACACTGCTCACCACCGATCACGTTCGGAGCGCGGACGTCGTCGTCACTATGGGCTGCGGGGACGCCTGTCCCGTCTTCCCCGGCAAGCGTTACCTCGACTGGCAGCTCGACGATCCCGCGGACAAGTCGCTCGACGACGTCCGCCGCATCCGGGACGAGATCGACCGCCGGGTCCGGGATCTCCTCGCCGAACTCGTGCCGAATCCCGACTGAGAGCCGGACGTCATCGGACTCCTTCCGCGGTGTGGTCGCCTCGGCGTGGTCCTCGGCGTCCGCGTTCGCGTTGCGCAGTAGGCGTCGACGATGTGCGGCAGAGTTCCCGCGTCGAGGAACTACTCGCCCTACGCCGCCGTGGGCCTGCCCGCACCCGCGTAGTCGTCTCCGGGCTTGCGGTAGTTGTGCACCTGCACGGCCTGGCCGAACGTCGGGGCGTCGATCATCTGGTCGTTGCCGATGTAGATGCCCACGTGGTGGATCTTGGTGTCGGGATCGCCGAAGAAGACCAGGTCGCCGAGCCGCAGCTCGTCGTCCTTCTCGACCAACGGCACGCTGTGGTACTGCGTGTGGGCGGTGCGCATGAGGGAGATCCCCGCGCTGGCGTACGCGGCCGTGGTGAGCCCGGAGCAGTCGAACCCGGCGTCGCCGTGCTCGGTGCCGTTGCCGCCCCACACGTACGGCAGGCCGATCTTGTCGATGGCGAAGGTGACCGCCTTCAACGCCGCCGTGTCCGGTTTGGTGCGACTCTCGCCCACGGTGCCGTAGACGTTGGCCGTGGCCAGCACCCGGTGCAGGAACAACGGTTCGTCCAGCAGCACCGAGACCCCGTCCAGCCAACTGTCCCCACCGGAGAGATCCCGACCGCCGTCGCACATGGCCCTCGCCGCCGTCAACGCGGCGTCGTCGATGTTCTGGATGTCGGGCTCCTCGCCGGTGGGACTCTCCTTGAACTCCTCCCACACGGCGGGGGAAAGCTGCAGCGGCCCCGCCGCACCGGGTTCGGAGATCACGTTGCCGTCGAAGTCCCGCACCTCGATCGTCCCGATGGGCTCGGACATGTCGCCGTCCTCGGTGACCTCACCGCCCTCGATCCGGCCGTGGTCGGTGGCGGTGCGACCGATCCCCGCCAGGGTGACCCACGACAGGTGACACTCCGGCTGCTCGTCGGTGAGGATCACCGTCGCGGTCGCGTACGCGTACATCGCGCGGCGGGGGATGTCGAGCCAGTCGGCCACGTCGTCGACCCACTCCTCGAACTTCAGTCCCGAGGCCGCGGGGACGGAGGGCTCGGGCGGAGAGGTGCTCGGCGTCGGCTCCGGTGCCTTCGCCGACGTCGCCGAGGTCGGCGAAGGCGCGGCGGCCGGCTCCTCGGCGTCGTCCGAGGCGAAGGGCAACCCCACGACGAGGACTCCGACCAGTACCACTGCCGCCGAAACCGCCGCGATCAGCAGCCTTCTGCTCCGTGGCTCCTCGCCCGCGCTCATGGAGCACAGAATAGGCATCCAGTGGCCACGGTGCGTGAGGTTGTCCCCAAGTAGAGGGAGGCAAACCTCGCTCCCGGACGAGTGTGGAGATCAACGCAGGGTGAGGCGTTCCAGGAGGAACGTCCGCAGTCCGTCCAGGTCGGTGTCCACCGCCACGTCCACGGTGTTCCCTCCCTCGGGCACTTCCGTCTCCTCCCGCAGCTCGGGACGTCGCTGGTCCACGATGGTGGCGCCGCGCGCGGGGCCGAACGAGGTCTCCACGGACACGGGGACCGCCTCGGTGCGCAGGATGCCGGGTCGGATCGCCTCCGCGACCGCCACCGCATCGTGGAGCACCATCCCGTCCCAGCCCAGCGCCTTGCGGTAGTGCGCGAGATAGTCGGGCGTCAGGGCGGTGAGCGCGGCTCCCATGGGATTCGAGGCCGCCAGCGTTTCCAACCACTCGCGATCGACCGCGCAGCGGTAGGTGAGGTCCATCGGCACCAGTACGCACGGCACCTCGCCCCCGCCGAGCACACGCTGTGCCGCCTCGGGGTCGCTCCAGATGTTGAATTCGGCCGCCGCGCTCGCGTTGCCGTGCCCCAGCGCGCCGCCCATGACGACGATCCTGGCGATCTTGTGGTGGAGGTCGGGGCGGGCGCTCAGCAGCGTCGCGATGTTCGTCAGCGGCCCGATGGGTGCGATGGTCACCGGCTCGTCGGAGGCCTCCAGCAGCCGCGACAGCAGCCACACGGCACCGCCGGGTTCGACGGGGCGCTCCGCCTCCGGCAGCGCCGCCGAGCGACCCGACAGTCCGTCCGTCCCGTGGACGTATCGCGCCTGGTGCGGGTGGACGTGGACGAGTGGGCGGGCGGCGCCCTTTGCCACCGGCACGTCACCGCGTTTGCACAGCGCGAGGACACGCTGCGCGTTGCGCGTGGTGGCCTCGATGCCCACGTTGCCGAAGACCGTGGTCACGCCGAGCAGGTCGACGTCCTCGCTCAGGGCCGCCAGTGCGATCGCGAAGGCGTCGTCCACACCCGGATCGGTATCGATGATGAGTTTCGTCCCCACAGTCGCACTCCCTCGTTCCCGGCTACGCGGCACACGTTACGGTCACCCTCATGACGTCGATGTGGGGTGCTCCCGTGCTGTCGCGGTTCCGGGCGTGGCGCCGGAGCCGACGTGATCCCCGGCAGGCACGGTTCCTGACGGCCGAGTCGCTGCGCTGGGTGTGGCGCAACCGGGCCTTCACCCCCTGGTACCTGGTGCGGTACTGGCGACTGCTGAAGTTCCGCCTGGCGAACCCGCACATCGTGTTGCGCGGGATGGTGTTCCTCGGCCGGAACGTTGAGATCCACTGCCGCCCCGGCTACGGCCGCATGGAGATCGGGCGCTGGGTCCACATCGGTGACGGCAACGCCATCCGCTGCCACGAGGGGTCCCTGCGCATCGGCGACAAGGTCGTGTTCGGTCGGCAGAACGTGGTGAACGGCTACCTCGACATCGAGATCGGCGCCGCCACGCTCATCGCCGACTGGGTCTACATCTGCGACTTCGACCACATCACCACCGACATCACGGTGCCGATCAAGGACCAGGGCATCGTGAAGTCGCCGGTGCGGATCGGACCGGACACCTGGATCGGCACGAAGGTGTCGGTGCTGCGGGGGACCCGTGTGGGTCGAGGCTGCGTGCTGGGGGCACACGCCGTGGTGCGCGGCGACATCGCCGACTACGGCATCGCGGTCGGCTCGCCCGCCCGTGTGGTCCGTGACCGCAGGGAGGCCTACGAGGCCGACGCCGAACGCCGGGAAGCGGTGAAGGACATGGCCCGCAAGGCGAACAAGGCGTTGAAGAAGACCCTCGGCGAGGCCTGAACCCCCCGGCGTGTCCGCAGGTTGTGCACGCGTGTCCGCAGGTTGTGCACGGGTGTCCGCAGGTTGCGTACCCGTCCTCGTCCGTCGGTGGCCCGAGGAGTCTCGCTTCCGGACCGCGGCGACGTACGGGAAGTGCGGACACGCGTACGAAAGCTGCGGACACGCGTGCGGGAAGTGCGGACACGCCGGCGGGGGCTCAGTCGGTCTTCGGCACCGCCGGGTAGGGGACGAAGGTGCTGGTGTTCTCGTCCACCGTGAGCTGCTTGCCGATCGTGGGGAAGGCCCGCTGAGGGCAGGCGGGGCGTTCGCACACCTTGCATCCGATGCCGATGGGGGTGGCGGCGGTCTTGTCGTCGAGGTTCAGTCCCGACGAGTACACGAGCCGGTGTGCGTGTCGCAGCTCGCAGCCGAGTCCCACCGAGAACACCTTGCCGGGGCTGCCGTACCCGCCGATGTTGCGGGAGACCGTGCGGGCGATCCAGAAGTAGCTCTTGCCGTCGGGCAACGTCGCGACCTGGGTGAGCACCTTGCCGGGGCGGGCGAACGCCTCGTAGATGACCCACAGTGGACACGCGCCCCCGACGCGGGAGAAGTGGAACCCGGCGGCCGACTGTCGTTTGGACATGTTGCCCGCGCGGTCGACACGGACGAACGAGAACGGGATTCCCCGGAGTTTGGGACGCTGCAGCGTCGACAGCCGATGGCACACGGTCTCGAACCCGACCCCGAAGTGCTCGGACAACAGCTCGATGTCGTAGCGGAATCGTTCGGCGGCGCCGTGGAAGTCCCGGTAGGGCAGGATGAGCGCGCCCGCGAAGTAGTTCGCCAGGCCCACGCGCGCCAGGGAGCGGGCGGGGGCGCCGGAGAACGCCCACGAGTCGGCGAGCTCGGTGATGAGGTCGTCGTACTCCAGCAGCGCGATCTGTGAGGCCATGCGGAAGGCCTGCTGGCCGATGCGCAACGTCGGAGCCATCCGGAGGATGCGGGTCTCCGGTTCGTACCGGTGTTGCTCGCCCGCGGCGAGGTTGAGGCCCTCCGTGGTGACGGTGACCCCGTAGTGCTCGGCCAGTCGGTCGCGCAGCCCGTTACGGATCTCGTCGCGCCGAAGTCCCAGCTCGTGGTACATCTTCTCGGCGCGTTCGTCGAGTTCGGCCACGTAGTTCTCGCGTTCGTAGAAGAAGTCGCGCACCTCCTCGTGGGGCAGGGGTGCGGCGGGACTGCCGTGGACGCCCCGGCCGTCCTCGGTGACGAGCGCCGCCGTGGTCTCGATGGCGTTGCGGTAGCTCCGGTGGAGCTTGACCAGAGCCTCGGCCACCGACGGCAGGTTCTTCGCGAGGTCGTTGATCTCTCCGGGGGAGACGTTGGCCCCGATCGACTCGTCCAGCAGGGCTTCCCTGACCTCGGCCACGAGCCGGGAGGTGTCGTTGTCGGCGAAGAACTCGGCGTCGACGCCGAACGCCTCCGTGATGCGTAGCAGCACCGGCACGGTCAACGGTCGGGTGTTGTGCTCGATCTGGTTGAGGTAGCTGGGGGAGATTTCGAGCAGGCGGGCCAGGTCGGCCTGGCTCATCGAGCGGCTCTCACGGAGGTGCCGCAGTCGTGCTCCGGCGAAAGTCTTGTCCACTGAATCGAATCCTTCGTGAAGGAATTCCTGTCCGGAAACGGTCAAGATCCCGAATTACACAGCATTGTGAACACGGTCATTTGCAACATTCACAAGATCCTAAGGAAAATTCGCACAACTTCGCAACTTGGATCTCTGGCGCCGTTTGTGCAGGCCATGTCATTGTCATCGCCAGCAGGCGAGTGATCGCAACGTTCGCAAAGTTGGAGTGAAAGCGATGACCGAGAAGCAGAACCGCTTGGAGCAGGAAGCGGCCGCCCTGGAGCAGGAGTGGAAGACCAACCCCCGCTGGAAGGACGTGAAGCGCTCCTACTCCGCCGCGGACGTGGTCAAGCTTCGCGGTAGCGTCGTCGAGGAGCACACGCTCGCCCGCCGCGGCGCCGAGAAGCTGTGGAATCTGCTTCACACCGAGGACTACATCCACGCCCTGGGCGCGCTCACCGGTAACCAGGCCGTGCAGCAGGTCCGTGCCGGTCTGAAGGCGATCTACCTGTCGGGTTGGCAGGTCGCCGCCGACGCCAACCTGGCCGGCCAGACCTACCCCGACCAGAGCCTCTACCCGGCCAACTCCGTCCCCGCCGTGGTGCGTCGCATCAACAACGCGCTGACCCGCGCCGACCAGATCACCTGGGCCGAGGGCAACACCGACATCGACTGGTTCGCGCCGATCGTGGCGGACGCCGAGGCCGGCTTCGGTGGTCCGCTGAACGCCTTCGAGCTGATGAAGGCCATGATCGCCGCCGGTGCCGCGGGTGTGCACTGGGAGGACCAGCTCGCCTCCGAGAAGAAGTGCGGTCACCTCGGCGGCAAGGTGCTCATCCCCACCAAGCAGCACGAGCGCACCCTGAACGCAGCTCGCCTGGCCGCCGACGTGCTGAACGTGCCGTCGGTGATCGTCGCCCGCACCGACGCCCAGGCCGCGACGCTGCTCACCAGCGACGTCGACGAGCGCGACCGCAAGTTCCTCACCGGCAACCGCACCTCCGAGGGCTTCTACGAGGTGCGCAATGGCATCGAGCCGTGCATCGAGCGTGGTCTGGCCTACGCCGAGTACGCCGACCTGCTGTGGATGGAGACGTCCACTCCGGACCTGGAGGTCGCACGCCAGTTCGCCGAGGCGATCAAGGCCAAGTACCCGAACCAGATGCTGGCGTACAACTGCTCGCCGTCGTTCAACTGGAAGAAGCACCTGGACGACGACACCATCGCCAAGTTCCAGCGCGAGCTGGGCCACATGGGCTACAAGTTCCAGTTCATCACGCTGGCCGGCTTCCACGCGCTCAACTACTCGATGTTCGACCTGGCCAAGGGCTACGCGAATGAGGGCATGACCGCCTACGTCGACCTGCAGGAGCGCGAGTTCGCCGCCGAGGAGCGCGGTTACACCGCCACCCGCCACCAGCGCGAGGTCGGCACCGGCTGGTTCGACCTGGTGAGCACCGCCCTGAACCCGGAGAGCTCCACCACGGCGCTGACGGGCTCCACCGAGGAAGCGCAGTTCTAGACCGAACTGCGTCACCGGCTCGAAGGGGACGAGACATGGCTGACACGTTGAACGGCCGGCTGCGCATCGCCGGTCCCATGCGCGAGCGCTACGACGAGATTCTCACTCCGGCGGCGCTGGAGTTCGTCGCGAAGTTGGACAACACCTTCGCGGGTCGTCGCCGGGACCTGCTCGACGCTCGGCGTCGGCGCAGGGAGCGGCTCGCCGCGGGCGAGGAGAAGCTGGGCTTCCTGCCGGACACCCGGTGGATTCGCAGCGACCCGTCCTGGCAGGTGGCCCAGCCCGCCCCCGGCCTCGAGGACCGCAGGGTGGAGATCACGGGTCCCACCGACCGCAAGATGACGGTCAACGCCCTGAACTCGGGTGCGAAGGTGTGGTTGGCAGACTTCGAGGACGCGACGTCGCCGACGTGGCACAACATCGTGTCGGGCCAGCTCAACCTGTACGACGCGATCCGGCGTGACATCGACTTCACCGACCGGGGCAAGCGGTACGTGATCGGCGACGAGCCGGCCACGATCGTCGCCAGGCCCAGGGGCTGGCACCTGGTGGAGAAGCACATCCGGATCGACGGCCGTCCCGTGTCGGCCAGTCTCGTCGACTTCGGGCTCTACTTCTTCCACAACGCACGGCAGCTCCTCGCACGGGGCAGCGGACCGTACTTCTACCTGCCGAAGCTGGAAAGCCACCACGAGGCTCGACTGTGGAACGACGTGTTCCTGATGGCGCAGGAGGAACTCGGCATTCCGAGGGGGACGATCCGCGCCACCGTGCTGATCGAGACGATCACCGCGGCGTTCGAGATGGACGAGATCCTCTACGAGCTGCGCGAGCACGCCGCCGGGCTCAACGCGGGCCGCTGGGACTACATCTTCAGCATCATCAAGACCTTCGCCTCGCACGGCGCGGACTACGTGCTGCCCGATCGGGCGCAGGTCACGATGACGGTGCCGTTCATGAGGGCCTACACCGAGCTGCTGGTGCGCACGTGCCACAAGCGCGGTGCCCACGCGATCGGCGGGATGTCGGCGTTCATCCCGAGTCGTGACCCCGAGGTGAACGCCGTCGCGCTGGAGCAGGTCCGGCAGGACAAGGAACGCGAGGCCGGTGACGGCTTCGACGGGTCGTGGGTGGCCCACCCCGGCCTGGTGCCGGTCTGTCGGGAGGTGTTCGACGAGGTGTTGGGCGGCTGGCCCAACCAGCTCGGCAAACTACGCGAGGACGTCGTCGTCACGGCCCACGACTTGCTCGACGTGGCGAGCGCGGGTGGTGAGGTCACCGAGCGGGGCGTGCGGTCGAACATCAACGTCGCCCTGCGCTACATCGACTCCTGGTTGAAGGGCACCGGGGCCGCCGCCATCTTCAACCTGATGGAGGACGCCGCCACGGCGGAGATCGCCCGCTGCCAGGTGTGGCAGTGGATTCGCAACGGCACGAAGCTGGCCGACGGCACCGTCGTCACGCGGGAGCGGGTGACGGAGTGGTTGGACGCCGAACTCGCCGACGTGCGCGCCGAGCTCGGTGAGGACAACCGGCTCGCCGAGGCGCGCGAGATCTTCGTCGAGACGGCGTTGTCGGAGAAACTGCCGAGCTTTTTCACGACGGGCGCCTACGCGAGGTACCTGACGACATCGAGCTGACCGCCCGGCTGCCGGACGAGGCCGGAGGTCGTCGTGGAGGCCGTGGAGGTCACCGTCCCGAAGGCACCGGGGCGGCGGCCTCCACGGCCGCACTCTACGGTGCGGTCCGTGATTTTCGTCCTAATCGGACACGTTGCTCGTCGTCCGGGGCGGCATGACGTCCCCGTCCTTCGGGCCGACGGTCACGCGAACGCGTTGCCCGTGGCGATCTTGGGGCGGCCGAAGGACTGCGGCGGGGACACTTTCGCCCGACGGTAGACGCGAATGGTCTCCTCGGCGATGCGCGACCAGTCGAAGTCCGTCGCCAGCCGGGAAGCGGCCGCGTGCGCCCGCCGGGACGCCGCCTCGCCGTCGGCCAGCACGGTGTCCACCGCGCGCACGATCCCGTCGACGTCGCCGGGGGCGAACGCGAGCCCCGTCTCGCCGTCGACGACGAGTTCCCCGAGACCACCCGCCGTGGAGGCCACCAGAGGCGCCTGGGCCGCGGCGGCTTCGAGTGCCACGATGCCGAACGGCTCGTAGCGGCTCGGCAGCACGACCGCGTCGGCGGCCGACAGCACCGCGCGCAGTTCGGCGTCGGGGAGATGCCCCACGAACTCCACCGCGTCGTCCAACGACAACCGCGCCGTCTGGGCCACGAGCTCGTCCCGGTGCCTGCCCGCACCCGCCACCACGAGTCGGGTGCCGGGGTGCCTGCGCCGAATCTCGGGCAGCGCGTCGAGCAGGTCCTGCACTCCCTTCTCCCACTCCAGGCGCCCGAAGAACAACAGCATGGGGCCGTCGGGGCTGTGGGCGGCACGTACACGGGCGACGTGCTCCCCCTTCACGTACCAGTTCCGTTCCTCGATGCCGTTGTGGATCACTGTGATCGCCTCGTCCGGCACCTCGAACAAGTGCGCCACCTCGCGGCGCATCGCCTCGGAACAGGTGATGAGCGCGTCGACCCGGTTGGCCAGCCACCACTCCACGGAGTGGATCTGCTGGTTGAGGGGCTGGGACAGCCAACCAGAGTGGCGGCCCGCCTCCGTGGCGTGAATGGTGCCCACCAACGGCACCTCGGCGGCCTCGGCCAGGGCGATCGCGGGCTGCGTGACGAGCCAGTCGTGGGCGTGGACGACCTCCGGTCGCCAGGTGCGCAGCAGCTGCGTCCCCGCGCGGATCATGGCGTGGCCCATCGACATCGTCCACGCCACGAGATCGCGCTCGAACGTCACGTGGACGGGGTCCTCCGCCACCCGGATCAGGCGCACCCCGTCGACGACCTCGTCGGTCGTGGGATGGGTCTCGGCGTCGGTGCCCGCGGCGTGCCTGCACAGCACCACCACCTCGTGCCCGCCGCGCACGAGATGCCTGGCCAGCGCGTGGACGTGTCGGGCGAGCCCCCCGACCACGACCGGCGGGTATTCCCACGACAGCATCAACACGCGCATAAGCCGAGGTTACTCACCGGTCGCTTCGGCGGCGGCGGCCAGTCCCACTTCTGTGCCAGCATCGGAGTCGATGAGCGAAGCAGCGACGTCCACGAGTCCGGCGATGGCGATGTCCACGCCGTGGACCTACCAGGTGACCCCCGACAACGCCCATCCCGAGCATCCCCGCCCGCAACTGACGAGACCGACCTGGCGAACGTTGAACGGCCTGTGGGAGTACGTGGGCCGTGACGCCGACGGCGTCGTCCACCGCGGTGAGCGCATCCTCGTCCCCTATCCGCCCGAGTCGCGACTGTCCGGTATCGGACGTCGGGACGAGCGGATGTGGTACCGCCGGACCTTCGACGTCCCGCCCGAATGGCGCACCGGGCGAGTGCTGCTGCATTTCGGGGCGGTGGACCAGATCGCCACCGTGTGGGTCAACCACCAGTTGCTCGCCCGCCACGAGGGCGGATACACGGCGTTCACCGTGGACATCACCGACGTGCTGCGGCCCGACGCCGAGCAGGAGGTGCTGGTCCGGGCCGACGACGAGGGCAACCGGGGCACGTTCGCGGTGGGCAAGCAGGCGAACCAACCGGGCGGCATCCTCTACACGGGCTGTTCGGGGATCTGGCAGAGCGTGTGGTTGGAAGCGGTTCCGGAGATCCACGTCACCGACCTCGATCTGACACCCGATCTGCGCGGGTTCGATCTCGTCGCCCACGTGGCGGGGGCGTCCTCGCCACCGACGGTGGACGTGTCGGTCGCCCTCGGGGACGAGCAGGTGACGTCCGTCCGGGGCGCCGCCGGGGAACGGCTGCGCCTCGATGTCCCCGACCCCTTGTTGTGGGGTCCCGACCATCCGCACCTCTACGACGTGACCGTGCGGGTGGTGAACGACGACGGGGACGTGCTCGACGAGGTGGCGAGCTACGTGGCGTTGCGCACCGTGCGGGTGGCCCCCGACGGCGACGGTCCGCCCCGTGTGCTGCTCAACGACCGGCCGGTGTTCCTCAACGCGCCCCTCGACCAGGGCTACTGGCCCGACGGGATCTACACCGCGCCCACCGACGAGGCGCTCCGGTTCGACCTCGAACGCATCAAGGCGCTCGGGTTCAACAGCGTGCGCAAGCACGTCAAGGTGGAGCCGATGCGCTGGTACCACTGGGCCGACCGGTTGGGCTTGCTGGTGTGGCAGGACATGCCGTCGCTGCCGGTGGTGCTCGACAACCCGCCCGGTCCGCAGGCGCCGCCCGTGGCCGTGGCACGACGACGGTTCGAGACGGAGTTGCGGGCGATGCTGCACCAGCTCCGCAACGTGCCGTCGATCGTCGTGTGGGTGGTGTTCAACGAGGGCTGGGGCGAGTACGATACCGCTCGCATCACCGAGGAGGTGAAGTCCGTCGACCCCGGTCGTCTCGTCGTCGCCGCCAGCGGGGTCAACTGTTGCCACTCGCACCCCGATTCCGGGGCGGGCGACGTGTACGACGACCACACCTACGTGGGACCGGGACGGCCGGAACTCGCCGCCACCGACCCGAGGGCGATCGTCGACGGGGAGTTCGGCGGTATCGGGTTGGTCGTGGAGGGCCACATGTGGCCCGGCGAGCCCCTCGCCTACGAGATGGCGCCCGACCGGGATCGGCTCACCGAGCGATACGTGGAGCTGAGCACCGAACTGGAGGCGTTGGCTCGCGACCGGCTCTCCGGGGCCGTCTACACCCAGCTCACCGACGTGGAGAACGAGGTCAACGGGCTGCTCACCTACGATCGCAGGGTGGTCAAGGTGGCCGTCCCCGTGGTGGCCGAGCGCAATCGCGCCGTCATCGCCGCGGGGTCGGGGCAGTGAGCAGGTCTCGGGCGTCGAGGTGCCCGAAGGGCAGCGCCGTGGCCCGATAACGGTCGGCGAGTGTCCGGCCCTCGGGTCGCCCGGTGCGCAGGGCCTCCGCGAGCGCGTCGAACCGCTCGGTGTGCTCGCGGGCCCGTCTGCGCGCGTAGTCGGCCGCGGAGTCCTTGGTCACCATGAACGCCCAGTCGCTCGACAACGCCAGCAGGGCTTCGGTGACGGCTTGGTCGGCCACGGTGTCGCGCGCGGTGGTGGGAGCCGGAAGCGCCAGGAGTCGTCGCTGGAGGGCGGCGTTGGCCTGCACCAGGTCGGCGACCTGTTCCCCGTCCCACACCCGCCAGTCCTTGCCCGAGCCCCACGACGAGGCGGGCAGCTCCACCGGTCCGCCGAGATGACCCGCCTCCAACGCCCCACGTAGCGTGGTGACGCGAACGCCGGCCTCGGGAAGGGCTCGCAGGACAGCTTCCAGCCACTGGGGGCCCTCGTGCCACCAGTGGCCGAACAGCTCGGTGTCGTAGGCGGCCACGACGAGCGCCGGACGTCCGTGTTTCTCGCGCAGCGAGCGCAGCCTGCGCACCACGGTCTCGACGAAGTCCTTGACGTGCAGGCGCAGCGCGTCGGCCGCGAGCGCCGGGTCGTAGGGGGCCTTGTCCTCGGGCGCGATGTGTTTCCCGGTCACGCGCGCCGGCTTGATGCCGACCTCGTGTGCCCAGGTGTGGAAGTCTCGGTAGGCGCTGTGGCCCGGATAGCCGGCCTTCGGGGACCAGACCCGATAGGTCACCTCCAGGTCGCGGCCGAAACACACCACATCGGAGGAGCCGACGGTGCGGGCCGCGGCGGTGTCGCCGTGCAGGGACGGGCCGTCGACGAGGAACCGGCGCACGCCCGCCTCGGCGTAGTCGTGCTCCATGCCGGGCGCGTAACCGCATTCGGGCGCCCAGATGCCCTCGGGGCGATGGCCGATCCGCAGCGCCGTGTCCGTGAGGCCGGTGCGCAGCGCGAACGCTCGTACCCGGCGGTCGAGCAGAGGCTGGAACGGGTGGGTCGCCGGGCCGCCGAGGAGCTCGATCACCTCGGCGTCCACGAGTGACCGCAGGAGGGGGGAGAACCCGTGGCGCCAGTGGCTCTCGGCCTCGGCCAGGACGTGGTGGGCGGTGCGGTGTTCCGCGACGGCGAGATCGGACAGCAATTCGTCACCTCGCCACAGCATCGCCGCCTGATTGGCCCGCAGGGTCCAGTGGCCCACCCACTCGTGGAACGCGCGCAGCGTGTAGGGGTCGTCGAGCTGGGCCGCCAGGACGGGCGTGACGCCCAGGGTGAGAACGTCGCGACGCCCCTCGTCGGCGAACCGTCGCAGCAGGTCGACCACGGGAACGTAGGAGTGCGCCCACGCCTGGTAGAGCCATTCCTCACCGACGGGCCAGTTGCCGTGGTGTGCCAGCCACGGAAGGTGGCTGTGGAGGACGAGACAGAACGTGCCCTCGGTGTCGGTCATCGGCGCACCGCCACGGCGAGGAGGTCGAGGCTGGAGTCGAGGTCGTCGTCCCGCAGCACGAAGTCGTCGGCGGTGATCGCCTCGACGTCGGCGAGCAGGTCTCGTGGCCACGTGGCCTGCCCCGGAAGACTGCCCATGACGACGGCGAGTTGGGCGTCGATGATCGACCCGCCGTGTCGGCGGTCGAGTTCGGTGAGCGCCGGTCCGTGGTGGACGCCGGCGAGACGCTCCACCGCGAACCCCGCCTCACGCAACAGCTCATCCAATTCGGACGGTGAGAGTTCCCTGGTGTGGTAGGGATTGAGCGGGGTGCCGGAGTCCGGGGTGAAGGTCAGGCGGTTGGGGGTGGTGACCAGCAGCCGACCGCCGGGCCGTAGTACCCGACGACATTCGGCGAGGAACCCGGCCTGGTCCCACAGATGCTCGATCACCTGGAGGTTGGCCACCACGTCGATCGAGCCGGTGGCCACGGGCAGGAACGCGAGGTTGCCGCGCACCACACCGAGCTTCGGGTACCGTTGCGCCACGTGGGTCGTGGTGGGCTCGTCGTAGTCGAGCGCGAGCACCGACCGGGCGTACTCGGCCAGCAGGGCCGCGCCGTACCCCTCGCCGCACCCGGCCTCCAGCACCACCGCGTCCCGGCACAACGGTGCGAGTGCCAGGTAGGCGGCCTCGTGCCTGCGGAACCAGTAGTTCTCCTCGGGCACGTCGGGGGCTGTCCGTTCGCCCGTGAGGTGCAGGCCGGGCGTCCCGGCGGTGGTTCGGGGTGACACGCGTGCGTTCTCCTCGCGGCGTTCGGTTCGGCGGTCGACTCAGGAGGAAACTACCGTGGCGGCCGTTCCCGTCGGCGGGTGAGCGTCGCCGCCGTTCGGTGGAACGGACGGCGAGGCCCGAGGCCACGACGGCCGCGGCACGGTCTCAGTTCATCATCCGGCTCGTCGGGAGACCCGCCGACGTGACCGAGATCGCCACCCGGCCACCTCTCCCGTGGCGGGCGAACCAATCCGCTGCGGGAGGGACGATCCCCGAACCCTCGCGGGACGGAAACGTCACCCGGCCTTCTCGACGCCCTCGCCGGGACGGAAGACGTACTTGCCGGTGAGGCCGTGGGTCTCCATGTGGTGGAGCCAGCACTCGGTACGCAGTCCCGCGGCCTCCCGCTCGGCGCGGGTGAGCTTCGGTGGTTCGGCCCAATCCGGGTCCTCGAGGTTCAGGATGGGCCGTCCGCAGTCCGGGCGGGCGCAGGTCAGTCCTTCGGGCATACCGCCCTCCGAGGTCGGCTGCTCCTCCACGGCCTGTGGTCGAGGTGGCGGGCCACCGCGCAGCTCGCACGCGGCGCACACCGTGCGTTCCTCGGGATTCAGCAGGATCGGCTGCTCACAGCCCTCCATGCTGCACACGGGACGGGATGTGGACATGCCGTCATGCTGCCACGTCGGCGCGCGCCGTCCACTTCGGCGTGGGGTGGTCCGGGAAGGACGGCGGCGTGCCCGACGGTCACGGTACGGGTGCCACCGTGATGCCGAGGGCTTCGGGGCCGACGTGCGCGGTGATCACGGTGCTGGCGTTGACCAGCATGATGTCGTTCAGCCGGGGGATACGGCCGCGCAACTGCTCCACGAGGCTCAGCTCGCGGTCCGACGGCGTCGCGCTCGCCACGGCGATGTCGACGGCGCGGTCCCCGGCCTCGGCGACGGCGAGGTCGGCCAGTTTGGAAAGGGCCCGCCGCGATCCGGAGGCCTTCGTGAGGGCGGTCACCTCGCCGTCTTGCACGGTGAGCAGTGGTTTGAGGGCGAGCGCGCTGCCCAGTAGTGCCGCCGCCCGGCCGATGCGGCCACCGCGACGCAGGTACTCCAGCGTGTCCACGTAGATGAACTCCCTGCTGGCGCTGGAGCGTCGCTGGGCCGTTTCGACGACACGCTGCGGGCCGGCGCCCGCCGCGGCGGCGCGGGCGGCGGACAGCGCGGCGAAGCCGAGGCTCATGCTGGTGGTAGCGCTGTCGATCACGTGGACGGGGACCCGCACCTGCTGTGCGGCCTCCCTGGCCGCCTCGGCCGTGGCGGAGAGGCGGCGGGAGATGTGGACGCTGACGATGGCCTCGGCGCCCGCGCTCACCGCGTCCTGGTAGGTCCAGAAGAACGCCCCGGGGTCGGGAGGGCTCGTCGTGACCGGCTTGCCCGCACGTAGCGTCTCCACCAGTTCCGCCCTGTCGAAACGGGACTCGTCGTCGATTCGTCCGTTGGCCTCGATCAGGAGCTGGACGACGGAAATTCCCCACTGAGCGGCCAGTTGTTCGGGCAGGCAGGCCGTCGAGTCTGTGATCACTGCTACTGGCACGTCGGCAGGGTAACTGTTTCGACCACCCATTAGAAGCAGCGCGTTGCGACTTTCGGACCAAGAGTCATCTCGGGGGGGTGATCGACGTCTCAGGTGGGGGGATAGTGGGACGATAGTCCCGGTTTCCGGCGATTCCGGGTGAACGCTGTCACCTCGGCAGGCGTAGCGTGTGGGGAACGCCGTAATCTACCGACCAGTAACGCCTTGCGCGCCGAAGGAGACCCATGACCAACATCGTTGTCCTGGTCAAGCAGGTGCCCGACACCTACTCGGAGCGAAAGCTCAACGAGAACGACCACACGCTCGACCGTGAGTCCGCCGACGCGGTGATCGACGAGATCAACGAGCGCGCCGTCGAGGAGGCGCTCAAGATCAAGGAGGCCGGCGAGGGCGAGGTGACCGTCCTGTGCGTCGGTCCCGACCGCGCCACCGACGCGATCCGCAAGGCCCTGTCCATGGGTGCCGACAAGGCGGTTCACGTCTCCGACGAGGCGCTGCGCGGCTCCGACCTGATCGCGACCGCCAAGGTGCTGGCCGCCGCGGTGCGGAAGATCGGGGACGTCGATCTGATCATCGCGGGCAACGAGGCGTCCGACGGTCGTGGCGGTGCCGTGCCCGCCGCGCTCGCCGAGCTGCTCGGCCTGCCGCAGCTCACCCACGCCCGCCAGGTGACCGTCGAGGGCAACAGCATCAAGGTCGCCCGCGAGACCGAGGACGGCATCACGCACCTCGAAGCCTCGCTGCCCGCCGTGGTGAGCGTGACCGAGAAGATCAACGAGCCGCGTTACCCGTCGTTCAAGGGCATCATGGCCGCCAAGAAGAAGCCGGTGGAGACCCTCACGGTCGCCGACCTGGGTGTCGACGCGGGCGAGGTCGGCCTCGCCAACGCCGGGTCCACCGTCCTCGAGGCGGCGCCGAAGCCGCCGAGGACCGCGGGCCAGAAGATCACCGATGAGGGTGACGGCGGCACCAAGGTCGCCGAGTTCCTCGTGGCCCAGAAGATCATCTGACTTCATCGAACGACGACAGACAAGGAAAAGAACTCATGAGCGAAGTACTCGTCCTCGTCGACCACGTCGACGGTGAGGTCAAGAAGGTCACCTACGAGCTGCTGACCGCGGCCCGTGCCCTGGGTGAGCCGTCGGCCGTGGTCGTCGGTGCGCCCGGCAGCGCCGCGAAGGCGAAGGAGTCCCTGGCGTCCTACGGTGCCGCGAAGGTCTACGTGGCCGAGTCCGACGACGCCACGTCCTACCTGGTGACGCCGAAGGTGGACGCGCTGGCGGCCGTCGTGGAGCAGGCCTCGCCCGCCGCCGTGCTCGTGGCCGCCACCTCCGAGGGCAAGGAGGTCTCCGGTCGGCTGGCCGTGCGGCTCGGTTCCGGTTGGATTGCCGACGCCGTGGGTGTGAACTCCGACGGCAGCGTCGAACAGTCGATCTTCGGTGGTGCCTTCTCCGTGAAGTCGAAAACCACCCGCGGGGTTCCCGTGATCTCCGTGCGTCCGGGTGCCGTCGAGGCCGAGCAGGCCGAGGGCGCCGCCGCCGAGGAGACCGTGTCGCTGCCCGCCGTCGACCCGGCCAAGTCGGCGAAGATCACCGGTGTCGAGCCGGTCGTCGCGGGCGACCGCCCCGAGCTGACCGAGGCGTCGATCGTCGTCTCCGGTGGCCGTGGTGTCGGTTCCGCCGAGAAGTTCGAGGTCGTGGAGAAGCTGGCCGACTCGCTCGGCGCCGCCGTCGGTGCCTCCCGCGCCGCGGTGGACTCCGGTTACTACCCGGCCCAGTTCCAGGTCGGACAGACCGGTAAGACCGTGTCGCCGCAGCTCTACATCGCGCTCGGCATCTCCGGTGCCATCCAGCACCGGGCCGGTATGCAGACCTCCAAGACCATCGTCGCGGTCAACAAGGACCCCGAGGCGCCGATCTTCGAGATCGCCGACTTCGGTGTCGTGGGTGACCTGTTCGACGTCGCCCCGCAGCTGACGGAGGAGATCACCAAGCGCAAGGGCTGAGTGAGCCCGTTCCCGTGTTCGCCCCGAGGGCCGTCTCGCCGCGTCCGTGGTGGGGCGGCCCTCGCTCGTGTTCCCGACGTTCGTGGTCGTCCGGAACGGACGGGGTTCCACGGTGGCGTCGGGCCCCGCCGAACCGTCCACTCCGGAAGTGACTAAGCGCTCTGTTAGTGTTTCCCCGGTTTTTCCGGACCTGTGAGGAAGGATCGCCGTGCCCACGCTGCACCAACGTGATCGTGTGTTCGTGCTCGAACTCGGAGCCGACGAGAACCGGTTCTCGCCGGAGTGGTTGAAGACGGTCCACGACATGTTGGACACCGTGGCCGGGCACGACGGACCGGCGGCGCTCGTGACGGTGGGCAAAGGCAAGTTCTACTCCAACGGCCTCGACCTGGAATGGCTCTCCGCGCACGCCGAGCAGACCCAGGAGTACGTGCGTGACGTGCACGAACTCTTCGCCAAGGTGCTCACCCTGCCGGTGCCCACGGTGGCCGCCGTCAACGGCCACGCCTTCGGTGCGGGTGCCATGCTGGCGATGGCCCACGACACGCGCGTCATGCGAGCCGACCGGGGTTTCTTCTGCTTCCCCGAGGCCGACATCAACATCCCCTTCACGCCGGGCATGGCCGCCCTCATCCAGAGCAAGCTGACGCCGTCCGCGGCGATCGCGTCGATGACCACCGCGCACCGGTTCGGCGGACACGAGGCGGAACGCACGGGGCTCGTCGACGCCGTCGCGAGCGAGGACGAGCTGCTCGACGTTGCGTGCGAACGCGTCGCCGCTCTGGCGGGCAAGGACAAGGGCACGCTCGGTGCCATCAAGTCGACGATGTTCGCCTCGGTCGTGACCGCGCTCCGCTCCCCGATGTCGGGGTCCTGACCGGTCTTCCTTCGTCGTCACCCGGTTTTCCGGTGGATCTCCGTGGGCTAGATTCGCAGGCGACGGTGCGAGCCCGGAACGACCTTCCCGGTTCGGGCCGTCCCGATCGAACACCGGAACACCGGAGCGCGCGAGCCACAAGCCGCGCCGGGCGACGACAAAGGAGTCACGACCGTGACCGATGGTGTATTCGGCCGCGACGGCGGCCACGAACAGGTGGTCTACTGCCAGGACCCGCAGACCGGGCTCAAGGCGATCATCGCGGTGCACTCCACCGCACTCGGACCAGCTCTGGGCGGAACCCGCTTCTATCCGTACGCGTCGGAGCAGGACGCGCTGAACGACGTGCTGGCGTTGTCGCGGGGCATGTCGTACAAGAACGCCCTCGCGGGCCTCGACCTCGGTGGTGGTAAGGCCGTCATCATCGGTGACCCCGCCACGGTCAAGTCGGAAGCACTGCTTCGGGCCTACGGCCGGTTCGTCGAGACCCTGGGCGGGCGTTACATCACCGCCTGCGACGTGGGCACCTACGTGGCCGACATGGACGTGGTCGCGCGGGAGACCCGGTACGTCACCGGACGTTCCCGCGACGATGGCGGTGCCGGGGACTCCTCGGTGCTCACCGCCTACGGCGTGTTCCAGGGCATGCGGGCCTCCGCCGAGCACGTGTGGGGCACTCCCGAGCTGCGCGGCCGCCGGGTCGGTGTGGCCGGTGTCGGGAAGGTCGGCCACCTGCTCGTGGGGCACCTGGTCGAGGCCGGCGCGGAAGTCGTGGTCACCGACGTCTCCGAGGCCGCGATCGACAGGGTGCGTTCGGCGCATCCGTCGGTGGAGGTCGTCGCCGACACCGACACCCTGGTCGCCTCCGACATCGACGTCTACGCCCCCTGCGCGCTCGGCGGCGCGCTCAACGACGCCACGGTGGAGGTCCTGCGCGCCAAGGTGGTCTGCGGCGCGGCGAACAACCAGCTGGCGCACCCCGGTGTGGAGAAGCTGCTCGACGAACGCGGCATCCTGTTCGCGCCCGACTACCTCGTGAACTCCGGTGGCGTGATCATGGTCAGCGACGAGCTCCACGGCTTCCAGTACGAGCGGGCCCACCGCAAGGTCAGCGCGCTCTACGAGACCACGAAGAAGGTGTTCGCCCTCGCCGAGGAGGAGGGGGTGCCACCGGCGACCGCGGCCGACCGGCTCGCCGAACGCCGCATGGCCGAGGTGTCCCGGCTGAGGTCGATTCTCACCAGGTAGTCGAGTTGCCGGCGGGGCGTGTGCGCACGAGGGCCACGCCCCGCTCCCGGCGGATGACGGCGCGCCGGGAGACCGGGACTTCGCGGGAACCGCCGGACGAGCCCGGCGGGGGGTCCTTCAGCCGCTCTTACGCCGGAAATCGCGCTTGTGCGCCAACGGTCCGTGGGGGTGGGTCCCGGTGTTGCCGTGGTCGGCGTGGGACTCACCGGCCTTGCGAACCGCCTGTTTCCGGGCGAGTGCCTCCCGGAACCGTCGCTTGACCTCGTCGTCCCGGCCGTCCCCACCGGTGCTCGGCGTGGTGTCGGACATGGGAACCTCCGCGAGTCGGGAAAGCCTGCCCTTCACTTCACCCTGACAGACCCGACTCGCGGAGGCCACCCGAGTCAGCGCTTCAGTCCTTCTTGCAGACGATCTTCGGCTGCGGGTTGTACTTCACCGTGCGTTCCTCCCGGCGCACTTCCTGCCCGGTGTTGATGTCCCGCAGGATGCGGGTGTCCGTGACGGTGAATCCCGGTGCGCCGGGGCTCGGCTGGCAGTTCTCCTCCGGGCCGTCCTGCGTGGGCGGCGGCACGTGGTTGGTCTCCTCACCGGTGACCGACTGCACGTCGTAGCGCTTGGTGCCCCACAGCCTCACTGTGATGTCCGACGGGGTCCAGATTGTCTGGATCGCCACGCCGTGTTCGCTGTCGTTGGTGAACTTCAGGTCGATGACGCTGGAGCCGTCGGGGTTCTGGAAGACGGTGGCCTCCCGGCCCTTGGGGTACCGGCTGATGTAGTAGCTGTGCTCCTGGTGACCGGCGTCCTTGAGCCCCGCGAAGTAGTACGCGTTGTACAGGGTGGTGGCGAACTGCGAGATACCGCCGCCGACCGCCTTGCCGGGGGCGCCGTTCTGGATGATGCCCGCCTCGACGTAGCCCTGGGCCGCGGTGCGCGGGCCCGTGTACTCGTTGAGGCTGAAGGTCTCGCCGGGCTTGACGATGGCGCCGTTGACCTTCTCGGCCACCACCTTGATGTTGACCCCGGAGTCGGGAGCGAAGCCGCCGGTGGTGAACTCGCCGATGACCTCCTTGATGCCGAGTCCCTCGGCCTCCTCGGTGGTGAGTTCGGCGGGCTGCTTTTCGTAGACGGCGGTCAGCTCCCGGCCGTCGGTCTTCTTCAACACGTCGAGCAGCGGCTTGAGCGTCTCGTCCCATTGGATCTGAATGCCGTCCTCGGACGGCTCGACCTTGGGCTTGCCGCCCTCGAAGACGATCGTGGCGTCCTTGCCCTCCTTCTCCGTGGAGGCCAGTTCCGGTTCCACGCCTGCGACGATCTTCTTCTGGTCGATTTTCGGAACGAGCGAGCCGTTCTTCGCCTCGAACGACAGGCCTTCCGCGATCTCCTCCGGTTCGAGCACACCGTCGGTGCCGTCGCCGCGCACGACCACGGGACCGGACATGGCGGGCTGCGCGACCTCGCGAAGCGCCTTCTGGACCTCCTCCATCGGCACGGTCACCGGGGTGGCGTCCACGGGCAGGTCGAGCTGCTCGCCCGAGGCCCAGTGCGCGAGGATGGTCTCGCGGGCCTGCTCCTCCTGCAGTTTCTGGCCCTGCTGGGGTTCCACCGCCTTCGGTTGGGCGCCCTCGAAGACGATGTCCCCCTCGACGGGTTCCCGGTCGACCTCCTTGCGCAGCGCCTTCATGGCGTTGGCGAACTGGTTGGGCTCGGCCTGGGTCACCACGCCGAGCTCGGTGGTGGTGAAGAAGGACGCGATCCGGGTGAAGGGGTTGAGGGGCTGGTCGCCCGCCTGCTCCAGGGTGGCGTCCCAGTCGAGGGTGAGGCCCGACTCCTTGGGGTTCAGCTCACCCGTCACCTCGCCCGCGCGATAGGCGACGGGCTGGGTGAGCCGCGGTTCGAGCTCCTCCCGCAGCAGGGCTTCGGCCTTGGACGGGCTCATCCCGCCCACGTCGACGCCGGCCACGGACACCCCGCGAGGAATGTCGCCGCTGGTGATGAGCAGGTCCAGGCCGTACACCAACACGAGGAAGCCGAACACGGCGGCGGCGATGATGCCGGGCTTGCGCCAGCGAGGACGGCCGGAGGCCGGCTTCGAGGCCTCCTCGCCGGGCCGGCTCGGGGGTGGCGTCTCCCCGCCGCCGCTGCCACCGGCGGGCGGAATCTGCTGGGTCGGCGCGTCGGGAACGGCAGCGATGTGCTGGGTGCGTTCCGTGGCGTTCTGGTCGGGCTGCGGCGGTCGCGCGTCGATTCGCGGAAGTATGTCCGTTTCTTCGCTGTGTGACTCGGGCCACTGGCTATTTTGCTGCAAGGCAACCCCTCCACGTCCGGCTTCCGGCCAGAACTCCGCAGGCCAAGATACGGGGGACGGTGGCCGGGGCGACATGAACCCCCCGTCCCGAACCCTTCGGCATCGACGCAGGTCATGTGGGTGTCACGGGAATTGCGCCGGCGTTGTCGCGCCGGGTTTCGGTATCGCCGGGCCGATGTACCAGTTTTATTTCATTGCGATAGCCGTTTTTGTGGGTACTCGGCAGTGATCGAAGGGAAGAAGTGAACGGGAGGTTCCATGCGTGTCACTGCCGACGACGTTCGCGCTCTGTTCGCCAGTGACGACCCGTCGGCACGGCTGGTGTTGCACGAGGGGGCGTTCCGGGTGCTGGGGGAGCGGGAGTTGGACGCTCCCGACTACGCCGGAGCGCTGGAGGTGATCCGACGGGACGACCTGCGCGACCAGTTCGGTGAGCGGGAGCCGTCCGCGGCGGAGTACGAGCGGATCGCCGCCGGGCTGGACGTCGGGATCTCGAACCAGGGCGGTTGACGAGCGGCATGAAGGTGTTGGCGATCTCCGACACGCACGTGCCGCGGCGGGCGCGTGAGCTGCCGGACGAGGTGTGGCGGGAGGTCGAGGAGGCCGACGTCGTGGTCCACGCGGGCGACTGGGTCACGGAGCCGTTGCTCGACCACCTCACCGCGACGGCCCGGCGGTTGATCGCCGTGTACGGCAACAACGACGGCCCCGAGTTGCGACGTCGGCTCCCCGAGGTGGCGAGGGCCGACCTGGACGGGCTGAGTGTGGCCGTGGTCCACGAGACGGGGCCCGCCGGGGGCCGGGAGAGCCGCTGCGACGAGTGGTTCCCCGACACCGACGTACTGGTGTTCGGACACAGTCACATCCCCTGGGACAGCGTTACCCCGAACGGCCTTCGCCTGCTCAATCCGGGGTCTCCCACGGACCGGCGTCGGCAACCGGCGTGCACCTACCTCACGATGACGGTCGAGGCGGCTCGGTGCCGTGACGTCCGATTCCACGAGCTTCCCCGAGAGGCGAGGCGATGAACCCCGGCGGCGTGCTCCGGCAGGTCGCGTTGCGCCTCGAACGCGAGGGAGCGTCGAGCTACCGCGTCAGGGCGTTCCGCAGGGCCGCCGCGGTGATCGAGAGGCTGAGCCGGGAGGAACTGGAGCGCCGGGCCGCCGAGGGCACCCTCACCGAGCTGAGCGGCATCGGCCAGACCACGGCCGGTGTCGTCGTCGACGCGCTGGCGGGCCGGGAACCCGCCTACCTGACCGAGGTCGTGGGAAGCGCGGGGAACCTCCCCGAGGGCGGGGAACTGCTCGCCGCGTTACGCGGGGACTGTCACACGCACTCCGACTGGTCGGACGGCGGCGGCTCCGTCGACGAGATGGCCGAGGCGGCGCGCGTACTCGGCCACGAGTACCTGGTGCTCACCGACCACTCTCCCCGGCTGGCGGTGGCACGGGGGTTGAGCGCCGACCGCCTGCGTCGCCAACTGGACGTCGTGGCCGAACTCAACGCCGCGTACGCGAGCGAGGGCACGCCTTTTCGGGTCCTCACCGGCATCGAGGTCGACATCCTCGACGACGGCTCGCTCGACCAGGAGCCGGAGTTGCTCGCGGAGCTGGATCTCGTGGTGGCGAGCGTGCACTCCCACCTGCGGATGGACTCGCGCCGGATGACCGGCCGCATGGTCGCCGCCGTGTCGAACCCGAACGTCGACGTGCTCGGCCACTGCACGGGACGGCTGGTCACCGGCCGGGGCAGGCCCGCCTCGGAGTTCGACGCCGACGCCGTGTTCGAGGCCTGCCGGGAGCACGACGTCGCCGTGGAGATCAACTCTCGTCCGGAACGGCTCGACCCTCCCCGACGGCTGCTGAGCCGGGCTCGCGAGCTGGGGTGCCGTTTCGCCGTCGACACCGACGCCCACGCACCGGGTCAGCTCGGCTGGCAGCCCTACGGCTGCGCCCGAGCGCTCGACTGCGGCGTCGCCGTGGGCGACGTGGTCAACACCCTGCCCGCCGCCCGGCTCCTGGAATGGACACGGAGGTGATCGTCATCGAGCGCGGATCGGCGGGTTCGACAAAACGGGTACGGGCGTACTAGAAGAGGGGCGTGTCCATGCCCAGCCCCGCGGCCGCGGCGAGCAGCGACTCCGGTTCGCCACTGCGTCACCGCCCGTTCCTGTTCATGCTCTGCGTCGCGGCCGGGGCGTTCAGCGGCTTCTCGCTGTTGCTTCCCGTGGTGCCGTTGTGGGTCGTGCGCCACGGCGCGGACTCCGTCGTCGCGGGAGCCGCCACCGGTGTCTTCATGGCCAGCACCGTGCTGGCGCAGTTCGCCGTTCCCGCGTTCGTGCGCGCGTTCGGCTACCGGTCCGGTCTGGTGCTGGGGGCGTTGCTGATCGGCGTGCCCGCGCCGTTTCTGGCCGCGTTTCCCGCCGCGCCCGCCGTCCTGGCCATCTCGTTTGTGCGCGGGTTGGGTTTCGGGCTGCTGACCGTGTGCGGCAGCGCGTTGATCGCGGAACTGCTGCCCGCCGCGCTGGTGGCACGTGGATCGGGCCTCTACGGGCTCGCCGTGGGACTACCTCAGCTCGTCGGGCTGCCCGCGGGTACGGCCGTCGTGGAGCACTGGGGGTTCGGGCCGGTCTTCGCGCTGGCGACCGCCCTGCCGCTTTCGGCGGTCGTGCCGGCTTTCGGGGTGCCCCGTTCGCGTCCGGGAGACGACACCACGCGGGGCGGGCTGCGGGGAGTCAAGGACGTCGCGGTGGCGACGTGGCGGCCGTGGTTGCCGATGCTCGCGCTGTCCACCGGCTACGGCGCGCTCGCGACGTTCCTTCCCATCGTGCTGAGTCCGACGGTCGCGACCATCGCGCTGCTCGTCGTGCCGGGCGCGGCCATGCTCACCCGCTGGCTCGCCGGACACTACGGCGACCGGGTGGCCGCCCCCGGCCGCATGCTGCTGCCCGCCCTCGCGGTCGGGGGCGGGGGACTGCTCGGCTTCGCGCTCGTCTCCGAGGCGGACGGGCTCACCGTCGTCGCCGTCGTGGCGGTGGCCGTGTTCGGGGTCGGGTTCGGGGTCGTGCAGAACGACGCGCTCGTGGCGATGTTCGCCCGCGCCCCGGCCGCCGAGGCGAGCGTGGCGTGGAACATCGCCTTCGACGCCGGGCAGGGCCTCGGCGCCGTCGCCGTCGGGGCGCTGATCTCGGCAACCACGGTGGGGGTCTCGTTCACGCTGCTGGCGATCGCGGCGTCGGCCGTCCTGCCCGTGGTCCGGCGGGTGGGCCGTCGGACCGGTCCGGGCGGTTAGGCTGTGTGCGTGCCTTCAGTCGTCATCCTCGATTACGGGTCCGGAAACCTCCGCTCCGCCGAACGCGCTCTGCGGCGCACTGGCGCGGACGTCGAAGTGACCTCGGACCATCGCGCCGCCTTGGAGGCCGACGGTCTCGTCGTGCCGGGCGTGGGCGCCTTCGCGGCGTGCATGGAGGGACTGCTGGCCGTCGGTGGGGACCGCATCATCGGTACGCGGCTCGCCGGGGGCAGGCCCGTGCTGGGCATCTGCGTCGGGATGCAGATCCTGTTCGAACGCGGTGTCGAGCACGACGTCGAGGCCAAGGGCGTCGGCGAGTGGCCGGGCACGGTCGAGCGGCTGAACGCCGACGTGCTGCCCCACATGGGATGGAACACGGTGCGAATGGCCCCGGACTCGGAACTGTTCGCGGGGCTCGACCCGGACACCCGGTTCTACTTCGTGCACTCCTACGCCGTGCGGCGGTGGGAGCTGGTCTCGGAGCTGCCGGGCGGGCAGCCGAAGGTCACCACGGCCCACCACGGTGAGGACTTCGTGGCCGCCGTCGAGAACGGGCCGCTGTGGGCGACGCAGTTCCACCCGGAGAAGTCCGGGGACGCGGGCGCGCACATTCTCCGCAACTGGGTGCGGACCCTCTGAGCCGTCGCGGCGCCGTCGGTTCCTATAGTGGCCCAGTGAGCTTCACACTACTTCCCGCCGTGGACGTGGCCGACGGTCAGGCCGTCCGTCTCGTGCAGGGCGAGGCGGGCACGGAGACCTCGTACGGATCGCCGTTGGAGGCGGCGCTGGCCTGGCAGCGAGACGGCGCCGAGTGGATCCATCTGGTGGATCTCGACGCCGCGTTCGGCAAGGGCTCCAACCGCGAGCTGCTGGCCGAGGTGATCGGCAAGCTCGACGTGAACGTGGAGCTGTCCGGCGGTATCCGGGACGACGCCTCCCTCGAAGCGGCCCTCGCCACGGGGGCCCGCCGAGTGAACCTCGGGACGGCCGCCCTGGAGGACCCGGAGTGGAGCGCACGCGTCGTCGCCACGCATGGTGACCGGGTCGCCATCGGGCTCGACGTCCGTATCACCGACGAAGGCCACCGGCTCGCCGCGCGGGGATGGACCAAGGACGGCGGCGACCTGTGGGAGACGCTGGAGCGGCTCGACCGGGACGGCGCCCAGCGCTACGTCGTCACCGACGTGAGCAAGGACGGCACCCTGCGCGGCCCGAACTTGGAGCTGCTGCGGGAGGTCACGGCCCGCACCGACGCCGCGGTGATCGCGTCGGGCGGCGTGTCCAGCCTCGACGACCTGCGTGCCCTTGCCGCGCTGCGGCCCGACGGAGTGGAGGGCGCGATCGTGGGCAAGGCCCTGTACGCGGGAGCGTTCACCTTGCCCGAGGCCCTCGCGGCCGTCGCGTGAGGCGCCGTCCTGCGAGGGAGGGCGTCAGTCGGAGAGCGTGATGGCGATGCCCACGGTGCGCTGTGGGCCGCCACGCAGTCGGCTGAAGAACATGGTGACGCGGCCGACGAGACCGTACCGACGTGCGATCACCCGACGCGCGCGGGCGCTGCCCTCGTCGTCGAGGATGCGGGCCTTGCCGGTGACGGTGGCGCCGTGGGTCCTGCGCCCGAGCATGTCGCAGGCGGTCAGCTCGACTCGCGGGTCGTTGCGGATGCGCTTCACCTTGCCCGCGTTCCGCTCGCTGAAGACGAGCAGTTCGTCGCCGTCCCTGGCGATCCAGACCGGCGTCGCCACGCCGACACCGGTCTTGCGGAACGTGACCAGGGAGACGTACTTCTCGGCATCCAGCCGTGCCAGTTCGCTCTCGATGTCCATCTGCCTCATCGTGCCGGGTCGGGAGCTTACGGGGAACGTCCGGAGGCGTCAGCGCGCCGCCGCCTCCGGACGACCGGCGGGTTCCGGGCTCCGGTCGTCGCCGGGGAAGGGTTCGGACAGGCCGGTCTGTCCGCGCTGCATCGTCGGACCGCAATCCCGCAGCGGGGACGCCCCGGCTCGCTCCTCCACCCAGCCCGCGGACCGGCGGGCGTAGTCGCGCAGCTCGGCGAGCAGCTCCGGAGTGGGCACCGCCGACTTGCGCACCCAGTCGCCGTGGGGTTCGCCCTGGTAGATGTCGTAGTGGAGGGGGTAGTAGTCGCGTTCGAGCCTTGGGTCCCAGCCGATGCTGGTGCCGCTGCTCCACGGCTCTCGTACGTGGATGAACGTCGGCTTGGCCACCTCGTAGACGTACTCGGCCTGTGCCTTGCGATCGCCCGCTCTGGCCATCTCGGCGAACTTCGCGTGGGTCAGCCCCGCCATGTCGATCAGTTCCAACCGGCTGGTCATGGCCGAACCGCCGAGGTCGGGGATCAACAGCGACGCGTGTTCGAGACCGAGGATGTCGGCGTAGCCGTTGAACACCCTGCCGAACCGGTCGGCGACGTAGCAGGCGGAGATGTTGGGGTCGGCCCGGAACTCCTCGGACGCTTCGGCGAAGGCGGCGCCGGTGGGCAGCAGGGCCGCCACCAGGCCGGTGGCCAGCCAGGCCCGCGCCCGGACGCTCACCGAGCGCAGCACCTCGACGGTCGCCAGCGTGGCGGCGAGAGTCCCGAGCACCCACACCGGAGTGGCGAACCGGTACTGCTCCATCCAGTCGGGCTCCAGCACCGCGTAGGCGATCACCGCGAGGCCGAGCGGCGTGAGCACGGCCAGCAGCCCCGGCCGCCACCACGAGGCCTTCGCGAGAGCCAGTCCGATCACGCCCGCAAGGAACAACACCGCCAGCGCGCCGAGGTAGGACACGAGTTCGCCGGGGCGGGTCATGTCCACCAACGTGGGGAGGTCCTGGGCCTTCGCCACGGACGGCATGGACAGCCACTGGCCGAAGGTGGCGTACCGCCAGCCGAAGTAGGCGCCGACGGGGACGGCGAACGCCAACGTCGACTCCACGCAGCGGCGCACGCTCGTCGCGAACGTGGCACGCCGCAGCCGCATGAGCAGCACCAGCGGGTAGGTGCCCGCGTAAATCAAACCCTCGGGTCGCGTGAGGGCGGCGAGCGCCGCGAGGGCCCCGGCCGTCAGCGCCACCTTCGTCGTGAGCAGCCGGTCGTCCAGCACCGCGCGGAACAGCAACACCGCTTGCCCGACGAGCAGCAGTGCGTACAGCGGGTTCTCCAGCCCCGAGAAGGTCCAGATCACGAAGGACGGAATGGCGGCGAGCGCGGCTCCCGCGGCGAGCGGCACCACCCACGCCAGACGAGGGAACACCCTGCGCGCGGCCATGTAGCTCAACGTGAGGACGCCCGCACAGCACAGCAGTGCCAGCGCCTTGGGGAACAACACGTAGTCGGGGATGCCGAAGAGCGCTCCGCTGTCGAACAGGCCGACGAACTTGCCGAGGACCAACAGCAGCAGCCAGGTGGGGTTGGAGTAGCCCTCCACCGGCGGTGCGCCCGGTTGTACGACGGGGCCGAGTCCCTCGGCGAAACTGCGGGCGTACGCGAACGTGATCGCGGCGTCGTCGATGAGCCAGTTGCCGTAGAGCGAGGCGTGGAAGCCGATCAGGGCGGTGCCCGCGGACACTGAGGCGATGGGGGCGAAACGGGCGCGTCGAACTCGCTTGGGTCGCGAAGCCGAGGCCGCGCCGTCCCCCGGTCGTGAGTCGTGGACGGTCCGCACGTCCCCCACCGAGGCGAGTGTCATGGCATCACTGTAGAGATCCGGCCGGTCGCCCCACGTTCGGGCCACGCGCGGACGGTAGTGATGGGGACGCGGCGAGCGTGCGGCGTCACTCGGCTCGGGCTTCTTCCGCCCCGGTTAGGCTGGACGCCATGTCCGTCGCGGTGAGAGTCATCCCCTGTCTCGACGTCGACGCGGGTCGGGTGGTCAAAGGTGTCAACTTCGCCGATCTGCGGGACGCGGGAGACCCCGTCGAGCTCGCGCGTCTCTACGACGCCGAGGGCGCCGACGAGTTGACGTTCCTGGATGTCACCGCGTCGTCGGGCAACCGCGAGACCACGTTCGACGTCGTGCGCAGGACCGCGGAGCAGGTGTTCATCCCCCTCACCGTGGGGGGTGGCGTGCGCAGTACGGACGATGTGGACAGACTGCTGCGGGCCGGGGCCGACAAGGTGAGCATCAACACCGCCGCCGTCGCGAGGCCCGAGTTGCTGCGTGAGGCGTCGCGCCGGTTCGGTGCCCAGTGCGTGGTGCTGTCGGTGGACGCCCGGCGGGTGCCCGAGGGCGGAACGCCGACCCAGTCCGGGTTCGAGGTCACCACCCACGGTGGGCGGCGTGGCACGGGCATCGACGCCGTGGAGTGGGCGGCGCGTGCCGAGGAACTCGGGGTCGGCGAGATCCTGCTCAACTCGATGGACGCCGACGGCACCAAGCAGGGCTTCGACCTGGAGTTGATCGAACTCGTGCGGGCCGCCGTCAGGGTGCCGCTCATCGCGAGCGGCGGGGCCGGTGCGGTCGAGCATTTCCTTCCCGCCGTGCGAGCGGGGGCGGACGCGGTACTGGCCGCGAGTGTCTTCCACTTCGGGGAGATGAAGATCGGCGAGGTGAAGGCCGCACTGCGGGAGGGAGGCGTCGAGGTCCGGTGAGCGAACTCGACCCGGAGCTTTCGCGACGGCTCAAGCGCAACGCCGACGGTCTCGTGTGCGCGGTGGTGGTGGAGCACTCCACCTCGCAGGTGTTGATGGTGGCGTGGATGAACGACGAGGCGTTGCACCGCACGCTCACCACGCGCAGGGCGACGTACTTCTCCCGCAGCCGGGGCAAGTTGTGGGTCAAGGGGGAGACGTCCGGTCACACCCAGTACGTCCGCGAGGTGCGGCTCGACTGCGACTCCGACACGCTGCTGGTGCGGGTCGACCAGACCGGTCCCGCGTGCCACACCGGCACCCACACGTGTTTTGACGGTGACGAACGGGTGCTGCTCGCCGATCGGCCCGCGTGAGGCCGGTTAGCCCTTCGTCGGTCCGAGATCACCCGTGAGGTAGTGCTGGAGGGTGGGCGCGACCAGGGCCACGATCGTCTCGACGTCGGCCGAGGCGAGCGGTTCGATCTCGGCCACGTAGCGGGCCATGCCGAGACCGAGCACCTGTGTGGCGCACAACGCCGCTCGCAGCTCCGGGTGGTCGCTGCCCGTCGCCGCCGTGACGGCCGGGAACACTTTCTTCAGCAGCAGGCCCTTGAGCACGTCCAGCGCTTCCTCGTGGGTGGTGAGGTTGCGTATCAGCGCGACGAATCCCTGACCGCTCGCGCCGTCCCACGTCGTGACGAACAGGCGCACGATGTTCTCGCCGAGGCGGTCGACCCCGTCGGCCGTCACCTTCTCCACGACCTCGCGGGCGTCGAACGGCACGTGCAGCACGGCCTGCGCGAACAGTCCTTCCTTGCTGCCGAACCAGTGGTTCACCATCGCCGCGTCCACGCCCGCTCTGGCGGCGATGGTCCGGACGGTCGCGTGGTGGTAGCCGCTTTCGGCGAAGATCTCGCGGGCTGCGGCGAGCAACGCTGCCCTGGTGTCCTCACCCGCCGGTCGCCGTCCCCGCCGACGGGAGGTCTTCCGCGCTGCCGTGTTCCCCTTCGCGATCGCCATGTCGACCATGATGCCCCACGAACGGACTAGTATTTCCACCGCTGTTGAAATCACCCGCTGAAGGTCCGGTCGCGGACGGCGGCACAATGAACGCATGGTGACTGCCCAGAATCTCCACACCGCGGCCCGCGGACTGGGTGAGGTCAGCCCGAGTCGTGACGACTTCCGGGCGCTCGCGCGGGACCGGCGGGTCATCCCGGTGGTGCGGCGGTTGCTCGCCGACGCGGACACGCCCGTGGCGCTGTACCGCAAACTGGCGAACGACCGGCCCGGTACGTTCCTGCTGGAATCGGCCGAGAACGGGCAGTCCTGGTCGCGCTGGTCGTTCATCGGGGTCGACAGCCGGGCCGCGCTCACCGTCCGCGACGGGAAGGCGGTCTGGACGGGCACGCCCGTGGCGGGGCTGCCCACCGAGGGGAACCCGCTGACCGTCCTGCGGGAAAGCCTCGAAAAGCTGCACACCGAGCCGCTTCCCGGCCTGCCCCCGCTGACGGGTGGTTTCGTGGGCTACATCGGTTACGACGCGGTGCGGTGGCTCGAACGCCTGCCCGAGCTCGCCGAGCGCGACCTCGACATCCCCGAGCTGACGATGCTGCTCGCCACCGACCTCGCCGCGTTCGACCACCACGAGGGCACGGTCACGCTCATCGCCAACGCAGTGAACTGGGACGACTCCCCCGAACGGGTGGACGCGGCCTACGACGACGCCCTGCGGCGGTTGGACGTGATGACCGAGCGGCTGGCCAGCCCCGCGCCCGCCACCAACGCGGTGTTCCGACGCCCCGAGCCCGAGTTCACCCGGCGGCGCACGAAGGAGGACTTCCACGCCGCCGTGCACAAGGCCGTGGAGGCCATTCACGCCGGTGAGGCCTTCCAGATCGTGCCGTCGCAGCGGTTCGAGATGCGGACGAACGCCGACGCGCTGGACGTGTACCGCGTGCTGCGCACCTCCAACCCGAGCCCGTACATGTACCTGCTGAGGTTGGACGGATTCGACATCGTGGGCTCCAGCCCCGAGTCACTTGTCACCGTGCGTGACGGCCGGGCGAGCACCCACCCCATCGCGGGGACGCGGTGGCGGGGTGCCGACCCGGAGGAGGACATGCAGCTCGCCAAGGACCTCCTGGCCGACGAGAAGGAGCGTGCCGAGCACCTGATGCTCGTGGACCTCGGCCGCAACGACCTCGGCAAGGTGTGTCGTCCGGGCACGGTCCGGGTCGTGGACTCCTTCACCATCGAGCGCTACAGCCACGTGATGCACATCGTGTCGACGGTCACCGGCGAGCTGGCGGACGACGCCACCGCATTCGATGCGGTGCTGGCGTGCTTCCCCGCGGGCACGCTGTCGGGGGCGCCCAAGGTTCGGGCCATGGAACTCATCGAGGAGCTGGAACCCACGCGCCGGGGCCTCTACGGGGGTATCGTCGGTTACCTCGACTTCGCCGGTGACGCCGACACCGCCATCGCCATCCGGACGGCGTTGATGCGGGACGGTGTGGCCTACGTGCAAGCGGGCGGGGGCGTGGTCGCGGACTCCGACGCGGACTACGAGGACAACGAGTCGCTCAACAAGGCGAGGACCGTGCTGTCGGCTGTGGCCGCGGCCGACACGATGGCTCCCGCGAAGGCGGCCGATCCGAGTGTCTGACTCCTCCAAGCGTCTACTGTGGAGCGTCGTGGCGGCGTTGGCGCTGGCCGCCGCGGCGCTGTGGGGGGCCTCGTCGTTCACGTGGCTCGACGTTCCCCCCGGTACCGTCGTCGACGGCGAGTTGCGCGAGGAGCTGTCGGGTGGGGACCTCGTGACCTGGCCCGTCCCGCTGGCGCTTCTGGCCCTGGCCGCCGTCGCCGCCACGCTGGCGTTGCGCGGTGTCGCCCGGCGCGTGCTGGGCGTCGTGCTCGTCGCGGTGGCCGTGTGGGTGACGGTGCTCGTGCTGGGCGGTTCGGCCTACGACGTCGACCTGTTCGTTCGAGCACCCGGTTACGACGAGATCCCCGGCGAGCCGACGAAGACGTGGGCGGGGCCCGCCGCGGCGCTGGCGGCGGCGGCGCTGTACGCGGTCGCGGGCGTCGTGCTCGTGTGGCGGGGCCATCGGCTGCCCCGGATGGGGGCGAAGTACTCCGCGCCGGGGGCCAGGAAGGCCCGTTCGCGGTCCGGCGATCCCGACGCGGACCTGTGGAACGCGTTGTCGGAGGGTGAGGACCCCACGACACGCGATCATTGACTTGAGGTTTCGTGGCTGGCGGGCAAGGTGAACACGACCCCGGGCCGGTGCGCGGCACCACGCGGGTTAGCATCGAATCGGCGGGAAGGGGAAGGTTTTTGTGAGCCACCTTGCGAGTGAATCAACAGGTTTCGTGACTCCCGGTGGGGCCGCCCGGTGAGCGTTCTGGAAGACATCATCGCCGACGTGCGGGCCGATCTCGCCGAGCGCGAGGCGGCACTGCCGTTCGAGGAACTCAAGCGTCGTGCCGCGGCGGCACCCGAGCCCAGGGATGCCATGGCCGCTCTCCGCGAGTCCGGTATCGCCGTGATCGCCGAGGTCAAGCGTCGCAGCCCCTCCAAGGGGCAGCTGGCGGCGATCCCCGACCCGGCGGCGCTCGCGAAGGACTACGAGGACGCGGGCGCGCGGGTGATCAGCGTGCTCACCGAGTCTCGTCGCTTCGGTGGGTCGTTGGCCGACTTCGACGCGGTCCGGGCCGCGGTCGACGTTCCCTTGCTGCGCAAGGACTTCATCGTCAGCCCGTACCAGGTGCACGAGGCCCGGTTGCACGGCGCCGACCTGGTGCTGCTGATCGTGGCCGCGTTGGAGCAGAACGCCCTCGTGTCGCTGCTCGACCGGGTCGAGTCCCTCGGGATGACGGCGTTGGTGGAGGTGCACAACGCGGAGGAGGCCGATCGCGCGCTGGAGGCCGGCGCGTCCGTCATCGGCATCAACGCGCGCAACCTCCACACGCTGGAGGTGGACCGGGACGTGTTCAGCCGGTTGGCGCCGGGACTGCCCATGGACGTCTACAAGGTCGCCGAGTCCGGCGTGCGAGGGCCCGGTGACCTCATGGCGTACGCGGGGCACGGTGCCGACGCAGTCCTCGTCGGGGAGGGGCTGGTCGCGTCCGACGACCCGAAGGGAGCTCTTGTGAAGCTCGTGACGGCGGGCTCTCACCCGGCGTGCCCGAGGCCGAGCCGGTGACGGGAGCGGATGCCGTGAGCACGAACCACGCGGTCACCCCGCACGACCCCGACGAGCGCGGGCACTTCGGGCCGTACGGGGGCCGTTACCTGCCCGAGGCGCTGATGGGCGCGCTGGACGAACTGGCGGCCGAGTACGACAAGGCGCGCACGGACCCCGAGTTCACACGGGAGTTCGACCGACTTCTCACCGGATACGCGGGCAGGCCGTCGCTGCTCACGGAGGCCCCGCGGTTCGCCGAGCACGCGGGCGGGGCTCGCATCTTCCTCAAGCGCGAGGACCTCAACCACACCGGGTCGCACAAGATCAACAACGTGCTCGGTCAGGCCCTGCTCACCAAGCGCATGGGCAAGACCCGTGTGATCGCCGAGACGGGGGCGGGGCAGCACGGCGTGGCCACGGCCACCGCGTGCGCGTTACTCGACCTCGACTGCGTGATCTACATGGGCGAGGTGGACACGCAGCGCCAGGCGCTCAACGTGGCCCGCATGCGGCTGCTCGGCGCCGAGGTGGTGCCGGTGCGGACCGGTTCGCGGACGTTGAAGGACGCCATCAACGAGGCGCTTCGCGACTGGGTGACCAATGTGGACACCACTCACTACCTGCTGGGCACGGCGGCCGGTGCGCACCCGTTCCCGCTCATGGTGCGTAACTTCCACCGGGTCATCGGCGAGGAGGCCCGCAGGCAGATCCTGGAGCTCACGGGCAGGCTCCCCGACGTGGTGGCCGCGTGCGTGGGAGGCGGCTCGAACGCCATCGGCATCTTCCACGGCTTCATCGACGACCCCGAGGTTCGGCTGGTGGGGTTGGAGCCGGGCGGCAAGGGCCTCGACACCGGAGAACACGGCGCGACGCTCACGCAGGGGACGCCGGGCACGCTGCACGGTGCGCTGTCCTACCTGTTGCAGGACGAGGACGGCCAGACCACCGAGGCGTACTCGATCTCGGCCGGGTTGGACTATCCGGGCGTCGGTCCCGAACACTCCTGGTTGAAGGACACCGGCCGGGCCGAGTACCGGGCCGTCACCGACGCCGAGGCGATGGAGGCGTTCCAGCTGCTGTCGCGCACCGAGGGCATCATTCCCGCGATCGAGTCGGCGCACGCGCTCGCGGGGGCCTTGAAGCTCGGCAGGGAACTCGGCCCCGACGCCCACATCGTGGTCAGCCTCTCGGGACGGGGTGACAAGGACGTGGACACCGCCGCCCGGTACTTCAACCTTGTGGAGGACGTGTGAGCAGGCTGGCCGAGCTGTTCGACAGCACCAAGGCGCAGCGTCGGGCGGCGTTGGTGGCGTACCTGCCCGCCGGGTACCCGACCGTGGACGGTTCGAAGGAACTGATCGCGGCCACCGTCGACGCCGGTGCCGACCTCGTCGAGGTCGGGGTTCCGTACTCGGACCCGGTGATGGACGGCCCGACCATCCAGGGGGCCGCCGACGCGGCACTGCGCAACGGCTTCAAGCTGAGGCATCTGTTCGAGGTCGTGGAGTCGGTCGCCTCGCGGGGCGGCAGGGCCGTCGTGATGACCTACTACAACCCCGTGCACCGCTACGGGGTCGACGCGTTCGCCCGCGACCTGGCCTCGGCGGGCGGTCTGGGGCTCATCACGCCCGACCTCACCCCCGACGAGGCGTCGGAGTGGATCGCCGCCTCCACCGAGCACGGCCTCGACCGGATCTTCCTGGTGGCGCCGTCGTCGTCCGACGACCGCATCGCGTTGACGGCGAAGGCCACCACGGGCTTCGTGTACGCGACGGCCGTCATGGGCGTCACGGGCGCGCGGGACACCGTGGGCAGTGCCGCCTCGGAGCTGGTGCGACGCACCCGGCAGCACACGGATCTGCCCGTCGGAGTCGGCCTCGGGGTGCGCTCCGGTGACCAGGCCGCCGAGGTGGCCTCGTTCGCCGACGCGGTGATCGTGGGCTCAGCCCTGGTCTCGAAGGCCGCGGAGGGCACCGGACCGCTGGCCGAGCTGACGTCGGAGCTCGCCGAGGGGGTTCGCCGCCCCGCGCGGTGAGCTTGCCGATGGGCAGCGGATTCACGGTAAAGAGTCAATCGTGCCGGGGGCCGCAGTGGCGTGCGCGGCGTCGCGCTACGGTGACCCTGTGAACACCGCGTCGGCTTACTTCCTCGCGAACATCCCGAGCCCCGACCGGGGCGTCTGGCAGATCGGTCCCCTGTCCTTGCGGGCCTACGCCCTGTGCATCATCGCGGGAATCATCCTCGCCATCTGGCTGGGGGAACGTCGATGGGTGCAACGCGGCGGCACCAAGGGGACGATCGTCGACATCGCGGTGTTCGCGGTGCCGTTCGGGCTGGTCGGCGGACGGTTGTACCACGTCATCACCGACAACCAGCTGTACTTCGGGGAGGGCAAGGACCCGATCCGGGCGCTCTACATCTGGGAGGGCGGTCTCGGCATCTGGGGTGCCATCGCCCTGGGCGCGGTGGGGGCGTGGATCGCGTGCCGTCGCAAGGGCATCCCGCTCCCGGCCGTCGCGGACGCGGTGGCGCCCGGCATCGTGATCGCGCAGGCCATCGGGCGTCTCGGCAACTACTTCAACCAGGAGCTCTACGGTGGGCCGACCGACCTGCCGTGGGGCCTGGAGATCTACCAGCGGATCGACCCGGAGACGGGGCTGCCCGACGCGCTCAACGGCGTGGCCGTCACCGACGTGCCGCTGGCGGTCGTGCACCCGACGTTCCTCTACGAGCTGCTGTGGAACCTCGGGGTCGCGCTGCTCGTGCTGTGGGCCGACCGGCGATTCCGGCTCGGGCACGGGCGTGCGTTCGCGCTCTACGTCGCGGGGTACACGGCGGGCCGGTTCTGGATCGAGCTCATGCGCACCGACCAGGCCAACCACATCCTCGGTCTGCGGGTCAACGTGTGGACGTCGATCCTGGTCTTCGCCGGTGCGGTGGCGTACCTGGTGCTCGCCAAGCGTCGCGGCCCGAGGGAACGGCCGGAGGATCTCGCGACCGACCCCGACGACGGGGGAGCGGCGGGTGACGGCGTCGAGCCCAGCGGCGACGGCTCCGGTGAGGAGGACACCGACACCACCGACCGCGCCGACGACGGAGGCCGGGACGGCTCCGGAGGCGCCGGCGGTGCGACGGCGCGGACCGAGGTCGGGTGAGTCGTCGCCGAGACGGTCACCGAGCCCGGCTCACCGCGAACGGATCGGGGCCACGACCGGATGCCCGGCCGTGGTGGTGAGCACCTCGACCTCGGCTGCGTAGTGCGTGCGCAGGCGAGCCGCGGTCAACACCTCGTGGCCCGAGCCCGCCACCACCACCTCGCCGTGGTCCATCAGCACCAGCGTGTCGGCGTACTGGGCCGCGAACGTGAGGTCGTGCAGCGTGGTCACCACGGTGATGCCGTCCTCCCTGCGGAGTCCGTCGAGCCGTTCCAGCAGGGCCTGGGCGTGCCCGATGTCGAGCCCCGAGGTGGGTTCGTCCAGCAGCAACAGCCGGGCCCGCTGGGCGAGCACCCTCGCCAGGACCGCGCGTTGGCGTTCCCCGCCGGAGAGCGTGTCGAGGTTGCGTCCGGCCAGGCCTCCGAGGTCGAGCCGGTCGAGTGCCTCCCGCACGATGTCGAGGTCGGCGGCCGTCTCCCGCGCGAGCGGCCCCAGGTGCGGGGTACGCCCGAGCAACACGTAGTCGGTGACCGTGAGCTTGTCCGGGAGCACGGGGCTTTGGGCGGCGTAGCCGACGAGTGTGGCTCGCTGACGCCGGGTCAGGGTGTCGGTGGGCGTGCCGTACACCGTGATGGACCCGTCGTGGGGAACGAGCCCGGCGACGGCCTTCAACAGGGTGGACTTGCCCGCTCCGTTGGGGCCGACGACGGCGAGCCACCCGCCTCGCTCCAGCGCGAGGGAGATGTCGCGTACCGCCGCCTTGCCGCCGTAGGCGACGCCGACGCCGTCGAGTCGCAGGGCCGTCACGAGGCACGTCCTTTCGTCGTGTGCAGGACGACGGCGAAGAACGGGGCTCCCGCGAACGCGGTCACCACGCCGAGGGGAAGTTCGCCCGGCATCGCGGTGTGGGCGACGTAGTCGGCGAGGATCAGGAACGCGGCACCACCGACGAGGGACAGCGGCACGATGACGCGGTAACTCGCTCCGGCGAGCAGACGTACCACGTGCGGCACCACGATGCCGACGAACCCGATCAGCCCGCTCACCGCGACGGCGGCGGCCGTGGCCAGCGAAGCCGCTCCGAGTAGTACCAGTCGCAGCAGGCCGGGCCGTACTCCCAGGGAAGCGGCCTCCGCGTCGCCGAGGGTGAGGACGTCCAGCAGCCGGGCGCACAGGCACAGCACCACCGCGGCGACGGTGACGTAGGGCAGGGCCAGCCACACGTCGGTCCACCCGCTCACGTTGAGACCGCCGAGCGTCCACGTGTACACCCGCTGGAGGGTGTCGGTGTCGAGTTGCTGCACGAACGTCTGGACGGCGGTCAGGAACGCGGTCACCGCCACTCCCGCGAGCAACAGCGTCGCGGTACCCGTCCCACTCGCGGAGCGCCCCAACATCCAGCTCAGCCCCACCCCGCCGAGCGCGCCGGCGAAGGCGGCCAGCGGCACGGGCCCCACCGGCCACGTCGTCACGGCGGGGGCCAGCACCATGACGAGGGTGGCGGCCATGCCCGCGCCGGCCGCGGCCCCGAGAAGGTACGGGTCGGCCAGGGGGTTGCGGAACACCCCCTGGAAGGTGGCGCCCGCGCTCGCGAGAGCGGCACCAACGATGCCGGCGAGCAACACCCGAGGTACGCGCAGTTCCCAGACGATGGCCGCTTCGCGTTCCGACAGCGGCGACATCGTCCCCGTGACCTGGGCGACGATCTCGGCGAGCACGCGCTGCCAGCCCAGATCCCCGGCCCCGACCACCACGGCGAACACACCGACGGCCAGCAGTCCCACGAGCGCGAGCAGCACCGTGCCCGGTCGCAGCCGGGTGGTGTGCTCGCGTCCGCGGACGCGAGCGCGTCGTACCGAGCGCTTCAGCACGATCAGTCGGCGACCTTCGCCACGCCGTCGGCCACGGTGCGGACGAAGTCGACGATCCTCGGCGTCCACCGGGACGCGGAGTCTTCCTGCAGCTCGATCACCCGGTGTTCTCTCACGGCGGTCAACGTGTCCCAACCGGGGCGTTTCGCCACGGTCTCGGCGGTCTGTCCGCAGCACTGGGTGTCGGCGAGGAAGACGAGGTCGGGATCGGCCGAAAGGATCGTCTCCGCCGACAGCTGCGGATAACCGCCGTGCGCGGAGGGGTCGTCCCGATCGGCGATGTTGGTGAGGCCGAACAGGCCGTAGATCTGACCGATGAAGGTCTCGGAGGTCACGCTGTAGTAACTCGGGTCGAGTTCGTGGTAGTAGCTCAGGTTCTCGCCCGCGTTCCCCGCGTCGGCGACCAGCTTCTCGATCTCCTCCTTCGTCCGCCGGGCCAGGTCCTCGCCCTCGCTCGCGTGGCCCGTGGCCTTGCCCACGAGCTCGAACTGCGCGTACATCGCGTCCAGCGTCTCCGGGGCTCGCAGCACCAGCGTGGGCGTTCCGGTCTTGGCGAGCGCGTCGGCCAGCTTGCCGTCGGTGTCCGACTCCACGACGACGAGGTCGGGGTCGTGCGCGGCGATCCGCTGCGGATCGGGGTTCAAGCCCGACATCTCCGTACGCGGGGCCTGTTCCGGGATGGTCGACATCTCGTCGACGGCCACCACCTGGTCACCGGCTCCGACGGCGTACAGGACCTCGGTGGCCGACGGTGACAGCGACACGATGCGCTCGGGGCGCTCCTCCAGCGTGACGGCGGGCGCGCCCTCGGGCTTCAGCTCGACGGGAAAACCACTGCTGTCGGCCGAGTCCCGAGGAGTGTCCTCCTGGCGCTCGGCGCAGGCTGTGAGGGAAAGCACCAGCAGTAGCGGGAGGAGCAGAAACCGTCTGACAGGCAACATCGAACCTCGACTTCTCGGGCGGCGCGTCGGCTGCGCCGAGACCGTCGGGCGGTCGCGGACGCCGCACCTCTGCGCCGGAGGCGGTAATGGCGTCGCGTGAACGGTGAGGCGACCTGGCTGGGCACTCCACGGCTCGCACGGCGGCCGTGACGGAGGGCCATCACAGTTGCGGCACAGCGCCGGATTCTCACCGGACTTCGCTACCGCTCACGTCGCAGTGACAGTACCAGGCCGGGGCGTCGAGTACACTCGGGTGATCCGGCCCCTCGGCTCACATGGCGACGGCCGGACGTCGGCTCGGTGACCGAGTCGACACACCACGACACGGCACCGACGTAAAGCCGGCAAAACCGGTGCGGCAATGCTGCGAGATTGTTACGCCACCGGGCAAGATGGTTGATTCGAACCGTTTTCAGGGCATTTCTCAGGTGTTAAAGTCGCGCTAATTGACGGGCCATTGTCGTCCCGTGCCCGGCACGAAGAGCACGATGACGACGCAGGAGGTCCCTTTGATCTTCTCCGCGATCCCAGAGAAGCAGGGCGTATACGATCCTGCGGCGGAAAAGGACGCATGCGGTGTGGCCATGATTGCCCACGTCAAGGGCGTGCGTTCGCATGGGATCGTCACGGACGGTTTGACCGCGCTCACGAATCTCGACCATCGTGGTGCCGCGGGAGCGGAGCCCACGAGTGGCGACGGGGCGGGCATTCTGGTGCAACTTCCGGACGATTTCCTGCGCGCCGAGGTGGATTTCGCGCTTCCCGAGCCCGACGAACACGGGCGGCACCGCTACGCGGCGGGACTGGTGTTCCTGCCCGCGGAGGCCGAGGCACGGGCACGGGCCGTGAGAACGGTGGAACGCATCGCGACCGAGGAGAACTTGGTCGTGCTCGGGTGGCGAGAGGTGCCCACGGCTCCGGACGCCGCCGAAGTCGGCCCCACCGCCCGGTCGGTGATGCCGCACTTCGCCATGCTGTTCGTCGCGGAGGCACCGAACGCCGACGGAGGCCGTCGGGCAGGTGTGGACCTCGATCGGCTCGCGTTCTGCCTGCGCAAACGCGCCGAACACGAGACCCTCGCCGCCGAGTGCGGGGTGTACTTCCCGTCGTTGTCGGCGCGGACCCTGGTCTACAAGGGGATGCTCACGCCGACCCAGCTCCCGGTGTTCTTCCCCGACTTGCGCGACGAGCGGTTGACCAGCGCCATCGCGCTCGTGCACAGCCGCTTTTCCACCAACACGTTCCCGTCGTGGCCGCTGGCGCATCCTTTCCGGTTCGTCGCGCACAACGGCGAGATCAACACCATCCGGGGCAACCGCAACCGGATGCGGGCGCGCGAGGCGTTGTTGGACTCCGACCTCATTCCGGGAGACCTCAGTCGGCTCTTCCCCGTGTGCTCGCCGGACGGCTCCGACTCGGCGTCGTTCGACGAGGTACTGGAACTGCTGCACCTCGGAGGTCGGAGCCTGCCGCACGCGGTGCTCATGATGATCCCCGAGGCGTGGGAGAACCACCGCACCATGGACCCCGCGCGCCGGGCGTTCTACCAGTTCCACGCGAGCCTCATGGAACCGTGGGACGGTCCCGCGTGCGTGACCTTCACCGACGGGTCGCTGGTCGGCGCGGTGCTCGACCGCAACGGACTGCGGCCGGCCCGCTGGTGGCGTACCGCGGACGATCGCGTCGTGTTCGCCAGTGAGAGCGGCGTGCTGGACGTGCCTGCGGGGGAGGTCGTCGCCAAGGGCAGGCTCAAGCCGGGCCGCATGTTCTGCGTGGACACCGAGGCGGGCAGGGTCGTCGACGACGACGAGATCAAGGCCGACCTCGCCGCGCAGGCTCCCTACGACGAGTGGCTGCGCGCGGGACTGCTGTCCCTCGACAAGCTCCCCGAGCGGCAGCACGTGCCCCAGAGCCATGCCTCCGTCCTGCGGAGGCAACTCGCCTTCGGCTACACCGAGGAGGAGCTGAAGGTCCTGCTGACGCCGATGGCGCTCAAGGGCGCCGAACCCGTGGGGTCGATGGGGTCGGACACGCCTCCCTCGGTGCTCTCCAAGCGGTCCCGGCTGTTGTACGAGTACTTCAAGCAGGGGTTCGCGCAGGTCACCAACCCGCCGCTCGACGCCATCCGCGAGGAACTCGTCACCTCCTTAAGCAGGGTGATGGGACCGGAGCAGAACCTGCTCGCGCCGGGACCCGCCTCGTGTCGGCAGATCCAGCTCGACTCGCCCGTCATTGACAACGACGAGCTCGCCAAGCTCGTCCACGTCAACGCTGACGGCGACCTGCCCGGATTCTCCTGTACTGTCCTTTCAGGACTGTACGAGGTGGACGGTGGCGGGGAGGCGCTCGCCGAGGCGATCGAGCGGGTGCGGAAGGAAGCGTCGCGAGCCGTGGAGGCCGGCGCCCACATCCTCGTGCTCTCCGACCGCGACTCCGACCACCGGATGGCACCGATTCCCTCGCTGTTGCTCGTGTCGGCGGTGCACCACCACCTCGTTCGGACCAAGGAGCGCCTGCGGGTCGCGCTGGTGGTGGAGACGGGCGACGCGCGCGAGGTACACCACATCGCGCTGCTGCTCGGGTACGGTGCCGCGGCGGTCAACCCGTATCTGGCGTTCGAGTCGATCGAGGACCTCGTCGCGCAGGGAGCCGTCAGCGGGGTCGACGCCCCCACCGCCGTGCGCAACTACATCACGGCGCTGAACAAGGGCGTTTTGAAGATCATGTCGAAGATGGGCATCTCGACCGTCGGCGCCTACACCGGAGCTCAGGTCTTCGAAGCCCTGGGGTTGTCGCAGGACATCCTCGACGAGTACTTCACCGGCACCGTGTCCACCCTCGGTGGGGTGGGGCTGGACGTGCTCGCCGAGGAGGTGGCCATCCGGCACCGCCGCGCGTACCCGGAGAATCCCGCCGAGCGTGCCCACCGCGGCCTGGAGCCGGGCGGTGACTACGCCTACCGCCGGGAGGGGGAACTGCACCTGTTCACCCCCGAGACCGTGTTCCTGCTCCAGCACGCGAGCGCCTCGCGACGGCGGGAGGTGTACCGCCGATACGTCGACGAGGTGAACCGACTGAACCGCGAGGGCGGGGTCCTCCGGGGGATGTTCGCCCTTCGGGAAGGCGTGCGGAAACCCGTGTCGATCGAGGAGGTCGAGTCGGTCGAGTCGATCTGCCGTCGTTTCAACACCGGCGGCATGTCGTACGGCTCGCTTTCGCTGGAGGCACACCAGACGCTCGCCGTCGCCATGAACACGATCGGCGGTCGGTCGAACTCCGGTGAGGGCGGGGAGGAGCCGGACCGGTTGCACGACCCGTTGCGGCGCAGCGCCGTGAAGCAGGTGGCCAGCGGCCGGTTCGGCGTCACCAGCGAGTACCTGGTCAGCGCCGACGACATCCAGATCAAGATGGCGCAGGGCGCCAAGCCGGGCGAGGGCGGGCAATTGCCGCCGAACAAGGTGTATCCGTGGATCGCGAAGACCCGGCACTCGACGCCGGGCGTGGGGCTGATCTCCCCGCCGCCGCACCACGACATCTACTCGATCGAGGACCTGGCCCAGCTCATCCACGACCTCAAAAACGCCAACGAGCGGGCGCGCATCCACGTCAAGCTGGTGAGCTCGCTGGGAGTCGGCACGGTGGCCGCGGGAGTGGCCAAGGCGCACGCGGACGTGGTGCTCATCTCCGGGCACGACGGCGGCACCGGCGCCTCGCCGATGAATTCCCTCAAGCACGCGGGCACGCCGTGGGAGATCGGGTTGGCGCAGACCCAGCAGACCCTGATGCTGAACGGCCTGCGCGACCGCATCACCGTGCAGGTGGACGGCGGTTTCAAGACCGGCCGTGACGTCGTCGTCGCGGCGTTGCTCGGCGCGGAGGAGTACGGCTTCGCCACCGCGCCGCTGGTGGTGGCGGGATGCGTGATGATGCGCGTGTGTCACCTGGACACGTGTCCGGTGGGGGTCGCGACCCAGAACCCCGTCCTTCGCGAACGCTTCACCGGCCGGGCCGAGCACATCGTGAACTTCTTCAGGTTCGTGGCGCAGGAGGTACGGGAGTACCTCGCGCGGCTCGGCTTCCGCTCGCTCGACGAGGCCGTCGGCCGGGCCGATCTGCTCGACGTCGACGAGGCGGTGGAGCACTGGAAGGCGAAGGGGCTCGACCTGTCGCCGATCTTCGCGGTGCCCTCGCGGGGCGGAGCGCGTCGAAAGGTGCGCGAGCAGGACCACGGTCTCGACCGAGCGCTCGACCGTACGCTCGTCCAGCTCGCGGAGGCGGCGTTGGAGGACGCACGGCCGGTGCGACTGGAGCTCCCGGTGCGCAACGTTAACCGTACCGTCGGAACCCTGCTCGGGTCGGAGGTCACCCGCCGCTACGGCAGCGCGGGGTTACCGGATGACACCATCCACGTGCGACTCACCGGTTCGGCGGGCCAGTCACTCGGGGCGTTCCTGCCGCCGGGAGTGACGATCGACCTGGTGGGCGACGCCAACGACTACGTCGGCAAGGGTCTGTCGGGCGGACGCATCATCGTGCGTCCCGACCCCGAGGCGCCGTTCGCCGCCGAGGACCAGGTGATCGCGGGCAACACACTCGCCTACGGCGCCACGTCGGGCGAGCTCTTCCTGCGGGGCCAGGTCGGGGAGCGGTTCGGGGTTCGTAACTCGGGCGCTCTGCTGGTCGCCGAGGGCGTGGGTGATCACGCGTTCGAGTACATGACGGGCGGCTACGCCGTCGTCCTGGGCGGAACGGGTCGCAACGTGGCCGCCGGGATGTCGGGCGGCATCGCGTACGTGCTGCGGCTCGACGAACGGGACGTGAACCCCGAGATGGTCGAACTGCACACACCGGACGAGGAGGACCTCGCCTGGCTGCGTGACGTCGTGGAGCGACACCACAGGTTCACCGGATCGCCGGTCGCGGCTTCCCTGCTCGGTGACTGGAAACGACGGTCCGCGACGTTCGTGAAGGTGATGCCCACGGACTACCGCCGTGTCCTGGAGGCCATGGAGGCGGCGAAGGCGCAGGGGCGAGACGTCGACGAAGCGATCATGGAGGCAGCGCGTGGCTGACAATGGTGGTGCAGCTGCGCGTGCCGACCGGGTTGGGCCCCCGCTGCGGCATGGGCCGCAGTTGGGGAGGGTGTCCCGCAAGACAGAGGAGGCAGCGCGTGGCTGATCCCAAGGGGTTTCTGCGGTACGAGCGGGTCGATCCGCCCAAGCGTCCTCGTGAGGAGCGAGTCGGGGACTGGCGGGAGGTCTATGTCGAGCTCGCCCCCGAGGAGCGCGACCACCGGGTGCGTACCCAGGCGACGCGCTGCATGGACTGCGGTATCCCGTTCTGTCACTCGGGCAGCGCGGGGTGCCCGTTGGGCAACCTGATTCCGGAGTGGAACGACCTCGTGCGGCAGGGCGACTGGGAACGCGCGGTCGACCGCCTGCACGCCACGAACAACTTCCCCGAGTTCACGGGCAAGTTGTGCCCGGCGCCGTGCGAGGCGGCGTGTGTGCTGTCGATCTCCCCCGACTCGGGTGGAGCGGTGAGCATCAAGCGCGTCGAGGAGACGATCGCCGAACACGCGTGGGAAGAGGGGTACCTGCGTGCGGAGCACGCGGCGGTGCCCACGGGCAAGGCGGTGGCGGTGGTGGGCTCGGGGCCCGCCGGGTTGGCGGCAGCACAGCAACTCGTCCGCGCCGGTCACGAGGTGACGGTGTTCGAGCGGGACGACCGGTTGGGCGGACTGCTTCGTTACGGAATCCCCGAGTTCAAGATGGAGAAGAAGGTGCTCGACCGCAGGCTCGCGCAGCTGCGGGAGGAGGGGGTTCGCTTCGTCACGAGCTGCGAGGTCGGTGTCGATGTCACCGTGGAGCAGCTGCGGGAGCGCTTCGACGCCGTGGTGCTCGCGGTGGGAGCGCTGCGGGGGCGTGACGACACCACCACGCCGGGGCGGGAGCTGAAGGGCATCCACCTGGCGATGGAACACCTCGTGCCCGCCAATCGCGAGTGCGAGGGCGACGGTCCCACTCCCGTGAGCGCCGAGGGCAAGCACGTCGTGATCATCGGGGGCGGTGACACGGGGGCCGACTGCTACGGCACGGCGATTCGCCAGGGCGCGTTGTCGGTGACGCAGTTGGACCGCTATCCCCAGCCACCGTCCACTCGGGACGACTCCCGTTCGCCGTGGCCCACGTGGCCCTACATTCTGCGCACGTATCCCGCTCACGAGGAGGCGGGGCAGCGGCGTTTCGCCGTGGGTGTGCAGCGGTTCGTCGGGGACGACGACGGTCACGTGAGGGAGCTCGAACTCCGTCGGGTGGAGGTGCGCAAGGACCCCGAGACCGGACACCGCGAGGTCGTCCCGGTTGACGACGAGGTCGAGCGCATCCCGGCCGATCTGGTGTTGCTCGCCATCGGCTTCGAGGGCGTGGAGCACATGCCGTTGCTGGACGAGTTGGGCCTGTCGTTGAACGGACGCGGCACGCTCTCGTGCGGCGCCGACTGGCAGACGCGGGCGCCCGGTGTGTTCGTGTGCGGTGACGCTCATCGGGGCGCGTCCCTGGTGGTGTGGGCTATCGCGGAGGGGCGTTCGGCCGCGAGGGCGGTGGACGAATACCTGATGGGGGAGTCCGACCTGCCGGCTCCGGTCCACCCCACGGCGTTGCCGTTGGCCGTCTGACCCGTCGGACCGCCGGGTCCCTCTCCTGGCGGTACCACAGTTGTGCGATATCTCGGATCGTTTCCTACCACTGGTTGGTAATTCACCGACGGTGTGGAGGCAGCGAGATGAGGCGAGGGATATCGCGGTCGTTCCCCCTGGTGGCTGCTGGTGTGGTGGCTCTGGGGATATCCGTTCCAGCGAGCGCGAAGAATATTTCGGAAAATAATTCACTTGAGGGGGTGGCCGTCAACGAGGTCACTGCGTCGGTGGAGACGGTTCTCGACTACTGGACCCCGGAGCGAATGCGGGAGGCCGTCCCGCTGGAACAGCGCGTCGATCTCGCTGCGGTCGACATGTCCACCGTGTGGGAATCGCTGGGGGACGTCGCACGGGGTGAGGCACGTACCGTGCCGGGCGTGAGCCCTCGCAGCTTCCCGACGTCGGGGGAGCCGTGGAGCGGGGGCGGCGAGGTGGTCGACACCGCGGGCCGGGTGTTCTTCACCTTCGACGGCAGTCCGGCTTCGTGCAGCGGCAACGTGGTCACCAGCGAGAACAAGAGCGTGGTGATCACGGCGGGGCACTGCGTGAAGTACCAGGGGAGCTGGCACACCAACTGGATCTTCGTCCCCGGCTACGACGACGGGCAGGCGCCGCACGGTGAGTGGGCCGCGCGCCTGACCCTCACGACGCCGCAGTGGGAACAGAGCGAGGACATGAACTACGACATCGGCGCCGCCGTGGTGGAAACGCTCGACGGCGCTCTCCTGGAGGATGTGGTGGGCGCGCAGGGCATCGCGTTCAACCAGCCGCGCAACCAGGACATGTACACGTTCGGCTATCCCGCGGCCGATCCCTACGACGGCAGTGCGCTGATCCACTGCAGCGGCCCCACGTTCACCGACTTCCTGCTCACCAACGACCACGCGATGAGCTGCGACATGACGGGTGGTTCGAGCGGTGGTCCGTGGTTCCTGGACTTCGACGAGGCCACGGGTACGGGAGTGCAGGCGTCGGTGAACAGCTTCGGCTACACGTTCCTGCCGGGCTACATGTTCGGCCCCTATTTCGGGTCGGAGGCCGAGGCGCTCTACGACGCCGCGCAAACGGCGTGAGTCGACGCGGGAGGAAATGACCACTCACCGTGATCGAGAAGGGGGTGGCCCCGGGAGGGCGGAAAGTCGATGAATTCACCTCCCATGGGCCATCGCCCGGTGGTTGATTCGTATGCTGGGGGTCGTGAATTGGACTGTTGACGTCCCCATCGACGCCCTGCCCTCGCTGCCTCCGCTGCCCGTCGAGCTGCGTAAGCGCCTGGACGACGCGCTGTCCCTCCCGGCCGCACAGCAGCCCGAGTGGCCCGACCCGGAGGTGGTCTCGCGCGTTCGGACCGTGTTGGAGAGTGTGCCGCCGATCACGGTCCCGGCCGAGGTGGACCGCCTGCGGGAGCGCCTGGCCATGGTCGCGCGAGGTGAGGCGTTCCTGCTGCAGGGCGGTGACTGCGCGGAGACGTTCGAGTCCAACACCGAGCCCCACATCCGGGCCAACCTGCGAACTCTCCTCCAGATGGCCGTGGTTCTCACCTACGGTGCGAGCCTGCCGGTGGTGAAGGTGGGGCGGATCGCGGGCCAGTACGCCAAGCCGCGGTCCAACAACACCGACGCGCTCGGCCTGCCGGTGTACCGGGGCGACATCATCAACTCGCTCGCACCCGACCCCGAACTGCGGGTGCCCGACCCCGGCCGCATGATCCGCGCCTACGCCAACGCGGGGGCCGCGATGAACCTCGTGCGGGCGTTGACCGGGGCGGGGATGGCCGACCTGGCCCAGGTGCACTCCTGGAACAAGGACTTCGTGCGCACCTCCCCCGCCGGGGAGCGTTACGAGGCGTTGGCCTCCGAGATCGACCGTGGCCTGCGGTTCATGGCGGCCTGCGGGGTGAGCGACAACTCCCTGCACTCCACCGAGATCTTCGCCAGCCACGAGGCGCTGCTGCTCGACTACGAGCGCGCCATGCTCAGGCTCGACGACCCGACCTCGGACAATCCGTCGCTGTACAACCTGTCGTCGCACTTCTTGTGGATCGGCGAGCGTACCCGCCAGCTCGACGGCGCCCACATCGCCTTCGCGGAGCTGCTGGCCAACCCCATCGGGGTCAAGATCGGGCCGACCACCACTCCCGAGCAGGCCGTCGAGTACGTCGAGCGGCTCGACCCGAGGAACGAGCCCGGCAGGCTCACGCTGATCTCCCGGATGGGCAACGGCAAGGTGCGCGAGGTGCTGCCCGCGATCGTGGAGAGGGTCGAGGCCACCGGCCACAAGGTCATCTGGCAGTGCGACCCGATGCACGGCAACACGCACGAGTCGTCCAACGGCTACAAGACCCGGCACTTCGACCGCATCGTGGACGAGGTGCAGGGCTTTTTCGAGGTGCACCGCAGGCTCGGGACCTATCCGGGCGGCATCCACGTCGAGCTCACCGGGGAGGACGTCACGGAGTGCCTCGGCGGGGCGCAGGACATCTCCGATCTCGACCTGTCCGGTCGTTACGAGACGGCGTGCGACCCCAGGCTCAACACGCAGCAGTCGCTGGAGCTGGCGTTCCTCGTCGCGGAGATGCTGCGGGGCTGAAAGCCTCCTCAGGGGCAGTGCTGAGCCAGCGTGGCCATCGACTTGGTGACGGCGTCGGCCAGGGCTCCGACCTGGTGGACGGCGTCACCCCCGGTGTTGAGGCCGACGTGCACGCCGTCCCGGTAGGTCGACACCGCGAACCCCACGGCCTGGTGCGGCGCGAGCGGCACCACGGGATACGTCTCGCGCAGGGGCGCGCCGTCCAGCGACAGCGGTAGTCCCGGCAGCGGCACGGTGGTGATCACGGTGTCGAACAACACGGGGGCCGCGTGGGAGACGGTGCGGGTGGCCAGGCGGTGGACCACGCTCGGCAGTCGTTCGGCGAGGACGGGAAACGCGCCCGCGCCGCGCCACGGCCCCGCCCGTTTGTGGCGATTCATGGAGGCGGTCACCGCGCGGAGCCGGTCGAGCGGATCGTCGACGTCCACGGGCAGGTCGCACAGGTAACCGGACAGCGCGTTGCCGCCCGCGAGGTCGCCACGTCGTCGCCGGGTGCTCACGGGCACCAGCGCGCGGAGCGGACGGAGTCGGTTTCCGTCGTTGCGGCCGCGTAGCCACTCGCGCAGCGCCCCGGCCAGCACGGCGAGCATCACGTCGTTGGGGGTTCCGCCGTAGGCCTTGCGGACCCGGCGAACGTCGCTCGTGTCCAGGCGGACGAACCCGAGCCGTCGGTGCGTCGACCGGGCGATCGCCGTGGGGGACAAGGGGAACGGCCTCGCCGCGCGCAACATGGCCGTGGCGATTCCCAGCGACTCGACGGTCTCGCCGACCGTCCGCCGCGCGTCACGCCACAGGGCGCTCAGCACGTCGGTGTCCTCGTCCCCAGGGGTGTCGGCGGAGACAGCCGTGGCGGGCGCCGACCGCGCGGAGGGGATTTCATCCAACAGACCGAGAGCGAGTTCGGCCGCGCCCGCGCCGTCGCACAGGGCGTGGTGGAACTTCAGCAGCAGCGCGAACCGGCCCCGAGGAAGTCCGGTCACCACCTCGGCGTTCCACAGCGGGGCACGGGGGTCGAGCGGAGTTTCGAACCACCGGGACGCATGGGCGGCGAGTGGGTCGGCGTCGTCCTCCGTTACGTGGTGGCTGCCGACGTGGGCCGCGGCGTCGAACCGGGGATCGGGCTCCCAGCGGTCGGGCAGCCACGGTCGGCCCTCCCGCAGTCGCAGTCGTAACCGGGGCGACCTCTCCGCCCGTTCGGCCACGAGAGCGGCGAGCCGCTCGGCGTCGCGGTGGTCGTGGGGCCGCGACGCCGAGAACACCCCCACCGCGCCCATGTGCATGGGCGCGGTGGGCCGGTCGATGCAGAGAAACGCCGTGTCCAGAGCGCTGAGCCGGTCGGCTGGCATGGCGCCTCTCTCGGAAGTGGGTGACGTGGTCTGTCGCCGTCGTCGGCCGGAAGGTGCGGAAGATAGGCCGCACCACGTCCATCTTCGGTCACGTCACCGCACCCGTCGAGCCACACGGGCCGCAGACCGCGCTATCAGGGGAGCACCGTCAGGTTGATTGTCGTGCCCGGTTCGACGAGTTCGCCGCTGCGAGGACTCTGTTCGATCACGAAGCTGATCGGTCCGCGCACCTCGGCGCCCGAGACCTCCAGGCCCGCGTCTCGCAGGATCTCCACGGCCTTCTCGGTACGCCGACCGATGACGGAGGGCACCTCCACCGCGTTGGACACGAAGACTCCGACCCGGTTGCCCTGCTCGACCGTGCTGCCCCTGGCGGGTTCGGTGCGCACGACGTGTCCCGCGGGCACGTCGGCGGAGAACTCCTTGCCCGCCTCGTAGGGTTCGAAGCCCGCGTCGCGCAGTGCCTGGAACGCCTCCTCCACCGACTGCCCCGTGACGTCGGGCACCGGTGTGGGAGGCGGTCCCTTCGAACGCACGATCGTCACCGTGTCCCCGACATTGGCCTGGCTGCCGGGTTGCGGTTTGAGGGTGATCACGGCTCCCTCGGGGACCTCGTTGCTGTATTCGTCGGTCTCGGGGGAGACGTGGGGTTTCAGTTGGACGGCCTCGATGGCGCGTTCGGCCTCCTCCACCGACGCGCCCGCCCGAACGTCGGGTACCACGGGTTTGCCCAGGGAGACGAAGACGGTCACCTCGTCGCCCTGCAACACGCTGGCACCGCTTTCCGGATCGCTGCGGATCACCGTGCCGGCCGGCGTGGTGTTGTGGCGTTCCTCCGCGAACACGGGGGTCAGTTCCGCCTGCCGTAGTGCCGCCTCGGCTTCCTCACGGCTCATTCCCGCGACCGAGGGGACGTCGACGTAGCGGCCGTTGGAGAACCACCACACCCCGGCGCCGACCCCACCGAGCACGAGCAGCACCACGAGCGCGATCACCGCAAGCGGCGTGCGGCGTCGGGCCGGGGAGGCCGGGCCGGCTTCCTCGGTGGTCGGCCGCTCGATCTGTTCCGCGACGTGTCGTGGCAGTGCCTGCGTACCTCGTGGCAGTGCCCGGGTGCCGCGCGGGCCGGCCTCGGAGGGAACGGAGGGCAGGGCCGGGACGGTGAGTTCGGAATCGGTCTCGGGCGGTACCGGCTCGGGGGCGCGAGGAGGTGCCACGGTCGGAACCGGCGTCGGCTGCAGACCGAGCCGCGCACGAACGTCCTTGAGCTCGGCGAGGAAGGTACCCGCGTCGGTGGGGCGGGTGGTCTCCTCCCGGCGGGTGGCCCGCACCACGAGTTCGTCGAGCGCGGGAGGAAGGTCGGGGACCACCGTGCTCGGGGCCGGGACGTCGTCGTTGACGTGCCGGTAGGCCACCGACAACGCCGTGTCGCCGCGATAGGGGACCTCGCCGGTGAGCATCTCGTACAGCAGGATGCCGGTCGAGTACACGTCGGAACGGGCACTCGACGCCCCCGTGGCCACCTGCTCGGGCGAGAGGTAGGCGACGGTGCCCAGGATGAGGCTCGAGCTCGTGGTGCCCGTACTCGCCGCCGCGCGCACCAGCCCGAAGTCGGCGACCTTCACCACGCCCTCGCCGCCCGCGCCCGTGCCGATGAGCACGTTCTCCGGCTTGATGTCGCGGTGTACCAGGCCCGCCTCGTGGGCGGCGGCCAGCGCGGAGAGGACCTGTTCGGCGACCGTCAGGGCCAGGGGGACGTCGAGGCGGCCCCGCTCGGTCAGCAGGTCGCGCAGCGTGCCCCCGGCCACCAACTCCATCACCAGGAACGCGCGGGGGTTGTCGGTGCCGGCTGAGGTGTCGAACCCTTGGTCGTGGACGGCGACGACGTTCGGATGGTGTAGTCGGGCCGCCGAGCGCGCCTCTCGTTCGAAGCGGTCGACGAACGACCGGTCGCCCGCCAGCCGCGGGTCCATGACCTTGATGGCGACCGGACGGTCGAGCCGCGTGTCGACCCCGCGGTACACCGACGACATCCCGCCTCGGGCGATGAGGTCCCCGACGCGGTACCGCCGGTCGAGGAGGGCGCCTGCGAGGCTGGTTTCCGTGCGTGTCACAGCGGTCGATCCTACGGTTGGCGGAACAACGGGTGCCGACGAGCGCGGCCGTCGGGGACGGGCGGGAAAAGGCCCGCTCTCGGAGGCTCCGATTATGGCAAGGTAGGAAGCGTGAGTGCGATTCCAGTCGCTGACGATGTGCTTGGCCCCGATGTCTCCGTGTTGACGGTCGCCGAGGTGGCGGCCAGGATCGGTCAGTCAGAGAACAAGGTTCGGCAGATGCTGCGGGACGGTCACCTCATCGCCGTTCGCAGGGACGGCGAGCTCGTGATCCCCGCCGACTTCGTCGGACCCCAAGGTGTGATCAAGGGACTGCCGGGCACGATCACCGTGCTGTCGGACGCCGGGTTCTCCCGCACCGAGATGCTGCGGTGGCTGTACTCGGAGGACGAGTCCCTTCCCGGAGTGACGCCCATCAACGCGCTGCGGACCAGCCACGGCACCGAGGTCAAGCGGCGCGCGCAGGCGATGGCGTTCTGAGACTTCTCCGGAGCTTGCCGGTCCTGCCGGTCGTGAGGTAGGCGAGCGCGGCCAGCGCCCGGATGCCCGCCGCCGCGACCAGGCACCCGGACAGCGACCACGTGGCGAGTGGTCCGGCCGCCGCCGTGCCCAGCGCGAACCCGGTGATCTTGAGGCTGGCTCCCGTGGTGAACACCTGGGCCCGCAGGTGTTCGGGAGCCTCCCGGTTGCGCACCGTGAACAGTCCCGTCAGTTGGGGCCCCTCACCGAGTCCGGCGACGGCGGCGGCCACCAGGACGAGCAGCGCCCGCGTCCTGCTCGTGCACGGTGAGCGAGAACCACTCGGCTGGAGGAGGGCGTCCGCCGGATGCGGGAGGGGGCCGAGCGGCTGCGGGAGGTCTTCGCCGCCGGCACGGTCGAGGAAGCGGCCCATGGGCTCAACGACCTTCTCGAGCGCTACGCGCACCCGCCCCGGCTGACCACCCACGGCGGGCGGTACCCGTGGCACCTGCACGTCGACGCCCACGACGACGCGCCGTGGGCCGACTGGTTCGTGGCGTCCTCCTGCCTGGCGCTGGCCACGCTCCTGGCCGACCGCCAGCGTCCCCCCCCCCCGGAGGGTTGTGCGCCTCGCCGTCCTGTGGTCGTCCGTTCGTGCATGTCGGCGGTGGTAGTCCACGCCGGTACTGCACGCCGCGGTGCGCGACCCGCGAACGCGTGGCCGCGCACCGCACCCGGTCGGCGGACGCCGTCCGGTAGTCGTGCCGGATCAGTACGGGCAGGTCGACCGGTACTCCTCGATGGTGCGGTCGCTCGGGTTCGGGCACAGGAACTGGCTGTAGCGGGTGTCCTCGTCGACGAACCGCTTGAGCCACGAGATCACGTACTTCGCGATCGTGGTGTTCGGGATGTTCGGCGCGAAGTGCGTGGCGCCGTCGAGTTCCATGTAGGCCTTCTCCAGCGAGGACGGCAGGCTCGCGTAGAACAGTTTGGAGTGGGTGGCCACCGGGGCGATGGTGTCGTACTCGGCGCCGATGATGAAGGTCGGCACGCTGACGGTGGTCCACGTCTTGTCGAGGTTCCACGGGGTCAGCGGGATGGCGGCCTTCAGGGACGGCCTGCTCACCGCCGCCTCCAACGAGCCACCGCCACCCATCGAGTGGCCCATCACCGCGAGCCGGTTGGGGTCGAGTCGCTCACGGACCGCGCTGTCACTGCGCTCGACGAGGTAGTCCAGAGCGGCCAGGAGCTGGCGACCACGCTGCGCCGGCTGGTCGAGCCGGGTGTTGGTGTCGATGGTGAACACGATGAAGCCCTGTGAGGCGACCCGCTCGCCGTACCACGCCATGCTGCCCTGGTCGGCGGTGAAGCCGGGGGCGACGGCGACGGCTCCGAAGGTGCCCTCGCTGGTGTCGGTGGGATAGTAGATCGTGCCGCCACCGAAACCGCTGGCGAAGGACGACACCCGCTCCGTGGCCACCTGGAAGGGCCCGCGGATGGCCTCGATGCTGTCCTCCGTCGGGTCGGGGCCACGCTCGTAGGGGTTCTCCTGCGCGGTGGTGACCTCCGCGCCCGCCACGCCGGTACCCGCCAGACCACTCGCCAGGGCGAGAGCCGCGGTCAGTACGCCGATCGTCCGCGTCACTCGGCCTTTGGGGCGAGTGACCGACTTGCTCCGGATTCGCACTGCGTCGCTCCTTTGCGTCGAGAACAATCACGGCAGCCGTCGTTGGCCGCCGGCGTTCGCGCGATGACGAACCGTGATCATTCTGGAGGCGCGTCGGGCGCGGTGGCATCGGCGAAACCACCAGTTACTACCGGCGGGTAGGTGCGATTACCGGTACAGCGCGGCGAGTTCGACCCTGGATCGGACGTCGAGTTTCGCGAAGATGTTGCGCAGGTGGTGGTCCACGGTGCGATGGCTGATGAACAGCTGCGCGGCGATCTCCTTGTTCGTCGCGCCCTCGGCCACCAACCGGGCGATCCGTTCCTGCTGCGGGCTCAGCGTCTGTCCCCGTCTCGGCCCGCGCGGGGCCCGGTGGCCGCAGGCTCGCAGCTCGCCCGAGGCCCGCTGCACCCAGTGGGTCGCGCCGATCTCGTCGAACAGGTGGACGGCTTCCCGCAACACGTCCCTGGCCTCTCCCGGCCGTCGGCAACGACGCAACCAGGAGGCGTACAGCAGTTCCGTGACCGCGAGGTCGTACGGCGCGTCGGCCTCGCGGTGCAGCCGGATGGCCTCGGTGAAGTGCGCTCTCGCCTCCCCGGCGTCCTCGGCCAGCAGCGCGTGACATCGGTGGGCCAACGCGACGCGGGCGGGGCCTCCCGTGGTGTCGGCCCAGTGCTCGAACGTCGTGAGGGCTCGCCTGGCGATGTCGCGTTCACCGCACCGCACCGCGGCCTCGACGAAGTGCGGTACCGCCATGACCTTCAGCGGGACGCAGTGTCGGGAGCGTCCCACCGACATGCGACGGAACCGGTCGAAGGCCTCGGCGGGGCGGTCGTGCGCGAGATCGACGCAGGCCGCCGCCCAGGTGGCGAGCGCGCTCGGTCTGCCGAGGCCGCGTTCGGCGAGCTCAGAGTTCGCGGCGTCGAGTCGGGCCCGTGCCGTGTCCCGGTCGCCCTGCAAGGCGGCCAGCATGGCGAGCACCGTGACGTGGTCGACCGCCGAATTCGACTGACCCAGCGCCCGCGCCACCGAAAGCCCCTCCAGTGCCGTGGTGGTCGCCGCGGCCAGTTGTCCCGACAGCAGGGCCGACATCGCCGCGTACACCAGGGCCCACGGCACGTTGGACTCGTCGCCACGGGCGCGGGAACAGATGACGGCCTGCAGCGCCAGGTCGCGGGACCGTTCGGCGTCGCCGAGCGTGAACGCCGCCTGGCTCGCCAGCGTCTTCGCGGTGGGGTCGGGAATCGACTCCCCCAGCCGGACGAGCCGCCGCAACGGCGCGGCCGCGTCGCTGTGCCGCCCGCGGAAGGTGGCCGACATCGCGGTGAAATGTTCACGGATGACCAGGGTCATCGGCCACTCGCGGGGCTCGCACAGCGCCGCGGCGTCCCGCGCGGTGAGGCAGTAGCGCGCGTTGTCGCCCGCGACGAAACTCGCCTCCCCGGCGAGCAGCAGCGTGGTGGCCGCCAAGTCCCGGTGAGTGGGTGCCAGGCGGCGCGCCGTGGTGATGAGTTCGGCCGCCGCCACCGACGGGTCGCCCCGGCGCAGCTCGATCTCCCCGGCGAGTCTGCTGATCCGGATGTCGAGGTCGCCGGTGGCCAGTGGGGCGGCGAGCCGCAGTGCCGTCCGCGCGCGTTGCGGTCGGCCGGACGCCCAGTGGTCCGTGGCCGCCGCCACGAGTCGATGAGCGCGCTGGGTGGCGTCGGGTGACAGCTCCGCCGCCCGCTCGCTCGCGGCGGCGGCCGTGCCGTGCGCGGCCTCGGTGCGGGCGCGCTGGGCGAGTCGGTCGAGTTGTTCGACGATCTCGGGCGCGGGGGCGGTGGCGGTCGCGGCCCGGTGCCACACCGCCCGATCGGGTTCCCCCAGCTCCTCGGCGGCCTCCGCGAGTCGGTGGTGCGCGGCCTCGATCTCCCGCGGTGGGAGCACGGCGAGCACGGCCGAGGGCACGACGTCCGCCGCCAGGCGGATCGTGTCGGGACCGGCCACCAGCCCGGACCGTACGGCCTCGGACAGCGCGGTCTCGCCGATTCGGGCGGCCGCCCGGCGAGCGAGGGGGCCGTCGAGTTCCTCGGCCACGCAGGCCAGTGCCACCACGGACCGCGCGGGTACGGACAGGGCGAACACACTCCGCGCCACGGCACGGCACAGCGTGCCCCGTGGGGGAGGCGACGACGGGGGAGCGGCGCGGCCGCAGAGGTGGTCGACGGACAGGCTCTCGGCGAGTTCGACGAGGGCCAGTGGGTTGCCGTGTCCAATGTCGACCATCGTGTCCGCGAGATCGCGGGGCAGGGAGGCGCCGAGCCGGTCGCGCAGCAGGTCGTGGGCGGCTTCGTCGGACAACCCGTCGAGATGGAGGCGGGGCAGTCCCGCCCACACCGTCGAGTCGTGGTCGGGGTCCGACGCGGCGGTGTGGTCGATGGTGAACACGAACGCCAGTCGGGTGTGGCGGACGCGGCGGGCGGCGAAGGTCAGGACCGCCAGGGAGTCCTCGTCGAGCAGATGCGCCGAGTCGACGCAGCACAGTGTGGGCCGTTCGCGGGCGGCGACGTCGAGCAGCGCCGACACCGCGGCCGGAACGGCCAGTGGTTCGTCGTGGTCCGCCTCGGCGGGAAGGCCCCACACCGGGCGCAGGGCATGGGCACGATCGTCCGCGAGCCGCCCGATCAGGCCGTCGAGGGGACGCAGGAGCTGTTCGGCACCCGCGAAGCGGACCTCGCTCTCCGGCACGCTTCCCTCGGCTCGGAGCACGCGGAAATCGTCGGCTCGGCGGACGAGTTCGTCGAGGAGGGTCGTCTTCCCCGTTCCCGGTGCTCCGACGATGACCACTCCGCCGCCGTCCCCTCGGCCGGCAGCCGTGAGCAGTCCGGTCAACGCGGCGAGTTCCCGGTCACGCCCGCGCACCGGTCGCGCGTGCGCGGGCGTGCAGTCCCACACAGCGAGCATTTCGTCAGTGTCTCGCCTTGGTTACCGCGCGGGAAGATCTTCGTCAGAAAATCACCGATCAGCCGTTACGGCGGTCCCGCCACGCGAGCCATTCCCGAAGCGGTCCGAGGTCGTAGTCGGGTCCGCTCACGCCCACCGTGAACAGCGTGATGCCGAGTTCCGCGAGCTGGTCGCCGGTCTCGGCCGGGGAGCCGGACACCCCCACGGACCGCTCGATCTCCGCCGGGTCGCGTCCGACGTCGGCGCAGTGCCGGTCGAGGATCTCGATCTTGCGGGCGGCCACGTCGACGTCGCCGAAACCGTGCCAGATGTCGGCGTGCCGGGCCACCAACCGCAGTGTCTTCTTCTCCCCACCACCACCGATCAGCACCGGGATCTTGCGGGTGGGCGGCGGGTTCAGCTTGGTGAGCCGCTTCTCGATACGCGGCAGGGCGTCCGCGAGGTCGGCGAGTCGGCTGCCCGCCGTGCCGAACTCGTAGCCGTACTCGTCGTAGTCCTTCTGGAACCAACCGGCGCCGATGCCGAGGATGAGTCGGCCCCCGCTGATGTGGTCCACGGTGCGGGCCATGTCGGCGAGCAGCTCCGGGTTCCGGTAGCTGTTGCACGTGACGAGTGCGCCGATCTCCACGCGGGAGGTGGCCTCCGCCCACGCTCCCAGCATGGTCCAGCACTCGAAGTGCTTGCCCTCCGGGTCACCGCTCAGCGGGTAGAAGTGGTCCCAGTTGAAGAGCACGTCCACGCCGAGTTCCTCGGCCTCCGCGGCGGTGCGGCGGATGGCGTCGTAGTCGGCGTGCTGGGGCTGAAGCTGCAACCCGATACGGATGGGCCGGTCTTGCCGAGTCGTCATACTTTCGAACCCTAACGTCGAACGGAGTCGGGGGACGTGAGTCGCTCGGCGGCGAGTCGCCCCGAGACGAGCACCGGTGGTATACCCACGCCCGGTGTCGTTCCACAGCCCGCGAGGACGACGTTGGCGGCCCCGCGTACGCGGTTGGCCGGACGGAACGGGCCGGTCTGGGTGAGCGTGTGCGCCAACGAGAACGGCGTCCCCGCCCCGAGCCCCTCACTGGCCCAGGTGTGGGGGGTGGCGACGTGTTCCACGACGAGGCTCTCCGCGATGCCGTGGAGTCCTCGTTTGTCGAGCGTGTGGAGCAGCTCGTCCCGGTAGGCGTCGGTGATCCTCGGCCAGTCCACTCGCGAGGTGTGCAGGTTGGGAGCGGGGGCGAGCACCGTGATCACGTCCTCGCCGGGCGGAGCCAGGGTGGGGTCGGTGGCGGTGGGACGGGTGACGAGCAGGGAGGGATCGCTCATCAGCCTGCCCTCGCGGACGATCTCGGAGAACGTGTCGTGCCACGCCTCGCCGAAGAACAGCGTGTGGTGGCCCAGTTCGAGGCCCGCACGCTCGGTGTGTCCGTAGAGGACCACCGCCGATGGCGAGTACCGCAGCCGGACCGGTCTGCGAGGCGTACGGCCCAGCAGCGCGTACGCGGTGCCGAGTTCGGTCGCGAGCACCACGGCCTCGCAGCGAATTCGCTCCCCGGTACCGGTGTGGACCGCACGGACAGTGCCGTCGGCCGCCCTTTCGAGGGACTCCACCGACGTGCCCAACCGCACGGTCGCGCCCGCCGCGCGGGCGGCCGCCGTCATCGCCCTCGCCACCTGGCCCATGCCGCCCTTCGGGTAGTGGACGCCCGCGACCGTGTCCATGTAGGCGATCACGCCGTAGGCGGCCAGCGCTCGCATGGGGTCCAGTCCCGCGTAGAGCGACTGGAACGTGAACAGCCGCCGGAGGCGTTCGTCGCTCACGAACCGCGCGACCTTGGCCCCGAGCCTGCCGAAACCACCCAGTGCGATCAGCCGCGCGAGTTCCGGTGTGGCGAGATCCAGCACGGAGTCGAAGTTCGCCCCGATGAACCGGTCACGCTGGGTGGTGTACAACTCCGTCAGCCAGCGTCGGAGCCTGCGGTAGCCGGTGGCGTCCGCCGGGCCCGCGACGGCACGGATCTCCTCCTCCATCGCCTCCGGATCGGTGTGCACCACGAAAGTGCTGCCGTCGGCGAAGCGCGCGTGGTAGGCCGGGTCCAGCCGGACCAGGGTCAGCCATTCGTCGGTCCTCGTCCCGACGGCGGCGAACGCCTCGTCGAGCAACTCGGGCATCGTGAACACGCTCGCGCCCGTGTCGATGCGATAGCCGTCGAACACCCGGTCGGCCACCCGGCCACCCGGCTCCGGTGCCCGTTCGAGCACCGTGACCCCGCGCCCAGCGCCCAGCAGGTGCAGCGTGGCGGACAGCCCCGCCAGCCCCGCGCCCACCACCACGACGTCGGCGGTCGTCTCGTTGTCGGTCGTCGCGGCCTCGGTCTCCACCCCGCGCTCCCTTTCGGTCGGGACGCGCCGGCGGGCCGACGACGCGTCAGAACGTCCTTCGGGTCGCCCTGTCCGCGAGTTCTGTGAGCCGCTGCGCGGCCGGTTCGGCGAGCGCCGCCCGCTTCAGTGAGGCCAGCGCGTTGCCGGTCATCTCCTCGATCCGGCGTTCGACCTCGGCCACCGCCCCGACGTCAACGAGTGCCTGCCGCACGTCGTCCACCTCGGCGTCGGTCAGCCGGGAATCGCCCACCGCGTCGGCGATCACCTTGCGCTCGCCGTCACGACCCTGTTGCTCGGCGTAGGACAGGCCGAGCGCCAGCAGCAGGGTCCGCTTGCCCTCGCGCAGGTCGTCCCCCGCGGGTTTACCCGTTACGGACGGATCTCCGAACACGCCGAGCAGGTCGTCCCTCAACTGGAAGGCGACGCCGAGATCGCCACCGAACTCCATCAGCGCGTCGATGAGGGGCTGCTCCGCGCCGGCCAGCGCCGCGCCCAGGTGCAGGGGACGTTGGACGGTGTAGGCCGCGGTCTTGAGCCGGTCGACGCGCAACGCCGCCTCCGCGGACGAGTCTCCGGTGGCCTGCGTGTGGACGTCGAGGTACTGCCCGGCGAGCACCTCCGTGCGCATGGCACGCCACGCCGGGCGGGCGGGAGCCAGCATCGAGGCGGGGAGGCCGCACTCGGAGAACATGTCGTCGGCCCACGCCAGAGCGAGGTCTCCGATGAGGACGGCGGCGGCTCGCCCGAACGACTCGGCCGAACCCAGCCATTGTTCCCGTGCGTGGCGCGTCGCGAACGCCACGTGCACCGTGGGAGAGCCGCGGCGGGAGTCGGAGGAGTCGATGACGTCGTCGTGGATGAGCGCGCAGGCCTGGATGAGCTCCAGGCTCGCCACGGCGCGCAGCACGCCCTCCGCCTCGGCGGAACCCGGATCGCCGCCCGCTCCGCGCCAACCCCACCAGGCGAACGTCGGTCGTAGCCTCTTGCCGCCTCCGAGCACGAAGTCGCTCAGGGTGTCCACCGCCGGCCCGAACGTCGGCTCGGTGCGGCGGATCGGTTCGCCCGCGCGGCGCAGAAAATCCCTTAGTACGCGGTCGATCTCGGACGGCAGGTCGGCGTCGAAGTGGTGCATGCTCTCATGGTCCCAGGCGGGAGGAAACCGGTGTCCGCCCGCGTCCGCCAACGGGTAGCGTGCTGGCATGAACGTCCACGAGATCTCCGACCAGTTCGTCGACGACTACGCCGCCGCTGACCCGGATCTGGCGGTGAGCCTCGGCGTCGGTGACCACGGTGACCAGGTCACCGACTACTCCCCCGAGGGGCACGCCGCGCGAGCAGCGATCCTGCGCAAGGCCCTCCACGACATGGAGGCCGCGGAGCCCACGAACGACGGCGAGCGGGTCGCGAAGGCCGTGTTCACCGAACGGGTCGGCAACGAACTGGCCCTTCACGAGGCCGGGCTCGACGTCGCGTCGCTCAACGTCATCGCGTCTCCGCCGCAGGACCTGCGCATGGTGTTCGACCTGATGCCCACGGAGACCACCGAGCACTGGGAGACCATCGCCGCGCGCATGGCGCGGGTGCCCGAGGCACTCGACGGGGTCCGCGCTTCCCTGCTCGCGGCCTCCGAGGCCGGGAGGGCGCCGGCGCTGCGTCAGGTGACCAAGGTGGCGGAGCAGGCCGACGTCTGGGCGGGCCTGTCCGGCGGCACGGGGTTCTTCGAGACGCTCGTGAGCAAGGCCGAGGGGGTGCCGGAGAGCCTGCAACGGGAACTCGGCAAGGCCGCGCGCGAGGCGCAGGAGGCGTACGCCGAGCTGGCCGGATTCCTGCGCGCGGAGCTGGCTCCCGAGGCGCCGACCAAGGACGCCGTCGGCGAGGAGGTCTACCGAGTGCACTCGCGGTACTTCCTCGGGGCCGACCTCGACCCGAGGGAGTCGTACGAGTGGGGCTGGGAGGAGTTCGCTCGCGTCGAGCGTGAGGCCGCCGAGGTCGCCGAGCGCATCAAGTCGGGTGCGACGCTGGCCGAGGCCGCCGCGACGCTGGACGCCGATCCGCGGTACCGCGTGCGTGGGCAGGCCGAGTTCGAGGCGTGGATGCAGCGGCTGTCCGACGACGCGCTGCGCGCGCTGCGCGACGTCCACTTCGAGATCCCGGATCCGATCATGAACCTGGAGTGCCGCATCGCGCCGCCCGGCGGTCCGGTGGGCGCCTACTACACGGGTCCGGACGAGGACTTCACCCGGCCCGGCCGCATGTGGTGGTCGGTGCCCGCCGACAGGGAGGAGTTCTCCACCTGGCGCGAGGTGACCACCGTCTACCACGAGGGTGTTCCGGGGCACCACCTGCAGATCGCGACGCAGGCCCACGAGCGTTCCCTCAACCGCTTCCAGCGCATGATCGCCATGACCTCCGGGCACGCCGAGGGCTGGGCGCTGTACGCGGAGCGCCTGATGCGGGACCTCGGATTCCTGTCCGACGACGGCAACCTGCTGGGCATGCTCGACGCGCATCTCTTCCGCGCGGCACGCGTCATCGTGGACACCGGTATGCACCTGGAGCTGGAGATCCCGAAGGGCACCGGCTTCCACGAGGGCGAGCGGTGGACGCCCGAGCTCGGGTTGGAGTTCATGCTCACCCGCACCATCACCGACGCCGACCACGTGCGCGACGAGATCGACCGCTACCTCGGCTGGCCGGGCCAGGCCACCGCCTACAAGCTGGGCGAGCGGCTGTGGTTGGAGGCGCGGGAGGAGGCCCGTCGCCGCGAGGGTGAGGCGTTCGACCTCAAGGCGTTCCACACCAGGGCGCTGCGCATGGGCGGCATGGGGCTCGACACGCTCAAGGAGCTGCTCTCCGCCTGACGTGGTGCGGAAGGCCGTCCGGCTCAGTCCCGCCTGAGTCGGACGGCCTCCTGCTCATCGGCACGTTGGAGGACGTCGAACGGCGTGGCCAGGCCGTCGCGCGTGACGCGCCGGGTGTCGGTGAACCGGTACCCCAGCAGCACCAGACCCAGGACGACGTAGACGCCGCTGAGCACGGCGATCACGACTCGGTCGAGTTCCTCCGGCAGCACGATGCTGGTGACGAACTGGATCAGGAACAACGTCAACAACGTGGCGGCCCACCGTGCCGTCATGGTCAGCGACACCAGGATCGCCACGGCGAAGAACGACTGCGCGGCGGTGATCAGCAACTCGAACCGCTGATGCAGGTCGATCGGCAGTCCGTCGAACGAGCCGCTGGAGATGGCGAACACGATCGGGATCGTGCCCACCAGCAGGGTCCATTGGTTCACCTTGCTGGAGATCAGCGTGCCGAGCGCCGAGCTGGCGTGCAGCTTCCACGCGAACAGGCACGCGACGATCAGTTCCGGCGACTCGCTCGCCAGTGGTGCCACCCACTGCACGAGCAGGAATTGGTCGATGCCCAGCTCGGAGCCCGTCTCCACGAGGTTGTGCGCGAAGTGCTCGGCCGTCGCGAGGATGACGATCGCCGCCAGACCGAACATAGCGCCGTACAACCAGCGGCGAGCCGCCTTGGGGCGGTTTCCGACCCACGCCGACGTGCCCGTGAGTTCGGGCTCCTCCACCGGTGCCTTCGCCAGCCGCCACGCGTAGGCCACGAACAGGGACACGAGCACCGCCGCGTCCACGAGCGTCAGCGAGTCTCGCAGCGGCAGATGCAGCGAGTACACCGTGGCCGCGCCGAGGAAGAAGATCTCCACCGACATACGGTGGGGGAGCTTGACCCAGCCCTTGTGCGCGGACGCGCTGTGGGCGCCGCCGTTGCGGCGTGCCCGCACCACCGCCAGCGTGGCCACGAGCACCACGAGCGGCCATCCGACACCGACGAGGATCCGGTTGGCCCCGGTCATGTTGGCGAGCGCCAGCGAACAGGGATTCGACCCGTCGGGGCCCGCCATGCAGTGCCCGTGCTCGGCGTTGATCGAGCCCGCGTTGACGGTGAAGACGAAGTCGACCGCGTACTCGGGCAGCACGGCGAGGAAGGCCAGCAACGCCAGCGCGAGCCCTCCGTTGATGTCGACCTGGGCCGCCTCCGCCGCCCACGACAGGATGAACGCGGCGCCGATGATCGCGATGCCGTACACGAGCGCGGCGAACGGCGCGGCGAGCTGGGGGTGCGGCAGCCCCAGGTAGTCGGCGCCTCCGATGTAGAGCCCCGGCAACGTCACCAGGGCCGCGATTGGCAGTGGCGGCGTGAGGCGATCACGGCGGTCCGGCACCCGCATTATGTTCCCGGCGTTCTTATGATCGAAACCACGCGTGATTCCACTGTCGTGGCGGGTGAGGGGCCGGATACGATTCCGCCGTGCGTCGCGAGTTCTCACCGCTGTCACCCCCACGCTCCTGACGCGGGGTGATCACCACGACCGGCCGTCCGTTCCGATAGGGGCTTTCCCCACCTTCCGGTGCCGGTCCGTCTCGTCGCGCCCCGCGTCGTTCGTCGGTGGCCTTTCGACCCTCTGACGTTGGAGCGCGTTTTCCCATGTCCACGATCAGTGCCGCGTCGTCGCGCGCGGCTTCCGTCAGTTTGATCATCGCCGGGGTTCTGTGGGGTACCGGTGGCCTCGCCGGAGCCGTCCTGTCGGAACGGGCCGGGCTGTCCGCCGTCGCCGTCGCCGTGTGCCGGTTGGCACTCGGCGGTGTCTTCGCCGTGCTTCTGCTGGGTGGTACGGGCGGGCTACGGTCCCTGTCCCGCACGGGTGTCGTGGTGCGACGCCTGCTCGTGGCCGGTGTCCTGCTGGCCCTCTACCAGGCGTGCTACTTCGCCGCGGTGGCGTTGACCTCGGTGAGTGTCGCCACGATGACCACGATCGGCAGCGTTCCGGTGTTCGTGGCCCTCGCGAGCAGCGTGCTGGAACGGCGAGTGCCCGATGTGGTGACCGTGACGTCCGTCGTGTTCGCCGTGTTGGGCCTCGTGCTGCTCACCTGGTCGCCCGGTGACGTGCCCGCAGGAGGGAAGCTCGGTCTCGGACTCGCGTGCGCGCTGGTCTCCGGGGCGGGCTTCGCGGCCCTGACCCTCGTCACGCGTGACCCCGTCGAGGGGCTGGACCCGCTGTCCACCACGGCGTTCGGTTGTCTGGTGGGGGCGGTGCTGCTGCTCCCGCTTCTCGCGTTGTCATCCGTGTCGTCGGGTGACCCGCTGTGGCCGCCGCGGATCGACGTGCTCGTCGTGGCGGTGTACCTGGGCGCGGTGCCCACGGCGTTGGCCTACGGCGCGTACTTCCGCGGGCTTGCGGCATCACGTCCGGTCGTGGCGGCGTTGTCCGCGCTGCTGGAGCCGCTCACGGCGGCGGTGCTGGCGGCGCTTTTCCTCGGCGACGACCTCGGGCTCGTCGGGTGGTGCGGGGCGGCGTTGCTGATCGGTGCCGTGGCCACCGGTTACGTGAGACCGCCCGTTGCTCGTTGATCTTTCCCGCGGTCGGTCGCTAGCCTCCGCCCCGTCGGAAAACGTCGGCGGAGGTGGCCGTGGAACTACCGGGGTTGGAGCTGGAACGGATCGCGAGAGTTCACGTGGAACTCGGCGACGTCCTCTCGGTGGGGCCCACGGCGGGAGGCGTACGACGCGTCGTGCCGATCGTCGGGGGACGCGTCGACGGCGACCGGCTGCACGGGGAGATCTTGCCCGGTGGGGCCGACTGGCAGCTCGTGCACGACGACGGCAGCACCACCATCGACACGCGCTACATCGCGCGGACCGATGACGGCGCGGTGGTGTACCTCGCCACCTCGGGGGTGCGGCACGGCCCGGACGCCGTGATCCGACGGGTGGCCGCGGGGGAGACGGTGGACCCTCGCGAGTACTACTTCCGCCTCGGCGTTCGGATCGAGTCGGGAGACGAACGGTACGCGTGGCTGTCTCGCACGGTGTTCGTGGCGACCGCGGCGCGGCTGGCCGATGCCGTGGTGTACGACCTGTACGCGCTGGCCTGAACCACCTCAGTCGAGAGGGAGGGTCCGTCCCAGCACGGCGAACGCGCGGGGGTCGCCCGCGAAACGGTAGTCGCGCAGCACGTCGACGAAACCGAGCCTGCGATACAGCCTCCACGCGCGGGTGGGGCCTTCCGGAGTGGACAGCAGCACGTGCCGTTGCTCGACGCCGTCCAGCAACGTGCGCAGCAGCGTCTCACCGATACCGCGTCCGTGGTGGTCGGGCCGAACGTGGATCTCGGTGAGTTCGAAGTAGTCGGACAACCAGGCCCGCGCGGTGGCTTCCCCTTCCCGAGCGACGACTCCGCGGTGCACCTGCTCGTACCACCACTGGCCGGGGTTGCCCCGATAACCGTAGGCCACCCCCACCAGGGTGTCGTCGGGGTCGAACGCCGCGACACTGCGCCAGCCCGCGCGAAGGGCGTGGGTGAGCCACATGGGCGCTCGTTGCTGTGCGGTGTTCGGCGGGTAGTTCATGGCTGCCACGTAGATCGACAAGGCCTCGGGCAGCAGAGCGCGGAACTCCTCGCCGGTGAGCCGGACGATGCGCTGGTGGCGGGGCGAGGTGGAGGTCATCGTGGTGCCGCCCTTTCGGTGTGGGAGTCGGTGGAATCGGCCGCGACCGTGGCGGGACGGCCCCCGGTGGCCGCGACGAGGCCGTCGAACGTGGTGGGGAAGACGGTGTGGGGGTGCCCCGCTGCCGCCCACACGGTGTCGTACGCGCGTAGTGCCTCGTCGACCAGTGTGGTGATGCGGGTGGGGTGGCCCACCGGTGCCACGCCTCCGATCGCGTGGCTCGTGTGCGTCCTCACGAAGTCGGGATCCGCTCGTTCGACACGCCGTGCCCCGGTGAGAGCGGCGAGCCTGTCGGTGTCGGCCCGGTGAGCTCCCGAGGTGAGGACGAGCAGGGGTGCCGTGCCGTCGGGCGTCGTCATGCGGAAGACCAGGCTGTTGGCGATGGCGCCCACGGGAACTCCCAGGGCCTCGGCGGCCTGTGCCGCCGTGCGGGCGGCGCGGGGGAGGAACCGGATGCCCGCGGCGCTGTCGGCCTGCCCCGCCTCGGCGAGCACGGCAGCGACCTTGGCGACGGCCGGGTGGTCACGGATGGGATCGGCGGATCGATCGGATGGCCGGCTCATAAGGCTATGAGATCACGGCTCGTCCCGAGGTGCGACGCCGCTCGCCGGGTTTCGGTCTTGAACGACGAGGGCGGGCGGGCTAATCTGTAGTTGTTCGAACACATGTTCGAGCGGTGGTTGGTTCGTCGATGGGTGCGGTTCGACGAGAAGTCCGGCGCGGTGGTGAGGGGAAGCACCCCGCGCCGGACCCGACCGGCGCCCGGAGGACGCGCCGGATGGGGAGGTGGAGCCATGTCGGTGGGATTCGTACCGCGGCACGGTGATGTTCGTGCGGTGCACCCGCGCGGCGGAGGTGTTCCGGCGCCTCCGACGAAACGGGCCGAGGGGAACGGGATACCGGCCCCGCGTACGGGGCGAGTCGCCGTGTTCGAGCCACGCCGTCCCGCCTCGCCCGAGGCCGTGGCCCTGCTCGCGCAGGCGCGACACGGTCTGGCCGACGCCGAACGGGAGACGACGCTCGTGGGCGGGTTCGTCGCCTCCTACCTGTCGGCGTTGCGGGCGGGAGCCGCGATCCTGGTGGCGAAGGGGCGTCCCCATCGTCAGGTGGCGAAGCCGCAGAGCACCTGGACGTTGCTGACCTCGGTCGCGCCCGAGGTGACCCAGTGGGCCGAGTACTTCGCGGCCCACTCGGCCGGTTATGCGGCGGCGCAGGCCGGTATCAGCCGGCACGTCGGGGCCGAGGCGGTCGACGAGTTGCGACACCGGGCGGAGGAGTTCCTCGCGCTGGCCCACCGGGTGGTCCACGGAAGCGACGGAGAGTCCGAAGCGCGGGCCTCGTGGTGTGGTGCGCGTACCCGGCCCCGGCCCCGGCCGCGGCGAGGTGAGCGATGACCGGAACCGCCGTGGTCGACCACGGTCGGCTGCTCGACGCCATCGGTTACGAAGCCGAACTGCTGGTGGAGACCTCCCGTGCGGGCGGACTCGGCGCGGTGGTGCCGACGTGTCCCGGATGGACACTGGGTGAGGTCGTTCGACACGTGGGGGACGTCCATCGGGCGGCGTCCCAGTGGCTGCTTCGCGGTGAGGCTCCGCGGAGGTGGCGACGTGAGCCCTACCCTGGGCAGACCGTGCAGAGTTACCTGCGTGAGGGCGCCGAGGCGTTGTGCGAGGTGATCGCCGCGCGAGAGCCGTCCGCTCCCGCGGCCACGTGGTGGGACGGTGATCCGACGATCGGGTTCTGGTGTCGCCGCATGGCCCACGAGACGACGGTGCACCGGGTCGACGCCGAACGAGCCGCGGGGGTGGAGAACTCCGAGATCCCCCATGACATCGCCCTCGACGGTATCGACGAGGCCCTGCTGCTGTGGTTCGGCCACCGGCTGCCGATGCTCGGCGTCACCGCGACGCGACCCGCCTCCGTGGCGGTCGCTGCGGGCGGCTGTCGGTGGATCGCGCGGATGACGCCCGAGTCCACCGTCGCGTGGCGGAGCACCGCGGGTGAGGTCGAGGGGGCGGATGCCGTGGTCTCGGGTGAACCGGCTCGGGTCTTCCTGTGGTTGTGGGGTCGGCAGGGGCCCGGTGCGGTCACCGTCACGGGAGACGACGACGCGGCCGGGCAGTTGTGGGCGCTGCTGCGGCTGGCCACGCGGTGACCGCCGGGCACCTCAGCACGTGACCGACACGGCCGCGCCCGCGGCGAACGACACGTGGACGTGGTCCATGTGGTTCGCCGTGGGGCTGCCGCGGTCCTCCATCAGCGACCAGCCCGCTCCGCTGTTGATGCGTTGTTGCCAGATCACGTAGGTGACGCCGAACGCGGCCTGATTGTCGAGGACGTAGTCGGCGAGTGCGTCGCCCACCTCGGGGCCGACCATGAAGTCGAGGGCCAGTCCCAGGGGGTGATCGCTGGCGTTGGCGCGGCTCGCGCGCCCGCCCACGGAGTCCACGGCGAACTGCGTGAGGATGTGGTGGCCGACCTGGGCCACGTGGGGCTCGGTGCCTTGCAGGTCCGTCGAGCAGGGCTCGGGTTCCGGGGTGACGGGCTCCGGTGGGGGCTCCTCGGTCGTGGTGGTCGGCTCAGTGGTCTCGGGTTCGGTGCTTTCGACCGACTCCGACGTCGTTGTCGTCGTGGTGCTCCGTGTGGTGGGCGTGGCGGAGACCGTGCTCGTCGAAGTCTCGACGGTGGTGGTCACGGGAGGTGGGGTCATGGCCAGGGCCGCGGGAGTGGCGTCGTTGTTTCGCAGCAGGCCACCGGTGGCGTAGACCGTCAACGCGAGTGTTCCCGCGGCGACGATGCCCAGCGCCGTGGGGCGGAGCCAGGACGGCGAGCGTCTCGGTGCGCGGTGTCGACCCGTCATCATCCCTCACTCCCGTGATCGCAGCGCCGGTCAGATTAAGAACCGACAACGGAAATGTCACGAGAGAGTGGGGATGGACACAGATCGATAACGATTCACGTGATCGTGTGTGTTGTTACCGTGACTGTCCTATCGGGACCAGAACCAATCCTTGTCGCGGGCCTCGCGGAGTGCTTGCTTGCGAAGTTCCGGGGTGATGCGGTCGATGTACAGGAATCCGTCGAGGTGATCGACCTCGTGCTGCAGGCACTGCGCCATGACTCCCTCGCCCGACACGACCACGGGCTCGTTGCGGAGGTCCACACCCTTGACCGTCGCCCGCACGGCACGCACCGTCGGGAACCCCAGCTCCGGCAGGGACAGGCAGCCCTCCATGATCTGGTGCTTCTCCTCGGAGAGTTCCACGATCTCCGGGTTCAGCACGTACCCCAGCTTGCCGTCCACGTTGTAGCTGAACGCGCGCAGGCCCACACCGATCTGCGGCGCGGCGAGCCCGGCTCGCCCCGGAGCCTGCACTGTGTCGAGCAGGTCGTTCACCAGCGCCCGCGTCGTGTCGTCGAACGTCGTCACCGGGTCCGAGGGTGACTTCAGCACCGGATCACCGAAGTAGCGGATGTCGCGCATAGCCATGAACGTTGTCCTTCCTGGAGATTCGCGCAGCTGAGCTTAGCGACGTACTCCGTGTGGCGGTCGCACTCCGTTACGCCCGTAGGCGCAGCCCCTGCGGAGTCGCCCGGAATCCGACCTCGCGGAGCACGGCCGCCATTTCCGAGGTCAACACGTGTTCCCCGTCGGCGCGCTGCACTCGCAGCTGTCCGAGCCAGCCCTCTCGCACCGCCTCCGACAGTGCTTCGGCGGCGGCACGCAACGTGACCGTGTCCTCGGTGAACGACAGCAACGACCGACCGCCCCGCTCGACGTACAGCGCGGGGACACCGTCGACGAGCACGGTCAACGCTCCGGCCTTGCGGGCGGGACGATGTTTCGTGTCGCCCACGACGGCGGGCCACGGGAGCGCCGCTCCGTACGGCTGGGCGGGGTCCGTGGCGGCCAGCACGACGACCTTCCGCTCGGCCCGCCAGCCCCCGGCCTCCGCGACGGCGCGCAGCCGGTCGACCGCGCCGCGGGCGGCGAACTGCGCCGCTCCCAGTCCCTCGACGACGTAGCCACGGACGACCTGGCCCGAGTCCTCCATGCCGCGCAACACGCGATAGATGCCGGAGAAGCCGCCGCGCACCCGCTCGGTGTCCAGCGCTCCACGCGTGAGCACGCCGTGCCGCTCCAGGAACGACTCGGTGCGTGCGTAGGCCCGTCGGGTCGGGTCGGGCTCGCGAGGTGGGGTCAGGCCCCAGCGTCCGGCGACCGTGGGCGGCCCGGTGCGACTCGGCATCGCCGGCCGGGCCGCTCGCAGCCGGGCATAGCGTCCCCGTGGAGCCGACCGGCGCGGCTTGTGTGCCGCGCCCCCGCTCGCCACCAGCGCGCGTAACGGAGCCAGCGTGTCGCCCGACACGACTCCCGCCCAGACGAGATCCCACAACGCCGCGATCACGTCGGCGTCGGTGCACGGCTCGTCCAGCGAGACACTCACCCGGTCGACGAGTTGCCGGAAGAACAGCCCGCCACCCTCCAACGCCGACACCACCGCCGCGTGCAGGGGCCCGTGTGCGGAGGTGTCCTCCACGTCCGGTAGCAGCGCCTCCGCCACGTCCGTGGGCGCCAGAGCGATCCAGCCGTCACCTCCGGACAGCGAGCCGCACCCGCACCACGTCACCTCGCCCGCCACCATGAGTTCGTCGAGCAGCGCGGGCTGGTAGCCGGGCAGTCTGCTCGGCAGGATCAACGACTCCAGCGCGCTCGCGGGCAGCGGGGCACCCGCGAGCTGTTCGACCACCGAGAGCACGTCGTCGGCGGCGGGGGTCCACCGAGCGGTTCGGTGAGCGCCGATGCCGTGCCAACTCGGCAGGAAACGCCCCAGGGCCGCGCGCTCGACGGGTTCCACCTCGGCGCGCAGGCGTGCCAGCGAGGCGCGGCGCAGCCGGCGGAGGACGGCGGAGTCGCAGTACTCCGTGCCCGCCTCGGGGCCTTGCGGGCGCAGCTCGCCCCGTACGAGCGTGCCCTCGGCGGTCAGCCGGTCGAGCACGCCGGTGACCACCGCGAGCCCGAGCCCGAAGCGGGCGGCGGCGTCGTGGGCCGAGAACGGTCCGCGCGTCCGTGCGTAGCGGCGCAACAGATCTCCCAGCGGGTCGGCAACGGGCTCGGTGAAGGCCTCGGGCACCCCCACCGGAAGCGCCACGCCGAGGGCGTCCCGGACCCGGCCAGCGTCCTCGACGGCCAGGTGCCGCTCCTGCCCCGCGATGCGCACCACGATGGCGCGGCGTTCGGCCACGAGCTGGTCGAGCCACTCCGGCCGGACTCCCCGTGCCTCGGCCTCCTCCCGCGTGAGGTCGCCGAGGAATCGCAGCAGGTCGGCGGCCTCCTCGGGGCCCCGCGCGTGCCGATCGGGGGCGAGCCGTTGCAGCGATCGTTCCACCTCGGCGACGACCTCGGCGTCCAACAGTTCGCGGATCGTCTCGGTGCCGAGCAGCTCCGCCAGCAGGGCGGAGTCGAGCGACAGCGCCGCCGCGCGTCGTTCCGCCAGCGGCGCGTCCGTCTCGTAGAGGAACATGCCGACGTAGCCGAACAACAGGCTGCGGGCGAACGGGGAGGCCGAGGGGGTCTGGACCTCGACGACGCGCACGGACCGCGCCGCGATGTCGGCCATCAGCTCGCGCAGCCCGTCGACGTCGTAGACGTCCCGGAGACACTCCCTCATGGCCTCCAGCACCACGGGGAAGCGTTCGTACTTCGCGGCGACGCCGAGCAGCTGCGACGCGCGTTGCCGCTGTTGCCACAACGGGGTGCGGCGACGCGGATCGCGGCGGGGCAGCAGGAGGGACCGGGCCGCGCACTCGCGGAAACGAGCCGCGAACAACGCCGACCCACTCACCTCCGCGGTGATCAGTTCCGATATCTCGTCGGGGTCGAACAGCACGTCCTCGGCGCCGATCACCACTTCGCGGCCCTCGTCGTCGAGGGCGTCCGGCAACCGGAGCACGATGCCGTCGTCGGAGTGGGCCACCTGGGCGTCCACGCCGCGGTGCTCCCTCAGCCGGGCCGCCACGGCGAGCGCCCACGGCGCGTTCACCTGCGCGCCGAACGGGGAGTGCACCACCACCCGCCAGTCGCCGAGCTCGTCGCGGAACCGCTCCAGCAGCACCGTGCGATCACTCGGGACATGGCGTGTCGCCTCGCGTTGTTCGGCGACGTAGGACAACAGGTTCTCGGCGGCGCGGTCGTCGAGCCCGGCCCGCTTCGCACGGTTCAACGCCTTTTCCCGGTCCGATGTGGAGAGAAAGCGGAGGAATCGTCCGAGCGCGCGGCCCAGTTCGAGCGGCCTGCCCTGCGCGTCACCGCGCCAGAAGGGCATCCGCGCGGGCTCGCCGGGCGCCGGGACCACGACGACCCGGTCGTGGGTGATGTCGGTGATCCGCCAGGACGACGTGCCCAGAAGTACCGTGTCGCCGACACGGGACTCGTACACCATCTCCTCGTCGAGTTCCCCCACACGCGAGCCCGGCCGTTCGCCGTCGCCCGGTGTCATCACCGTGAACAACCCGCGGTCGGGGATCGTGCCGCCCGAGGTGACGGCCAGTCGTTGCGCTCCCGGTCGGCCTCGCAGTACCCCCGTGACCCGGTCCCACGTGATCCGGGCACGCAGTTCGCCGAACTCCTCACTCGGGTACCGGCCCGCGAGCATGTCCAGCACGGCGTGCAGCGCGTCGTCGGGCAGGGCCGCGAACGGCGCCGCCCTGCGCACGGTCGCCGCCACGTCGTCCACCGTGCGAGGCTCCACGGCCACCATCGCCACGACGTGCTGGGCCAGCACGTCGAGGGGGTTGCGGGGATACCGCACGGCCTCGATGGCGCCCTCGGCCATACGCTCGGCCACGACGGCGCACGAGACGAGATCGCCGCGGAACTTGGGGAACACCACGCCCGTGGACACGGCGCCGACATGATGGCCCGCCCGTCCGACGCGTTGCAGGCCCGACGCCACCGTGGGCGGTGCCTCCACCTGGATCACGAGGTCCACCGCGCCCATGTCGATGCCCAGTTCCAGCGACGAGGTCGCCACCACGCACGGCAGCCGCCCCGACTTCAGCTCCTCCTCGACGTTTCTGCGCTGCTCCCGCGACATCGAGCCGTGGTGCGCCCTCGCCACCACCGGGGCCTCCGCCGGACGGGGCGGGGTGACTCCCGACTGGCCGGCGGCCTCGGCGGGGAAGCGGGAGGTGGCCGCGCTCGTGAGTTCGGTGTCCAGTTCCGCCTGCTCGGCGGCCAGTTCGTTGAGCCGCGCGGTGAGTCGTTCGGCGAGGCGGCGCGAGTTGGCGAAGACGATGGTGGAACGGTGTGCGCGCACGAGGTCGAGCACTCGTGCCTCCACGGCGGGCCAGATCGACGCCCGTCCGGCCCGCTCGGGTACGTCCGGAGCGCCCTCCGGGTCCGCCTCCGAGGGCAGCGAGGCCGGTTCCTCCCGCGTGGGTGGGGCGTCGAGTTCACCCATGTCCTCGACGGGGACCTCGACCCGCACCTCGATCGTCTTGCTCGCCGGGGGCTGGACGAGACGGACGGGCCTGCCACCGGTGAGGAACGTGCCCACCTCGTCGACGGGACGCACCGTGGCCGAGAGCCCGATGCGCTGCGCGGGGCGTTCGAGCAGGTCGTCGAGCCGTTCCAAGGACAACGCGAGGTGTGCGCCGCGCTTGCTGCCCGCGACGGCGTGTACCTCGTCGACGATCACGGTCTCGACACCGCGCAGGGCTTCGCGCGCCGCGGACGTCAACAGCAGGAACAGCGATTCCGGCGTGGTCACCAGGATGTCGGGCGGGGTGCGCGCGAACGCGCGGCGTTCGGCGGGCGTGGTGTCGCCCGTGCGAGTGCCCACCGTGATGTCGGGGGCCTCCAGCCCCAGCCTGCGGGAGGCCTGCGAGATACCGGCCAGTGGTGCTCGGAGGTTGCGCTGGACGTCCACGGCGAGCGCCTTGAGCGGGGAGACGTACAGCACTCGGCAGCGTCGCTCCCGCGTGGGTGGTGCCGACGTGACCAGCCGGTCGAGTGCCCACAGGAACGCGGCCAGCGTCTTGCCGGAGCCGGTGGGTGCGACCACCAGCGCGTGTTCGCCCGCCTCGGCCGCCCGCCACGCCCCCTCCTGAGCGGCCGTGGGCGCGGCGAACGCGCCCTCGAACCACTGCCGGGTGGCGGGCGAGAACAATTCCAGTACGGCTGGGCGGACGTCGTCGGGCACATCTCCATCATGCGTGCCACCCCGACAGTTCGGCCTCGCGTCGTTCGTCGAGCGGCCGGAACTGCCGGGTGCGTCCCCGCGTCGTCGCCCGACGTGAAAGCATCACCGCGGTTTCTCGGGAACTCGACAAGGGAGAACTGGTGGGGATTCTGTCCGTCGATCTCGGTACGTCGAACACCGTGGCCGTCCTCTCCGCACACGGGCGACCACCCAGGGTCATCGACGTCGACGGCTCGGCCACGATGCCTTCGGCCGTGTTCGCCGAGGAAGAGGGTGGCCTCGTGGTCGGCAGGGACGCCGAACGTCGCGCGCGGCTCGATCCCACCCGTTTCGAGCCGAACCCCAAGCGCAGGGTGGACGAGCAGACCCTCCTGCTCGGCACCGACGTGGTGCCCGTGAACGAGGCGCTCGCCGCCGTGCTGCGCCGTGTGCTGGACGAGACCGTGCGGCAGCTCGGGGGTGAGCCGCCCGAGGAGGTGCGCCTGACCCACCCCGCCCAGTGGGGCCCCGTGCGGCGCAACGTCCTGTTGTCCGCGGCTCGACTCGCCGGCATGGGCAACGCGATCACGCTGGTGCCCGAGCCCGTCGCCGCGGCGGCGCACTTCGCGTCCTTCCCCGGCAAGGGACTCGCGCCGGGGCAGACGCTCGCCGTCTACGACTTGGGCGCGGGCACGTTCGACGTCGCGGTGCTCGGAGCCACCCAGAACGGCTTCACGGTACTGGCCGAGGACGGTCTTCCCGACCTCGGTGGCCTGGACGTCGACCAGGCCCTGCTCGTGCACGTCGGTCGCGAGGTCTCCCACAGCGACCCGCAGCGGTGGCAGCGTCTCCTGCGTCCGGAGTCGACCGCCGACCGCCGGGCCCGCAGGGCCTTGCAGGAGGACGTGAAGGCCGCGAAGGAGGCGCTCTCCCGGCTCCCGCAGACCGAGGTGCCCATGCCCGAGCCGTTCTCGGACGTGCTGGTGACCAGGGCGGAGCTGGAAGCGCTGGTGCGGCCCATGATGCTGCGCAGCGTCGAGTTGCTCGCGCGCACGGTGCGCTCGGCGGGACTGACCCCCGACCAGCTCGCCGGGATCTACCTCGTCGGGGGGTCGAGCAGGTTGCCGCTCGTGGGCAGCTTGTTGGCCGAGAAGCTCGGCGTGGTGCCGTCGAGTCTCGACCAGCCCGAGACGGCCGTGGCGTTCGGCGCGCACCACGTGGGCCCCGACGGCCTCAGCATGCGGACGCAGCAGGTCGACGGCGACGTGGTGGGGGCACAGTCGGCCCCCGCGACGGTCGCGCCCGCCCCGACGCCGAACCTGACGGGTCCCTACTCGCCTCCCGCCGGGGCGGTGCCGGCCCAGCCCGCACCGCAGCAGCAGTACCCCGCGACCTATCCGACCACCGGGCCGCAGCCGACCTCGGGGACGCCTCTCGGCTCCACGGGGACCGCGCCCGCCAACTTCCCCTCGGTGCCGAAGACCGGCGGCACGAAGAAGCGCACCGGGCTGATCGCGGCCGTGGCCGTCGGTGCCGTGGCCGTGCTCGGGGGCGTGGCGACGTGGCTGTTCTGGCCGTCCTCCTCGGCCGAGACGTACGCGGCGTCGGAATGCGGACAGCCGGGGACACCCGACGAGCAGGGGTTCACCGGGTGCATGCGCCAGCTCGCGGGCACCGTGCCTCGGGACAACAACTGCGCGCCGGGCACCGGTACGGGCCCCGCGGCCGCGGCGAACGAGGAGGAACTCGGCGTCACGGTGACCTGCTCGGCTCCCGGCCTGCCCGGAGCGCAGATCACCTACCTGCATTCCGCGTCGGAAGGCGCCATCGAGCAGTACCTCGACGGACTACTGACCCGCACGGGTGGGGGCGAGCAGGTGCAGGCGGAGTGGCAGGGCAACGGACTGTCCGGCCGCTACGCGGCCTCGGCGGGACGCAACTCGTCGGTGGTGGTGTTCACCGTGGACGATCGCCCGCTCGCCGGGTTCGTCTACCAGGTCAATCTCACGGGAGAGGGCGAGACCACCTCGGCGAACGCGATGGCGGACTACTTCGAGAACACCGTGCAACCGGGCGAGTGAGCTCGGGTCACTTCCTCCGGTTGCGGAGCACGCTGATGATCAGCACGACCAGTGAGCTGCCGACCACGGCGATCGACGCCAGCGTGAGCGCAGTGGACTGGAGATCGGAGAAGCCCTGCGACAACACCATGGGACCACCCTACGGTCCTTCGGGCGTACCGCGGGGATGACTACGCTGGAGCCGATGCGAATTACGGTGTTCCGGCGACTCATGGCCGAGGAGTTCGGCCAGGTGCGTGCGGCGACGCTGGCCTCCGACCACGTGCTCAGCGGACTCGGGGGCCGGACCGTCGACCAGGCTCTCGACGACGGCGTTCCGGCCAAGGAGATCTGGCGGGCGGTGTGCGCGGAGTTCGACATCCCCGTCGAACGACGGTAGCGGAGGCGTGTCGTTTCGACGTCGAACACGTGTTCGGCTATCGTGGTTGTCCACAACGAGGTCCGGCTGTGGACAACCACCCGGCGCGGCCGCGAACTGTCAGACCCGGCCCGTAACGTCGGACTCGAACAACAGACATCCCGCGGACTCCCGACAGCGCATCTGCGGGCCCCGATGAACAGCCAATGAGGTGGATTCCATGCCAGCAGCACCGGACAAGGGCAAAGCGCTCGATTTGGCCCTTGCCCAGATCGACAAGCAGTTCGGCAAGGGATCGGTGATGCGCCTCGGTGAGAACACCAGGCCGCCGGTCGAGGTCATCCCGACGGGAGCCATCGCGCTGGACATCGCGCTGGGTATCGGGGGCCTGCCACGAGGCCGCATCGTGGAGATCTACGGCCCGGAGTCGTCGGGTAAGACGACGGTCGCGCTGCACGCCGTGGCCAACGCGCAGAAGGCGGGAGGTATCGCGGCCTTCATCGACGCCGAGCACGCGCTCGACCCCGAGTACGCCAAGGCGCTGGGGGTCGACACCGACGCCCTGCTGGTGTCCCAGCCCGACACCGGTGAGCAGGCGCTGGAGATCGCCGACATGCTGATCCGCTCGGGCGCGCTCGACATCCTGGTCATCGACTCCGTGGCCGCTCTCGTGCCCAGGGCCGAGATCGAGGGTGAGATGGGCGACTCCCACGTGGGTCTTCAGGCACGCCTGATGAGCCAGGCGCTGCGGAAGATCACCGGTGCCCTCCACAACTCGGGCACCACGGCGATCTTCATCAACCAGCTCCGCGAGAAGGTCGGCGTCATGTTCGGCAGCCCCGAGACCACCACCGGTGGTAAGGCGCTGAAGTTCTACGCCTCCGTCCGCCTCGACGTGCGCCGGATCGAGACGTTGAAGGACGGCGGTGAGCCGGTCGGTAACCGCACCAGGGTCAAGGTCGTCAAGAACAAGGTCGCGCCGCCGTTCAAGCAGGCCGAGTTCGACATCCTGTACGGAATCGGTGTCTCGCGTGAGGGTTCCTTGATCGACATGGGTGTCGACCAGGGCATCGTCCGTAAGTCGGGCGCCTGGTACACCTACGAGGGCGACCAGCTCGGTCAGGGCAAGGAGAACGCCCGGCGGTTCCTGCGCGAGAACCCGGACGTCGCCAACGAGATCGAGAAGAAGATCAAGGAAAAGCTCGGCATCGGGGCCGAGGAGGGTGAGGACAGCGCTCCCGCTCCGGTCGACTTCTGACGAAACCGGCGCGTCGATGCACAACCTGCCGCCCGAGGAGGCGTGGCGCAAGGCCAAGGAGTTCTGCTTCGACCTCCTGGCCGCGCGGCCGCGTACCAAGGACGAGCTGCGTCAGGCGTTGCGCCGGAAGGGCTTCGCCGACGACATCGGCGAGAGGTTGCTCGGCAAGCTCGACGATGCGGGGCTGGTGGACGATGCCGCGTTCGCCGAGATGTGGGTGCGCTCGCGGCACACTCACCGGGGTCTCGCGCGCAAGGCGTTGGTCGCCGAGTTGAAGCGCAAAGGGGTCGACCCGGAGGTCGCGGCCGAGGCCGCCGGGGCGATCGACTCCGATGCCGAGGAACAGCGGGCTCGGGAACTGGTGCGCAAGAAATTGCGGACCATGGCCGGCCTCGACGAGCAGAAGGCCACGCGTCGGCTGCTCGGTATGTTGGCTCGTAAGGGATACCCGCAGGGCCTGTCATACCGGGTCGTCCGCGAGGAACTCCGCGAAGTGGGAGCGGAACCGACCTTCCTCGATGACGTGGACCCCTGACCGCGTGTCCGCAGTTCCGGTACGCGTGGCCGCACTTCACGCACGGGTGTCCGTACTTTCCGCACGTGTGATTGATTGCGCCGCTCGCCCGCCGGACCGTCTCACACGGGAACGGGAGTGCCGTCGGCATTGAGGCGGCAGGTGCGGACCACCGTGCCCACGGGCTCCCTGACCCACCACGCGCCGGTCTCGGCTCGTTCGGCCGGGGTCGTGAAGCGGTAGTGGAACAGCCGGGCCCGGAGATGCGTGGGTGGCTTCCCGTCGAAGGGATCGTGACGGAGCAGACGGCGGATCTGCGGGTCGCCGTCGAGCAGCTTCCGGACCAGGGCGGGAAGCCAGCGGCCCCCGTATCGCGACGACAGCGAGAGGAACCACAGCAGCCAGTCCAGCCGTAGGTGGTACGGCGCGACCTGCCGCGGACGTCGGTACGGATCGCCCGGTTTGCCCTTGAACTCGTATTCGCGCCACACGGTTTCCGGGCCGATGGTCTCCTCGTCGGTACCCTCGATGATCACCTCGTACCGGTCGCGGGTGACGCTGCCGAAGGCGCCGTAGGTGTTGACGAGGTGGAACTGGTTGAAGCTGTAGTTCATCAACTGGCCCTTGCCGAGCAGGTTCTTCACGGGCCAGTAGCTCAACACCGCGACCCCGGCCGTCACGGCGATCACGAGGGCTCCGTACCACACCGGCGGCGTGGCGAGCTCCTCCGGAGGCGACACGCCCAGCAGCTCGCCGTCGAGAGCGGGGACGGCGAGCGTGATGGTGAGAGCATTCAGCCAGGAGAAGTTGCCGCTGAGCACCAGCCAGCCCTGGGTGACGATCACGACGCCCGCCGCGACACTCGCCGCGGGTTGGGGCGCGAAGAGCACGAACGGAACCACGAGCTGTGCCACGTGGTTGGCCGCCGCCTCCACGCGGTGCATCCACCGCGGCAGATGGTGGAAGTACCAACTCAACGGGCCGGGCAGCGGCTGGGTCTCGTGGTGGTAGTACAGGCAGGTCAGCTCACGCCAGCACCGATCGCCCCGCATCTTGATCAGCCCGGCGCCGAATTCCAGTCGGAACAGCAACCACAGCAGCAGCCAGAGCACCAGCGTGGGCACACCCGTGTGCGCCGGCCCGAGGAAGATCGCCAGGAAACCCGTCTCCAGCAGTAACGATTCCCAGCCGAACGCGTACCAGGTCTGTCCGACGTTGACGATCGACAAGTACAGCACCCACGGCACTGCCCACAGCAGCAGACATCCCCATACGGGCAGCAGGTCCGCCACCCCGGCCACCAACGCGGCCGACACGACGACGCCGGTCACCGCCACCGCGGCGAAGAACCGGTCGGAGTAGTGCAGGTGGAACAGGCTCGGCGCGCGGCGGAAGTTCACGCGTGCCAGGAATTCCGGAACGGGCAGCAGCCCCCGCTCGCCGAGCAGCGGGCGGAACTGGTTCACGGCGCTGAGGAACGCCACCAGGTACAGCGCGGCCAGCATCTTCTGGAAGACCAGCCGCGAAATCCAGTACTCGTCGGAGGTGAACCAGTCCCACGACATGCTTCCGGCAGACCTCCCTCCACGACGGGTGGAGCCCGCCGTGCCCGCTACGTCGTCGCCGTCCCGGCCTCCGTTCCGAGAGCGGTGGCCTCCTTGGCCAGTGTCTCAATGCGCGCGTAGTCCCGCGCCGCGAGCGCGTCCTTCGGCGTCAGCCAGGAACCCCCGACGCATCCCACGTTGGGAAGCGCCAGGTAGCGCGGAGCGCTCTCGGCGGTGATGCCTCCGGTGGGGCAGAACCGCAAGTGCGGCAAGGGCCCTGCGATGGCCGACAGGGCCGCGACGCCACCGCTGGCCTCGGCGGGGAAGAACTTCAGTCGGTCGAAGCCGCGCTCGGCCAACCGCATGGCCTCGGAGACGGTGGAGGCGCCGGGCAGCACCGGAAGTCCGGTGGCGACCACGGCGTCGAGCAGGGCGTCGGTGGTGCCGGGAGTCACGAGGAACGCCGCGCCCGCGTCCGCCGCCGCCCGTGCCTGTTCCGGGGTGATCACGGTGCCGGCGCCGACCACCACCTCGGGAACCTCGGCGGTCACTCGGCGGATGGCCTCCAGCGCGGCATCGGTGCGCAGGGTCATCTCCACCACGCGGACACCGCCCGCGTGCAAGGCTCTGGCCACGGGGACGGCCTGGTCCGCGTCGGGCAACACCACCACGGGCAGGACGGGGGAAAGGGTCAGCAGGGTGTCGGCGTTCATGCGTGTCCTTTCACGTCGACCGGCTTCTCGGTGGTGATGGCCCAGGGGGCGGGGTCGCCGAAGACGCTACCGCCGAGGTCGGCGGGTCCCACGGTACTGCGCAGGGCGGTGAAGAGCTCGCGTCCGTTGCCCCACCACTCCTCCGGAGCCGGAGGCTCGGCGGGTCGGCGCTGTGCCAGTGTGCTCGCCTCCACGAGCACGTCCAGTTCCCCGGCGTCGGCGTCGAGGCGCACGACGTCGCCGTCCTCCACCTTGGACAGAGGACCGCCGACGGCGGCTTCCGGCGTCACGTGGATGGCGGCCGGGACCTTGCCCGAGGCGCCGGACATGCGGCCGTCGGTGACGAGGGCGACGCGGTGACCGCGGTCCATGAGCACGCCGAGCGCGGGGATCAGCGCGTGGAGCTCCGGCATTCCCTTTGCGCGAGGCCCCTGGTTGCGTATCACCACGACGACGTCGCGGTCGAGTTCCCCGGCCCGGAACGCTCGGGTGAAGTCGGCCTGCGAGGAGAAGACGCGCGCGGGCGCCTGCACGACGCGGTTCTCCGGCGCCACGGCCGACACCTTGATGACGGCGCGTCCGAGGTTGCCCGAGACCATGCGCAGGCCGCCCTCGGGGGCGAAGGGGTTGTCGGCGGTGCGGAGCACGGTGTCGTCGAGCGTGGCCGTGGGCACCTCGCGCCAGATCAGCTTGCCGTCGTCCAGGATCGGCTCCTCGCGGTACCGGTGGAGTCCCGGCCCGGCGACGGTCTCGACGTCGGGGTGCAGCAGACCCGCGTCGAGGAGGGTTCCGACGAGCACCTGGACGCCACCCGCGGCGTGGAAGTGGTTGATGTCCGCGCTGCCGTTGGGGTAGACGTTCGCGAGCAACGGCACGACCGCCGACAGGTCGGCGAAGTCGTCCCACGTCAGCTTGATCCCCGCCGCGGCGGCGACGGCGGGCAGGTGCAGGGTGTGGTTCTGCGAGCCGCCGGTGGCCAGCAGGGCGACGATCCCGTTCACGATGCTGCGCTCGTCGACGACGCGTGCGAGCGGGGTGTACTCCTTCCCGCCGCGCGTGATCTCCACGATGCGGCGGGCGGCCTGCTCGGTGAGCGCCTTGCGCAGTGGCGTGCCGGGGTGGACGAAGGTGGCTCCGGGCAGGTGGAGCCCCATCACCTCGACCACGAGCTGGTTGGAGTTGGCGGTGCCGTAGAAGGTGCAGGTGCCGGGGGAGTGGTACGCGGCGGCTTCGGCGTCGAGGAGGTCCTCCCGAGTGGCCTTGCCCTCGGCGTACAACTGCCGGATGCGGGCCTTCTCCCTGTTCGGCAGGCCCGAGGTCATGGGGCCCGCGGGGACCAGCATGGCGGGAAGGTGTCCGAAGGCGAGGGCGCCGATGAGCAGCCCCGGCACGATCTTGTCGCAGACGCCGAGCAGGAGCGTGCCGTCGAACATCTCGTGGGAGAGCGCGATGCCGGTGGCCATCGCGATGACGTCCCGGCTGAACAGGGACAGCTCCATGCCCGTACGGCCTTGCGTGATGCCGTCGCACATCGCGGGCACGCCTCCGGCGAACTGGGCGACGCCACCCGCCTCCCTGGCGGCGTCCTTGATCCACGCGGGGAACTCGTGGAACGGCTGGTGTGCCGAGAGCAGGTCGTTGTAGGCCGACACGATGGCGATGCCGGGCTTGCGGGCTTCCTTGACGGCGAGGAGATCGGGGCCCGAGCAGGCCGCGAAGCCGTGTGCGAGGTTGCTGCACCCCAGTGCCGCGCGAGCGGGGCCTTCGGCGGCGGCGCTCTCGACACGAGCGAGGTAGGTCCGTCGTGTCTCGGCGCTGCGTTCGGCGATGCGCTGGGTGACGTCGGCGATGACGGGATGAAGGCTCAACGGCATGTTCTCCGGTCGATTACGGCGGGCGAGCGGCACACGAACTGGTTACTCAGGGTGAGCAACTGAAGAGACGAGACGGCGGCGATGGCGTCGCGACTGTGTGGCAGCTTGCACGATACAGCCCAGCACCAGGGCCACAAAATCGATCCAGACCGCAATTTAGAGTGATCTTGCTCACGTCAAACGGTCGGGGTGTGCTACTTGTCACATTGACGTACCGAGGTGCAGAGTCGGCCCTACCGGTGTCGGACGCGGACAACGAATTCGGAGGGTGAGCATGTCCAGTGCCGAGATGACGGAGCTGCGACGGGTCATCGGCCAGCTCAGGCAGTGCGTCGGCGGGCTCCGATCCCGCTACGGCGAGTCTCCCGCCCTGCGCCGGATCACCAACGACATCGACCGGCTGGACATCGACGCCGAGGAACTCGCGCAGGCGCCGCCCGTACCGGCGCAGGCGTCCCGACCTCGGCACGACATCGTGAAGATTCCCGACACCCCGTACGACCCCGCGTTGTGGAAGGGAGCCGACGACGAGGGCGTGGGTGGTTATCAACGTGACCAGCACTGATCATCCGCACAGGAGCGAGACCACGAACCCCGGTGCCGAAGCGGGGGCCGGGCCCGTACGGACGCGCGCGGCCTTGGCGAGCCGCACCCTGCGCACCGACCGGTGGTGGCTTTCCCCGCTGTTCACCACGCTCGGCCTGACGGCGTTCGTCGTCTACGCGACCATTCGTTCGTTCATGCGCGAGGGCTACTGGGACGCCGAGTACCACTACCTGACGCCGTTCTACTCGCCGTGCCTGAGCGAGTCCTGCGTGCCGGGGTCGAGCCACTTCGGCACACCGATCGGCGAGCTGCCGAGCTTCATCCCGCTGGCGTTTTTGTCCTTGCCGTTCCTGCTGCTGTTCCGGATCACCTGCTACTACTACCGCAAGGCCTACTACCGTTCGGTGTGGTTCGCGCCTCCCGCCTGTGCGGTGGCCGAACCCCACGCGCGGTACACGGGTGAGACCCGGCTGCCGCTCATCGTGCAGAACGTGCACCGGTACTTCTTCTACGTCGCCTTCGTCATCACGGTGATCAACACGTACGACGCCGTCGTGGCGTTCGACGGGCAGCGAGGCTTCGGGATCGGCCTCGGCAACATCATCCTCCTGGTCAACGTGTTCTTCCTCTGGTGCTACACGCTGTCGTGCCACTCGTGTCGACACGTCACGGGCGGAAGACTGAAGCACTTCTCGAAGCATCCCGTCCGCTACTGGATCTGGACGCAGGTCAGCAAGCTCAACGTCCGGCACATGCAGTTCGCCTGGATCACCTTGGGCACGCTCGTCCTCACCGACCTCTACGTGTGGCTGGTGTCGACGGACACGATCCCCGACCTGCGCCTGTTCAACTGAATTCCGAACACAGCCGTGCGCTCCGGCGCGGTACGGCGAACAACCGAAGGTGGCCAACTTTCCATGACCGAGGTCGAACGGCACAGCTACGACGTGGTGGTGATCGGTGCCGGCGGTGCGGGCCTGCGGGCCGTGATCGAGGCGCGGCAGCGGGGACTCTCCGTCGCGGTGGTGTGCAAGTCGTTGTTCGGCAAGGCGCATACCGTCATGGCGGAGGGCGGATGTGCCGCGGCGATGGGCAACGTCAACTCGAACGACTCCTGGCAGGTGCACTTCCGCGACACCATGCGAGGCGGGAAGTTCCTCAACAACTGGCGGATGGCGGAGCTGCACGCCAAAGAGGCTCCCGACCGCGTGTGGGAGCTGGAGACGTACGGCGCGCTGTTCGACCGCACCGAGGACGGCCGGATCAGCCAACGCAACTTCGGAGGGCACACCTATCCCCGGCTGGCGCACGTCGGAGACCGGACCGGTCTGGAACTGATCCGCACGATGCAGCAGAAGATCGTGTCGCTGCAGCAGGAGGACCACGCCACCTACGGCGACTACGAGGCCAAGCTCAAGGTCTTCAGCGAGTGCACCATCACGGAGTTGCTCACGTCCGACGGCGCCATCGCCGGAGCGTTCGGCTACTGGCGCGAGTCGGGTCGCTTCGTGCTCTTCGAGACCCCCGCCGTCGTGCTCGCCACCGGCGGCATCGGCAAGTCGTTCAAGGTCACGTCGAACTCCTGGGAGTACACCGGCGACGGGCACGCCCTGGCGCTGCGGGCGGGCGCGAAGTTGATCAACATGGAGTTCGTCCAGTTCCATCCCACGGGGATGGTCTGGCCTCCCAGCGTGAAGGGCATCCTCGTGACGGAAGGCGTGCGCGGCGACGGCGGTGTGCTGCGCAACTCCGAGGGCGAGCGGTTCATGTTCCGCTACATCCCGGACGTCTTCAAGGGCCAGTACGCGGAGACCGAGGAGGAGGCCGACCGTTGGTACACCGACCCCGACAACAACCGGCGGACGCCGGACCTGCTGCCGCGTGACGAGGTCGCCCGAGCGATCAACACCGAGGTCAAGGAGGGACGCGGCTCGCCTCACGGCGGGGTGTACCTCGACATCGCGAGTCGGATGTCGGCCGAGGAGATCAAGCGGCGCTTGCCGTCGATGTACCACCAGTTCGCCGAACTCGCCGACGTGGACATCACGGCGGAGCCGATGGAGGTCGGGCCGACCTGTCACTACGTGATGGGTGGGGTCGAGGTCGACCCGGACACGGCGGCGTCGAGCGTGCCCGGCCTGTTCGCGGCGGGCGAGTGCGCCGGTGGAATGCACGGTTCCAACCGCCTCGGGGGCAATTCGCTGTCGGACCTCCTGGTGTTCGGTCGCCGGGCCGGGCTCGGGGCGGCCGACTACGTCGAATCGCTCACCGAACGCCCCACGGTGTCCGAGGTCGACGTCGCGGTGGCCGCCCGGACCGCGCTGGCGCCGTTCGACCCACCACGTGACGGGCGGACCCCGGAGAACCCCTACACGCTGCAGGCCGAACTGCAGCAGTGCATGAACGATCTCGTGGGCATCATCCGCACGGCCGACGAGATGGAGAAGGCCTTGGAGAAGCTCGACGAGATTCGGGGCAGGCTCCGTGCCGTCACGGTGGAGGGACACCGCCAGTACAACCCCGGCTGGCACCTGGCCCTGGACCTGCGGAACATGCTGCTCGTCAGCGAGTGCGTGGCCCGCGCGGCGTTGCAGCGCACCGAGAGCAGGGGCGGCCACACCCGCGACGACTACCCGCAGATGGACCCGCGGTGGCGCAACCGGCTGCTCGTGTGCTCGGCCACCGGCGACGAGGACCCGGTCCCCCACATCGAGGTCACCGTCAAGGAACAGGAACCGATGCGGGCCGACCTACTCGGACTGTTCGAACTGTCGGAGCTGGAGAAGTACTACACCGACGAGGAATTGGCCGACCATCCGGAAAGGACGGCCTGACATGGGTTACGAGGCGAAGCTGCGGATCTGGCGCGGGGACGACGGCTCCGGCGAGTTGCGCGACTACACCGTGGAGGCCAACGAGGGCGAGGTCGTGCTGGACCTGATCCACCGGCTGCAGGCCACGCAGGCCCCCGACCTGGCCGTGCGGTGGAACTGCAAGGCGGGCAAGTGCGGGTCCTGCTCGGCCGAGATCAACGGCAGGCCGCGGTTGTTGTGCATGGCGCGGTTGTCGGCCTTCCGGCCCGAGGAGGTCATCACCGTGACGCCGATGCGGACGTTTCCGGTGATCCGGGATCTCGTGACGGACGTGTCCTACAACTACGTCAAGGCGCGCGAGATCCCGGCGTTCACGCCGCCGCCGGAGCTGGAACCGGGCGAGTACCGCATGCAGCAGGTCGACGTGCAGCGTGCGCAGGAGTTCCGCAAGTGCATCGAGTGCTTCCTGTGCCAGAACGTCTGCCACGTGATCCGCGATCACGAGGAGAACAAGCCCGCCTTCGCCGGTCCGCGTTTCCTCATGCGCATCGCGGAGCTGGAGATGCACCCGCTCGACGTGGCCGATCGCAGGGACGCCGCCCAGACCCAGCACGGACTCGGTTACTGCAACATCACCAAGTGCTGTACCGAGGTGTGCCCGGAGAACATCCACATCACCGACAACGCGTTGATCCCGATGAAGGAGCGGGTCGCGGACCGGCGCTACGACCCGGTGGTGTGGTTGGGCAACAAGCTGTTCCGCCGCGACAAGGGGTGAGGAACGCCGAAGGCCGTCGTCCCCGTCTCCGGGTGACGACGGCCTTCGGGTCCCGAGCAGACGAACCGATCAGGCGGGCTTGCCGTCGGTGAGAGTGGCTTCCTCGGTCTCGGCCGTGACGTCCACCGTCAGTGCCTTTTTGCTGCGGCGGTTCCGGGACTCCAGCCACTTCGCCACACCGGTCAGGGCCAGGCACATGAGGATGTACATCGCGCCGACCACGATGGTGATCGGGATGAGCGGTCGGTCGAACTGGATGATGCCGCCGAGATAGCGGGCGTAGCGCAGCAGTTCCTCGTAGGTGATGAGGAAGCCCAGCGCGGTGTCCTTCAGCAACACCACGAGCTGGCTGATGATGGCGGGCAGCATCGCGCGCAGGGCCTGCGGCAGCAGCACCAGGCGCATCACCTGGGCCTTGCGCATGCCGATCGCGTACGCCGCCTCGCTCTGCCCCTTGGGCAGGGAGAGGATGCCCGCGCGGAACACCTCGGCGAGCACCGAGCCGTTGTACAGGGTCAGGCCCAGCACCACGGAGTAGAACGGCGCACCCAGCGCGAGTCCGTAGTGGAAGAAGAAGATCATCACTACGAGCGGCACGGCGCGGAAGAATTCCACGATCGCCGTCGCCGGGATGCGCAGGATCGCGTGGTCGGAGAGCCTGGCCGCGGCGAAGATCGCACCGAACGCGAGTGCCAGTACCGCCGCGACCGCGAACGCGCGCAGCGTGTTGAGCAGCGCGTCGAGGAGTTCGAGCTGGATCTGCTCGTAGAGGATCCACTCCCAGATCTCGGCGTCGAACTGGCCTGCTTCGGCGAACTTGTAGACGACGTATCCGATGACCGCGACGAGGGCGAGGACACCCACGACGGCGTAGGCGCGGTGCCGTACTCGCGCTTTCGGGCCGGGGACGTCGAAGAGGACGGCGCTCATCGGGCCACGCTCCAGCGCTTCTCGAGGCTACGTTGCAACAGGGTCATCGGGGTGATCAGGATGACGAAACCGAGGGCCACCCACAGCAGACCGATCAGCACGCTGTAGCCGCGCTCGGACAGGTAGTTCTGGATCGCTCCCGCCTCGACGACCGAGAACCCGGCCGCGATCGTGGTGTTCTTGAGCAACGCGATCATCGTGCTGACCATCGGCGGCACCACGGAGCGCGTCGCCTGTGGAAGGATGATCTGGCTCAGTGTCTGGCCGAAGGTGAGGCCGATGGCGCGAGCGGCCTCCGCCTGACCGACGGGCACGGTGTTGATACCCGACCGCACGACCTCGCACACGAACGCCGACGTGTACACGATCAACGCCACGACGGCGGCCCAGAAGTACGTCAGGTCGAGGATGTCGAGAAGCGGATAGGCGAAGACGAAGAAGAAGAACAGCAGCGTCAGCGGCGTGTTCCGGAACAACGTCACGTACGCGGCACCGGCGGCGCGCAGGATCGGAACCGGGCTTACCCGCAGCATCGCCAGGATCGTGCCCAGCACCAACGAGCCGATCGCCGACAAGACGAACAGTTTGATGGTGTTGAGAAAACCCGACCCGTACAGGTCGAGGTTGTCCAGCAGTACGTCCATGTTTCCCTCGGTGGTGCGGGGACAGATGGGGCGGCTGCCGACATGAGCGGCCCTCGGCGTTTCCGTCGTGGGGACGGATCACCGCCGAGGGCCGCTGTCGGCGTCAGTAGCGGTCGACCTTCGGCATCTCGGCCTTGTTGCCCGACTTGCCGAGCGTGGCGTCGTAGATCTCCTGCCACGTGCCGTCTTCCATGGCCTCTTCGAGGATGTCGTTCACCTTGTCCCGGAGGGCGTCGTCCTCCTTCGGAAGACCGATGCCGTAGGGCTCCTCGGTGAAGGTCTCGCCGACGACCTTCAGCTCGTCGGGCTGCTGGGCGGCGTAGCCGAGCAGGATGGCGTCGTCGGTGGTGACGACGTCGACCTGGCCGTTGAGCAGCTCGGACACGCACTGCGAGTAGGTCTGCAGCTCGACGAGCTCGCCGCCGGGCTGGTGCAGACCCTGGTCCCGCACGTTCTGGATCGGCGTGGACCCGCTCACCGAGCAGACCTTCTTGCCCTTGAGGTCGTCCTTGCCGTTGATGTCGTTGTTGTCCTTGGCGACCAGCAGGCCCTGGCCGGCGACGAAGTACGGACCCGCGAAGCTGATCTGCTGCTTGCGCTTGTCGTTGATCGTGTAGGTGCCGACGTAGTAGTCGACGTCGCCGTTGATGATGGCCTGCTCACGGCCGGCGGAGGGGACGGCCTTGTACTCGATGGTCTTCGGGTCGAAGCCGAGCTTGGCCGAAACGAGCCGGGCGATCTCGATGTCGAAGCCGCTGTACTCACCCGTCGTCGGGTCCTTGTAGCCGAGGTTCGGCTGGTCGTCCTTGACGCCGACGACGACGTGGCCGGCCTTCTTCATCTTGTCGAAGGTGGGGGAGCCCTCCACGGTGACGTTCTCGGCCACCTCGTAGCTCAGGGCCGGGGTGTTGCCACCGTCGCCGTTCGAGCCTCCGTCGTCTGCCGGCGACCCTTCCTTGCCGCATGCGGTGAGGGCGAGGCTCGCGGCCAACAGGCCCACCGTCAGGGTGCGGATCTTCATGTGCACCTCTCCTGTTCCCGGTTGAGGGCGGCCCACGCCGCCACGACAATGTGTCAGTGAGTGAGGATCTTCCCGAGGAAGTCCTTCGCCCTTTCGGACTTCGGAGCGGTGAAGAACTCGTCGGGGGTCGTGTCCTCCACGATCTCGCCGTCGGCCATGAACACGACGCGGTGAGCGGCCCTGCGGGCGAAGCCCATCTCGTGGGTCACCACGAGCATCGTCATGCCGTCGTCGGCCAGCTCGGTCATCGTGTCGAGCACTTCCTGGACCATCTCGGGGTCCAGGGCGGAGGTCGGCTCGTCGAACAGCATCACCTTGGGGCGCATCGCCAGCGCCCGTGCGATCGCGGCTCGTTGTTGTTGCCCCCCGGAGAGCTGCGCGGGGTACTTCTGCGCCTGGTTGGCGATCCCCACCCGGTCGAGCAGCTCCATCGCGGTCTTCCGGGCCTCCTCGGCGCTGACCCGGCGCACCTTCGTGGGGCCGAGCGTGACGTTTTCGAGGATCGTCTTGTGGGCGAACAGGTTGAACTGCTGGAAGACCATGCCCACGTCCGCGCGGAGGGCGGCGAGTGCCTTGCCTTCCGCGGGCAACGGCTTGCCGTCGATACGGATCTCGCCGGAGTCGATCGGTTCGAGCCGGTTGATGGCGCGGCACAGGGTCGACTTGCCGGAACCCGACGGCCCGAGGATCACGACGACCTGGCCCTTGGGCACCTCGAAGTCGATGTCCTTGAGCACGTGCAGGTCGCCGAAATGCTTGTTCACCGCCGCCGCCTTGATCATCGGCGGTGCTGGCGTCGCGGTGCTCATCTGACCTCCATCACACGGCAAGCCGCGGGTCGCGGGTTGTCACGGGCAACACGTGGATTTAACACCTTTGGGGCAATCCGACGCGCTCTTTGAATCAAAAAGCAACCTTAAGTGTTCACGGAGACTACCCGGGGGCGCCCCCGCGCGAGTGTTACCGAACCCTAATGGGAGAGTGCCGTCCGGACGCGGTGAGGTGGCGAGATGCCGTTGACCTACCCTGGCAGACGTGACCCGCACCTACGCGATTCGCACCTTCGGGTGCCAGATGAACGTGCACGACTCGGAACGTCTCGCCGGTCAGTTGGAGGACGCCGGCTACGCGCTCGCCGCGGACGGCGAGGAACCCGACGTGGTCGTGCTGAACACCTGCGCGGTGCGTGAGAACGCCGACAACAAGCTCTACGGACACCTCGGTCACCTGCGGGCGGCCAAGACGGCGAAGCCGGGAATGCAGATCGCCGTCGGCGGTTGTCTCGCCCAGAAGGACCGCGGTGAGATCGTGAAGCGGGCGCCGTGGGTGGACGTCGTCTTCGGTACGCACAACATCGCGTCGCTGCCCGTGCTGCTGGAGCGCGCCCGGCACAACGCCGAGGCCCAGGTGGAGATCCTGGAGGCGCTGGAGACCTTCCCGTCGACGTTGCCCGCGCGCAGGGAGTCCGCCTACTCGGGCTGGGTGTCGATCTCCGTCGGCTGTAACAACACGTGCACCTTCTGTATCGTCCCGTCGCTGCGCGGCAAGGAGCGCGACCGGCGTCCCGGCGAGATCCTCGCCGAGGTCGAGGCGCTCGTGGCCGAAGGAGTGCTGGAGGTGACGCTGCTCGGGCAGAACGTCAACTCCTACGGCGTCGAGTTCGGAGACCGGCACGCGTTCGGAAAGCTGCTCCGGGCCTGCGGTTCCGTGGAGGGGCTCGAACGGGTGCGTTTCACCTCGCCGCATCCGGCCGCCTTCACCGACGACGTGATCGAGGCGATGGCCGAGACGCCGAACGTCTGCCACCAGTTGCACATGCCGTTGCAGTCGGGCTCCGACCGCGTGTTGAAGGCGATGCGACGGTCCTACCGGTCCACGCGCTTCCTCGGGATCCTGGAGCGGGTGCGGGAGGCCATGCCCGACGCGGCCATTACCACCGACATCATCGTCGGTTTCCCAGGGGAGACCGAGGAGGACTTCGAGCAGACCCTGGAGGTCGTGCGGGAGGCCCGGTTCTCCAGCGCGTTCACGTTCCAGTACTCCCCGCGTCCCGGTACGCCCGCGGCCGAGATGCCCGACCAGGTGCCCAAGGAGGTCGTGCAGGAGCGGTACGACCGGTTGGTCGAGCTCCAGAACGACATCTCCTGGCAGGAGAACAAGAAGTTGGTGGGCAGCACCGTCGAGTTGCTCGTCGCCACCGGTGAGGGACGCAAGGACACCGAGACCAACCGGATGAGCGGTCGCGCTCGTGACGGCAGGCTCGTGCATTTCACGCCCACCGGCAGCGCCGTCGACCGGGAGATCCGGCCGGGCGACATCGTGGAGACCACGATCACGTACGCGGCCCCGCACCACCTGGTCGCCGACGGCGACGTGGTGTCGCACCGCCGCACCAGGGCCGGGGACAACGTGGAGGCCGGGCTGCGCCCGAAGACGAAGGGGGTCAGCCTCGGACTGCCCTCGTTCGGTCCGAAGCCGACGGCGTCCGTCGGCGCCTCCGCGGGTGCCGACGCGGGAGGCTGTTCGCTGTGAGTGACGAGTCCGGTTCGAAGCGGCCGGAGAACGGGGACGACCTCGACCGACTCGTCGCCGACGTCGACGCCACGCTCGGCAGGACCGTACGGACGGTGGAGTTCGGACGGCGTGGCTTCACCATCGCGGTGTTCGTGTTCGTCCTGTTGGTCGGGTTCGTCCTGCCGTGGGTCGACGGTCATCCGGGTTGGCGGGCGCTACTCGGAGAGGCGGGTGCGATCCCGCAGTTGTTCGCCGCGACGTCCAGCGGATTCGGTGTGCTCGCCTCGGCGATCGCGCTGGCGACTCGCCGGTGGTGGCTGACGTGGGTGTGCGCGGTCGGCGGCTGGTTCGCGTTCGTCGATGGCATTCTCGCCGTGTGGTCCCAGCAGTCGTCGGGAGTCAGCGGTGTCGCCGGCGCGGGGCCCGGCATCGGGCTGGTGATCGCGGCCGTGGCGATGGCGGTGCTGGCGTTCCAGTGGATGAAGCTCGCGTGGTCGCGGCACTGAGTGGTGGGGAGCTCACCGCTCCCCACCACCCGTGCTGATGCCACGTCAGCGGTTGGCGAGTGCCTCCTCCGCCGTGCGCAACCACTCCCGCCACTGCGCGGCCTGCTCCTCGACCTGCTTTGCGCGTCGCTCGTCGCCCGCGGCGCGGGCCTTCGCGACCTGGGCCTCCAGCTGCTCGACGCGTTCCCGGAACTGCGCCGCCCTCGCCTCGGCCTCCGGGTCGGTGCGGCGCCAGCGGGCGTCCTCGGCCGCGCGGATGCGGTCGGCGACGGCCTTCAACCGCCCGTCGAGTTCGCGGATGCGGTCCCTCGGCACCTTTCCGATCTGGTCCCAGCTTTCCTGGATACGCCGGAACTGCGCCTTGACGGCGTCCAGGTTGGTCGACGGGTCGAGCTTCTCGGCCTCCTTCAGCAGCTCCTCCTTGCGTGCCGCGTTCTCCGCGAACTCCGCGTCCCGCTCGGAGAACGCCGCGGCCCGCCGGGAGAAGAACGCGTCCTGCGCCGCCCGGAACCGCTGCCACAGGGCGTCGTCGGCGTCCTTGGGCGCCCGGCCCGCGGCCTTCCACTCGGCCATGAGTTCCTTGTAGCGCGCCGTGGTCGGTCCCCAGTCGGTGGAGTCGGAGAGGCTCTCGGCCTCCGCGATCAGTTCCTCCTTGCGGCGCTTCGCGGCGGCTCGCTGCTTGTCGAGCTCGGCGAAATGGGAGCCCCGGCGCCTGCTGAACGACTCCCTGGCCTTGGAGAACCGCTTCCACAGCTCGTCGTCCGTCTTGCGGTCGACGCCCTTGATCGTCTTCCACTCCTCGAAGATGGCCTTGAGCCGGTCGCCCGCGGCCTTCCACTGGGTCGACGACGCGGCGATCTCCTCGGCCTCCTCCACGAGGGCCTGCTTGCGCGCCACCGCCTCGGCCCGAGCCCGCTCCCGCTCCCGGCGGGCGCGTTCGAGGGCCTGCTCCGCGTGTGCGACGACGTAGTCGAGTCGGGCGCGAAGGGCGTCGAGGTCTCCCACGACGGCCGCCTCGGCGAGACCGTCCCGCAGGTGCACGGCGCTGGACAGCGCCTGCTTCGGGTCGCCCGCGCCCGAGGCCAGCCTCGTCTCCAACAACTCGACCTCGGTGCGCAGGTCGTCGAACCTGCGGGCGTAGTGCTTCAACCCCTCCTCGGCCGAGCCGGCTTGCCATACGCCCACGGCGCGTTCACCGTCGGCCGTGCGGACGTAGACGGTGCCATCGTCGGCGACACGTCCCCACCGCGACGGGTGTGTCTCGGCGACCGGCACAGTGGGCGCCTGGGTACCCCCGGATGACTGGGGCACCTGGTGTGGCGTGGGGACGTCCGACGGCACCTCCGACGTGGCGGAGGCGTTGTCGACGTCGGGGACGTCACTGCCGCGGGGGGTGTTCTGCTCGGCCATGGCCGGCTCCTTCTCACTGTCCGGCCCGCGTGAGTCGCGGGCGCCCCGCAGGGTGCGGGGCCGGGTGCTGCGTGTACGGGTCTGTAGGCCGCATTCAAACAGGTAATACCGCCGATGGGTACTCCATGCCTCGATAGGTACCTCTCGTGGCGCTGCCGGTAACCTCGGGACGCGTGATCTCGTGTGCCGTCGTGGTGCCCTCCCCACCGCTGCTCGTGCCCGCTCTCGTTCCCGGTTTGGTGGAGCGCAGTGCCGCCGTGCGGGACGCGACGGTGGCCGCCGCGCGGGCGTTGGCGCAGGTCGGCCGACGTTGGGTGGCCGTGGGGGTGGCGTCCGAGCGCCGAACGGTGAGCGCCGAGGCACACGGCAGTTTCCGCGGCTTCGGCGTGGACGTCCCGGTCTCGCTGTCGGATTCCGCCCGTGGTTCCGCTCCGGAACGGCTCCCACTGCCCGTCCTGGTGGCGGCCTGGCTTCGGGAGCGGGCCGGCGCCGAGTCGGTGCGGGTGGAGCTGCTGGCCGAGGACACCGACGTCGCGGAGTGCGTGGCTCTCGGCGAACGGATCGCCGGGGCGGAGGAAGCTGGTCTGCTCGTGCTCGGGGACGGGTCCACGCGCCACGACACGGCGCCGCCCGGCTGGGCCGACACCAGGGCGGAGGGATTCGACACCGTGGTGCGTACGGCGTTGGCCGAGGCCGACTGCGAGGCCTTGCTGTCGCTGGACCCGGCGCTCGCCGTGGAGCTTCAGGCGCAGGGCCGGGCGGCGTGGCAGGTCCTCGCCGGGTTCGCCCGGTCGTCCGGCCGCTGGAGCGGGGAACTGTTGTACTCGGAGGCGCCGTTCGGTGTCGCCTACCACGTCGCAAGGTGGACCCGGCGATGATCAAGCCCGTGGCCGTCGTCGGTCCCACCGCCACCGGGAAGACCGCGCTCGGGGTCGAACTCGCGCTCGCGCTGGGTGGGGAGGTCGTCAACGCCGACGCCATGCAGTTGTACCGCGGCATGGACATCGGGACGGCGAAGGCGACGCCGGAGGAGCGCAAGGGCGTGCCTCACCACCTGCTCGACGTCCTGGACGTGACCGAGACCGCGTCGGTGGCCGAGTACCAGAAGCGGGCACGCGCCACCATCGAGGAGTTGCTCGCGGCGGGCCGGGTGCCGGTGATCGTCGGCGGGTCGGGGCTGTACGTCCAGGCCATCGTGGATGACCTGCGGTTTCCCGGAACGGATCCCGACGTGCGGCGAAAGCTGGAGGAACAGGCTCGGGCGGAGGGGACGGCCGCGCTGCACCGCAGGCTCGCGATGCTCGACCCGAAGGCCGCCGCGACGATCCTGCCCAGCGACACGCGACGTGTCGTACGCGCGTTGGAGGTCATCACGCTCACGGGAGAGCCGTTCTCGGCGAACCTGCCCACTCCGGGGCCTCCGCGATACGGGACCGTCCTGATCGGAATCGACCGGGAGGTGGCCGAGCTCGACGAGCGGGTGGAACGCAGGGTCGAGCACATGTTCGCCGCCGGGCTCGTGGACGAGGTGCGGTTGCTCGAACAACGGGGACTGCGGCAGGGAAGGACGGCGTCGCGAGCCCTCGGCTACCGTCAGGTGCTCGACGCGCTCGCCGGTGACGGCGATCTGGAAGCCGCCGCGCGGGACACGGTCGTGGCCACGAGGCGGTTCGTCCGCAGACAACGGTCGTGGTTCCGGCGTGACGACCGCATCACCTGGCTGGACGGCGGTGCGGAGAACCTGGTCGACGCCGTGCTGGCACACCTCGACCAGTAGCCTTGGGGGCATGGCTGGCATCGAGTTCCTCAAGGGGCACGGCACCCAGAACGACTTCGTGCTCCTGCCCGATCCCGACGCGTCGCTGGAGCTGACTCCGCGGCGGATCGCGGCGCTGTGCGACCGGCAGCAGGGGATCGGTGCCGACGGAGTGCTCCGGGTCGTGCGCTCGGCCGCGCTCGGCGTCGACTCGGCGGGCGAGTGGTTCATGGACTACCGCAACGCCGACGGGTCGCTGGCCGAGATGTGCGGCAACGGCGTTCGCGTGTTCGCCCGCTACCTCGTCGACGCGGGGCTGGAGGTCGGACCGGAGTTCGTCGTGGGAACCAGGGCGGGCGATCGCCCGGTTCGGGTGCACACCGACTCGTCGGGCGATCTCGCCGTGACCGTGCACATGGGACCGGCCGCCGTGACCGGCACCTCGGTGGCCGTCGTGTCCGGAAAGCAGGTCTCCGGGGTCGCCGTGGACGTGGGCAACCCGCACCTCGTGTCCGTGATCGACGACGACGTGAGCACGCTCGACTTGAGCCGAACCCCGAGGTACGACACCGAGGTCTTCCCCGACGGCGTCAATCTGGAGTTCGTCAACGTCCTCGGGCCCGAGTCACTGCGCATGCGCGTCTACGAACGCGGGGTGGGCGAGACGCGTGCGTGCGGCACCGGCACGGTCGCGGCGGTCGCGGCGGCGCTGCACCTTCGCGGTGACGACACCGGGCAGTCCACAGTGGAGGTTCCAGGGGGTCGGGTGTCCGTGACGGTGGGCAGGGGGACGGCGACCCTCACCGGGCCCGCGGTGTTCGTCGCGAGGGGCGAACTCGACGCCGCCTGGTGGGACGCCCTCGACTGATCGCTCACGGCGACCACACCCCGCCGCGGCCCGTCCGGAGGGCTGAACGGGGCCTTTCCCGGCCGAGGTGTTGTCGCGCGGGAATCGATCGAACACGCCCGCGCCGACGACCGGGCGGGAACACTTCGGGAATAGGTCCGCGGCTTCTTCCGTTGCCCCCTGTGACAGCTATCACCAACGAGCCGATCGGGCTGGATCGGCCACGAGCACGTCCGGACTCACCGGACGTGAGATCTCCCCACCGGGACCCGGTATGCGGACGCCGGCCCGGCCCTCGGGCACGGTCCCATTGGCGTGTCCGAGAGCGGCATCCGGTGGCTAATTGGCTCGTTCTTTCCCGCCGACCGTGGGACGATAGGGAGACGATGACAGAACTGACACGCAACGTCGTTCCCGAGCAGCTCGACGAGGTCGAGCTGTCGCAGGGGGACTTGGAACTCTCCGACCGCGCGGCCCTGCGCAGGGTCGCGGGGCTGTCCACCGAACTCACCGACGTCACCGAGGTCGAATACCGGCAGCTGCGGCTGGAACGGGTCGTGCTCGTCGGCGTGTGGACCGAGGGAACGGCGGAACAGGCCGAGGAGTCGCTCGCCGAACTCGCGCGACTGGCCGAGACGGCGGGCTCCGAGGTGCTCGAAGGGGTCATCCAGCGTCGTTCGCGGCCCGATCCCGCCACCTACATCGGGTCGGGCAAGGTGAGGGAACTCGCTGACATCATCGCCTCCACCGGCGCCGACACGGTGATCTGCGACGGTGAGCTCTCCCCCGGCCAGCTGCGGCAACTGGAGGAGAAGCTGCGCGTGAAGGTCATCGACCGCACGGCGCTGATCCTCGACATCTTCGCCCAGCACGCCCGGTCGCGGGAGGGCAAGGCGCAGGTCGAACTCGCGCAGTTGCAGTACCTCATCCCACGGCTGCGGGGTTGGGGCCAGTCACTGTCGCGGCAGGCCGGTGGTCGTGCCGGTGGCGCCAACGGCGGTGTGGGTCTGCGTGGTCCCGGTGAGACGAAGCTGGAGACCGACCGCAGGCGCATCAACAAGCGCATCGCGAAGCTGCGCAAGGACATCGCCGCGATGGACACCATCCGGGCCACCAAGCGGGGACGCCGGGTGGCCAACGAGGTGCCCAGCGTCGCGCTCGTCGGCTACACCAACGCGGGCAAGTCCAGCCTGCTCAACGCCATCACGGGCGCGGGGGTGCTGGCGGAGGACGCGCTGTTCGCCACGCTCGACCCCACCACCCGTCGGGCCACCACGCCCGACGGGCTCGAATACACCATCACCGACACCGTCGGGTTCGTGCGGCACCTGCCCCACCAGTTGGTGGACGCGTTCCGCTCGACGCTCGACGAGGCCGCGGACGCGGACCTGCTGCTCCACGTGGTCGACGGTGCTGCCCCCTCGCCCGAGGACCAGGTCGCCGCGGTGCGGGCGGTGCTCGGCGAGATCGCCGCGAAGCGGTCGGAACCGTTGCCTCCCGAGTTGATCGTCGTCAACAAGGCCGACGTCGCCGACGAGGTGACACTCGCCCGGCTGCGTAACCTGCTGCCCGACGCCGTGGTCGTCTCGGCGCACAGCAGGGAGGGGCTCGACACATTGCTGGCCGAGATCGCGGCCCGACTTCCCCGGCCGGAGACCTTCGTGGAGGTCCTCGTGCCCTACACGCGTGGCGAACTCGTCGCTCGGGTGCACTCGGACGGCGAGGTGCTGGCGGAGGAGCACCGGCCCGAGGGGACGTGGCTGAAGGCGAGGGTGTATCCGGAACTCGCGGCCGCGCTTGCCGACTACGTCACGAACGGTTCGCGCGTGTGACGCTACCGTAGCGGGGTGAGACGATTCGGCTCCGCGCTGGTGACGGCGACACTCGTGGCGGTGGCGCTGCCCGTGGGGGCCTCCGCCGCCGACCAGACGGAGGACACCACCACCTCGGCCGTGCCCGAGGTGGTGTGTTCGATCGACGATCCTCGGTTGGAGGAGCTGTCCGGGCTCGCCGCCGACGCCGAGCACGTGTACGCCGTGAACGACGGCGGCACCCGGCTGGAAGTCGCCGTCCTGGACGACGACTGCCGAGTGCGGGATGTGATCACGGCCCCGACGGACCCCTACGACGTGGAGGACCTCGCGCTCGGGCCCGACGGGACGCTGTGGCTCGGTGACACCGGCGACAACCGCCGCAGGCGGGAGACGGCGGCCGTGCACGCGCTGTCGCGGGACGGCACGTCGGTGCTGTATCGCCTCACGTATCCGGACGGCCCGCAGGACGCCGAGGCGCTCGTGGTGGACCACACGGGGACGCCCTACATCATCACGAAGAACGTCTTGGGTACCGCCCGCGTCTACCGGCCGGCGCAGCCTCTGGTGAGTCCGGGACCGACCCCGCTCGAACACGTCGGGACGGTGTCGTTGCGGACGACCGACACCCCCGGTGGCCCGGTGGGCGAGCTCGGGTCCGTACTCGTCACGGGAGCCGCGCTGTCGGCCGACGGCAGTGTGGTGGCCCTACGCACGTACACGGACGCCTATCTCTACCCGGTGACCGACGGGGACATCGTGGCGGCGTTCACACGGGAGCCGGTGCGCGTTCCGCTGCCCGACGAAAAACAGGGCGAGGCCATTGCCTTCACCCCCGACGGGACGCTGTTGTCCGCCAGTGAGGGGCGCGGTGAGCCGTTGCGGGCCGTACCGAATGCCGTCTCGCTGGTCGACACGCGCTCCTCCGGCGAAGCGGACGCGGACGAAGCGGAGGAACCGGCGAGCCATGCGGCCGAGACACCCGAGGAACCGGTCGAGCACGAATCCGGTCTCGGCGTGGCTCCCGCACTCGTCATCGCGGTGATCACCGCCGCGGTACTCGTCGCGTGGGGAAGTCGCCGCCGTCGGCGGAACGACGCGTGAGCGATTCCCCGAGAAAGTCCGAAACGGCGCGTGAAACGTCGTTCGGCCTTCCGTGGCGTGTGGTACGACGGTTCTCGTGCCGTGATTGTGAGGCCGCTTCTCACAGCCTCCGCAGAACCGCGACGACCTTTCCGAGGATCGTGGCGTCGTCACCGGGAATCGGGTCGTACGCCTCATTGTGGGGCAGCAACCAGACGTGCCCGTCGTCCTTGCGCTTGAACGTTTTCACGGTGGCCTCGCCGTCGATCATCGCCGCCACGATGTCGCCGTTTTCGGCGGTGGGCTGTTGCCGTACCACGACCCAGTCGCCGTCGGTGATGGCGGCGCCGATCATCGAGTCACCGGTGACGCTGAGCAGGAAGACCTCTCCCTCACCGACGATGTCCTTCGGCAGCGGGAAGACGTCCTCGATCGATTCCTCGGCGAGCACCGGACCACCCGCCGCGATGCGGCCCACCAGGGGCACGAACGCGGGCTGGGGCATCGCGTTTCCGGTCTGCGTGGTGGCCGGAGTGGTCGGTCGTTCGCGATCTACCGCCAACACCCCCACCGCGCGCGGACGATTCGCGTCGCGACGCAGGTACCCCTTGCGTTGGAGCGCCTTCAATTGATGGGAGACGGACGAGGTGGACGTGAGCCCGACCGCTTCTCCGATTTCCCGGACGCTCGGGGGATATCCGTACTTGTCCACCCAGGTCCTGATCACCTCGAGGACTTTCCGTTGCCGCGGTGTCAGGCTTTCGTCCGGGTTCTCGACCGTGCGCGGAAGGTCGGAGACCTCGCCGCCGCTCACGTCGTCGCCCGTTGTCTTGCGTGCCACCGCGATATGCCTCCCAGTCGTGAGCCCGAGCCGATGCGGGGCTTTTTACACGTCCGTCGGTGACGCTAGTCCGCTTCGCCGGGGATTTCAAACGTTTGTTCGAGCGACACGCCGTGGGGGCTCGATTTTCGCATGACTCGGTGGTACACATTCGCACGGGCGTTCGATAGAACTCGTGTTCGAATGCCCGTGTCCGTGCGTGAGTGGGCGAACACGCTGGAGGTGGTTGGCATGGTGGCGGCGAGGGGGCGCTCGGGTGCCGTTCGGTCGGCTCCGGCCCGTCCGCCGGGTGCCGGCGCTCGCCGGGGGTGCCGTCCTCCGACGAGGCCCCCGGCCGCTCCCGGGCTGTGGCGGGGGCGAACCGCGCGTGGTGATCTCGGTGAAGGGGGACCGGGTCGCGGCGGGGTCCCCTGGCCGTGGCTCGTGGTGATGGCGCTCGTCGTGGTGGCGGCGGTGGTGGGGCTCGGCCTCGTCGCCACGGACCCGGCCTTCGTGGAGCCCGGCCCCGGTTCGGCCGTTTTCGGCACACCGTAGGCTGTTCCGGGCCGCGTTCGCGTGCGGAGTGGCACGGGTTCGAAACCGCGGCATCCTAAGCCCGATTCCGTGCCACCGAGGCGGGGGGTAGCGGTTGCGTCGGACCGGGCCGAGTCTTATGGTCAACCCCTACATCTAGTAGTTACATCGCTGTAATTGGTCCACAAGTTGGGGTAGGATCGGTTCTACGTACGCTGCCGGTGGTCTCCGGTCGCGACGTGGACGACACTCGCGTGTGGTGCGCCGTGGTGTGCGTTGTCGGTGACGTTCCTGCTGTGCAGGGGAGTTTCGGGAGGTGTTCGGCCGTGCGGTGTCCGTTCTGTCGGCACGCGGACTCCCGAGTCGTCGATTCGCGAGAGGTGGACGAGGGCCAGGCGATACGACGGCGTCGGTCGTGCTCGGTCTGTGGTCGCCGGTTCACCACGTCGGAGACGGTGGTACTCGCTGTCGTCAAGCGATCGGGAGTCACCGAGCAGTTCAGCCGGGACAAGGTGATTCGGGGAGTGCGGCGTGCCTGTCAGGGGCGGCCCGTCGACGACGACGCCCTGAAGCAGCTCGCCCAGAAGGTCGAAGACTCCATCCGGGCGTCCGGGGTCGCGGAGATTCCGAGCCACGAGGTGGGGCTGGCCATCCTGGGGCCGCTTCGGGAGCTCGACGCCGTCGCCTACCTGAGGTTCGCGAGTGTTTACCGGTCCTTCTCGTCGATCGAGGACTTCGAGGCTGAGATCAAGAACCTGCGTGAGGCGATCGCCGAATCGTCGGCCCAGCAGGACCGCAGCGAGTGAGAACGCGGACGACGAGTCACGTCGCCGCCAATTTCGAACGCGGGAGTGGGAGTCATGACAGAAACCGTGGGGGTCGGCGCGGAATCCTCGCCGAAGCCGAGCAAGAAGCGAGGCGGCTCGGGCTCGCGCAAGGGTCTGCGCGTCCAACGCGTCTTCACCACCGAGGGGGTGCACCCCTACGACGAGGTGCGGTGGGAGCGGCGCGACGTCGTCATGACCAACTGGCGTGACGGCACGGTGAACTTCGAGCAGCGCGGTGTGGAGTTCCCCGACTTCTGGTCGGTCAACGCGACGAACATCGTCACCAGCAAGTACTTCCGCGGCGCGGTGGGCAGCCCCGACCGTGAGAACAGCCTCAAGCAGCTCATCGACCGCGTCGTCAAGACGTACGTCAAGGCCGGCCTCGAACACGGTTACTTCGCGGGGCCCGAGGACGCCGAGATCTTCGAGCACGAGATCACGTGGATGCTGCTGCACCAGGTGTTCAGCTTCAACTCGCCGGTGTGGTTCAACGTCGGCACGAGCTCGAAGCAGCAGGTCAGCGCATGCTTCATCCTGTCGGTCGAGGACAGCATGGACTCGATCCTCAACTGGTACAAGGAAGAGGGGCTGATCTTCAAGGGTGGTTCGGGCGCGGGCCTGAACCTCTCCCGCATCCGTTCCTCGCGTGAGCTGCTGTCGTCGGGCGGCACGGCGTCGGGTCCGGTGTCGTTCATGCGGGGCGCCGACGCGTCCGCGGGCACCATCAAGTCGGGTGGTGCGACCCGCCGGGCGGCGAAGATGGTCGTGCTCGACGTGGACCACCCCGACATCGAGGAGTTCATCGAGACCAAGGCGAGGGAGGAGCACAAGATCCGCGTGCTCCGCGACGCCGGTTTCGACATGGACCTCGGTGGCGCCGACATCTCCTCGGTGCAGTACCAGAACGCCAACAACTCGGTGCGCGTGTCCGACGAGTTCATGCAGGCGGTGGAAAACGGCGGGACGTTCGGTCTCCGCGCCCGCACCACGGGCGAGGTCCTGGAGACCGTCGACGCCAGGACGTTGTTCCGCAAGATGGCGCAGGCGGCCTGGGAGTGCGCCGACCCCGGGCTGCAGTACGACGACACCATCAACGACTGGCACACCTGCCCCGAGTCGGGTCGTATCACCGCCTCGAACCCGTGCTCCGAGTACATGCACCTGGACAACTCCAGCTGCAACCTCGCCTCGCTGAACCTGCTGAAGTTCCTGCGCGAGGACGGCACCTTCGACGCGGAGCTGTTCGTCAAGGCCGTCGAGCTGGTCATCACGGCGATGGACATCTCGATCTGCTTCGCCGACTTCCCGACCGAGCCGATCGCGGAGACCACGCGCAAGTTCCGCCAGCTCGGCATCGGGTACGCGAACCTCGGCGCGCTGCTGATGGCGACGGGCCACGCGTACGACTCCGAGGGCGGGCGCGCGCTCGCCGCGGCGATCACCTCGCTGATGACGGCGGTGTCGTACCGGCGTTCCGCCGAACTGGCCGGGATCGTGGGTCCCTACGAGGGCTACGCCCGTAACGCCGAGCCGCACCAGCGCGTGATGCGCAAGCACGCCGCGGCCAACGAGCTCGTGCGCACCTACCACCACAACGACGCCGCCATCCGGGAGCTGGCGACGCAGGAGTGGAAGCGCGGCATCGAGATCGGCACGCGCAACGGTTGGCGCAACGCCCAGGCCAGCGTGCTCGCTCCCACCGGCACCATCGGCTTCATGATGGACTGCGACACCACCGGTATCGAGCCGGACTTCTCGCTGGTGAAGTTCAAAAAGCTCGTCGGTGGCGGCTCCATGCAGATCGTGAACAACGCCGTGCCGCGTGCCCTGCGCTCCCTGGGCTACCAGGAGGAGCAGGTGGAGGCGATCGTCGACTACATCGCCGAGCACGGTCACGTGGTCGACGCTCCGGGGCTGCGTCCCGAGCACTACGAGGTGTTCGACTGCGCGGTCGGTGAGCGCTCGATCGCCCCGATGGGCCACGTGCGGATGATGGCCGCCGTGCAGCCGTTTTTGTCGGGGGCGATCTCCAAGACGGTGAACATGCCCGAGTCGGCCACCGTCGAGGACGTCGAGGAGATCTACTTCCAGGGTTGGAAGCTCGGCCTGAAGGCGCTGGCCATTTACCGTGACAACTGCAAGGTGGGCCAGCCGCTGTCGTCGGCGAAGAAGGACACCGCGTCGGGCCAGAAGTCCGACGAGGACAAGGTCGTCGAGTACCGGCCGGTGCGGAAGCGGCTGCCGAAGAAGCGTCCGAGCCAGACGATCTCCTTCACCGTGGGCGGCGCCGAGGGTTACCTGACGGCCGGTTCCTATCCCGACGACGGGCTCGGCGAGATCTTCGTCAAGCTCGGCAAGCAGGGGTCGACGCTGGCCGGTGTCATGGACGCGTTCTCCATGTCGATCTCGGTGGGCCTCCAGTACGGCATCCCGCTCGAGTTCTACGTCCAGAAGTTCCAGAACCTGCGCTTCGAGCCGGCGGGGATGACCGACGACCCGGACATCCGGATGGCCACGAGCGTGCTGGACTACCTGTTCCGCAGGCTGGCGCTCGACTACCTGCCGTACGAAAAGCGCGCTCAGCTCGGCATCTTCACCGCCGAGGAGCGGGCGGCGCAGGTCGAGGCCGAGTACGGCGGTGCGGCGCAGGAGAACGTCGATCTCGACGAGTTGCGCGGCAGTGTCGAGGCGAGTGAGAACCCGTTGTCCGACACCAAGGCCGTGACGCCGGCGGAGCGGCCGGCCAGGGAGGCCCAGACCACTCCCGAACTGGTCGAGTTGCAGCTCGGCAAGGCGGCCGACGCGCCGCTGTGCATGACCTGCGGCACGAAGATGCGTCCCGCCGGGTCGTGCTACGCCTGTGAGGGTTGCGGCGCCACCTCCGGCTGCAGCTGACGGATTCCGTGAAGGGGGAGTCGGCCGACGAGCCGGCTCCCCCTTCCTCGTTCACCGTGTGCGTGCTCAGCCGGGGAGGAGCCGCCACGCGGTCAACGCGAGTTGCGCCCGAAGTAACCCGGTGGGGTCGGCGAGGTCGATGCCGAGCGCCTTCCCGATCTGTTCGAGGCGGCGGGAGACACTGCTGTGGTGCACGTGGAGCAGCTCGGCGGCCCGGCGTAGGGAGCCCGTGGCGCAGTACGCGTCCAAGGTGTCCAGAGCGTCCGGGATTCCCGCACCGTCGGCCAGCCGAGCGATCGCGGCCACGTCGGTGTTGTCACGCACGGTGTCTCGGGGAACCAGGGAGAGCAGCGTCAGAGCCCCCAATTCCTCGTAGTGCACGACCGGACGGCGCGGAGTAGTGAAGCGCAGGGCGGTGCGGGCCTCCCGCCAGGCCCGGTCGGGACTTTCGGCGACGCCGATGCCCGAGCGTACCCCGGCCGGGAACCGTTTTGCGTCCACAGTGGTGGCCAGGATGACTCCGGTCCCGGAGAGCAGCGCGGCCTTCACGGGACGGTCGGGACAGATGAGGCCGCTGATCCGGTTGAGCGGAAGCCGGGAGCGGACCGCCACCACGCGGGGAGGGAGGTCGGCGGCGAAGCCCAGGAGACGTAACGCCCTGGCTCGGGCCGCGTCGTCGTCGGAACTGATGGCGAGTTCGACGAGCGCGGGATCGGCCATGGTGGTGCGTGCCGGTCCGTACCTTTCGACGACCGCCGCGACGGCGATGGCCAGCCGCTCCAGCAGTGCCTCGTCGAGTGACTTGTGGGGGCCGGGGCGTTCCAACCACGCCGTGCCGATCTCCTCGTCGTCGAGGGTGATCGGCACGGCGCTGGACACTCGGGACTGCGACGCGGGTACTTCCCCGCCGTCCGGGGAGACCCGGATCGTCCGACCGGTGCTGTGGAGCCGGACGCCGACCACGCACTCGGCCAGCCCCGCCGAGGCGCGGGCGAGGGTGGGGAGATCCACCCGTCGTCGCATCAGGGTGTCGTAGAACATCACGATCCGGAGGACACCTTCGGCTTCGGGGTCCAGCTGCGACAGCCGTGCGACCAGTGCCTCCATGCGGCCATGCTAGCGACGATCGGTGCGCGATCGAGCCGAATACGCGACAGCCGGCGGACGAATTCGGGCCCGCCGAACGGAAACATGGCCGGCATGGATCCCGAACTCGAAGCGTTCGTCCCGCTGTTCCCCAAGATCGACCTCACCGATCCGCCCGCCGCGCGTCGGCTCTACTCCGAACTGGCCGCGGGGAAGCCGCCCGCGAACACCGCGGGGATGGAGATCGAGGACCTCGTGGTGCCCGCCGACCCGGCCGTGCCGGTGCGGATCTACCGCCCACAGCGGTCGCACGGCGCCGTCGTCTGGCTGCACGGCGGTGGGTGGGTGATGGGCGATCTCGACAGCGACGCTCCGTTCGCGGGACGCCTCGCGGAAGGCTCCGGTGCGGTGGTGATCGCGGTGGACTACCGGCTCGCTCCCGAGCATCCGTTCCCCGCGGCGCTCGACGACGTCTATGCCGTGCTGGTCTGGGCGGCCGAGCACGCCACCGAGCTGGGCATCGAGCCGGACCGCATCGCTGTCGGCGGGCACAGCGCGGGCGCGAACCTCGCGGCGGCGGTGGCTCTGCGGGCCCGCGACCAACAGGGGCCCCGAATCTGTTTCCAGCTGCTCAACGAACCGTCCCTCGACGACCGCCAGGAGACGTGGTCCCAGCGGAACTTCACCGACACGCCCTGGGCGACCCGTGCCATGGTCGCCGCGAGCTGGAAGCAGTACCTGGGTTCCGCGAGCCCGTCGCCGTATGCCGCTCCGGCCAGGGCCACGGACCTGTCCGGCCTGCCGCCCGCCTACATCGCCAGCGCGGAGTTCTGTCCGAATCGCGACGAGAACATCGAGTACGCACTACGGCTGCTTCGGTCGGGCGTCTCGGTCGAGCTGCACCAGTGGGCCGGTACTTTCCACGGGTCGCAGGCCATCCTGTCCGCCGAGGTGTCGCAGCGGCAGATCACCGAACTCACCAACGCACTGCGGCGCGCGCTGGCGAGGGGGAGCGACGGATGACCGCCGTCGAACTTTCCGAAGCGGGGGAACGGCCCGCGCCCTCCTCGATCGTCGAGCCCGAAGCCGGGAACGTCGCCCGGCTGCTGCGTCCCCACGCCGGACGTTTCGCCGCTGTCGTGATCCTCCAGGTGATCGGTGCCGTGGCGGGGTTGGCGCCGCTGCTGGCGATCATCGAACTGGGGCGGGCGTTGCTGTCGCCCGGACCGATTCGGCCGGACGAGATTCGGACGGTCGTGGTCGTGGGAGTGGTCGGGTTGTTGGTACGGCTGCTGTTCACGGCCGCGTCGTCCGCCATCGGTCACCTGCTGGACGATCGGGTGCAACTGTCGTTTCGGCGCCAGCTCGCCGCGAATCTCGGGCGCGCACCGATCGGTTGGTTCGCCCGGCGGAGGAGCGGCGAGCTGGCGAAGGTCGTGGGCGACGACGTGAGTGCCGTGCACCCGTTCATCGCTCACGCCCCGGCCGAACTCGTCTCGGCGTTCGTGGTGCCCCTGGTGTCGTTGGTTTACCTGTTCGCCGTCGACTGGCGACTCACGCTGATCACGCTCGTCCCGGTGTTACTGGCGGTGGCCTTCGTCCCCCTGCTGATGGTCCCGGCGCGGGTGCGCGAGCAGAAGGAGTTCGACGCCGCGATGGGGCGTATGACGAGTGCGGCCGTCGAGTTCGTCCGAGGCATCGCCGTGGTCAAGGCGTTCGGCGGTGCCGTTCGCGCCCACCGCGGATTCCGGAAGGCCGCCAACGATTTCGTCGATGTTTTCAATCGCTGGGTGCGCGGCATGTCCGGGCCCGCCGCCGCGATGCAGCTGGCGTTGTCGCCGCCGTTCGTGTTGCTGGTCGTGCTGATCGGCGGAGCGGTCCTGATCACGAGCGGTGGCATGACCCCGGCCGACGTGTTGCCGTTCGTGCTTCTCGGCCTGGGACTCACGGCTCCGGTGGCGGCTCTCGGTCACGGTTTCGACGATCTGCAGGCCGCCCGACGTGCTGTCGGGCGGATCCGGGAGGTCCTCGCGGTGCCGGCACTGCCGGAGCCGACGCGTCCGGTCGAACCGCGAGGACATCGGGTGGAGCTGCGGAACGTCCGGTTCGGCTACGAAGCCGGGCACGAGGTGCTACGAGGGATCGACCTCGTGCTGGAACCGGGGACCCTCACCGCGGTCGTCGGACCGTCGGGGAGCGGAAAGTCGACGCTCGTCCAGTTGTTGCCGCGCTTTTTCGACCCGACTCACGGGTCCGTCCGGCTGGGCGGTGTCGACCTGCGTGAACTGGACAGCCGGGAGTTGTACCGGAGGGTTGCGTTCGTCTTCCAGGACACCCACCTGCTGCGGGCGTCGGTGGCGGACAACATCGCGCTGGCGGTACCGCATACCGACCTCGACGACGTGGTTCGTGCGGCGAAGCTGGCGAACATCCACGACCGGATCCTCGAACTGCCACGCGGATACGAGACGGTGCTCCACGACGAGGTCGAACTCTCGGGCGGGGAGGCCCAGCGGATCTCGCTCGCTCGCGCCCTCGTCACCGAGGCTCCGGTGCTGGTGCTCGACGAGGCCACCGCCTTCGCCGACCCGCAGACCGAACAGGCGGTGCGTCGCGCGTTGCAGACGCTGCCGGGCGACCGGACGATCCTGGTCATCGCCCATCGTCTCGAAACGGTCGCCGACGCAGACACCGTGGTCTTCCTCGAAAACGGGGAGATCGTCGAACGAGGTGAGCCTTCCGAACTGCTGGCACGGAACGGAAGGTTCGCCGACTTCTGGCGGAGCAGCCGGTCCGCGATCGCCGACGAGCCTCCGAGCCCCGGCGTTCCGCTGCGTGGAGAGGAGTCGTCGTGATCCGAACGCTGCTCCGGGTGCTGGGATCCGAATACGCCCGGCCGGTGCGCCGCAGCATTGCCTTGATGACGGCGACCGCGATGGCGGAGGGGTTGTCCTACGCGCTACTGGTTCCCGTACTGCGGGCGCTGTTCGGGGACACCCCCCAGGGTGCCTGGCCCTGGTTGGGTGCCTTCGGGGTGGCCGTCGCCGGTTACGCGGCCCTGCGGTTCGCCAGTGATCTGTCCGGCTTCCGGACCGGGACCGCGTTGTTGCGTGGCATGTATCACCGGCTCGGCGAGCATCTGGCTCGGTTGCCCGTGGGGTGGTACAGCGCCGCCCGTGTCGGATCGGTGTCGGTGCTGGCCAGCCAGGGTGTGCTGCAGGCGATGAGCGTGATCGCGCATCTGTTGGCTCCGTTCGTCTTCGCCTGCGTGACCCCGTTGACGATCGTTGCCGTGATCCTCGCCTTCAACTGGCAGCTGGGCGTGGCTGCTCTGGTCGCCGTTCCGCTCGTGGCGGTGATCCAGCATCGGGCCGGGCGGTCGATGGCCGCTGCCGACGCGGAACGAGTCGAGCGAGATCACGAGGCCACCGGGCGGGTCCTCGAGTACCTCCGAGCTCAGCCCGTGCTGAGAGCCGGAGGCCGGACCACCCAGCGCTTCCAGTTGCTCGACCGTGCGTTGCGGGAGGTCCAACGCGCGTCCCGCCGTACCGCGCTGTCGGCGTTGCCGGGGGTGGTGGGCCTGGCGCTCACGGTGCAGGCGGTGTTCACCGCGTTGCTGGTCCTGGGGGCCTATCTGGCGCTCGACGGGAGCGTCGGCGCGGCGGAGGTTCTGACGATCCTGGTACTCGCCGCTCGCTGCGCCGATCCACTGCTGGCGTTGTCGGACATCGGCGGCAAACTCCGCAGTGCCCGTGCCGAGCTGATGCGACTCGACGCGATACTGCGGACCGAGCCTCTGCCGGAGCCCCACACGCCGATCCAACCGGCGGACCACAGCCTGGAGTTCGACTCCGTCTCCTTCGCGCACGCCGGTCGCACGGTGTTCGAGGACGTGTCGCTGACCGTGCCGCAAGGGCAGCGACTCGCCGTCGTCGGGCCGTCGGGCGCGGGCAAGAGCACGCTGTTGCAGTTGATCGCGCGGTTCCACGATGTCGACGCCGGTGCCGTGCGGGTGGGAGGCGTGGACGTGCGTGCGACGAGCTTCGAGGAGCTGACGGCGCGGATCGCCATGGTCTTCCAGGACGTCTATCTCTTCGACGGCACGATCGAGGAGAACGTGCGACTGGGGCGCCCGGACGCCAGTGCCGCCGAGGTGAGGGCCGCGGCGGCCGCCGCGCGGTTGGACGAGGTAATCGAACGACTGCCCGCCGGGTGGAGCACGAACGTCGGCGAGGGTGGCGAGTCGCTGTCGGGTGGTGAACGTCAGCGTGTCTCGATCGCGCGAGCGCTGCTGAAGGACGCTCCCATCGTGCTGCTGGACGAGGTGACCTCCGCGTTGGACCCCGTCAACGAGGCGGCCGTGCACGAGGGCATCCAACGTCTGATGGCGGGCCGGACGGTGGTGCTGGTCGCGCACCGACTGCGGACGGTACGCGACGCCGATCGTGTCGTCTTCCTCGACGGCGGTCGGATCGTGGAGGAAGGCAGGCACGACGAGCTGCTGCGGCGCGGTGGCCGGTACGCCGACTTCTGGCGAATGTCGCTGGTCCCCGGATGATCGTTCGAGTCGCTGCCGAAAGCCGAGCCGCTGCGGTTCGGCTTTCGGCGTGGCCCTCGGACCGCTCGCGACTGTCGCCGCCGCTGTGCCACAGTGAGAATTGAACCCGTACCTCAGGGGGTATCGATGAGCACGGTGGCCGTCACGGGAGGAACCGGCACGCTCGGCCGCGAGGTCGTGGGTGCGTTGGCCGCTGGCGGGCACGACGTCGTCGTCACCAGTCGGTCGACCTCCTCGGTACGGAACGGTGTGCGCACGGTTCGGGTCGACTACCGCTCACCCGCCGGTCTCGCCGCCGCGTTCGACGGCGTGGACGCGGTCGTGCACTGCGCCACCAGCGCCCTCGGCCGTCACGGCGGGGAGGTGGAGCTGACGCGACGCGTGCTGACCGCCGCTCGCACCGCCGGGTGCGGGCACCTGGTGTACATCTCCATCGTGGGCGTCGACCGTATACCGCTGCCGTACTACCGGAGCAAACACGCCACCGAGCGGCTCGTCGAGGACGGCGGCGTCCCGTGGACCGTCCTGCGGGCCACGCAGTTCCACGAGCTGGTCGTCCGGCTCCTGTCCGGTGTGACGCGTCCGCCGCTGGCGTTCGTCCCCGACCTGCCCGTCCAGCCCGTCGCCGCCACCGAGGTGGGCGCGCGGCTGGCCGCGCTGGCCACCGCGCCTCCCTCGGGACGGGCGCCCGACCTGGGCGGCCCCGAGGTCGCGACCCTGCCCGACCTGGCCCGGCGCTATCTGGCCGCCGTCGGCCGACGCCGCCGGGTCAGACCGATCGGGCTGTTCGGTTCGGTGTACGCGGGGTACCGCGCGGGGTATCACCTGGCACCCGAGCACGCCGTCGGGACGATCACGTTCGCAGACCATCTCGACGCGCACGTGCGGCCTAGCCGCTGAGCCGCTGCCACAGGAATTCGAACACTAGCGCCCACTTGAACGCCAGTTGCGCGTTGTCGGCCGCCGCGCCGTGCCCGCCCTCGATGTTCTCGTAGTAGGCCACGTCGTGGCCGTCGGCGTGCATCTTCGCCATCATCTTGCGCGCGTGCGCGGGGTGGACGCGATCGTCCCGAGTGGACGTGACGAACAACGTGGGTGGGTACGTCCGGTCACTGTGGACGTTGTGGTAGGGCGAGTACCGGCGAAGGTAGGCCCACTCCTCCGGGTTGTCCGGGTCGCCGTACTCCGCCATCCACGACGCGCCCGCCAGCAGTCGGTGGTAGCGGCGCATGTCGAGCAACGGCACCTGGCTGACCACGGCCCCCACCAGCTCCGGGTAGCGCGTGAGCATGACGCCGGTGAGCAGCCCGCCGTTGCTGCCGCCCTGGACACCGAGTGTCTCGGGCGTCGCTATTCCCCGTGCCACCAGGTCGCGGGCCACCGCGGCGAAGTCCTCGTAGACCTTGAGGCGGTTGGTCTTGACCACCTGGTTGTGCCAGTCGGGTCCGTACTCGCCCCCGCCACGCAGATTCGCCACCACGTACGTGCCGCCGCGCGCGAGCCAACCACGCCCGATCACACCGCTGTAGGACGGCGTCAACGACACCTCGAACCCGCCGTAGCCGGTGAGCAGGGTCGGCGCGGCCGAGTTCCGGTCGCGGGGTCCGACGACGAAGTAGGGAATCCGAGTGCCGTCGTCGGAGGTGGCGAAGTGCTGGCTGACGCTCAGCGACTCGGCGTCGAAGAAGGCGGGGGAGCTTTTGACCGTCTCCAGCGTTCCGCCCACCTCGCCGCGCATCAGGGCGGGCGGCTCGGTGTAGCCCGTGGCCTCGACGAAGAACTCGTCACTGTCGTGCGGGTCGGTGGCGACGAGCTCGACGGCGCCGACGTCGGCGAACCCGGTCAGCGGTTCGTCCCGCCAGCCATCCGGTCCGGGAGTGAGCACCCGCAGCCGAGTCTTGACGTCCACGAGGGTGCCCAGCAACAGGTGGTTGCGGGTCCAGGCGTAGTAGTCGAGCGACGTGTGCGCGTCGGGCTCGAACAGCATCGTCAGGCGCCGGTCACCGGCCAGGAAGGCGTCCAGCTCGATACCCAGCAGGGCCCCCGCCGGGTACTCGGTGTTCTCCACCGTCCACGGGCTGCGGGGGCGGACGAGCAGCCATTGCCGATGCATCGACACGGCGGCGTCGTCGGGCACGTCGATACGGACGAGACCGGTGTCGGTCCGCAGGTACACCTCGGTGCGGTAGAAGTCGATCACCCTGCGGACGACGTCCCGCTCCCAGCCCGAGGTGGGATCGTGGGCCGCGCGGACGGCCACGTCGTCGGGCTTGCCCTCGAACACGAGGGTGGCGTCCCGCAACGGGGTCCCGCGCCTCCACTCCTTCACCAGCCTCGGGTAACCGGACGTGGTGAGCGAACCTTCCCCGAAGTCGGTGCCGACGAAGATGCGGTCCTCGTCGATCCAGCTCACCTGGCTCTTCGCCTCGGGCAGGAAGAATCCGTCCTCCACGAACTCCCGTCGTTCGAGGTCGAACTCCCGGACCACGGCGGCGTCCGCCCCGCCTCGGGACAGCTCGACCAGGCACCTCCGGAAACCGGGACGCAGCATGGTGGCGCCCTGCCACACCCAGTTCTCCGACTCCCGGTCGGCGAGCGCGTCGACGTCGAGGAGCACCTCCCACTCCGGGGACTCCGTGCGATAGGAGTCGAGGGTGGTGCGCCTCCACAGTCCCCGTGGGTGGTCGGCGTCGCGCCAGAAGTTGTAGAGGTGGTCGCCGCGGCGCCGGACGTAGGGAATCCGGGTGTCGGAGTCGAGGACCTCCCGTAACTCGTCCCGCAGCTGCTCGAACCGTTCCCCCGTCGCGTAACGGTCGATCGTCGCGGCGTTGTGTCCCCGTACCCACTCGAGCACGTCCTCTCCGGCGACGTCCTCAAGCCACTGGTGCGGATCGTGCTCCACGCTCGCATCAAGCTCGTCCATGACCGCCAGTCTGCCAGCCGGGTCAGGAGCACCGGGACGGCGACAACCTTCGTCCGATGTCACCACGGAGAGTCGACGGCGCACGGGAAACGGCCACTCGGCCGGGGTAATCGCGGGGGAAGTGGTGGGTTGCGTGACTGCTTTCCGGTGAGTCGCCCCCGCCGTTTGTCGCATCGTGTCGGTCCTCGCTTGACAGCGGCCGTGTCCCCGGCAATGGTCAACACCATTCTTGTCGCCGCCATCCGTTCCTGGGGGCTTCGTGAAACGTGTGTCGATGATCCTGGCCGCCGCGGTCGTGTCATTGCCGCTCGTCGCCGTGACCGCGACGGCCGACGAGGTGCAGCAACCGGTGTTCGTCGACGGACAGGCCCAGCCGGTCTACGACCCGATCGACGTCGTGCGGGAGGACGTCTGGGTCGAGGCGGGGGTGGACAGCGACCACGACGGTGTCGAGGACGTGGTGCACGTCCAGGTCGTGCGTCCCCGCGCCACGGACGACGGTCTTCGGGTCCCGGTGGTGTACCAGGCCAGCCCCTACTACGCGGGCGGCAACCCGGTCGCCAACCATGACGTGGACCGCGAGCTGTACGTTCCGGGCAAGCCCTTCGCCGAGATCACCTGGCAGTACCAGGACTACTTCCTCGCCCGCGGCTTCGCCGTCGTGTATGCCGAGTCGCTCGGCACCGGGCGGTCCACGGGATGCCCGACCACAGGTGGGGAGAACGAGACTCGCGGGGCGACCGCGGTCATCGACTGGCTGAACGGTCGGGCCGAGGCCAGGACCGCCGACGGCACCGAGGTGAGCGCCGACTGGACCACGGGGCGGACCGCCATGATGGGCGTGTCGTACAACGGCACCCTGCCCAACGCGGTCGCCACCACTGGTGTCGAGGGCCTCGAGACGATCGTCCCGATCGCGGCGATCTCGAATTGGTACGACTACTACCGCGAGAACGGTGCCGTCGTGGCGCCGGGCGGATACCAGGGCGAGGACGCCGACGTGCTCGCCGAGTACGTCTACACGCGTACCGACCGGGAGATCTGTCGCCCGGTGATCGACCAGTTGCGGGAGCGACAGGATCGGCTCACCGGCGACTACAGCGAATTCTGGGACGAGCGCAACTACCTCAACGACGTCCACCGGGTGAAGGCATCCGTGCTGGCGGTGCACGGTCTGTCCGACTGGAACGTCACGGTCAGCCAGGTCGCCGAGTGGTGGGACGCGCTGGCCGAACACGGCGTCGAACGCGCGATCTGGCTGCACCAGTCGGGCCACACCGATCCGTACTCGCTGCGCAAGGAGGAGTGGCTCACCATGCTGAACCGCTGGTTCAGCCACTACCTCTACGACATCGACAACGGTGTCGAGCACGAACCGAGGGCCACCATCCAGCGGGAGGACGGCTCGTGGATGCGAGAGGCCGACTGGCCCGCACCGGGCACCGAGGACGCCACGCTGCGGCTGAGTCCGGGCGGGGATGAGCGCGGTGAACTCGGCCTCGATCGGCTCCGGGGCAAGCCGGTGGTGGAGTGGCTCACCGACGACGCCGGGAAGACGGTCGAGGACCTGGTGGACGCGTCGGTGTCGGAACACAGGTTGTCCTACGCCACGGGGGCCGCGACGATGCCAGTCAGGTTGAGCGGCACACCGTCCGTGCGGCTGCGGTTGGAGTTCGACCGTCCCGCCGCCAACGTCACCGCCGTGCTCGTGGACCGGGCGCCGGACGGCAGCTCGCACATCATCACCCGAGGCTGGGCCGACCCGCAGAACCGGCACGGGCTGTCCCGGACGAAGGCACTGCGTCCGGGAGTGCCGTACTGGCTGTCCTTCGAGCTGCAACCGCAGGACTACGTCCTGGCCGAGGGACACCGGCTGGAATTCGTGCTGTTGTCGAGCGACCACGACTTCACCCTGCGCCCGGCACCGGGGACGGGGATCGGACTCGACGTGGGCCGATCGATGGTGACCGTGCCCGTGGTGGGAGGAGAGAAGTCACTGCGAGGAGCGTTCCTACGCGGGTGAGGGCGAGCCTCTACCACACTCCACCGACATCTCGGTGACGCCGGGGCCCGTTCGGCCCCGGTTGTCCACACCGCACCGAGTCGTCCACAGTTGCCGTCCACGCCGCCCACCTCGCTCGGGTTCGGGTTCATCGTGGACACATGACACCTTCTTCCACGACGGGTTCCCACATCACCGACCCCGCTCCGATCGACCTGCGCGACCCCGGCGAACTCCTCGCCGCCACTCCTCACCTGTTGGGCTTCGAACCGAGTGATTCCGTGGTCGTGATCGGTCATCGCGGTGCCACCGGTACCCGGATCGGCAACGTCGTCAGAGCCGATCTGCCTTCGGTCGGAGAGGAAACCGACCTGGCGCGGCAACTCCTCGGGCCGTTGCTCCACCAGTCGGTCGCCGTCACCGTGGCCATCGTCGGTGGGCGTCCGGAGGGTGCGGTGGGGCCGCCCGCCGCCGACGTCGTCGCGGCCGTGGGTGAGGTCTTCGAGTCGGTGGGGCTGCCCCTGCTGCACGCACTGTGGGTTCCGAAGATCCGGGCCGGTGCTCCGTGGCGGTGCTACGAGGACTCCTGTTGTGCGGGGCATCTGCCCGATCCGAGCAGTACGGTGATGGCCGCCGTGAGCGCGCATGCCGGTCTCGTCACCCACGGCAGCCGGGCCGCCATGGAACGGCAGCTCCATCCCGTGGCGTCCGAGGTCCTCGCCCGTAGGGCGGCGATGCTCAGGCGTCGTGTGCGAGACGGTCTTCGCGACGACGCGGCATCACTGCGTCGAGGCCGGGCGGCTGTCCGCACCGTGTTGGCGCGGACCTGGAGGGGGACACCGCTTTTGTCGGACACCGAGGTGGTCGAACTCGCCGTCGCGCTGTCGATCCCGGAGGTCCGTGATGCCTGCTTGGCCACGGCGTTGCCGGTCGGCGGCGCCGGGGCGATGACGGCCGAGCGGCTTTGGCTCCTGCTGACGAAACACACGCCCGCGCCGGAGCGCGCCCAGCCGGCGACCTTGCTGGCGTACTCCGCGTACGTACGCGGAGAGGGCGCGCTCGCGGGGATGGCGTTGGACGTGGCCCTGAAGGCCGATCCGGGCCACGTGTTGTCACAGTTGCTCAGGCAGGCGCTTCAGCACGGACTGCCGCCGGAGAAACTCGTCGGGCTCGCGCGGTCGTGCGACGGCGGGCCGATCTGGACGCCTCCCGAGGACGGCGAGTCGCCGAACCGGTCCTCACCGACCGACCCGACGGCCCGACCTACCGGGCCTCCCGACGACGCCGGGTGAACTCCCAGGCGTCGGCCACGATGCCGGAGAGGTCGGTGTGTTGGGGCTTCCACCCGAGCTGTTCCTGAGCCTTGTCGCTGGCGGCCACGAGCACGGCGGGGTCGCCGGCGCGGCGCTGCGCCACGACGGCGGGAATCTCGTGACCGGTGACCTCGCGGCAGGCGTCGATCACCTGACGCACCGAGAAACCGGTGCCGTTGCCCAGGTTGAAGATCGCGTGCTCGCCCGGCTTCGCGTGGGACAACGCGAGCAGATGCGCGTCGGCGAGATCGACCACGTGGATGTAGTCGCGGATCGCGGTGCCGTCCTCGGTGGGGTAGTCGTCGCCGTAGATCTGCACCTGGGCGCGGTCTCCGGTGGCGACCTGAAGGATCAACGGAATGAGGTGGGTCTCGGTGGTGTGCCGTTCACCGTAGTTGCCGTAGGCGCCCGCGACGTTGAAGTAGCGCAGGCTCACCGCCGCGAGTCCGTGAGCTCGGGCGTAGCTCGTGATGGCGTGGTCGATGGCGAGCTTGGTGGCGCCGTAGGTGTTGGTGGGGTCAGTCGGTGCGGTCTCCGGAATCGGCGTCACTTCCGGCTCACCGTAGGTCGCGGCCGTCGAGGAGAACACCAGACGCGGCACACCGTGTGTCCGCATCGCGTCCAGCAGCCGCAGGGAGGTGAGGACGTTGCCACGCCAGTAAGTGCTCGGGTCCTGCATCGACTCCCCCACGAGACTCTTGGCGGCGAAGTGCAGGACGCCGTCGAAGCCTTCGGCCAGCAGGGTGCCGGCGACCTCCGCCGCGTCACCCTGGATGAACCGCGCTCCCTCGGGCACCGCGTCGGCGTGGCCGGTGGACAGGTCGTCGACGACGGTCACCTCGTGTCCCGCCTCAAGTAGCCGAGCCGTGCACACACTGCCGATATAGCCTGCGCCGCCCGTGACAACGAGTTTCATAGGCGAGCTCGACGTCGTGGTGTCGGTGGGCATTCGTGCGGGCCCTTTCTCGTAGGGAAGAACGTTCCAACCGGTACGAGGCGACAGTGTGCACCCTTTGCCGACCGGTCCGGGGAGCGGGGTCGACGGGGACGGTGGATTCGGCTCTCATCCGGAAACAGTCACCGCCGTGACCAGGTGTGAGGAGTTGAGCATGTTCCGGTGAGATCCCGGAGTGGAGTGAGACGCAATGGAGCGAGACGCAGTGGAGTGAGACGCAATGGAGCGAGACGTCGGTGTGGGAGGGACGAAGACCGAAGCGTCGAAGTCGATTTCGGATCCGGCTCGTCTCGGGTGCCCTCGTCGAGGGGTGCCCCGCGCGGCGAGGCCGAATTCGGGAGGAGAGAAAGCCCGTGATCGGGGTGTTCGTCGATCGGGCCGGATGAGTGTGAGGATCGGCCACGTGGGCCGAGATTCGCTCCGTACGACATCGTTCGATGCCGTACGGAGCGAGGTGATTCATCGATGCGCCGGATCTTCCGGGCTCGTTCTCATCGTGCTTGCGCGAGCACCGCGTGCAGCGCTGAGGTCGGGATCTGCGCCGTGGTGGTGTCGTCGGACACCTCGACGGTGGAGGCCCCGTTGACGAGCGCGCCCACGGTGACGGTCCGGCCCGGAACGACGCCGACTGAACGAAGCTCGCTCATCAGGTTCTCGTCGAGTTGGACGTGCTCGGCGATCCGGCGGATCTCGACCTTGCCGCCGCCGGCCTTCGCCACATCGGCCAGTCGCACCAGATCGGCCTCGGCGGGGGGAGCCGGTTCGCTGGCGGCGTCGAGCTTGTCGAGGCCGGGGATCGGATTGCCGTACGGCGAGGTGGTGGGGTGGTTGAGCAGCTTGATGAGCTTGCGCTCCACCGCCTCGCTCATGACGTGCTCCCAGCGGCATGCCTCGTTGTGCACGTGCTCCCATTCCAGCCCGATGACGTCGACGAGCAGTCGTTCGGCGAGCCGGTGTTTCCGCATGACCGCGACCGCCAGTTCCCGTCCGTGGTCGGTGAGCTGAAGGTGCCGGTCGTCGGCGACGACCACGAGGCCGTCGCGTTCCATGCGCGCCACGGTCTGGCTCACGGTGGGTCCGCTCTGGTGCAACCGCTCCGCGATGCGAGCGCGCAGCGGGACGACCCCCTCCTCTTCGAGCTCGTAGATGGTGCGCAAGTACATCTCGGTGGTATCGATGAGATCGTTCACGCCTGTCCCCTTTGTTCGCCCCTCCCCATAGTAATGGCTGGTACCGAGGCTGAGAGCACACGCCGTTGTCGGCCCGTAGCGGGCAGGATGGGGGTATGCGACCCGTCATCTCGACTTCCGAACTCGCGGACCTGCTGAACTCGGAGCACCCGCCGACCGTGCTCGACGTGCGTTGGCGTCTCGGTGGCCCCTCCGGTCGAGAGTCCTACCACGAAGCTCACGTGCCCGGCGCGGTGTTTCTCGACATCGACGGTGACCTGGCGGGCGAGCCGGGGCCCGAGGGCCGGCATCCCCTTCCCGATTCCGAGGCGTTGCAACGGACTTTGCGTGCCGCCGGAGTCAGTGGGTCACGGCTCGTGGTCGCCTACGACGACGCCGACGGTTCGGTGGCCGCGAGGGCGTGGTGGCTGCTCCGTTGGGCGGGCCACGACCGGGTCGCGGTACTCGACGGTGGGTTCGCCGCCTGGCGGTCGGAAGGGCGTCCGGTCAGTCGCGAGACGCCGCGGCCGGCACCGGGGGACGTCGTGGTTCGGCCCGGCGCACTGCCCGTGCTCGACGCGGACGGCGCCGCGGAACTGGCCCGGAACGGTGTGTTGCTCGACGCGCGTGCCCCGGAGCGGTACCGGGGTGAGGTGGAGCCGGTCGACCCGCGAGCGGGGCACGTTCCGGGCGCGGTCAACGCGCCTTTTTCCGCGCACGTGGACGACGCCGGGCGGTGGCGGCCGCCGGAGGAACTGGCCCGGCACTTCGCCGCGCTCGGCGTGAGGGCGGACACCCCGGTGGGCGCGTACTGCGGCTCGGGCGTCACCGCGTGTTCGGTGCTGTTGGCGCTCGAACTGGCGGGGCTCGCCGGGCCCGAGCGGCCCGCGGCGCTCTACGCCGGATCGTGGTCGAACTGGGTGGCCGACCCGACGCGGCCGGCCGCGACCGGCTCCGAGCCCGGCTGATGGAGCAATGGGAGGGCGATCGGCCGGTCCACGCCCTAAGCTCTGGTGCCATGTCCAGCTCGGCCGTTGTCTGGGACCCCGCCCTCCTCGCCTACAACCTGGGCAACGACCATCCGTTCAATCCGGTCCGCCTCGACCTCACGATTCGGCTCGCCACCGCGCTCGGGGTGCTGGACGACGTGCCGTTCCTCGTGCCGGAGCCCGCCGAGGCGGAGGAGTTGTACCGGGCGCACTCCGCGGAGTACGTCGAGGCGGTCAAACAGGCACCCATGGCCGGCTGGGACGTGGGCCACGGGCTCGGCACGCCGGACAACCCGGTGTTCACCGACATGCACGAGGCGTCGTCGCTCGTGGTCGGGTCCACGCTGCTGGGCGCGCGCCGGATCGCCGAGGGCAGAGCGCGGCGCGCGGTGAACATCGCGGGCGGGCTGCATCACGCCATGCGTGCCCGAGCCTCGGGTTTCTGCGTCTACAACGACTGCGCGGTGGCGATCTCGTGGTTGCTCGACCACGGTTTCGACCGCATCGCCTACGTCGACACGGACGTGCATCACGGCGACGGCGTCCAGGCCGCCTTCTACGGGGACCCGCGGGTGCTCACGATCTCGCTGCACCAGCACCCGTTCACGTTGTTCCCCGGCACCGGCTACTCGGGCGAGACGGGTGAGGGCGAGGCCGAGGGCTGCGCGGTGAACCTCCCACTGCCGCCCGCGACGAAAGACTCCGGGTGGTTTCGTGCCTTCCACGCGGTGGTGCCGTCCGTGCTCGCCGCGTTCCGGCCGCAGATCCTGGTGACGCAGTGCGGCGTGGACTCCCATGAGGAGGACCCGTTGGCGGATCTGTCGCTGACCGTGGACGGCCACCGCGCCATCTATCGGACGTTGCGGGAACTCGCGGACACCTTCGCGGAGGGGCGGTGGTTGGCCGTGGGGGGCGGCGGCTACCAGTTGATCAGAGTGGTGCCTCGGTCATGGACACATCTGCTGGCGACGGTGTTGGATCGCGATGTGGACCCGACGACCCCACTGCCGAGGGAATGGACCGAGTACGTGTTGGCGTTGGCGCCGACCGCGGAGATTCCCGCGCGCATGACCGATGGTCCGGACGGCGCGGAACCGACGTTCGCGCGCTGGGGCGACGGCATGGACGACGCCGTCGACATCGCGGTCCGCGACACGCGCCGTGCGGTCTTCCCGCTGCACGGGCTCGATCCCGACGATCCGAGGGACTGAGGTGGAGCGATGGTCTCGACGGGCGATGTCTCCCCTGACGTGAGTGGTGGTGAGAAGGGGCGCGATCCGTTCGACTATCCCCGGCACTGGGAGGCCGACGTGGTGCTGGCGGACGGCCGCACCGTGCACCTGAGGCCGATCGTGCCCACGGACGCCGACCGCATCGTGGCCCTGCACGCGCGGCTGTCCGAACGCACTCGCTATCTGCGGTACTTCGGGGCGTATCCGAGGATTCCCGCGCGCGACCTGAAGCGCTTCACGACGGTGGACCACCACGACCGAGTGGCGTTCGTGGCGTTGCTGGGCGACGACATCGTGGCGGTCGGGCGCTACGAGCGGGTCAGCGAGTCCTCGGCGGAGGTGGCGTTCGTGGTGGACGACGCCCACCAGGGACGCGGGCTGGGTTCGATCCTGCTCGAACATCTCGCCGCGGCGGCGTCGGAGTGCGGGCTGCGTCGGTTCGTGGCCGAGGTGTTGGCCGAGAACGTGGCGATGACGCGGGTGTTCCGCGACGCGGGCTACCAGGTGAGCCGTGAGTTCGAAGAAGGGCTGCTGCACCTGGAGTTCGACATCGACCCCACCGACGAGTCGCTTGCGGTGGCGCGGGCCAGGGAGCAGGCGGCGGAGGCACGCAGCGTGCACAACCTGCTGCATCCTCGTTCGGTCGCGGTGATCGGGGCCTCCACCGACCCCACCAAGATCGGCTACGCGGTGTTGTCGAACTTGCTGGCGGCGGACTTCGCGGGCCCGGTGTACCCGGTGAACCCCGAGCACGTGTCGGTGCGGGGCGTGCGGGCGTACAAGTCCGTGTTGGAGATCCCCGACCCGGTCGATCTCGCGGTGGTGGCGGTCCCGGCGGACCAGGTGGAGTCGGTCCTCGACGGCGCCCTGGCCAAGGGCGTGCAGACACTGGTGATCGTCTCGGCCGGGTTCGCCGAGTCCGGCCCGCACGGTCTGCACGCCGAGCTGCGGCTGGTGGGGGAGGCCAGGGCCCACGGCATGCGGGTGGTGGGTCCCAACGCGCTCGGGGTGCTCAACACCGACCCGAAGGTGCGGTTGAACGCCACGCTGGCGCCCCGGCTGCCCCGGCGGGGTCGCACGGGGTTCTTCTGCCAGTCGGGTGCGCTGGGAATCGCGATCCTCGCCGACGCGGAGGCACGGGGGCTGGGGCTGTCGACGTTCGTCTCGGCGGGCAACCGCGCCGACGTCTCCGGCAACGACTTGCTGCAGTACTGGGAGACCGACCCGCACACCGATGTCGTGCTGCTGTACCTGGAGTCGTTCGGCAACCCGCGGAAGTTCGCGCGGCTCGCCCGGAGACTGGCTCGCACCAAGCCCGTGGTGGCGGTGAAGTCGGGGCGGCACGCGGTGCGCCCGCAGTTGGCGGCGACGTCCACCGACATCGACGAGTCGAGCGTGCAGACCTTGTTCGAACAGGCCGGCGTGGTGCGGGTGGACACGCTGGCGCAGTTGTTCGACACGGCCCTGGTGTTCGCCAACCAACCACTGCCGGCGGGCCCGCGCATCGGCATCGTGGGGAACTCCTCGGCGATCGCCCTGCTCGCCGCCGACACGGCGAGGGCGCAGGGGCTGCGCCTGGGCATCGAGCCGGTGGACGTGGGGTCGCAGGCGTCGCCGGAGAAGTTCGCCGCCGCGGTGGGGGAGGCGCTCGCGTCGCCGGAGGTGGATGCCCTCGTCGTCGTGTTCGTCCCTCCGGTCGCGATTCCGGGGACCGCGTACGCGCGCGCGTTGCGGGAGACGGTGACGGCCACGCCCACCACACCGGAGAAACCCATCGTCTCCACGTTCCTCGCGGCGGAGGGCGTGCCGGACGAGTTGGCGGTCACCGACGAGGACGGCACCGTGGTGTTCGGTTCCATCCCGTCGTACCCGAGCCCGGAGCGAGCGGTGAACGCGTTGGCGAGGGTGGTGCGTTACGCCGAGTGGCGGCGACGTCCGCAGGGCAGCTTGGTGCGCCCCGAGGGGCTGCACGTCGAGCGGGCCCAGACCTTGGTGCGGGAGCTGACCGAGGACCGCAACGTGGTGTTGCATGTGGACGACATGGTGCGGTTGCTCGACTGCTACGGCATCGACGTCGTGGCGTTCCGAGTGGTGTCCGATGTGGATGAAGCAGTGGCCGCGGCGGAGGAGCTCGGCTTCCCCGTGACCCTCAAGGCCTTCGACGACAGCCTTCGGGACCGGCCCGACCTCGCGGGGGTGCGGTTGGATCTTTCGACCCCGGAGTCGGTGCGGGTGGCCTACCGGGATCTGCGTGAGGTCTCGGGGCGCGACGAGGTGTACGTGCAGCGCATGGCGCCCAAGGGGTTGTCCTGCGCGATCGGGCTCCAGGACGACCCCTCCTTCGGCACCTTGGTGTCGTTCGGGTTGTCGGGGGTGGTGAGCACCCTGCTCGGCGATCAGGCGTTCCGGGCGGTTCCGTTGACGGACGTGGACGCCGCGACGCTGGTGCGGGAGCCGCGCACCGCGCCGCTGCTCACCGGTTACCGCGGCGACGAGCCCGCCGACCTGGCCGCCCTCCAGGATTTGGTGCTGCGGGTCTCGGCCCTGGCCGAGGACCACCCGGAGGTGCGGTCGTTGTCGTTGGACCCCGTGCTCGCCTCACCGGAGGGCGCGTTCGTCACCAACGCGCGTATCGTGCTCGGCCCGCCGCCGTCGCGGCCCGACACCGGACCGCGACGGTTGCGACAGATCGTGACTCCCGCCGAGTCCGAGCCCTCGGGTCAAAAACCCGACGGGTCGACGGCGTAGACGAAGCGTCGGTCCGGGTACTCGGTCAGCCCCCAGAGCTGCTCGCGGGGGCCCCAGTACGACAGGTCCTCGGGGCCGACGGGCTGGGCGCCGGAGTGCTCGGTGGGCCCACTGGTCGCGGTGAACGTGTATATCGCTCCCTTGGAGCTTCCTCCCGCGCTGGCCGAGACGAGGAACGTCCCGTCGATCGCCGTGGCTCCCTGCATGCTGGCGATGTCCACGCGGTAGGCCTCGGTGGCGTGGGTGTAGCCGTCGTCGGATTCCTTGAACTTGCGGTCGGTGTAGTCGATGGGGAAGCGCACGACGCGGGTGCCGGTGCCGTCGGCGTTGTACTCGGGGACGACGACGCTGTCGGGAGTGCTGGTCCGGTCGAGCGAGGCGGCGGAGAAACGCAGCCGGGCGGTGCCGTCCGTGGTGGACGCCGTGAACGTGTGCGCCTGGGGCAGCACGTAGAGGTAGTCGAACGCGTGGTAGGTGCCGTCGGACTGGCGGCCGATGCGGTTCTTGTCGCCGGTCGACACGCGCCAGATGTGACGGAGGTCGAAGGCGCGGAACCCGCCCCAGGTGTCGGCCACGTACAGGAAGTGGCCGTAGGTGAAGATGCCGCCCGCGTGGACGGTGACGGGCCGGAAGTTCGGGTTGCCCGCCGAGTCGGTGTACGGCTCGACCAGCAGCACGTGCCGGTAGGTCGGCGTCTTCGAGGAGGGGTCGTTCACGAAGGAGACGCGGACGCCCTTGTTCGGGTTGTCGTGACGGTAGTACCAGCTCACGAAGAGGGCCGTCTCGCCCTCGTAGGTGCCGTTTCCGTAGGCGTCGGCCGTGGAGCTGATGCCCTGCGGGTACCAGTCGGCGGTGCCGTCGTCCCCCGAGTTCCAGCAGAACGCCGCCACCTCGTGCGCGGCGCCGGCGGAGCAGGAGGTGGCCGTGCGGTTGGCGCTGGCCAGCACGTCCGACACCGAGGCGTTCGGCAGCAGCTCGTCGAGGCGGGCGATGGTCGGGTTGTACGCGCTCTCCTCAAGACGGAAGTGCGCGGCCGGGATGGCGGTCGGATCGGCGGAGGCCGCGGGAGCGCCGACGGCGGTGGTGATCGTGAGCGCGGCGAGCGCGGCCAGTGCGAACGAACGTGCAGCGATTCCACGACGTTTCATGCGGGCACGGTAGGGGGAGGGTCACCGAGGCACCCAGTATTCGGTGAAAAATTGACACGGATGTCCGATGGGGTCCCCCGATCGGACCAGACGCCCGTGCTCGGGACGAGACCGAGGTCGTCGCGCGTGGCACCTCGAACGGCGAAAGGGGGCGCGTGAAGGCGTCCACACGGCCGTGCGGGCGGCTCAGCGGTCCGTCAACCCCGCCGGTAACCTTCCGGCGTGTCTGTGAACAACGATGAGGCGCTCGCGCGGGGACGAGCACGCCGGGACAACCAGGCCAAGGCCGTGGTGGCACCGCCCCGCCCGCACCTGATCGAACCCGTTCCCCTGACGACGCTGGTGGCGCGGGCCGACGCGCGGCTCGTCGCCGACCCGGCCGTCGCGGAGGCCGTGGCCGTCACCGGTGCGACGTTGCGGGCGCAGCACGTGCTCCCCGGAGACCTGTTCGCGGCCCTTCCCGGCGCGCGCGCACACGGCGCGGACTTCGTCGCCGACGCCGTCGCCGGAGGCGCGGTGGCCGTCCTGACCGACGAGGCGGGCGCGGCGCGGCCCGCCGTGCGGGAGTCCGGCCTGCCCGTCCTGGTCCACCCGGACCCCCGAGGCGTGCTCGGCTCGGTGGCGGCGTGGATCTACGGCGAACCGTCGTTGACGTTGTCGGTGCTCGGCATCACGGGCACGTCGGGCAAGACCACCACCAGCTATCTCGTGGAGTCCGGGCTTCGCGCGGCCGGATACCACACCGGGCTCATCGGCACGGTCGAGACCCGCATCGGTACCGAACGCCTGGCGAGCGCGTTCACCACCCCGGAGGCCCCCGACCTCCAGGCGCTGCTCGCCGTGATGGTGGAGCGCGGGGTGACGCACGTCCCCATGGAGGTCTCCAGTCACGCGTTGGCGTTGGGGCGGGTCAACGGAACCCGGTTCGCGGTCGGTGCCTTCACCAACCTCTCGCAGGACCACCTGGACTTCCACCGCGACATGGAGGACTACTTCTCGGCCAAGTCGCTGTTGTTCGACGGACGGTCGACCCACGAGGTCGTGGTGGTCGACAGCCCGTGGGGCCAGGCGCTGGTCACCCCGCGGACGGTGACGGTGTCCACGGAACCGGGCAGCGACGCGGCGTGGCGGGCCACCGACATCTCCCTCACCGAGACGGGAGAACAGTCGTTCACCCTGCACGCACCGGACGGGCGCGCCGCGAAGGCCACGTTGCCGCTGCCGGGCGAGTTCAACGTCGCCAACGCGGTGCTTGCCGCCGCGATCCTCGACGTGGTCGGGGTCGACCTCGACCACGTCGTCGCCGGGCTCGCGACCGTGGAGGTGCCGGGGCGGATGGAGCGGGTCTACCTCGGCCAGCCGTTCACGGCGGTGGTCGACTACGCCCACAAACCGGCGGCGGTGACCCAGGCGTTGCGGGCGCTGCGGGCCAGGACACGAGGTCGCATCATCACGGTCCTCGGCTGTGGGGGTGACCGGGACACGGCCAAGCGTCCCGTGATGGGCGAGGCCGCCGTCCGAGGCAGTGACCTGGTGATCGTCACCGACGACAACCCACGCAGCGAGGACCCCGCGGCCATCCGTGAGGCGATGTTGGCGGGCGCCCGTGCCGTCGGCCCCTCGGAAGGGTGCGAGGTGCTGGAGATCGGTGACCGGCGTACGGCCATCGCCACGGCGGTGGAACGGGCCGAGGTGGGCGACGTCGTGTTGATCGCGGGCAAGGGACACGAGAGCGGTCAGGAGATCGACGGGGTGGTCCACCCGTTCTCCGACCGCGACGAGTTGGAAGCCGCCATCCGCGAAAGGCTGGGTGCCACGCAATGATCGAACTCACTCTCGCCGAGATCGCCGAGGCGGTCGGGGGACGACTGCACCGGGCCGACGGCACGGAGCGTGTCACGGGAACCGTCGAGTTCGACTCGCGCAAGCTCACCAAGGGTGGGTTGTTCGTGGCGCTGCCCGGTGAGCGGGTGGACGGTCACGACTTCGCCGCGGCGGCGGTGGACTCCGGCGCGGTCGGTGTGCTCGCGGCACGCGAGGTCGACGCCCCCGCCGTCGTGGTCCCGCCGCTGCCACCCGGCAAGGCCCACGAGCGTTCCGTGGCACTCACCGGGGACACCGACGGGTCGGGTGCCGCGGTGCTCGCCGCGCTCGCCGCGTTGGCCCGTCACGTGGTGACGCGGTTGGCGGAGACCGGGCTGACGGTTGTGGGCGTCACCGGATCCTCCGGCAAGACCTCCACCAAGGACCTCATCGCGCAACTGCTCGAACCGCTCGGACCGACGGTGGCGCCGCCGGGGTCGTTCAACAACGAACTCGGCCACCCGTGGACGGCACTGCGGGCCGACGAGGAGACCAAGCATCTCGTGCTGGAACTCTCGGCGCGCGGTCCCGGACACATCGCCGAACTCGCGGCGGTCGCCCCGCCCCGGATCGGGGTGGTGCTCAACGTCGGTAGTGCCCACGTCGGCGAGTTCGGTTCGCAGGAGGGCATCGCCCGGACCAAGGGCGAACTCGTGGAGGCGTTGCCGCCTGGCGGGGTGGCCGTCCTCAACGCCGACGACCCGCTGGTGGCCGCGATGGCCTCCCGTACCCGAGCGCGGGTCGTGCGCGTCGGTGAGTCCCCCGACGCCGACGTCCGGGCCGAGAACGTCCGGCTCGACGAGCACGCGCACGCCTCGTTCGACCTCGTCGTCGGGGAGGAGCGGGCGCCGGTGACGTTGCGGCTCGTCGGTGAGCACCACGTCGGCAACGCCCTCGCCGCGGCGGCCGTGGCCCTCGAACTCGGCACGCCGCTGTCCGACGTCGCCGCCCGGCTCAGTGCCGCCACCCGGCGTTCCAGCCGTCGCATGGAGGTCACCACCCGCTCCGACGGCGTCACCGTGCTGAACGACTCCTACAACGCCAATCCCGAGTCGATGCGGGCCGCGTTGAAGACTCTCGCGTCCATGACCTCGGCCAGACGATCTTGGGCGGTCCTCGGTGTCATGGGCGAACTGGGGGCCGATAGCGTGTCCGCGCACGACGAGATCGGTCGGCTCGCCGTTCGGTTGAACATCAACCGGCTCGTCGTGGTTGGCGAGCAGGCAGCCCCCATGCATCACGGGGCGAGCCATGAAGGTTCTTGGGGAGAGGAGTCCGTCCTGGTACCGGACACCGACGCCGCGATCGCGCTGCTGCGCGCGGAACTGCGGCCCGACGACGTTGTTCTTGTCAAGGCATCGAAGGTCGCCCAGCTCTGGAAGGTGGCCGACGCGCTGTTGGAGGAGGACGGTCGCGCGTGAGGCGACACGACGCACCGAAAGGCGGCACTGACACGGCCGAGCGGGGCCCGAGGACCGGGAGGACCGAAGCGTGATCAGCATCTTGATCGCGGCCTCCGTGGGACTGGGCGTTTCCATCCTGCTCACGCCGTATCTCATCCGGTTCTTCTCGAAGCAGGGCTTCGGGCAGGAGATCAGGGAGGAGGGCCCGGAAGGTCACAAGTCCAAGCGCGGTACGCCCACGATGGGTGGTGTCGCCATCATCGTGGCGATGGTGGTCGGCTACTTCGCCGCTCATCTCGTGGACTACTGGCGTGGGGTGAGCGGCGACGGTCCCACCGCGTCGGCGCTTCTGGTGTTGTTCTTGTCCGTGGGGCTCGGTCTCGTCGGTTTCATCGACGACTTCATCAAGATTCGCAAGCAGCGCAACCTGGGCTTGAACAAGACGGCCAAGCTCGTCGGTCAGCTCGTGGTGGCGGTGGCCTTCGCGATCATGGTGCTGCAGTTCCCCGACGCCAACGGGCTCACCCCGGCGTCCCAGCACCTGTCCTACGCCAGGGACATCGAGCTGATCTTCTTCCCGCTCCCGATCTTCATCCTGTTCTGCTACCTGCTGGTGTCGGCGTGGTCGAACGCGGTGAACTTCACCGACGGCCTCGACGGCCTCGCGGGCGGGGCGGGTGCCATGGTGCTCGCCACCTACGTGGTGATCTCGTTCTGGCAGGGGCGGCTCAGCTGTGTCGAGGCGTTCCAGCCCGCGTGCTACAACGTGCGTGACCCGCTGGACCTCGCCGTGGTGGCGGCGGCCGCCACGGGCGCCTGCATCGGCTTCCTCTGGTGGAACGCCGCACCCGCGAAGATCTTCATGGGCGACACGGGTTCGCTCGCGCTCGGTGGTCTGGTCGCGGGTCTGTCGATGACCACCCGCACCGAGCTGCTGGCGATCGTCATCGGTGGTCTGTTCGTCGTCGAGATGATCTCGGTGGTGCTGCAGATCGCCGTGTTCCGTACCACTCGGAAGCGGCTGTTCCGCATGGCGCCGTTCCACCACCACTTCGAACTGGCAGGCTGGGCCGAGACGACCGTCATCATCCGGTTCTGGTTGTTGGCGGCGACGTGCTGCATGTTCGGGCTCGGGTTGTTCTACAGCGAACAGCTCGGCCTCGGAGGAGGATGAGCCGAGTCATGGATCTCGCCGGGGTCGCCGTGTGCGTCGCGGGCGCCGGGGTGACCGGACGTTCGGTGGCCGCCGCGCTCTCCGACATGGGAGCGCGGGTCACCGTCACCGATGCCGACTCCGAGCGGCTCGCGCGTCTCGACGACCTCGACGTCCGGCTCGTACCCGGTCTCGACGCGCCGCCGGAGGACACGCGGCTCGTGGTCACCAGCCCCGGCTGGCGGCCCACGGCGCCGCTGCTGACCTCGGCGGCCGCGTCGGGCATCGAGGTCATCGGAGACGTGGAGCTCGCGTGGCGGATCGCGCGGGAGCGCCCGAACCCGCCGACGTGGCTCGCGGTGACGGGAACCAACGGCAAGACGACCACGGTCGGCATGGTCGAGTCGATGCTGCGGGCGGCCGGGATCGACGCCGTGGCGTGCGGCAACGTCGGCTTCGCGGTGCTCGACGCGGTGCTCGCCGGGCACTCGACACTGGCCGTGGAGTTGTCGAGCTTCCAGTTGCACTGGTCGAGCACGGTGGCGCCCGCCGCCTCCGTGGTCCTCAACGTCGCCGAGGACCACCTCGACTGGCACGGCGGCTTCACCGAGTACGCCGAGGCCAAGGGCACCATTCACCGGGGCTCGGCCACGGTGGTGGCGAACCTGAACGACCAGTGGTCGAAGACGCTGGCCGACGCGCACGCGTCCGACGACGCGCGGCGCGTGGGGTTCACCTTGGACACTCCGCGTCCCGGACAGCTCGGCGTGGTGGAGGACCTGCTCGTCGACCGCGCGTTCGTGGCCGATCCCGTCCACACGGCCGACGAGCTGGGCACTCTGGCCGACGTTCGCCCCAGTGGTCCGCACAACGTGGCCAACGCGTTGGCGGCGGCCGCGCTGGTGCGCTCGATCGGGGTGAGTTCCGAGGCGGTGGTCGAGGGGCTGCGCACCTTCCGGCCCGGCGCGCACCGGTCCGTGGAGATCGCCGAACTCGACGGCGTCCGCTACGTCGACGACTCGAAGGCCACCAACCCTCACGCCGCCGCCGGGTCGTTGCTGGCGCATCGCAGCGTGGTGTGGATCGCGGGCGGGCTTCTCAAGGGCGCGTCCGTGGACGAGCTGGTCGCGGCCGTGGCCGATCGGCTGCGAGGGGTGGTGCTGCTCGGGGCCGACGCCGACAGCTTCGCCGAGGCTCTGGCGCGACACGCCCCGGATGTCCTCGTCAGGCGCGTCGGTTCGGGCGACGATGAGCCCATGACTGCGGCGGTGAAGGCGGCGCGTGAGATGGCGCGTCCGGGTGATGCGGTGCTTCTCGCGCCCGCTGCGGCGTCGCTGGACATGTTCCGCGACTACGCCGAGCGTGGCGAGGCGTTCGCGGCGGCGGTCGGCGAGCTGTCGCGGTGACGGCGGTGGGCGCCGACCGCAACGAGCCGCGTGCGACGATCCGCCGCCGGCGGGTCCGGCAGCGCTTTCCCGAGCGTTCGCCCAGGGCGCGTTCCGACCGGCGCACCGTCGTGCCGAACACGCCGTTGACGGCATGGCTCTCCCGGCCGCTCGCCGACTTCCACCTCATCCTCGCGTTGTGCGGCACGCTCGGGGCGCTCGGCGTCGTGATGGTGCTGTCCGCCTCCTCCGTCACCTCGTACAGCCCCGGCAGCGACAGCAGCGTCTACGCGCAGTTCCAGAAACACCTGATGTTCATGGGCGTGGGTGCCGTGGCGTTCTGGCTGGGGGTGCGGATCCCGCTGCCGCGCATCCGGGCGCTGTCGCCCACGATCATGGTGGTGTGCCTCGGGCTGTTGGCGCTCGTGCTGACCCCGTTGGGGACGTACAGCAACGGCTCCCAGGGCTGGTTCGTGGTGGGCCCGGTGTCGCTGCAACCCGTCGAACTCGCCAAGGTGGGCCTGGCGTTGTGGGGCGCGCACGTCCTGGTGGTGAAGTACGAGGTGCTGCACCAGTGGCGGCACCTGCTGGTGCCGGTCGTGCCCGCGGCGCTGCTGATGTTCGCCTTGGTCATGGCCCAGCCCGACCTCGGCGGCACCATCACGCTCGCCGTGGTGCTGTTGGCGCTGCTGTGGTTCGCGGGTGCTCCGAAGCGGTTGTTCGCGATCGTTTTGGCCAGTGCCGTGGCCGGGGCGGTGGTCCTGGCCCTCGCGGCGCCGTATCGGCTCGAACGAGTGACGGCGTTCCTCGACCCGGAGGCCGACCCGCTCGGCGTGGGATGGCAGGCGAGCCAGGCGCTGTACGCGCTGGCCGACGGCGGGTTGTTCGGCAAGGGCCTCGGCCAGGGGCAGTCCAAGTGGATGTACCTGCCGAATGTCCAACACGACTTCATCTTCGCGTTGATCGGCGAGGAGCTGGGCTTCGTCGGGTGCCTGGTGGTGCTCGCGCTGTTCGGCCTACTGGGTTTCGTCGGCCTCCGGATCGCCATGCGCAACCTCGACCCGTGGATCCGGATCGTCGCGGGCACGCTCACGACATGGGTCGTGTCACAGGCCGCGGTGAACATCGGTTACGTCGTGGGCCTGCTCCCCGTCACCGGCGTGACGCTGCCCATGATCTCCTACGGCGGAACGTCGCTGGTCGTCACCATGCTGTTGTTCGGGTTGCTGGCCAACTGCGCCCGGCACGAGCCCGAGGCGGTGGCGGCGCTCCGGACCCAGGGACCCGGTAAGTTCGGACGCCTGATGCGACTGCCCGCGCCGGAGCCGTACCGGCCACCCGCGCGGCGTCGCGGTGGCAACCGCGTGGGCGCGGGCCGGACGGGCCGCCCGGCCCGACGCGCGAACCGGACCGGTCGGGCCGTGGCGGGGGAACGGAGGCGGGCGGCACCGGAGTACGGTCGCCGCACGACCTCCCGCGCGACGGTGAGGCGGACGACGGTACCGAGGAGGGGGCGCCGGTGAGCGGCGTCCGGCCGAACGGGACCGAGGCGGTCGCCGTGCTCCGCGGGAAGGCGTGAGCGCGCCGCGGGCGGCGCGGCGTGCGGGAGACACTGGAGAAGGACGGACGTGACCGAGGCAAGGCCCGGCGACGCTGACGCGTCGCGTGCACAGTCGCAGGTGGGCGACACGGTGGAAGGTTCCCGAGCCGAGGGCTCGCCGGAGCGAGCCAAGCCCGCGCCGACCGTCGTGGTGGCGGGCGGTGGAACAGCGGGGCACATCGAGCCCGCGATGGCGCTCGCCGACGCGGTGATGCGGCTGCGGCCGGATGCGCGCGTGGTCGCGTTGGGCACCGCACGTGGCCTGGAGACCCGGCTCGTGCCCGAGCGGGGCTACGAGCTGGAGCTGATCCCCCCGGTGCCCATGCCGCGCAAACCCACCTTGGACCTGTTGAAACTTCCGGTGAAGGTGGCCGACTCCGTGCGCCGCACCCGGCAGGTGCTCGACCGGGTCAACGCCGACGTCGTCGTGGGCTTCGGCGGCTACGTGTCGCTGCCCGCCTATCTCGCCGCGCGCGGTCGCGTGCCGATCGTGGTGCACGAGGCCAACCAGCACGCGGGGTTGGCGAACAAGGTCGGCGCCCGGTTCGCCGCGCGGGTCGTGGCCGCGGTGCCCGGCACGTCGCTGCCCGGCGCGGAGGTGGTGGGCATCCCGTTGCGGCGGTCCATCACGGCGCTGGACCGCAAGAGCCTGCGTGCCGAGGCGCGACGGCACTTCGGGCTCGATCCCGACGCTCCCGCGCTGCTGGTGTTCGGCGGTTCCCAGGGGGCGCGCTCGATCAACAACGCCGTGTCGCAGGCGGCCAAGCACTTCGCCGACGCCGGGGTGTCCGTGCTGCACGCCCACGGCCCCAAGAACACGCTCGCGGTGCAGGAGTTCCCCGGCCGCCCCCCGTACGTCCCGGTGCCGTACCTGGAACGAATGGACCTCGCCTACGCGGCGGCCGACCTCGTCCTCTGCCGCTCGGGGGCGATGACGGTGGCCGAGGTGTCGGCCGTCGGCCTCCCCGCGGTGTTCGTGCCGCTGCCCCACGGCAACGGCGAGCAGGCGCTCAACGCCCGGCCCGCGGTGGACGCGGGGGCGGCGTTGTTGGTGCCCGATCAGGAGCTGACGAGCGACAAGGTGGCCGAACTCGTGGTACCTCTGGTGACCGACCCGGAACGGCTGGCGCGCATGAGCGCGGCGGCGGTCGGGCTGGGTCACAAGGAGGCCGACGAAGTTCTCGCGGCGATGGTGCTGGAACAGGCTGAGGGGAGGCGCCGGTGAGCGGCGCGCTCCATGAGGGGGAAGGCTGGGGCCATGACTGAGACACTCGGGGAACGCAACCTGCCCGAGCTCCTGCGACGCCCGCATCTGATCGGCATCGGTGGGGCGGGGATGAGCGGGATCGCCCGCATCCTGCTCGCGAGGGGCGCCCGCGTGTCGGGTTCGGACGCGAAGGACTCCAGGGCGTTCCTCACCCTGCGTGCTCAGGGCGCGCGCATCGAGGTGGGGCAGAAGCCGGAGAACCTCGACGTCTTCGACGACACGCCGTCCGCCGTGATCGTCTCCACCGCGATCAGGAAGACCAACCCCGAGTTCGCCGCGGCGCGGGAACGCGGCATTCCGGTGCTGCACCGGGCAGAGGCGCTCGCGGCGTTGATGGAGGGACACCGGGTGGCGTGCATCGCGGGCACGCACGGCAAGACCTCCACCACGTCGATGCTCACCGTGGCGTTGCAGCACTGCAGGCTCGACCCGTCGTTCGCCATCGGCGGGGATCTCAACGAGTCCGGGGCCAACGCCCACCACGGTGAGGGCGGGATCTTCGTGGCCGAGGCCGACGAGAGCGACGGGTCGTTTTTGACGTACTCGCCGTCGGTGGCCGTCGTCACGAACATCGAGCCGGACCACCTCGACCACCACGGGACGGCCGACGCCTACCACGCGGTGTTCGCGGACTTCGTGCGCCGGATCGAACCGGGCGGCGTGCTCATCGTGTGCGCCGACGATTCGGCGGCGGCCGCGTTGGGCGACCGCGCGGAGGAGCTCGGGGTCCGGGTACGGCGCTACGGTCGCTCGGCGTCCGGGGAGTCCGACGCCATGGTGTTGGAGTACCACCCCGGCGAGGACGGGGGCACCGTGCAGGTCGTGCTCGGCGGTGAACAACTGCAGGTGAAGGTCGCGGTGCCCGGCGAGCACATGGCGTTCAACGCCGTGGGAGCCCTGCTGGCCGGCCTGGAACTCGGCGCCGATCTCGACGCTCTGATCGAGGGACTCGCGGCCTTCGGTGGGGTGCGACGGCGGTTCGAGTTCAAGGGACGCGCCGCCGACGTCCGGGTGTACGACGACTACGCGCACCACCCCACCGAGGTCGCCGCGCAGTTGAAGGCGGTGCGGCAGACCGCGGGCGCGGGCAAGGTCGTGGTGGTCTTCCAGCCGCACCTGTATTCGCGGACCAAGGCGTTCGCGGGGGAGTTCGCGGAGGCGCTGGGGCTGGCCGACGAGGTCGTGGTGCTGGACGTCTACGGGGCGCGGGAAGACCCCGAACCCGGCGTCACCGGTGAGTTGGTGGCCTCGCGCATCACCGGCGCCGGGGTGCACTACGAGCCGGCGTTCGACCGGGCCGTCAACCTGGTCGCCGACCTGGCCAAGCCCGGTGACCTCGTGGTGACGATGGGAGCCGGGGACGTCACCCAGCTCGGCCCCGAGCTGCTCGCCGAGCTGGACCGCCGCGACCGCTGAGGTGGCGACGGGCGTGGCCACCACGAGACAACGCACCCCCAGCCCTTCCCGGACGGGGCGGGCGTCGCGCTCGGCCGTCCGTGGCGCCGGGACGCGGCGGCCGCCCGCCCGACGCGGGCGGGCGAAGGCACGGCGGGGCAAGGGCGGGGCCTCCCACCGCCGGGTGGTACAACGTCGCCGTATCGCCCTGCTGAGCCTCGTCACGGTCGTGGCGCTGGGCTATCTGTTGTGGTTCACGCCGTTCCTCGGGGTGCGCGCGATCGAGGTGGTGGGCACCCGCACGGTGTCCGCCGACGCGGTCCGGGCGGCGGCTGACGTGCCGGAGGAACACCCTCTGCTGCGTGTGGACACCGCCGAGGTCGCCGCGCGTGTCAGCGGGTTGCCCGACATCGCGACGGCGGAGGTGACCCGGTCGTGGCCGTCGACGCTGACGATCACCGTGACAGAGCGCAAGCCCGTCGCCTACCACGAAGGTGGCGAGGGGATACGGCTCGTCGACTCCGGTGGGGTGCCGTACAAGCGGGTGAGCGAGCCCCCCGAGGGACTGCCGAGGTTGGAACTGCTCGCCCCCGGCCCCGCCGACGAGGCGACGAGAGCCGTCACGAGGGTGCTCTCCTCCCTGCCTGCGGAGCTGGCGGACCAGGTCGTCGCCGCCAGGGCCACCACCCCCGGCGACGTCGAGTTCGACTTCACCGACGACCGCATCGTGCGGTGGGGTGACGCGCACCAGAACAGGGCCAAGGCCGAGGTTCTCAAGGTGCTCCTGACGCGCGAGGGCACCGTGTACGACGTGTCGAGCCCGGAGCTGCCCACCGTGTCCTGACCGTGGCGGGCCCGCCACGGTCAGTCCCCGCACACGAACGCGCCGAGGCCCGCGTTCGCGACGCGGAGGCACCCGTTCGCGTGCCACGGTGGGCGTCCGCTTCGGCCCGGCTCACCTGATCGAGGGGATCGGGTGTTGCACGCCGGTTACCTCGGCATTTCGTGCTCCTCGAGCGGTGTTCCGCCCGAGGAGCGACCGGAATGAAACCCAGTGTGGCGAAAGACGTTCGCGACACGCCGCGTGGCTGCTGGATTCCTGGCTGCAGTCTGCATACGGTCCGTCAGCAACGTTGGTAGTTGACATAACTCTAAACCTCAAGTTCAGGTTCAGGGTTTGGCGGATTAGCCGGTACTCGTCGACGATCCAGCGCCGACGCACGACAGCACCACCACGATCAGGAAGGCAACCCGATGACGCCCCCGCACAATTACCTCGCGGTGATCAAGGTCGTCGGAATCGGCGGCGGCGGCGTGAACGCCGTGAACCGCATGATCGAGGTCGGCCTGAAAGGCGTGGAGTTCATCGCGGTGAACACCGACGCGCAGGCTCTGCTGATGTCCGATGCGGACGTCAAGCTGGACATCGGCCGCGAGCTCACGCGGGGCCTCGGTGCGGGAGCCTCCCCCGAGGTCGGACAGAAGGCCGCGGAGGACCATCGCGAGGAGATCGAAGAGGTTCTCAAGGGCGCCGACATGGTGTTCGTCACCGCGGGTGAAGGCGGTGGGACCGGCACCGGTGGGGCTCCCGTGGTCGCGCAGATCGCGCGCAAGCTGGGGGCGCTCACCATCGGCGTCGTCACTCGGCCGTTCTCCTTCGAGGGCAAGCGCAGGGCTCGGCAGGCGGAGGACGGCATCCAGGCTCTGCGCAACGAGTGCGACACCTTGATCGTCATTCCGAACGACCGACTGCTGCAGCTCGGGGACATCGGTGTGTCCCTCATGGACGCTTTCCGCTCGGCCGACGAGGTGTTGCTGTCCGGTGTCCAGGGCATCACCGACCTCATCACGACGCCGGGCCTCATCAACCTCGACTTCGCCGACGTCAAGAGCGTGATGTCGGGCGCGGGCAGCGCCCTCATGGGTATCGGTTCGGCGAGGGGCGAGGGGCGCGCGGTGCAGGCCGCCGAGAAGGCCATCAACTCCCCGCTGCTGGAGGCGTCGATGGACGGCGCCCACGGAGCGCTGCTGTCCATCGCCGGAGGCTCCGACCTCGGTCTCTTCGAGATCAACGAGGCCGCCTCGTTGGTCCAGGAGTCCGCTCACCCCGACGCCAACATCATCTTCGGGACGATCATCGACGACTCGCTCGGTGACGAGGTGCGGGTCACGGTCATCGCCGCCGGGTTCGACGCGGGCGCGCCGACGCACAAGAAGCTCGATCCTCCCGACACGTTCGGCACGCGCGGGTCGGGCACCGGTTCCGAGAAGGGAAGCGCGTCGTCCGGGAGCGGAGCCGGCGCCCGTGAGCAGCGTGACGGGGCCGCTCGCACCCCGCACGGCGAGGCCAACAACCCCACCCCGCCGGTGGCGAGGCGGACGCCTCCTCCCGCCGGGCAGGGGAGCCAGTCCGGTTCGCTGCCCACGACGGGGACCACGCGTGGCTACTCGGTGCCCTCGTCCTCCCCGTCGCCGTCGGTGCACCGCACCCAGGGCAACCTCTCCGGGCGGTCGTTCCCGGTCAACGACGACCCGTCGGACGACGACGTCGACGTTCCCCCCTTCATGCGCCGCTGAGTCGCCGCGCCGCGTCGCTAAGCTCGCGGACGTCGATTAAGCGAGAAAACGGGCGAAAGGGTTGAACGCGGTGCGCATTCGGCGAGTGGTGACCACCAGGGCGGGAGGACGGTCGAAGCCGCCGTACGACTCCTTCAACCTGGGCGATCACGTGGGCGACGACCCGGAGGCCGTGGCGGCCAACCGACGTCGGCTGGCCGCCGAACTGGGGCTCGCCGAGGACCGGCTCGCCTGGATGGAGCAGGTACACGGGCGCACCGTCACGGTCGTCGACGGCACCGAGTCGGGGCCCGCGGAGGCCACCGACGCGCTCGTCACCACGCGTCCGGGGTTGGCGCTCGTGGTCTTGGTCGCCGACTGCGTGCCGGTGTTGCTCGGTGATCCCGAGGCGGGTGTCGTGGCGGCCGTGCACGCGGGAAGGATCGGCGCGCGGGTCGGCGTGGTCCCGGCCGCCGTCGAGGTCATGGTCGCCAGGGGAGCGCGCCCGGACCGTATCGAGGCGCTGCTCGGTCCCGCCGTGTGCGGTGAGTGCTACGAGGTGCCGCAGGCGATGGCCGACGACGTGGAGGCCCATCTGCCGGGCAGCAGGTGCCGCAGCCGGAAGGGCACCCCGGCCCTCGACCTGCGAGCCGGGCTGTGGAGGCAGCTGGCGGACCTCGGAGTGGGCAAGATCGGGGTGGACCCGCGGTGCACGATGGAGGACGAGACCCTGTTCAGTCATCGCAGGAGCGCCCCAACGGGAAGGATCGCGGCCGTCACGTGGATGGAGCAGTGAACAACCAGCGTTACGAGGAACTCGCGACGGCGCTTCGGGAGGTGACCGAGCGCATCGCGGCCGCGTGTCGTCGGGCGGACCGGTCGCCCGACGAGGTCCGCATGATCGCCGTGACGAAGACGTTCCCCGCGGCCGATGCCGCCACGTTGGTGGACCTCGGGGTACGTCACCTCGGGGAGAACCGGGACCAGGAGGCGTCGGCGAAGGTCACCGAGGTCGCGAAGCTGCGCCCCGAAGCCGACGTGCGGTGGCACATGGTCGGCCGGTTGCAGCGCAACAAGGCGCGTTCGGTGGCGCGCTGGGCCGCGGAGGTGCAGTCTGTGGACTCCCTCCGACTGGCCGACGCGCTCACCAAAGGGGTGCGGGCGGCACTGGAGGCCGGGGAGCGGGATCGGCCGCTCGACGTGCTCGTCCAGGCCAGCCTGGACGACGATCCGTCGCGCGGCGGCTGCCCTGTTGATCAGCTTAGGGAACTGGCCGAGGCGATAGTCCAAAAGAGTGATTATCTCCACTTACGCGGGGTTATGGCCGTGGCGCCGCTCGGAGTGGATCCCGAATGGGCCTTCGAGCGGCTAGCCTCCGTCGCCGAGATGCTGCGAAAAGATCATCCGGATGCGACGGAGATCTCGGCGGGCATGAGCGGCGATCTGGAGACGGCGATCGCGTACGGCTCGACGTGCGTGCGTGTCGGAACCGCGTTGCTCGGGAGACGAGGTTTAGCCTCGCCCTGACAAGGTCCACCCGAGCGGCATCCAAGACGGCCCGGCCCGTGTGTTGGACCGCACGAGTAGACCGTGGAGGGTGAGGGAGAGCCATGAGCGCGCTGCAGAAGCTGAAGGCCTACTTCGGGATGGTCCCTGCCGAGGACGAGGAGTACGACTTCGACGAGGACTACCGGCGCGACTATCAAGCGGACGACTACGGGGCCTACGACGAGTCCGGGTACAAGGACACCCCGCGCAGGTCGCGGCCACGTTACCGGGTCATGGACGAGTTCGAGAGCGCCGAGGCGTCCTCCGCCCGCACCCGCCGGACGTCGTCGCGTGGAGAGCCCGCCGTGCACGGGTCGCTGGCCATGGACCGGCAGCCGGAGCCCGTCGCGCGGGTGCGTCCGATGAGTTCCGCCTCGGCGGAGCCGTCGAGCACCGCGGCACGTGACCCGTTGAGCCGCATCATCACGTTGCACCCCACCAGCTACGCGGAAGCGCGGGAGATCGGTGAGGCGTACCGTGACGGTGCTCCCGTGATCATGAACCTGACGGAGATGGAGAACGCCGACGCCAAGCGGTTGGTGGACTTCGCGGCCGGTCTGGCCTTCGCCCTCCGGGGTTCTATGGACAAGGTCACGAACAAGGTGTTCCTGCTCTCACCGCCGGATGTGGACGTGACGGCGGAAGACCGCAGGCGAATCGCCGAAGGGGGGTTGTTCCTCCGCCACTGATCTCACACGTGACGTGTGGCAGAGTGGTGCTCGTGGTCGCTGTCCGCATGATTCTGTACTGGCTGCTGTTCGCGTTCTGGCTTCTGCTCACGGCGCGTATCGTGGTGGAGTTCGTGCGTGCCTTCGCCCGTGACTGGCGTCCCGCCGGAGGGGTTGCGGTCGCGCTCGAGACCATCTACACAGTGACCGACCCACCGGTTCGGCTCGTGCGGCGGATTATTCCTGTCGTACGGATCGGCGGCGTGGGACTAGACCTATCGATTATGGTGCTGCTGTTGGTTGTGTTCATACTGATGCAGCTGGCGCTGCCCGGGTAGCGGGGAACCCGGGTGGAACGGCAGGCCATGGAGTGCGTGAGGTGATCTGATGTCGTTGACTCCTGCTGACGTGCATAACGTCGCGTTCAGCAAGCCTCCAATCGGCAAGCGGGGCTACAACGAGGACGAGGTGGACGCTTTCCTCGACCTCGTCGAGACCGAACTTGCCCGGTTGATTGAGGACAATAACGAGCTGCGGCAGCAGGTCGAACAGCTCGATGCCGAGTTGGAATCAACTCGTAGCGAGCTGGAATCCGTCAAGGCTCACGCAGCCCACGACGACGCCTCCTCGCGCCGGCTGGCTCCCGTGCCGCCGCCCGCGTCGCCGATGGAGCAGACGCAGGCCACGGGCCTGATGGCCGACAGCGGAGAGCCGAACGTCCAGGCCGCGAAGGTGCTCGGTCTCGCGCAGGAGATGGCCGACCGGCTCACCGCCGAGGCCAAGACCGAGTCGGACACCATGCTCGCCGAGGCGCGCGCCAAGTCCGAGCAGCTGCTGTCGGACGCGCGGGCGAAGGCCGACTCGATGGTCAACGACGCGCGGACCCGCGCCGAGACCATGCTGAACGAGGCGCGTACCAGGGCGGAGACCCTGGAGCGGCAGGCGCGTGAGAAGGCGACCAACCTGGATCGCGAGGCTCAGCGCAAGTACACCGAGACACTGAACAACCTCAACACCGAGAAGACCGCGCTCAACAAGAAGATCGAGGAACTGCGCACGATAGAGCGCGAGTACCGGACCCGGCTGCGTGGCTTCCTGGAATCTCAACTGCGCGAGTTGGACGACAGGGGCTCGGCGGCACCCGCCTCGGCGTCCTCGTCCGGCAGCAGTTCGAGCCAGTCGAGCAGCAGCGGACAGAGCTACTCGTTCGGTCCGCGCGCGGAAGCCGGCTGAGTTCACTCGCGCGGGCGTCATGGCAGGTCACCCGGCCGTGACACCGGGAAATGTGCTGTAATTCACCGTGCTCTACATCGTCCTCCTTCTGGTGCTGGTGGCCCTGGGGCTGGTGGTGGCGGCACTCGTCACGGCCAGCTCGCTGTGGGCCTGGGTGTCGATCGGTACGTCCGCTCTCGCCGGGGTGTTGCTCCTCGTCGACCGCGTTCGGCGGCGGCCGCGCAACTCGGCGGGAGCGTCGGTGGAGTCTCGGGACACCGCCGACGGGGACCGGGCCGCCGTGGGTGCCGGGGACCGTGAGACCGAGGGCGCGCACGCCGACGCCACCGAGTCCTCGGAGAAGTCGTCCTCGGAGAAGTCCGAGCCGCCCGCGGCCGCGGGCGACGGGTCCGACTCCGCGGCCGACGGACTCGCCGACGCCGCCTCCGGTGGGTCCGGTACCGGGGCCACCGACGACGTGACGGCGGGAGCCGGGGAGAGTCGGGAGTCGGGTCGTCCGACGTTCGTGGCGAGCGCCCCGGAGCCGGACCAGGAGCGGAAGGTTCCGGCGAGGGAACCGGTCGCGGCGAACGGGGTCGACCTTCTCACGGACACCGCGCCCCGCACGGCGCTGCTGGCGTCGTCGGGCGAACTCGCCGGGGCGGACGTCGACCCGCCCGAGGAGGAGACCTCGGGCGACGACGCGCTGCTCGTGTCCCAGCTGGAGGCAGAGGTCCTGGTGGTGGACGAGTATCCGCGCTACCACCTCGGTCACTGCGCCTGGCTCGGTACGCGGGCCACGATCCCGTTGGCGGTGAAGGAGGCACGGGATCTCGGGTTCACGCCGTGTGGCCTCTGCGGCCCCGACGCGAAGCTGGCGGCGTCCCACAGGCGGCGTCGCGTGCCGCGCCGGAACACCGCCTAGGGGCTCTCGTCACGAGGACGGGTCCCCGGCCGACGTCCCGACGGGCCCGGCTACGCTATACGGCACAGGCGTCGATCCGGCCATCACCGGGGAGCTTCCGGAAGAACGGACGTCCGCGGCGACGCCGCGGGGTCTCAGTAGAACCGGACGGGACCGGCCCGTCACAGCCGTCGAAACGAGTGGTCCGCGCTTCGTGACCGGCGCGGGCAAGCGGGGTGGTACCGCGGGTACGTGCGTCACCGGACGCCGTCTCGTCCCCGAGCAGGCCGTCGAACCCGATGGCAGCACGGCCCTGAGCGAGACAGCGAAGACCGCGGAGGAGCACACCGCAGATGTATCCGAAGGCGTCCTTCGGCGACCAGCCCGCCGACCGGGTTCCTGCCCAACCGTCGTTTCCCGCGTTGGAGAAGGAGGTCCTGGCCTACTGGGAGGCCGACCGGACCTTCGCCGCGACCGTCGAGGCTCGTGAGGCCGGTACCAACGGCAGCAACGAGTACGTCTTCTACGACGGCCCGCCCTTCGCCAACGGTCTGCCGCACTACGGTCACCTGCTCACGGGTTACGTCAAGGACATCATCCCGCGCTACCAGACTATGCGCGGCAAGCGCGTCGAGCGCCGATTCGGTTGGGACACCCACGGGCTGCCCGCCGAGCTGGAGGCCGAACGCCAGCTCGGGATCACCGACAAGTCGCAGATCGACGACATGGGCATCGCCGAGTTCAACCAGGCGTGCCGGGACTCGGTGCTGCGGTACACGAAGGAGTGGCGGGACTACGTCACCCGCCAGGCCCGCTGGGTGGACTTCGACAACGACTACAAGACGCTCGACATCACCTACATGGAGTCGGTGATCTGGGCGTTCAAGCGGCTGTGGGACAAGGGCCTGGTGTACGAGGGGTACCGAGTCCTGCCGTACTGCTGGCGCGACGAGACGCCGTTGTCGAACCACGAGCTGCGGATGGACGACGATGTCTACAAGCGCAGGCAGGACCCGGCCGTCACCGTCGGCTACCGGGTCGAGGGCAACGACGGTGCGCTCGCCGAGCTCAACGGCGCCTACCTGCTGATCTGGACCACGACCCCGTGGACGCTTCCGTCGAACCTCGCCACGGCGGTCCACCCCGAGGTCGACTACGTGGTGGTGCGCACGGACGACGGCAAGCGGTTCGTGCTGGCCGAGGCGCGGGTGGCCGCCTACGCCAGGGAACTCGGGGAGGAGCCCGAGGTGGTGGCCCGGTACAAGGGCACCGACCTGCTCGGCACCCGGTACGCGCCGCCGTTCCCGTACTTCGTGGGCCATGAGAACGCGCACCGCGTGCTGGCCGCGGACTACGTGACCACCGACGACGGCACCGGCATCGTCCACATCGCGCCCGCCTACGGTGAGGAGGACAAGGCCGTCACCGACGCCGCGGGCATCACGCCGGTCACGCCGGTGGACTCGAAGGGGCGTTTCGACTCGCAGGTGCCGGACTACGAGGGCCAGAACGTCTTCGACGCGAACGCCAACATCATCCGGGACCTGAAGAACGGCACGGGCGCGGCGGGCAAGCAGGGTGCGATCCTGCTGCGCCACGAGACCTACGAGCACTCGTACCCGCACTGCTGGCGGTGCCGGAACCCGCTCATCTACCGCGCCGTCTCGTCGTGGTTCGTGGCGGTGACGAAGTTCAAGGACCGCATGGTCGAGCTGAACCAGCAGATCACGTGGTACCCCGAACACGTCAAGGACGGTCAGTTCGGCAAGTGGCTGGAGAACGCCCGCGACTGGTCGATCTCACGCAACCGGTACTGGGGGACGCCGATCCCGGTGTGGGTGTCGGACGACCCCAACTACCCGCGCGTGGACGTCTACGGCTCGCTCGACGAGTTGGAGCGCGACTTCGGGGTGCGGCCCACCGACCTGCACCGGCCGCACATCGATGCCCTGACCCGACCGAACCCCGACGACCCGACCGGCAAGTCGACCATGCGCCGGGTGCCGGACGTGCTGGACGTGTGGTTCGACTCCGGGTCGATGCCCTACGCGCAGGTGCACTACCCGTTCGAGAACGCCGAGTGGTTCGAGCACCACTACCCCGGCGACTTCATCGTCGAGTACATCGGGCAGACGCGCGGCTGGTTCTACACCCTGCACGTGTTGGCGACGGCGTTGTTCGACCGTCCGGCGTTCCGCACGTGCGTGTCGCACGGCATCGTCCTCGGCTCCGACGGCCAGAAGATGTCGAAGTCGTTGCGGAACTACCCGGACGTCAACGAGGTGTTCGAGCGTGACGGCTCCGACGCCATGCGCTGGTACCTCATGTCGAGCCCGATCCTGCGCGGCGGCAACCTGATCGTCACCGACAAGGGCATCCGCGACTCCGTGCGCCAGGCCGTGCTGCCGCTGTGGAACTCGTACTACTTCCTGGCGCTGTACGCCGGCGCGGAAGGCGTCTCGGGCACGGTGCGAACGGATTCGCGGCACGTGCTCGACCGCTACCTGCTCGCGAAGACCCACGAGCTGGTCACCGACGTCGGCAACGCCCTCGACGACTACGACATCGCGGGCGCGTGCTCCACGGTGCGGGACTTCCTGGAAGTGCTGACCAACTGGTACGTGCGTCGTTCGCGGGACCGGTTCTGGGAGGGCGACCGCGACGCCATCGACACGCTGCACACCGTGCTGGAGGTGGTGTGCCGCACGCTCGCTCCGCTGCTGCCGTTGACCACCGAGGTGGTGTGGCGCGGGTTGACCGGAGGACGGTCGGTGCACCTCACCGACTGGCCGCTGGTGGACGAGCTTCCCGCCGACCCCGCGTTGGTGACGGCCATGGACCACGTGCGGCAGGTGTGCTCGTCGGCGTTGTCGCTGCGCAAGGCGAACAAGCTGCGAGTCCGGTTGCCGCTGGCGAAGCTACTCGTGGCGACGGAGCACGCCGACACGTTGCGGCCGTTCGCCGACATCATCCGTGACGAGGTCAACGTCAAGGCGGTCGAGTTCACCACCGACGTGGCCGCCTACGGCGGGTTCGAGGTCGCGGTCAACGCGCGGGTCGCGGGGCCGAGGCTGGGCCGGGACGTGCAGAAGGTCATCAAGGCCGTGAAGGCGGGCGATTGGACCACCACCGCCGACGGCACCGTGGTGGCCGCCGGGATCGAGCTCCGTGAGGGCGAGTACGAGCGGCGTCTCGTGGCCAAGGACTCCGGCGCGGCGGCCGAGCTGCCGGGTGGCACCGGCCTGGTGCTGCTCGACACCGAGGTGACCGACGACCTGGCGCGCGAGGGTGTGGCCCGTGACCTGGTGCGCGTGGTGCAGCAGGCGCGGCGCGACGCGGGGCTGGCCGTGTCCGACCGGATCACCCTCACCGTCGACGCGCCGGAGGAGGTCACGGCCGCCGCGAAGGAACACGAGGCGTTCCTCGCCTCCGAGACCCTGGCCACGGCCGTGCGGTTCGCCCCCGTGGCGGAGGGGTTCTCGGGCACGGTCGGCGATGGCGCGCGGGTCACCGTCTCGGTGACCACGAACGCCTGACAGCGCCGCCATGCGGGTCGCCGTCCGGGTGAAGGCCGGAGCGAAGCGTGACGGTGTCGGCGGACGATGGGACGGGGCGCTCGGGGAGGCCCTCGTGGTCTCCGTCCGGGCGCCCGCCGTCGACGGCAAGGCGAACACCGCGGTGTGCCGGGTGCTGGCCGCCGCGTTCGGACTGCGGGCACGCGACGTGACCGTCGTGAGGGGACAGCGGTCCCGCGACAAGCTCGTGGAGTTCCCGGACGTGGAGGGCGTCGCGGAGCGGGTCGCCGAGCTGTTGGAGTCCCGTGTGGAGGCACACGGCCCAGGCTGAGCGAGGTGCCATGAACGATCTGCCCGTCGTGCTCGGCGCGGGTGCGATCGTTCTGCTCGCCTCGGTGTTCGCCGTTCGGTTCTCCATCCGGCTCGGTGTCCCGTCGCTGTTGATCTACTTGGGCATCGGTGTCCTGCTCGGGGAGGCCGGCCTCGGCGTTCAGTTCGAGAACGCCACCGTCATGCAGAGCCTCGGCATCGCGGCGCTGGTGATGATTCTGGTCGAGGGCGGGCTGACCACCCAGTGGTCGGCCGTGCGGCCGGGGCTCGGTCCCAGCATCGTGTTGTCGGTGGTGGCCGTCGTGGTGACGGTCGTGGTCACCGGGGCGGCCCTGCACTGGCTGTTGGACCTCGAATGGCGGACGGCGCTGCTGTGGGGCGCCGTGTTGTCGTCCACCGACGCGGCGGCCGTGTTCTCGGTGCTGCGTTCCTCGGGCATCGGACGACGGCTGTCCGGTGTCGTGGAGTTGGAGTCGGGGCTCAACGACGCGCCGAGCTACATCGCGGTGGTGTTGCTGACCGCCGGCGTCTCCGTGGACTGGAACCTGCCGCTGCGACTGCTCTACCAGCTCGGGATCGGAGCGGTGGTCGGGCTGGCCTTCGGGGTGGCGGGCGGATGGCTGTTGCGCCGGATCGCGCTGCCGGCCACCGGGCTCTATCCGCTGGCGACCGTGGCGATGTGCGTGCTCGCGTACTCGGGCGCGCAGTTGGCGAACGCCTCCGGGCTGCTCGCGACCTTCCTGGCCGGTCTCGTCCTGGGAAACTCCCGGCTGCCCCACCGGTCCAACACCCTGTCGTTCGCGGAGGGGCTGGGCTGGATAGCGCAGATCGGGGTGTTCGTGCTGCTGGGGTTGTTCTCCTCACCGAGCAGGCTGCCCGACGCCGTCGTTCCCGGTCTGGTGGCGGGGCTCGTGGCCGTGCTGGTCGCGCGGCCGCTCGCCGTGGTGCTGTCCACGACGCCGTTCCGGGTCCCCTGGCGGGAGCAGGTGTTCTTGTCGTGGGCGGGGCTGCGAGGGGCGGTGCCGATCGTGCTCGCGACCATTCCGCTCGCCGCGGACCTTCCGGGTGCGCAGTTGTTGGTGGACGCCGTGTTCGTGATCGTCATCGTGTACACGCTGCTGCAGACGGCGTTCATGACGCCGTTGGCCAAGGCACTCGGGGTGGCCTCCCTCGCGGAGCCTCGGGAGGTCGGCATCGATGCGGCGCCGCTGGACGAGCTCGGCGCGGTGCTGCTCCAGGTGCGGATCCCGAAGGGGTCCCGGTTGCACGGCGTGTACCTGGCCGAGTTGCGGCTGCCACGAGGGGCGAGCGTGAGCCTGGTGGTGCGTCGCGGCACGGGCTTCACCCCGGAGTCGACGACCCGGCTGCAGGAGGACGACCAGCTCCTCGTCGTCACCACCGAGGCCGCCCGCAACGCCACCGAGCGCAGGCTGCGCGCCGTCGGCAGGGCGGGACCCATCGCGCGGTGGAGGGGGGAGACCGGGGATTGAGGCCGTCGCGGAGGGCCGACCGTCGTCCGGGACGGCTGCGTGACCGGAGCCGACGGGCGACGTGGACAATGAACCGGTGAACACCGAGCAACAACCTGACCCCTCGGATACCGAGGAGCCGCGGCGGACCGCCCCGAGTCGGCGGCGCACGGTGGGGGTGCTGATCCTCGTCGCGGTGCTCGCCTACGCCGTCGACGTGGTGACCAAGGTGGTCGTCACGGAGACCCTGGAGGGTGAGGAGCCGGTCCGGCTGCTGGGGGGCGCGGTGTACCTCCAGCTGCTGCGGAACCCGTACGCGGCGTTCGGCATGGACATCGGAGGGACGTGGCTCCTCACGGTCATCGCCGTGGCCGTCGTGGTCGGTATCGTGTGGTTCGCGCGTCGTCTCCGTTCAACGGGATGGGCGATCGGGCTCGGGCTCGTGCTCGCCGGGGCGCTCGGTAACCTCACCGACCGAATCTTCCGGGCGCCCGCCGTGTTCCAGGGACACGTGGTGGACTTCATCTCGGTGTTCGGGCCGAACGGCGAGTTCTTTCCCGTGTTCAACGCGGCGGATTCGGCCATCACGATCGGCGCGGTCCTCATCGTGCTGCTCACCCTGTTGGGGCGGGACTACGACGGGACCGTGATCCCACGGGGACGGCGGGCGAAGGAGAACGAGGAGTCGGACACCGAGGACGAGGAGCGGCCGGAGGCGTGAGCAGTCGCATGTTGCCCGTGCCGGACGGGCTGGACGGGATGCGGGTCGACGCGGGGCTCGCCAAGCTGTTGGGGCTGTCGCGAACCGTCGTCGCCGAGCTCGCGGCTTCGGGCGAGGTCCTGCTCGACGGCAAGCCGGCGGGCAAGTCGGATCGGCTCGTCGCGGGCGGGTTGCTGGAGGTGACCCTGCCCGAGCCGGCCGCGCCGGTGGAGGTCGTCGCCGAACCCGTCGAGGGGCTGCACATCCTCCACGAGGACGACGACATCGTGGTGGTGGACAAGCCCGTGGGGGTCGCCGTTCACCCCAGCCCCGGCTGGACGGGGCCGACCGTGGTCGGCGGTCTGGCCGCGGCGGGACTGCGGATCTCCACCTCCGGGGCCGCCGAACGCCAGGGGGTGGTGCACCGGCTCGACGCGGGCACGACGGGCGTGATGGTGGTCGCCAAGAGCGAGCACGCGTACTCGGTGCTGAAGCGGGCGTTCAAGGAACGCACCGTGAAGAAGGGCTACCACGCGCTCGTGCAGGGGCATCCGGACCCGACCCGAGGCACGATCGACGCGCCCATCGACCGTCATCCGCGACACGACTACAAGTTCGCGGTCGTGGCGGGAGGGCGGCCGTCGGTGACGCACTACGAGGTGACCGAGGCCTTTCGCGCCGCGTCCCTGGTGGACGTCCGGTTGGAGACGGGGCGCACCCACCAGATCCGCGTCCACTTCTCCGCGATGCGTCACCCGTGTGTCGGTGACCTCACCTACGGCGCCGATCCCGTGCTCGCCCGCAAGCTCGGGCTGAGCCGGCAGTGGCTGCACGCGCGGACACTGGGCTTCGCCCACCCCGCCGACGGCCGGTGGGTCGAATTCACCAGTGAGTATCCGGCCGACCTCGCGAGCGCCCTCGACATCCTGCGCGCCGAGTCCTGATCCCGGCCACCGCGGCGTGGTCGGTGTCCCGGGGTCGGTGCGCGGGCGGCGAAGGCCGTGTCAGTCCTCCAGCGACCAGGTGAGGCTGCGTTCGTCGGGCTCCGGTCGGGGGCTCCACCGCACGGCGGTGATCCGCACCGACTCGTTCACGACGTACACCGTGTGGCCGCCACTCGTCTCACCCGGCCGGACACCGATCTTGTGGGGTGGTCGCGACGTGAGCGACACCGGTGCCTTGGCGATCGCGGTGCCGTCGGCGGTGAGTAGTTCGAGGTAGTTGTCCGGCAGGGAGGCGAATGGGATCGTGCCCTTGTTGGTGATCTCGGTGTGGACGACGATCGCGCGCTCGCCCTCCTCCAGGGAGTAACCGGCCGCCGAGAACAGGTAGTCGGCCGGGTCCTGGACTTCGAGCAACTGCACCGCCAGCTGCTCGCCCTCCAGCCCCACGGTGTTCAACACGTCGCCGGGGCGGCCCTGCTTGGGGGTGTTGGGCACGGGCGGCGCGCCGCCCGTCGTGGGGGGTTGGTCTCCCCGCGCCCACAGGGCGCTCTGCGGCGGCCCCCAGGTGCTCATGACCGGGTCCGGCGGCGGTAGCGGAGTCGGTTGCTGTTGCGGGGCCTGCTGTTGCGGTGCCGGGTGAGGTGCCGGTCCGGGTGCGGGTGCCCCCGGATACGTTCCGCTGGGGGTGCCGTGCACCTGGTGAGCCCCGCTGGGCGTGCCGTGGACGGCATACGTTCCGCTGGGAGTGCCCTGCACCTGATAGGCCCCACTGGGAGTGCCCTGCGCGGTGTGTCCTCCGCTCGCGGGGAACGAGCCCGACGGCGTGCCGGGCACCTGGTAGGCCCCGCTGGGGGTGCCCTGCACGTGGTGCGGTCCACTGGGCGTGCCCTGCACGTGGTAGACCCCGCTGGGCGTGCCGTGCACCTGGTGGGGGCCGCTGGGGGTGCTCTGGGCGGGATAGGGACCGCTCGGAGGTCCGGCGAGCTGGTTCGTGCCGGGGTGCTGCACGTGAGGTTGGGGAGAGCCCGCCGCGAGCGCGGCTCGCAGGCCGGCCGGGTCGCTTTCCACCCCGACGAGCAACGGAAGGCCCTGTGCTGACAGGCCGACGAGGCGATAGGCGACGTCGCGTGGGTCCATCCCCACTTTCGCGGCGAGCTCGTGTACGGCCATCTTGCCCACTTCCGCCAAAGCGGTGAGCAGGCGTGCGTCGACAGGGTCGGTCCAGGTCACGATCACGAGCCTAGTCGGCCGGTAAGCTGCGTCCATGACGCCCACGACCGTGAGCAACCTCGCCGATGAGTGCGTCGACCTGTTCTTCGACATCGAGCCCCTGTGGCCCGTGGTCACGGGGATCGACTCGACTCGGACGGGCTTGGGGGACGTGACGGCCGACGCGGAGGCGCGGCACAAGGCCGCGTTGGAGCGTCTTCTGGCCCGCGCGCGGGCCCTCGACGTCGAGGGGCTGTCCGACGCGGATCGGGTGACCCGTGAGGTGATCATCAGTCAGGCCCGGTCGCGTCTTGAGCGGCTCGACAGCCGGCTGGTCGAGTTCACGATCACCGACTTCTTCGTGGGCCCCGCCTCGAACCTGCTCACGGTCCTGCCCATGGTGGGGATCGCCGACTCCGCGCAGGGTCGGGCCCACCTCGAACGACTCGCGGCCATTCCGACGTACCTGGAGCAGGTGGCCGAACGCCACCGGGAGGGGATCGCCGCGGGACGCACGCCCGTCGCACACCTGGTCCGGGCCGCGGCCGAACACCTCGATCGGTATCTCGCCGCTCCGGACGACGACCCGCTTCGTCGGCAGGAAGCGCCGGACGCGGAGTTCGCCGACCGCCGCCAGCGGCTGCTGGCCGACGTGGTGCGGCCCGCGTTCGCCCGTTACCGAGACGTGCTGCGGTCGGAACTGCTGGACCACGGGAGGCCGCAGGACCGTCCGGGGGTGTGCCATCTTCCCGACGGCGATGCCGTGTACGCGGCGCTGGCGCGGGTCCACACGACGACGGATCGCGACCCCGAGGAGTTGCACGCCACCGGCCTCGACTGCATCGCCCGGCTGGCGGAGGAGTACGCGGAGGTCGGTCGGCGGGTCTTCGGCACCGGTGACCTCGGCGAGATCTTCGCGAGGTTGCGGACCGACCCGGCGCTGCGGTGGAACAGCGCCGAGGAGCTGCTCGACACCGCGCGAGCCGCCATCACTCGTGCGGAACGGGAGGCGCCGAAGTGGTTCGGCCGCATTCCACCGCAGCCGTGGGTGGTCGAACCGGTTCCGGCGGCGGAGGCTCCGGGAGCCGCTGCCGCGTACTACCTCCAGCCCTCCGTCGACGGGACACGTCCCGGCACGTACTTCGCGAACACGCACCGGGTGACCGAGCGGTTCCGGCACACGGCGGAGGTGACTGCGTTCCACGAGGCGATTCCGGGCCACCACTTCCAGCTCAGCACGGCGATGAACCTCACCGACCTGCCGTTGCTGCGGAGGATCAGCGACGTCAACGCCTACACCGAGGGCTGGGGGCTCTACTCCGAGCGGCTGGCGGACGAGATGGGGCTCTACTCCGACGACATCGCCCGGCTCGGGATGCTCAGCACGGATTCGATGCGTGCCGGTCGGCTGGTGGTCGACACCGGGCTGCACGCGAAGGGCTGGACCAGGCAGCAGGCGATCGACTTCCTCGAACGCAACACGCCCATGGCTCAGGTGGAGATCGTCGCCGAGGTCGACCGTTACATCGCCTATCCGGGACAGGCGTTGTCGTACATGGTGGGCCGATTGGAGATCCAGCGCCTCCGTTCCGAGGCGGAGCAGACGTTGGGGGAGCGGTTCGACATCCGCGACTTCCACGATCTCGTGCTCGGTGGGGGAGCCCTGCCGATGACCGTGCTGGAGGACGTCGTGCGGACGTGGGTGCGTCGCCGGAAAGGCTGAGCGGGCCGGTTCAGTCCTTGTCGAGCGCCGCGGTGAGTCGAGCCGACACGACCACCGCCGTGCTGTCGGCCGGGGGATCGAGCTCGCTTGAGGTGGTCAGCAGCCGCAGTTCGGGTTCGTCGGTGGCGCGGAGGGCGTAGTCCAGCGCGTACTTCTCGGGCACCTCCTCCACGCGGTAGACCGTGAACACGGCGACCGTGCCGTCGGTGCGGGTGATCCGTACGGTGTCTCCCGGCCGAAGCAGGTGCAGGGAGTAGAAGCTGCCGCGTTCGTAGGCGAAGGACGCGTGTCCGAGAAGGACGGAAGCGCCGGGCTCGCCGGGAGTGGGTTCGGAGGCCAACCAGCCCACGGCGGTGGCGTGTCCGGGTATTTCGATCACTCCCGCCGGGGTGCGATCGAGGCTGACGACCGTCTCGACATCGACGTCGAGCGAGGGAATCTCGACCCGTATCGGGGAGGACGCGGGCAGGGCGTCTCGGGCGGGTGGTGCCTTCTCGGCGGTGATGGTGCGAGAGGCCCAGTTCTCCGTGCCCAGGGGCAATGTCGGCGTCGGGTCGATGTCGGTCTCCGGGCGGGTCAGGATCGTGATGACCGCGGTCGCGGCGACGAGCATCACGGCGGCGGTCACCACCGCGGCCTGGCGCAGTTCGGGCGGTCGGGCGTTCAGGGGCGTGAACATGGACAGTGGTTCCCCGGTTCCGCCGCGCGATTTCGGATCACCGATCGCCCCCTTCTGCGATTAATCCCTCCGGAAGTGAGATCGTTCGCGTCGAAACATTGTTACCGAAAAGCGACGACGCGGATTGAATGTCACCTATTCGGGTTATACGCCTGTAATCCCTCGCCGGAGATGGGAATTCTGGTGGTTCGGCCGGTGACCGACGAAAGGGTGGACGACTGTGACGACAAGGGGCACGGTGGCCGTGCTCGACGTGGGGTGCTTCAGTGCGCGGCTGCTGGCGGTGGACCGCGGCGGGTCCCTGTTGGAACCCGTGGTGAGCCACAAGACCCGGCTCCGCCTCGACCGGGCGCTCGACGCCTCGGGGCGGTTGCGCGCCGAAGGGGTGGAGGCGGTCGTCTCCGCCGTCCGCGTGGCCGGTGAGGTGGCGCGGCAACACGGCATCGAGGACGTGTTCTGCCTCGCGACGTCGTCGATCCGGGACGCCCGTAACGCGAACGAGGTGATCTCACGGGTTGAGTCCGACACCGGACGGAGCCTGCGGTTCCTCAGCGGCACCGACGAGGCTCGCCTGTCCTACCGGGCCGCGCGTGCCTGGTTCGGGGTCGGTGTCGGCCCCCTGTCGGTCCTCGACATCGGCGGCGGCACGCTCGAACTGGCGGCCGGTCGCGGGATGCACGCCGACTTCGCCCGGTCGCTGCCCCTCGGGGCTCGGGAGACCACGCGGGCCTGGCGGCTCGACACCGACCGCCCCTCGGAGGACACCATCGAGGCGCTGCGCAACCACGCCATCGAGGAGATCCGCGAGGCGCTCGGCGAGGACGAGGCGCGGCTGCGCGAGTTCGGCACCGTGGGCTGCTCGAAGATGCTGCGCCAGCTGGCCGTCCTGGCGGGGCGGCGTCGCAAGGGCGCTGTGAAGACCAGGGAGCTGCATCTCGAAGACGTTCGGAGGGTGATCCCCCGGCTGGCGGCCCTGCCGCCGTCGCGGCGTGCCGAACTTCCGGGCATCTCCAGGCCCAGGGCCCGGCAGTCGCTGGCGGGCGCCGTGGTCGCCGAGGCCCTGCTCACCGTGTTCGGCGGTCCCGCGGTGATCTGCCCCTGGTCCACCACCCACGGGGTGTTGTTGGCGCTGATGGAGAACCCGGACGCCCTCCGGGAACGACCCGGAGGGCGGGTCAACGCCGCCTGAGCGAGGAAGGGTGGGGAGAGTGAGGCCGATGCGACCGGATGAGCACGTCCCCGGTGGGACCGAACCGGAGCCGCCGGACTCCGGCCCCGAGCCCACCCCGAAGCGGGGTAAGCGGGACCTCGGCGGAGTGCCCTCCCGCGACGTTCCCGAGCCCCCGAACCGGGACGAGGTACGGCCCGACGACGAGGTGACACCCGACGCGGGTCCGATCGAGCCGCCCGGCTGACCGCCCGCCTACGCGGGAGGAGCGGTAGCGGCCGGACTCGGGGACTCCACCGGGGCCACCGGCTCGGACCGGACGGCCCGCCTCATCGGTGCGCGCCACGCGGGCTGGGAGGGACGCTCCTGCGGCTCGGCCGGAGGGATCGGCATCGTGACGGGCTCCGTGGACACCGTCACCGGGATGTCGTAGTGGGTGATGGTGAACGGAGTGCCGTCCGTGAGCCAGTAACGAGCGAAGTCCCGTTGGATCTCCACGGAGAACTGGTTGCCGCGGAAACACATGCGGAAGGAGATACGGCGAGGTATCGGAGGCAGCCGGGGTTTGAAGCTCAACTCGCCGTCGTAGTCGCGCATGCCGCCGAAACCGGCCACGATCGCCAGCCACGATCCCGCCAGCGCCGCCATGTGCAACCCGTTCCGGACGTTGTGGTGCAGGTCGTGCAGGTCGGTGAGGACGGCTTCGGCGAAGTAGTCGTAGGCCAGCTCCAGATGGCCGCACTCGGCGGCGATCACCGCCTGGGTGGCGGCCGACAGCGAGGAGTCCCGCACGGTCAACGCCTCGTAGTACGCGAAGTTACGGCGTTTCTGTTCCAGGGAGAACGCATCACCGCGCAGGTGCATGGCCAGCACGAGATCGGCCTGTTTGACGACCTGTTTTCGATAGAGGTCGAAGTAGGGGTAGTTCAACAACAGCGGATAGCGGTCGGGCGGGGTGTTCGCGAAGTCCCATTTGGCATGCTCGGTGAACCTCTCCGACTGCGGGTGCACCCCCAGCAATTCGTCGTAGGGAATCCGCATCTTTCGCGCTGCCTCGCGCCATCCCGCGACCTCGATGTGATCGACGCCGAGGGCCTCGGCGATGTCGGGTTGCCGTTCGCAGGAGTCGGCCGCGCCGCGCAGATTCCGCTGCGCCATCAGATTGGTGTAGACGTTGTTGTCCACGACGGCGGAGTACTCGTCGGGACCGGTGACCCCGTCGATGCGGAAGCCGCCGTGAGGGTCGTGGTGACCGAGCGAGATCCACAGTCGCGCGGTCTCGGTGAGCAGTTCGGTGCCGCATTCGCGTTCGAACTCGGTGTCGTGGGTGGCGTTCAGGTAGCGCAGCACGGCGTCGGCGATGTCGGCGTTGACGTGGAACGCCGCCGTACCCGCGGGCCAGTACGCCGAGCACTCGGCACCGTTGATCGACCGCCAGGGGAACGCGGCCCCTCGGAGCCCGAGCTGCGCCGCTCGTTCCTTCGCCTTGTCCAAGGTGGAGTGTCTCCATCGGAGCGCGTCCCTGGCGGCGTCGGGGAGCGTGTAGGTCAACAACTGCAGCACGAACGTCTCGGTGTCCCAGAAGGCGTGTCCGTCGTAGCCCGGTCCGGTGAGCCCCTTGCCGGGGATCGCACGGCTCTCACCACGGGCCCCGGCCTGAAGCACGTGGAACAGGGCGAACCGGATGGCTTGTTGCAGTTCGGGATCGCCGTCGAGCTGCACGTCCGCGCTCGCCCAGAAGTTGTCGAGGAATTCTCGTTGTTCCCGTAGCAGGCCTTCCCAGCCGGTTTGGAGCGCGCCGGCGAGAGCCGCGTCCACCTGGGCCCGCAGCGCCGGGATGGAGCGCTGGGCCGACCAGCCGTAGGCGAGGTACTTGGTGAACCGCAGGGTGCTTCCCATCGGCACGTCCACGGCGATGGTCAGCCGAGCCAGGTCCTCCTCGCACTCCAGGTGGGTGCGTAGTCCGCGACAGGGCTCGATCTGGTGGTCCATGGCGGCGGCCATCCGCAGGCCCGAGCGTTTGGTCCGGTGGACGAGCACGGCGCGGAAGTCCTCGGCTTTGGCGTACTCGCCCACCAGGGGAGCCTCCAACGCGGCGGCCACCCGAGGGTCGCCCGACTCCGATTCGATCGGTTCGTTGGTGAGCAGATCGGACTGGGCGACCAGTTGAATCCGCCCGTCGAGCGGTTCGACCTCGTAACGGATGGCGGCGACCGCCCGCTGGGTGAACGACACGAGTCGTTCGGTGCGGACCCGGACGCGACGGCCCGTGGGCGAGGTCCACTCGGTCTCCCGCCGCAGGGTGCCCGACCGGAAGTCGAGTACCCGGTAGTGGTTGGTGGCCTGGCCGTAGCGCATGTCGAGCGGCTCGTCCTCCACCAGCAGGCGGATGACCTTGCCGTCGGTGACGTTGACCACCGTCTGCCCCGCTTCCGGGTAGCCGTAGCCGGCCTCGGCGTAGGGCAGTCCGTGTTCCTCGTAGAAGCCGTTGAGGTAGGTGCCCGGCAGGCCGCGGGGCTCGGCCTCCTCCAAGGTGCCCCGCATCCCGATGTGTCCGTTGGACAGGGCGAACGTCGATTCGGTGCGCTGCAGCTCGTCCACGTCGAGCCCCTGCCACCGCAGCTCCCACGGCGAGAGGATGTATCCGCGTTCCGGCACCGGCCCGTTGTTCGTCACGCGTTCTCCTCCAGCAGATCGGCGAGGTCGTCGACGACGACGTCGGCGCCCTGCTCCCGCAAGGCCTTCTCCTGGTCGGCGTGCGCTTCGGGGGCGGCGCGATTGACACCGACCACGTAGCCGAAGCCACCGTCCCGACCGGCACGTACCCCGGCCTGCGCGTCTTCGAACACCGCCGCCGCGGAGGGGCGAACCCCGAGCTCGGCGGCGCACGCGAGGAACGAGTCGGGAGCGGGCTTCCCACGCAGGCCCCGCTCGCGGATGGTGTTTCCGTCGACACGGGCCCGCACGTAGTCGGTGAGTCCGGCGGCGTCCAGCACCGTCGCGCCGTTGGCCGACGACGTGACCACGCCGATGGCGAGTCCGTGCGCGCGGGCGGCGTCGAGGTAGCGGACCGAGCCCGGATACGGGGTGACACCGTCGGAGATCAACCGCAGCAGCAGGCGGTTCTTGCGGTTGCCGATGCCGTGCACGGTCTCGGCGTCGACGTCGTCGTCCTCCCGGCCCTCCGGAAGCTTGATGCCCCTGGACGCCAGGAAGGCGCGGACACCGTCGAGTCGGGAGCGACCGTCGACGTAGGTGACGTAGTCCTGCTCGTCGAACGGAGCCGCGTCGGGGTCGCGCTCCTGCAAGAACTCGTCGAAGGTCCGCTTCCAGGCGCGCATGTGCACGGCGGCGGTACTGGTCAGTACGCCGTCGAGGTCGAACAGACACGCGGTGATCGCGTCGGGTAACCCGATCATTCCTTTCACGCTAGTAGCCGTTCGACCACTCGGCATGACGAGAAACCCGGGTAGTCGAACGGCTATCGGGTTACCGCGTCATTCGCTCACGGGTTGGAGCCGGTGGTCCGCCGGTGTCGACGGCGGCTCGGCGGGACCGCCCCACACCAGTTCGGTGATGAGCCCGACCGCTCGGGGTACCGCGCTTTTCACCTCGGGGCTGAGCCCCACGCCCGTGGTGGTTCGCGGTTCGCAACTGACGACGACCAGCCGGGAGGCGTCGCCGCCGAGCAGCCGCAGGAGGGGGAGCGCGGTCGCCGGGGTGAGGCCGTGGGGGCCCGGGGCGGAGAGGGGCTCGGGGGTGCCGGTGAGATCCAGGTCGGTGACCCGTAACTGTCCGGGAGCCCCACCGCGGGGCGAACCGTCCACCAGCACGGTGGTGTCGTAGCCGCCGAGCAGGTCGCAGTCGAGCCGACCCGAACCGATGCCGTGGTCGGCGAGTTGTACCCACGCGGGTAGTTGCTGCTCCGCCAGTCGCTGGACCACTTCCGGGGCGAAGCCCTCGTCCCCACGCAGGATGGTGCCAATACCCGTGACCAGCACGCGTGGCCTCATGGTTGCCACGGTAGGCGCGTGCCGGGGCGAGCACAACGCTTCGGCCCGCGGGCAGAGGATGCCCGGCTCACGGGGCGGGTTTCAGGGGGTCGTGACCAATCGTCATCAGCCGGTGGCGCCAGTGGACGTCCCCGGCGGTGGGTTCGAGATCGCCCCGCCGCTGTCCGTGCACGCGATCGACGACCCGCCGCATCACCTCCACGTCGTCGGTGCCGAGATCGCTCTTGCGTTTGCCGAGGATCTCCAGCACTCGCCTGCCCAACTGTGGCCCGGCTCGGTCGGGCAGCTCCTCGTCCTCCGCCGTGGCCGAACGAGTCCGCAGCCATTCGGAGAGCTCCCGCGACGACATGTTGACGACCCGGTGGAACTCCTCCCACAGTTGGTCGATCCCCGCGTCCATGTGGCACCTCCTCGGTGGTCGCTCGGGCATCGTTTTCAGCCCGGAGTCGTCTCGCCACCGAGCGCGGCCAGGACCTCACCGGTGTAGTACGACGACATCTGGTTCGCGGCGAGGAAGACGTACGACGGGGCGAGTTCGTCCGGGTCGGCGGCTCGGCCCATGGGCGCCTGCTGCCCGAACTGTTCGACGTGCTCGGCGGACATCGTGGCGGGAATCAGCGGAGTCCACACGGGCCCCGGAGCGACGCAGTTGACCCGGATGCCCCTCGGTATCAGCGACTGGGCCATCGCGAACGTCCACGCGTGCACGGCGCCCTTGGTGGCCGAGTAGTCGATGAGCTTCTTGTTGCCGCGCAAGCCGTTGACGGACCCGCTGTTGATGATCGCGCTGCCCTCGGGCATGTGCCGCAGTGCCGCCGCGGTCACGCGGAAGTAGGAGTGGACGTTCACGTCGAAGGTACGCAGCCACTCCTCGTCGTCGATCTCGTCGAAGGACTCGTGCTCCTGCTGGGTCGCGACGTTGTTCACCAGCAGGTCGAGGCCGCCGAACTCGCGTACGGTGTCGGCGACCACCCGTTCGCAGTGGGCCCTGTCGGCCAGGTCTCCCGGCAGCAGCAGGCAACGACGGCCCTGCTCCCGCACCAGTTTCGCGGTGTGTTCGGCGTCGTCGTGCTCGGTGAGGTAGGCGATGGCGACGTCGGCGCCTTCCTTCGCGAACGCCACGGCGACGGCGCGACCGATGCCGGAGTCACCGCCCGTGACGAGGGCCTTGCGGTCGCGAAGCAGGTCGCGGCCCACCCAGTCGCGCATCTCGTCGCGCGGTCGCGGGGCCATGCTGCCGGTGTCACCGGGCGGGTGTTGGCTCTGTCGTGGCTGGTTCACCGATCACTCCTCACACAACCAGGGCGGGTTCGAACACCTTGTCGTTCGTGATGGGCAGGTCGCGGACCCGTATCCCGGTGGCGTGGTACACGGCGTTGGCGATCGCGGCGGCCGTGCCCACGATGCCGATCTCGCCGATCCCCTTGCTGCCCATGGGATTCGGGTACGGGTCCTCCTCGGCGATCCACCGCGCTTCCACCGAGGGCACGTCGGCGCACGTCGCGATGTGGTACTCCGCGAGGTCGTGGTTGACCACGAAACCGAGGCGTTCGTCGAGCACGCTGGTCTCGTGCAGGGCCATCGACAGCCCCATCGTCATGCCACCGACGAGCTGGGACCGGGCCGTACGCGGGTTGATCACCCGGCCGACGGCGAAGACCCCGAGCAGTCTCGGCACGCGGATCTCGCCGGTGTAGACGTTGACCCGCACCTCGGCGAACTGCGCACCGTAGGCGGCCATGGCGAACCGCTCGGCATGGCCGTCGTCGGGCATGGTGGCGGCGAACTCGTCACCGTCGGTGGGAGTGAACCCGTACTTGTCGCGGAACCGGCGGGCCGCCGCCACGACGGTCGAACCCCAGTTCGTGGTGCCCGACGACCCGCCCGCCACGGGGGCGCGCGGGAGATCGCTGTCACCGATGCGTACCTCGATGTCGTCGGGGGAGACGTCGAGCGCGTCGGCCGCGATCTGGGTCAGCACCGTCCACGCTCCGGTGCCCAGGTCGGCCGCTCCGATCGACACCTCGTAGCGGCCCCGATCGGCGTCGGCCCGGTAGCGCACCGACGCCCATGCCGAGCCGGGCCTCCGCAGCACCGGGTAGGTGGACCCGGCCACTCCGGTGCCCACCCACCAGTCGCCGTCGAGGGTCGAACGGGGCAGGCGCGGGCGGGAGTCCCAACCGAACCACCGCGCCCCCTCGGTGAGGCAGGCCACGAAGTTGCGCGTCGAGTACGGCATCCCGCTCTCGGGGTCCCGTTCCGGTTCGTTGCGGATGCGTAACTCGATGGGGTCGAGGCCGCAGGCCTCGGCGAGTTCGTCCATCGCGACCTCGGGGGCGAACATGCCGGGACACTCGCCGGGCGCGCGCATCCACGACGGCACCGAGAGGTCGAGCGCCGCCAGCCGGTGGGTGGTGCGCCGGTGAGGGGCGGCGTACATCGTCCGGGTCGGTAGCCCGGTCTGCTCGGCGAACTCCTTGTAGCGCGAGGTCAGCTCGACGACGTCGTTGCTGATGCCGGTGAGCCTGCCGTCGGCGTCGGCGGCCAACCGCATTCGCTGGATGGTGGGCGTGCGGTATCCGACGAACGAGAACATCTGCTGTCGGGTCACCGCGAACTTCACCGCTCGTCCCTCGACTCGGGTGGCGGCCAGCGCCGTGAGGGCCACGTGCGCGTGCGGCATGCCCTTCGACCCGAACCCTCCGCCGACGTACGGCGACACGACCCGGATTCGGTCGGGCGAGAGCTCGAACAGCGCCGCCACGGCGTCCCGTAGGGGGTGCACGCCCTGCGTGGAGTCGTACAGGGTGAGCGCGGGAGAGGCGTTCCCGCCGTGCCAGAGCGCCACGGTGGTGTGGGGCTCCATCGGGTTGTTGTGGTACATCGCCGTGGTGTAAGTGGCGTCCACCGCCCTGCTGGCGGACGCGAAGGCCGTGTCCGGGTCGCCGGTGAGGGTGTCGGTGGGATGTTTCGGGTTCACCACATCGGGTTTGTAGAGGTCGGCGCGATCGGCGGACAGCGTGACGTCGTGCGGCCGGACCTCGTAGGCGACTCGGACGAGGTCGGCGGCCTGGCGGGCGATCTCCGGTGTCTCGGCCACCACCGCCGCGACGAGCTGCCCTCGGAACCACACCTCGTCGGACTGCAGCACCGCGAGCTCCGGGTCGTCGTCGCGCCGCAGCCGGGGAGCGTTGAATGGCGTGAGCACCGTGAGCACCCCGTCGAGCGCGGTGGCGGCTCTCGCGTCCACCTCGGTGACCCGTCCCCTCGCGACCGTCGACTGCACGGGGTGCAGGTACGCGGGGTCGGGGACCCGGTGTTCGTAGGCGTACGGAGCCGTACCCGTCACCTTCGCCCACCCGTCGACGCGCTCGCGAGCGGTCCCCATGGCCCGAGGGTGCAGTGACTCGCTCATGGGCTTTCCTCCCGCGCCAGTTCCCGCAACACGGAGACGAACATCGAACGCGCCAGAGTGATCTTGAACGCGTTGTCCCGCAACGGTCTCGCGTCGGCGAGTTCGGCCTCGGCCGCCGCGTGGAAGGCCTCGGACGTCGCACGGGCACCCCGTAACGCCCGTTCGGCCGCCGTCGCGCGCCACGGTTTGTGCGCCAGGCCCCCGAACGCGACGCGGACGTCCCGCACCACCCCACCGGAGATGTCGAGGACCGCCGCCACGGACACCAGGGCGAAGGCGAACGACGCGCGGTCGCGTGCCTTGGCGTACCGGGAACGCCGCGCGGACCGCAGCGGGGGCAGGTCCACGGCGGTGATCAGCTCGCCGTGTTCGAGCACCGTGTCCCGCTCGGGGTGTTCGCCGGGCAGGCGGTGCAGCTCGGCGACCGGTATCGCGCGCTCGCCGTCCGCGGTGCGGACCCGTACGACGGCGTCGAGCGCGGCGAGCGCCACGGCCATGTCCGACGGATGCACGGCCACGCAGTGGGGGGACGCGCCGAGCACCGCGTGGTAGCGCGTGTAGCCGTCGAGTGCCGAGCACCCCTCGCCCGGCGACCGTTTGTTGCAGGGGGTCGTGACGTCCTGGAAGTACACGCAGCGGGTGCGTTGCAACAGGTTGCCCCCCACGGTGGCGAGGTTGCGCAGTTGTCCGGACGCCCCGGTGAGCAGGGCCTGCGAGAGCACCGGGTAGCGGCGGCGAACCAGTGGGTGGGCGGCGACCTCGCTGTTGAGGGCCCCGGCGCCGAGCCGTAGCCCGCCGTCGGGCAGCTCCTCGACGTCCCCGAGCGGCAGGGCCGTGATGTCGACGAGCACCTCGGGGGCGGCGATGCCGAGCTTCATGTGGTCGACGAGGTTCGTGCCGCCCGCGAGGTAGGCGGCCCTGCGGTTGCCCGTCACCGCCGCGACGGCGGTCTCGGCGTCGGTGGCCCGCTCGTAGTCGAAGGGGATCACGACGTCGCGCCCCGCCATTCGTCGTCCGTGGCCGTCAGGCCCTCCGCCTCGGCCACCGCCTCGACGGCCGCGACGATGCCCTGGTACGCACCGCAGCGGCACAGGTTCCCACTCATGCGTTCCCGGATCTCGTCGGCGTCGAGGGTGGGAGTGACCGCGGTGGGAGGGGTCACCGAACTCGGCCACCCGGCCCGCACCTCGGCCAGCATCCCCGCAGCCGAACAGATCTGCCCCGGAGTGCAGTACCCGCACTGGAGGGCGTCGTGGTCGAGGAAGGCCCGGTGCAGCGGGTGAGGAGCGCCGTCGTCGCCGCGCAGGCCGTCGCTCGTGGTGATCGTGGACCCGTCCGCCGCGACGGCGAGCGTCAGGCAGGTGGTGACCCTTCGCCCGTCCCGGAGGACGGTGCACGAACCGCACTGGCCGTGATCACAGCCCTTCTTCGGTGCCGTGATTCCGAGCCGGTCGCGCAGCGCGTCGAGGAGTGTGACACGGGTGTCGACCGACAGCCGGTGGCGTTCGCCGTCGACGATGAGCGTGATCTCGCTGTGCATGCCACCCCGTCCCGATCGTCGCGAACACGTGCCTTGCGCGGCTCGGCTGCGGCTTACCCCACCGGTGGTGGCACCAAACGGCGGAGCCCCGTCGGCTCACTCGGTGAGTCTGCTGCGGAGGAACTCCAACGTGCGCGCCAGGAGCCGGGACACGTGCATTTGGGAGATGCCCACGCGCTCGGCGATCTGGGTCTGGGTCATGTTGCCGAAAAAGCGCAGGATGAGGACCCGTCGTTCGCGCTCGGGCAGGCTCGCGAGCAGGGGTTGGAGCGACTCGTGGAACTCGACGTTCTCCAGTTGCACGTCGTCCTCCCCCACGGTCTCCGCCAACGGCAGCGTGCCCTCGTCGTCGTAGGCAGCGTCCATCGAGACCGACTGGTAGGCGTTGCCGGCGAGCAGTCCGTCCCAGACGTCCTCGGGGGACAGATCGAGTTCGGCGGCGAGTTCGCTCGGTGTCGGGGCCCGACCGAGCCGTTGGGCCAGTTTGCCGCTCGCCTGACTCAACGACAGGTGCAGTTCCTTCAGTCTTCTGGGGACACGGACCGCCCAACTGGAGTCGCGGAAGTGACGCCTGACCTCGCCCATGATCGTGGGTACGGCGAAGGCGACGAACTCCGTACCCCGCGAGGCGTCGAAGCGATCGATGGCGTTGAGCAGCCCGAGCCTGGCGACCTGCACCAGATCGTCCCGTGGCTCACCGCGGCCGACGAAACGCCGGGCGATGTGTTCGGCGAGAGGGAGGCAGCGGGTGATGATCTCCTCTCGAATGGCCGTCCTTCGCGGGTCGTCCGGCTCCAGTGCGGCCAATGTCTTGAAGAGGGGGGCGAGATCCTCGTATCCGCTTGAGCCTCCCGCTTGTTCGTGCGCCTCCAGGCGGGATTGCTCGTCAGGGGTCACGGCAGCGGGGCTACCCAGTCGCCGAAGGGGCCACACCCCCGTAACGGCTGGTCGGGCGAGGGGGATTGACACGCCCGACACCGTTTCGGGACCCCGGTCGGTGCTCGCGGGCGGTGACGATCGACGCTGGTCAGCTCACGGTGTCGTCACTCTACGGAATGACCTCGCGTGGGATCTTTCGGGTCGCCGAGGGCGTCGCACGTGCGAGCTAGGGAGAGTGACCGGGCGGGTGGGTGATTGTTCCTCCATTGTGGACGTTTGTCCAGCCTTGTTACCGGCTGTGTTCGCAGATCGTTGTGCTTGCGACACCAACAGTGCCGGGCGTACGGTCTGAGACGGTGGTTGTGACCCAGCCGCGCCGGGGGAATCCTTTCGGACGGAAGGCGGCGACCGGATGGTGTGCACGAAGGACGACGTCGAGGTGCGAGTCGACCGGCCGGTGGTCGGGCTGGTGGTGGTGCGGGTCATCGGCGAGGTCGATCTGCTCGGCGCGCCGATACTGCGACGGCGGGTGGAAGCCGCCCTGCCCGGTGCGCGGGCGCTCGTTGTAGACCTGAGCGACACCACGTTCTTCGGTGCCGCCGGGCTGTCGGTGCTGGTGCACACGTCCGCCCTCGCCGAACGGTTCCGCGTGCGCTGGGCATTGGTATGTCCCTCCGTGATCCTGCGGCTGGTGCGGATCACGAACCTCGATCGGGAACTGCCGGTGTGCCGGGACTTCGGCGAGGCGGTGCTGGCGGCCACGGCGCCCTCGGCCGCGTTCTCGTGAGAGGCCCTTCGTCGTTCACCGAGCGTGGCGGGAGCGGTAGGTCCGCATCTTCTGCCGCGCGCCGCAGACGTCCATGCTGCACCAGATGCTGTTCTGCGCGGGGGAGCGGTCGTAGAACACCCATCGGCAGTCGCGGTTGCGGCAGACCTTGAGTCGTTCCAACTCCCCGGTCAGTCCGGACGTGAAGACCAAGGCGATGCACTCGCCGAGATAGACGTCGAGCGGACCGGTCTTCCTGGGGGGCAGGACCGGTTCCCCCCGTGACGACCACCGAGGTGGTGCCAGTAGCAGCTTGGCGAGCTTGTTGAGTTCGGACGTTCGTTCCTGACCGTCGAGGTGATCCCGAACAGTCTCCCGCAGTTTCACCAAAAGCTCGTGTTCCTTGCGGTTGAGCTCACCGGCGTCCACGCCGATCGCTCGTAACCACGCGGAGGCGCTCGCGGCCGTGATCAGCGCGTCCTCGGTGTAGAGCAGCCGTGCGGAGTTGCAGAGCTGCTCCAGCTTGTGCAACTCGCCCGGCGCCTCGGTCCTTGGGAACGGCATGTCGGCGATGTTACCGCCTCAGGCCTTAAGCCGGTAACACGGGAAGGGGGCGGAACAAGAAGTCGAAAGCGTCGGAGCCGTGCGAGACGCCCAGTGGTGTTACCGCACGGTACGTCATTGGTGTCCCGAGCGTGGCGGAATGTGGCGAGCACGATGGCCGACCGGCGTGGGAGCTGCGCGGGCACGGCGAGGCCCGCGGCGTGAACCGACGGTGCGTCGGCGGGAGGAACGGCACGGCGTGACCGAGCCGCCTGTGGTCGACACACCGGACGCGTGGCAGACCCGGCTCGGGGCGCCGCGTGTGGTGCGACCGCTCGCTTTCTCGGGCTCGTGCGTTCGCCGAGACCTCAGTCGCGTGGGGAGACGAACGTTCCCTTGGACTTCAATGTCTGCACCAGCCCGCGTTCCCGCAGGATTCGCGTGGCCTTGCGGACGGGGTCCAGGGCGACGCCGTATTCCTCCGACAGCGCGCGTTCACCGGGAATGCGGCTGCCGACGGGCCATTCACCCTTCTCGATGAGGCCGGCGAGGTGATCGGCGAGCAGCACGTATTCGTACCCGGTCTTGTTCTCCGGGTTGTACTTCTTCCGTTCGGGACCGTTCATGGCAGCACGATAGAACTGCGCCACGCTGTGCTCACGTGCGGACCGCGGCGCGACGCGGAGCATAGCGGCAGTGGCGCCTCGCTCACGCGGGCGTGGGAGCGCCGGTGCGTTGCTCGGGGATGGGGCCGGTGGCGAGCTCGCGGGTCACCTCCAGCAACCTCGCGGCCGCCTTTTCGGCGTCGGCCGCCGTGAACCGTACCGCGGGCGCGGTGACGCCGATCGCCACGGGAAGGCGAGTGCTCGCCAGCGGGGCGGCCACGCATCGGCTGTCCTCGTCGTCGCTGATCGCGTAACCCTGGCGCCGGGCCTCGGAGAGCTCGGCGAGGAACTTCTCGTCCACGGCCTCCTCGTCGAGCGCGTTCTCGACGAGTTCGCGCGCCTGGTCGTCGGAGAACCGGCTGGCGATCGCCCTGCCGAGGGCGGTGGCGAACAGGCTCTCCCTGGAGCCCCTGGCCGAGGCGAACCTGACTCGCTTTCGGCTCTCGACGACGTCGAGGTAGACGACGTGGTCGCCGTCCAGGATGGCCAGATTGACCGTTTCGCCGAATTCGTCGCGCAGCTTTTCCAGCCACGGACGCGCGCGTTCCCTCAGGACCTCCAGGTGGCGTGACTGCATGCCGATGAACCCGAGCCCCAGCCGGTAGAGGCCGGTGGCGCTGTCGCGTTCGACGTAGCGGTGGGCCTCCAAGGTCCACAGGTAGCGGAACGCCGACGACTTCGGCAATTCGGTTTCCTGGGCGACTTCGATCAGGGAGGTGCCCTCCACCGATTCCTGGAGCAGGTTGAGGATCGAACAGACCCGCTCGACGGCGCGAACGGTGTAGTCGCGTTCCTCTCCTCTGTTGCCGATGTCCGCGTAGTCGCGGTGACCCTGGCCGCGTCGTGCTGGCACGCCTGCTCCCCATGAATTACGGATGACGTGTTGCGGAACTCTAGCCGTTACGTCGTTCCGGAAGCAGGGGGCCAGAAATGAAGTCGACGCGATTTCGACGGCGAGTATTCCGGTATTGACGGGCGTGGTGCCGTCGGACGGGGTAACGACTCGTCCGCGTCGGCGATATTGATTCTGGCGGCGCCTGCTTTATTGCGGCGCTCGCAGTGGGGGTATCGGCATCCACGATGGGCGGGATGTGAGGTGAATTGCATTTGTGGAAAATAGCCCGTTTGGTGGTAGCAGCCTCCGTGTCAGTGCTAGAAGCTAGTGCGGCGTCGATCGTGGTGCGGTCGCGCAGCTGGGGGTTTGCGGGATGTGTCCGCCTGCTGTGACCTGTCGCTGCCACGACGAGGCGGAAAACCGTTCCCGAACCTCGCAGACGATGCCAATGTCAATTCATGAGACCGCGTCGCGGGCCGATGTATCCGCGACCCGGCACCCTGCCACCGGTGACGTGCCGACAGTGTCGAGTCCTGGTGTGTCACGCCAATCAGATCCGGAGGGAGCAGGCGAACCGATCTGGGAGCTGATGCGTCGGGTTCGCAAACTCCGTGGGATGACGCAGTACCAGCTCGCCGATCGGTTGGCGGAGCTGTCGAACAACTCCAGCGTGAGCCGCGACGAGGTGGCCAGGTGGGAGCGGGGCAAACGGGTCCCCGGCCCGTACTGGCGACAGTGGCTCAGCGTCGCGCTCGACGTGCCCGCCGAGCAACTGCTCGAGGCCGTCCGTTACGGGCGGCTCCGGAGGGCGTCACGCTGACTCTCCCTCGCGCGATGTGCTAAGCACCGCGGTGTAGCGCGGTAGTCACGTAGCGTGCTACAGTCTCGGCGGCTGTCGCCGCGGGACCGTTCATCGTGCGACGGCGGCCGTGGTGGCGCGGCCGGGACTGCCCCTTCCGACCCGGCCGCGCCACCCGTATCGGCACGTCGGCGTCGCGGGTGGCGCCATCGCGTCAGGGGGAAGGCATGGCAGAAGAAGGCCGGGAGAGGCGCGGGTCGCGTCACCACTGCGCCGTGCGAGGGGGCCGCCGTCCGGGAGTGTCCCGGCGTTGCGGTACGCCGTTCGGGTGGTGTCCTGCCACGGGCGGCAGATGTCCGACGCCGCCGTCCGGGGTGGGTCTCAGGAAGCGTCCTTGGTGAGTTGGCGGGCGAGGTCGGCAAGGACCTCCGTCGACTCCTCGGGGGAGAGCGTCGCCTGCTTCGTCTGCTCCCACAGGTCTCGGAAGATGGCCAGAGTTTCGGGGCTTTCGTAGTGGATGCGGTCGACAGGGGTGCTGACGTACACCACTTCGGAGAAGTCCTGGATGATCTCGGTAGGCAATAGCAGCTCGGTGAAGCCGCTCGTCGCTCCCGCCGGCCTTCCGCTGTGGTCGGGCAGTATTCGGATCTCGACGTTGTCCCGGTTCGCCTGTGACACCAGCGCGTTGAGCTGCTCGCCGAGCACGAGCGGGCCCCCGACGGGGCTTCGCAGTGCCGACTCGCCCAGTACGCAGGTCAGGCGAGGTGCGTCGGTTCGATCGAGGACCGCCTGCCTGCCGCGGAGCATGCGCAGGTGCAGTGTCAACTGGTCGGCTCGGTGGCCGGTGAGCCCGGCGCGCAGGAGGGCTTCCGCGTAGGCGGGGGTCTGGAGGGGCTCCGGCACGTGCAGCGGCTCGAAGACGCGCAGCTCGGTGGCCGAGTACTCGAACCCGGCGAGTAGCTTCAGGGAGCGGGGAGGGAAGTGGTCGGGAAACTCGTCCTCCCACCAGTCGGGCGAGTGCATCTCGACGCGGTCGCGCAGTTGCCGGTAGTACGGGGCGCGGTCGCTGTGGCCGTAGGCGTCGAGCATGATGTCGAGGCTGTCGTGACTGGGCAGGTAGCGACCCATCTCGTAATGTCCGATGGTCGCGCGGCTCTTGCCGATCCTGCGGGCGATCTCGCTCTGGTTGGAGTTCTTGCTCGTCTCACGCAGCTTCTTCAGTCCTTGGGTGAACGCCCACTCCGCGACGACGTGGCTCACCTCGACCAAAGGCCTCACCTTTCGGCTGCGGGTGAAGAAGACAGCCTTCACCCAAATGGGCCACACCGCGGTGTAGCGCGCTAGTTGGGTAGCCCGCTACATTCGATGTGGCTACGGACAGTTGGACGCTTGTCACGTTAGCCCCCGGCGACGTCGGCCGTGGGGAACCCCCTCGCCTGGTCACGTCGCCGGACCCGTGCGACGGAAACGGTGAGGACTGGGGGCGTCCGTGGGCGAACGCGGCGTGTCGGACGACGCCGGCTCGGGAGGGTCTCTCCGGGAGGAGGTCGGAGGGTTCGGACGTCGTGGGATGGGTGACCACACGCCGCTCACGGTGGCCGTTGCGGACACGCGACTGCGGGCGTTGGAACACGTCGCCCGGTCCGGTCCGGCGGCCGAGCGGGCGAAGCGTGAAGCCGCCGACGTCGAGCGGTGGGAAGCACGCCGACGAGGGCGCCATGTGCGCCTGTGGGTGGTGGAGTTGGAGGTCCGGGCCGCGGCGTGCGACGCCGTCGAGGCCGCGTTTCGCCTGAGCCGCTATGTGCGCAGGCCCTTGCATCGCATCGGCGACGTGCCCGTACTTCGGTGGACCGGCACGCCCGAACTCACCACCGCCGAGGATGGCGGTCCGGTGTCCTATCCGAGCGGTGCTCGGGCGTGTCGTCACGACCGGGCGCCGTTCGGAGAGCTGGAGCGGGTGCATGTCGCCGCCTACGTCCGGGGGCTCGCCCTGGCCCGGCTTCGGCTGTCGAACCGGGTGGCCGGATGTTCCGAACCGGGGAACGGGGACCCGAAGCCGGGCTCTCCGTACCCCGAGCTGGGCTTGTGGCAGGTGCGTCATCGAGTGCTGTGTCTCGCCGGTCCGGGGGAGGCGCCGGCCCGCGCGGCCGAGCTCGCCGAGACGATCGTCGACGACGCGGGCCGGGTCGCGGCCAGGGTCGTGGGTCTGCGTGCCGATGACGGATACCGCGACGGTGAGGGATATCGCGTGCATCCGGCCGCGACGCTCCTTCCTCTTGCCGCGACGGCGCTCTGGGACGACTACGACGCGGCCGAGGGCGACATCGGGTCTTCGTCGGCGGTCGCCGATGTGCTCGCGAGGGCCGCCGTCGCGGTGTGGAAGACGTTCCTCGACGAGGCGCGGTCCGTGTTCCGGTGAACGGAATGCGCGGAGGTGGAAAACTATGCAAGTACTGGGCTCCCGCGTATGCTTCGGGGCGAAGCCGACGAACTGTCGTTCTTCTGTCGGCCGGCCGAGCGCCTGTATCCCTCCCCAGGGTGCATCGGCAGCGAGGGTGTCCCGGTGCTGAACCCCCAGCAGCACCGGGACACTTAATTCGGGAGTGGCTTCGGTTTCTTTCGGGGCCCGTGATGCTCTCCGTAGAAGCGGGCTCCGCCGTTTCGGTGTGTTGTCTTCGACACTGTATTTCCCGTCGATCACGGGACGCTTCGGTAGCGGTACGGATCGTCGATGTCGTCCGAGTGTGTCGGTTCGTCGGCGCGGGGATTGCCGTGCCTCGACACCTGGGTTGTTCATGATGCAACGAGTTGCCGAATGTGACACGAACTCGACGGAAGATCAAAGTCATACCTTCGTTCCAAGCGATTACGAAGAGTGTCTTTTCGGTGGATTGCCCCTCGGCTCGTTGCTCTGCTCGGGTGAACGGTGGTTCCCCGTTTCCCGAGGTCCCAGTTTCGCCCTCGCGGTGGTGTCGTGGTGATGACACAGGTTCTCCGCGCGGGGCTCGGACCACGGTTGTCCAGTGTATTCGACGGTGCTCTTCCGTCCCGTCGCATTTGCCGGTGCCGGGTGAATTGACTCCGGACATCGCCGGGGCGGGTTGTACGGCGGGTGAGAATCCGGGTCACGCAAAAGACCCATTGTCATGGTCGCGAGGGTGCCCCGAGGTGGGTCCGCGACATATTGCGGAGATCATCAACGATGTGTTGAAATCAGGCCCGGTCGCTTCGGGGTCGGGGAAACCGGCTGTCGGGGAGACCGAGTTGTGCGCCTGGAAAAAGTAGTGTCGGGGGTATGGCGTTGTTCGCCTTCAATATGTTCCCTCGATGTATTCGGTGATTATTTTTTCCACGTGCGTCCACGCTGAGGAGGAATGCCAACGGAACGTCGCGAAAAACAATCCGTGCTCGACCGTGGAAGGAATGTGTGATGAAAGGTTCGAGGTCCGCCCCCGTCCGGGTGGGACGGGCGGAGACCGGGAACGGCGGACGACCCGAGACCGACGCGCACCCCGCGCAGGGGTTCGGGAGTGACCCGCTCACCGTTCGCGACACCGACCACTACACCAGTGAGTACGTCCGGGGCTTCGTCGAGAAGTGGGACGAACTCATCGACTGGGAGAAGCGCTACGAGAGTGAGGGTGGTTTCTTCGTCGACCTGCTTCGGTCCTACGGCGTGAAGTCGGTGCTCGACGTGGCCACCGGTACGGGGTTCCACTCCGTTCGGCTCCTTGAGGAGGGGTTCGACACCGTCAGCGTGGACGGCAGCGCGGAGATGCTGGCCAAGGCGTTCGAGAACGGCCTCAACCACGGGGGTCACATCCTGCGTGTCGTGCACGCCGACTGGCGCTGGCTCAGCAGGGACGTGTCGGGACAGTTCGACGCGGTGGTCTGCCTCGGCAACTCGTTCACGCACCTGTTCTCCGAGCGTGACCGTCGCAAGGCGCTCGCCGAGTTCTACGCCGTGTTGAAGCCCGACGGCATCCTGGTCATCGACCAACGCAACTACGACGCCATCCTCGACGGCGGGTTCTCGGGCAGGCACACGTACTACTACTGCGGTGAGGAGGTCTCGGCGGAGCCCGAGTACGTCGACGAGGGACTCGCCCGGTTCCGCTACCGCTTCCCGGACAACTCGCAGTACCACCTCAACATGTTCCCGCTGCGCAGGGACTACCTGCGCAGGCTGCTGCGCGAAGTGGGGTTCCAGCGGGTGGAGACCTACGGTGACTTCCAGGAGACGTTCCGGGCGCAGGACCCCGACTTCCTCATCCACGTGGCGGAGAAGAGCTACGACCCCGTGAACACCGGCCGGAGGCGAGACTCGGCGGCGGTCACCGTCGCGCGCGACTACTACAACTCCGACGACGCCGACAACTTCTACTACTCCATCTGGGGCGGCGAGGACATTCACATCGGTCTCTACGCCGACGAGCACGAGGACATCGCGACGGCGAGCAGGCGCACCGTCGAGCACATGGCGTCCAAGGTGGGGTTCACGCCCTCGACCCGTGTGCTCGACATCGGTTCCGGTTACGGCGGCGCGGCCCGGTATCTCGCGAAGACGTTCGGTTGTCGGGTCACCTGCCTCAACCTCAGCGAGGTGGAGAACGAGCGCAATCGTCGCTTCACCGCGGAGCAGGGGCTGTCGGAACTCGTCGAGGTGGTGAACGGCTCCTTCGAGGACCTGCCGTTCGAGGACGACGCGTTCGACGTCGTGTGGTCCCAGGACGCGATGCTGCACGGGGGCGACCGGGTCCGTGTGCTGGAGGAGGTCGCGCGGGTGCTGCGGCCGGGCGGGGAGTTCGTCTTCACCGATCCCATGGCGTCGGACGACTGCGACCGGACGGTGTTGCAGCCGATCTTCGACCGACTGCACCTGGACAGTCTCGGTTCGCCGGGTTTCTATCGCAGAGAACTGAGCAAACTCGGTTTGTCCGTAGTCGAGTTCGAGGATCACACAGAGCAACTGGCCGTTCACTACCAGCGAGTTTTGGAGGAGGCACAGCGGCGGCACGAGGAGATTTCCTCCAAGGTCAGCGAGACCTACCTCACGCGCATGAAGATCGGTCTCAAGCACTGGGTCGACGGTGGACGGGCCGGTAACCTCGCTTGGGGCATATTCCACGCGCGCGCCTAGAGGTGGAACTCCGGAAGACGCGAACGGCGAATTGTCAGCGACGAGAGACGAGGATGCATAGTGACTGCTAATCGAAGGCTGTTCACCAGTGAGTCCGTCACGGAGGGCCACCCCGACAAGATGTGTGACGCCATCAGCGACACCATCCTGGACGCGCTGTTGGCCGCCGATCCCAGCAGTCGGGTCGCGGTGGAGTCGCTCATCACCACCGGCCAGGTGCACGTCGTCGGTGAGGTGACCACCGAGGCGTACGTGGACGTGCCCACGCTGGTGAGGGACACGATCCTGGAGATCGGGTACGACTCGTCGGCCAAGGGGTTCGACGGGGCCTCGTGCGGGGTGAACGTGGCCATCGGTTCGCAGTCCCCCGACATCGCCCAGGGTGTGGACGCCGCCTACGAGAGCCGGTTGGAAAACGCGCTCGACGAGTTGGACCGGCAGGGGGCCGGGGACCAGGGGTTGATGTTCGGGTACGCGTGCTCGGACACGCCGGAGCTGATGCCGTTGCCCATCGCGTTGGCGCATCGGTTGTCGCGGCGGTTGACGGCGGTGCGCAAGGACGGCACGGTGCCGTACCTGCGGCCGGACGGCAAGACGCAGGTGACCATCGAGTACGAGGGGGATCGCCCGGTGCGGTTGGACACCGTGGTGATCTCCAGCCAGCACGCCGACGGCATCGACCTCGACGAGATGCTGGCCCGTGACCTGATCCAGCACGTCATCACCCCGGAGATCGAGTCGCTGGGCCTGGACGCCACCGAGCCCAGGACACTGATCAACCCCACGGGTCGGTTCGTGGTGGGTGGTCCGATGGGGGATGCGGGGTTGACGGGTCGCAAGATCATCGTGGACACCTACGGTGGGATGGCGCGGCACGGTGGTGGTGCGTTCTCGGGTAAGGACCCGTCGAAGGTGGACCGGTCGGCGGCGTACGCGATGCGGTGGGTGGCCAAGAACATCGTCGCCGCCGGGTTGGCCGAGCGAGCCGAGATTCAGGTGGCGTACGCGATCGGCAAGGCGGCGCCGGTGGGGTTGTTCGTGGAGACCTTCGGTACGGAGAAGGTGGATCCGGCCAAGATCCAGTCGGCGATCACCGAGGTGTTCGACCTGCGTCCGGCGGCGATCATTCGTGATCTGGACCTGTTGCGGCCGATCTATGCGCCGACGGCCGCCTACGGGCACTTCGGTCGTACCGATCTCGACCTGCCGTGGGAGAGGACCGACCGGGCGTCCGCGTTGAAGGACGCCGCGAGGGCGTGAGCGTCGAAGGACGCTCGACCTTCGTCGGACCGTTCCCGTCGCGTGGCGGACGGCCGGTGGCATCGGTCGCCCGCCACGCCCGCCCGTCGTCCCCAGTTCCCGAGGTCCACGACACCCCCACGAGGAGTGTGTTTGCATGCGCATAGCGGTGACCGGCTCCATCGCCACCGACCACCTGATGGTCTTTCCCGGAAAATTCGCCGACCAGTTCGTGGCCGATCAGCTCGACAAGGTGTCCCTGTCGTTTCTCGTCGACACGCTGGACATCCGTAGAGGCGGGGTGGCGGCCAATATCGCGTTCGGTCTGGGCTGCCTCGGGATGAGGCCGATCCTGGTGGGCGCGGTCGGCCGAGACTTCGACGACTACCGTTCGTGGCTGGAACGGCACGGTGTCGACACCAGGTCGGTGCACGTGTCGCAGACCAAGCACACGTCGCGGTTCCTCTGCACGACCGATCAGGACCAGGCGCAGATCGCGTCGTTCTACGCCGGGGCGATGGAGGAGGCCAGGAACATCGAGCTCCGGGCCGTGGCCGACCGCGTGGGAGCGTTCGACCTGGTGATCATCGCTCCGAACGACCCGGTGGCGATGGTGCGCCACACCGAGGAGTGTCGCACCTTGGGCATTCCCTTCGCCGCCGACCCGTCCCAGCAGCTCGCGCGCATGGCGGGGGACGAGATCCGCACCTTGGTGGACGGCGCCTCCTACCTGTTCACCAATGAGTACGAGACGTCCCTGCTGTTGAAGGAGACGGGCTGGTCCGAGGCCGAGGTCCTCGACCGGGTCGGCTACTGGGTGAAGACCTACGGACCCGACGGGGTGAGGGTCGAGTCGCGGAACACCGAGCCCCTGAGCGTGCCGGCCGTGCGGGTGACCGACGAGGCGGACCCCACGGGGGTGGGCGACGCCTTCCGGGCCGGGTTTTTGTGGGGCCTGGCCGCGAAACTCAACCTGGAGCGGTCCGCGCAGGTCGGGTGTACTCTGGCTGCCATCGTTCTGGAGACCGTCGGCACGCAGGAATACACCCTGGATCGGGCTGAGTTTTCCAAGAGGGTGGCCACGACCTACGGCAATGACGCCGCGGCCGAGATCGAATCCAAGCTGCGGGTGTGAACATGGACAGTCGGTTTCTCGCCGAGTTGGGCCAGCGGATTCTCGTCGCGGACGGCGGTATGGGTACCGCCCTCCAGGGCTTCGACCTGTCGCTCGACGACTTCGCCCAGTTGGAAGGGTGCAACGAGATCCTCAACGACACCCGCCCCGACGTGGTGTCGGCGGTGCATCGCAGCTTCCTTGAGGTCGGCTGCGACGCCATCGAGACCAACACGTTCGGGACGAACTACGGCAACTTCGGTGAGTACGGCATCCTCGACCGGATCCGGGAACTGGCCGAGAAGGGCACGGTCCTGGCGCGGCGGTGCGCCGACGAGTACTCGACGCCCGAACGGCCGCGGTTCGTCCTGGGGTCGATGGGGCCGGGGACGAAGCTGCCCACGCTCGGCCACGCCCCCTACGCCGTGTTGCGGGACGCCTACGTCGAGAACGCGCTGGGGATGCTCGACGGCGGGGTGGACGCCGTGCTCGTGGAGACGTCGCAGGACCTGCTGCAGACCAAGGCGGCGGTCGTCGGCGCGAAGCGGGCGATGGAGCGAGCCGGCCGCCGGGTGCCGATCATCGCTCAGGTGACGGTGGAACAGACCGGGACGATGCTCGTCGGCTCGGAGATCGGCGCGGCGCTCACGGCGCTGGAACCGCTGGGCATCGACATGATCGGCATGAACTGTGCCACCGGGCCCACCGAGATGAGTGAGCACCTGCGGGTGCTGTCCGAGCACGCCCGCGTGCCGATCTCGGTGATGCCGAACGCCGGGCTGCCCGAGCTCGGCCCCGACGGCGCGGTGTATCCGTTGCGCCCCGACGAGCTGGCCGAGGCGCTGGCCACGTTCGTCACGGACTTCGGGGCCCGCTTGGTGGGCGGGTGCTGCGGTACGACGCCGGAGCACCTGCGCGCCGTGGTGGAGGCGGTGTCGTCGCTGCCGGGGAAGGAGCGGCGGCCGCGGCACCAGCCGTCGTTGTCGTCGGTCTACCAGCCGGTGCCGTTCGAGCAGGACGCGTCGATCCTCAACGTGGGGGAGCGCACCAACGCGAACGGCTCGAAGAAGTTCCGTGAGGCGATGCTCGACGAGCGCTACGACGACTGTGTCGAGATCGCCAAGGCCCAGACCCGCGAGGGCGCGCACGTGCTCGACCTGTGCGTCGACTACGTGGGTCGGGACGGCACGCGTGACATGGCCGAGCTGGCCTCCCGGCTCGCCACGGCGTCGACGTTGCCGATCATGGTCGACTCCACCGAGCCCGAGGTCGTGCGCACCGGTCTCGAACACCTCGGCGGGCGGTGCGCGATCAACTCGGTGAACTACGAGGACGGCACCGGGCCGGGGAGCCGCTACCAGCGGATCATGGAACTCGCCGTCGAGCACGGTGCCGCCGTGGTCGTCACCTGCATCGACGAGGAGGGGCAGGCCCGCACCGCCGACTGGAAGCTCCGGGTCGCCGAGCGCGCCATCGAGGACCTGACCACCAACTGGGGCCTGGCGAAGTCGTCGATCATCATCGACTGCCTGGTCTTCCCGATCACCACCGGTCAGGAGGAGGTCCGCAGGGACGCCCTGGAGACGATCGAGGCCATCCGCGAGCTGAAGAAGCGTCACCCGGACGTGTTGACCACCCTGGGGCTGTCCAACGTCTCGTTCGGGCTGAACCCGGCGGCGCGTCAGGTGCTGAACTCGGTGTTCCTGCACGAGTGTCGGCAGGCGGGGCTCGACTCCGCGATCCTGAACTCGTCGAAGATCCTGCCGATGAACAAGATCGACGACGAGGCCCGGCAGGTGGCGCTCGACCTCGTCTACGACCGCCGGCGGGACGGCTACGACCCGCTGCAGCGGCTCATGGAGCTGTTCGAGGGCAAGACCGCCTCCTCGGCGCGTGCCTCCCGTGCCGAGGAGCTCGCGAAGCTGCCGTTGTTCGAGCGGTTGGAGAAGCGCATCGTCGAGGGCGAGGTCAACGGTCTTGAGGCCGATCTCGACGCGGCCATGCGGGAGAAGAGCCCGATCGACATCATCAACGAGAACCTGCTTGCCGGCATGAAGGTGGTCGGTGACCTGTTCGGTTCCGGTCAGATGCAGCTTCCGTTCGTGCTCGCCTCGGCCGAGGTGATGAAGACCGCGGTGGCCTACCTCGAACCGCACATGGAGAAGACCGACGCCGGCGGCAAGGGCAAGCTCCTGCTGGCCACGGTGAAGGGCGACGTCCACGACATCGGCAAGAACCTCGTCGACATCATCGTGTCGAACAACGGCTACGACGTCGTGAACATCGGCATCAAGCAGCCCATCAACGCGATCCTGGAGGCGGCGGAGAAACACCGGGTCGACGTCATCGGCATGTCGGGTCTGCTGGTGAAGTCCACGGTGGTGATGAAGGAGAACCTGCAGGAGATGAACTCCCGCGGGGTCGCCAAGAAGTACCCGGTGCTGCTCGGCGGAGCCGCGCTGACCCGCACGTACGTCGAGAACGACCTCGACGAGATCTACGAAGGCGACGTCCGCTACGCCAAGGACGCCTTCGAGGGCCTGAAGTTGATGGACCGTGTGATGGCCATCAAGCGTGGCGAGACTCCCGAGGAGGACGAGGCCGAGCGGGCGAAGAAGGCCGAACGCAAGGCCCGCCGTGAGCGGTCGCTGCGGATCGCCGAGAAGCGCCGGGCCGAGCAGGGGCCCGAAGCCGACCCGAACGACACCACCCGTTCGGACGTCGATCCCGATGTTCCCGTGCCGACGCCGCCGTTCTGGGGCTCCAAGATCGTCAAAGGCATCGCCGTGGCGGACTACCTGGCGTTGCTCGACGAGCGGGCGACGTTCCTCGGGCAGTGGGGGCTGCGCGGGGCACGGAAGGGCGAGGGGCCTTCGTACGAGGAGCTCGTGGAGACCGAGGGCAGGCCGAGGTTGCGGGCCTGGATCGACGAGCTGTCCACTCGCGGGGTGCTCGCGCACGCCGCGGTCGTGTACGGCTACTTCCCGTGTTATTCCGAGGGCAACGACCTCGTCGTGGTGGAGAAGGACGAACCGGACGCCCTGGAGCGGCTGCGGTTCCGCTTCCCCCGGCAGCGGCGTGACCGCAGGTTGTGTCTGGCGGACTTCTTCCGGCCACGGGAGAAGGTCGAGAGCACGGGGCAGGTCGACGTGCTGCCTCTGCAGCTCGTGACGATGGGGCAGCCCATCGCCGACTACGCGAACGAGTTGTTCGCTCGCAACTCCTACCGGGACTACCTGGAGGTCCACGGACTCGGCGTGCAGCTCACGGAGGCGTTGGCCGAGTACTGGCACCGTCGTATCCGGCAGGAGCTGCGCTTCCCGTCGGGCACGCCGGTGGCCGCCGAGGACCCGGAGGACGTGCAGCAGTTCTTCAAGCTGGGCTATCGCGGCGCGCGGTTCTCCCTCGGTTACGGTGCTTGTCCGAACCTCGAAGACCGAACGAAGATCATGGAGCTGTTGGACGCCGAACGCATCGGTGTGACGCTGTCCGAGGAGTTCCAGCTGCATCCGGAGCAGGCAACGGATGCGATCGTGGCCCACCACCCCGAGGCCAAGTATTTCAACACCTGACCAGTGGGCTCACTCCCACGACGAAGAAAGGACACCATGAGCGCGAAGTTGCAGAAGGTGAACGGCCTCGAATTCGCCGTCGCCGATCTGTCGTTGGCCGAGGCGGGTAGGCACCAGATTCGGCTGGCGGAGCACGAGATGCCGGGCCTGATGGCGACTCGCAAGGAGTACGCGGCCTCCAAGCCGCTGAAGGGCGCGAAGATCGCGGGCTCGCTGCACATGACCGTGCAGACCGCCGTGCTCATCGAGACCCTCGTGGAACTCGGCGCCGAGGTTCGCTGGGTGTCGTGCAACATCTTCTCCACCCAGGACGAGGCGGCCGCTGCGGTGGTCGTCGGCCCGAACGGGACTCCGGAGGCACCGCAGGGCGTGCCGGTGTTCGCGTGGAAGGGCGAGACGCTGGAGGACTACTGGTGGTGCACCAACCACCTCTTCAACTTCGACGGCGACGGCCCGAACATGATCCTCGACGACGGCGGTGACGCCTCGCTACTCGTGCACAAGGGTGTCGAGTTCGAGGCCGCCGGGGCCGTGCCGGAGCCCTCGGAGGACGACTCCGAGGAGTACCGGGTGGTGCTGGACACGCTGCGCAAGAGCCTCGCCGAGGACCCCGGTCGTTTCACCCGGATCGCGAAGAACATCCGCGGCGTCACCGAGGAGACCACCACGGGCGTGCACCGGCTCTACGAGTACGCCAGGTCGGGCGAGCTGCTCTTCCCCGCCATCAACGTCAACGACTCGGTGACGAAGTCGAAGTTCGACAACAAGTACGGCTGCCGTCACTCGCTGATCGACGGGATCAACCGCGCCACCGACACGCTGATCGGCGGCAAGGTCGCCGTGGTCTGCGGTTACGGTGACGTCGGCAAGGGCTGTGCCGAGTCGCTGCGAGGTCAGGGCGCCCGCGTGATCGTCACGGAGATCGACCCCATCTGCGCGCTGCAGGCCGCGATGGACGGCTACCAGGTGACGGTGCTGGAGGACGTCGTCGAGACCGCCGACATCTTCGTCACCACCACCGGTAACTTCAACATCATCACCGCCGAGCACATGTCTCGGATGAAGCACCAGGCGATCGTCGGCAACATCGGTCACTTCGACAACGAGATCGACGTCGCGGGTCTGGAGAAGATCCCCGGCATCAAGCGGGTCGAGATCAAGCCGCAGGTCGACGAGTACGTCTTCCCCGACGGCCACTCGATCATCCTGCTCAGCCGGGGGCGGCTGCTCAACCTGGGCAACGCCACGGGGCACCCCAGCTTCGTGATGTCGAACAGCTTCACCAACCAGGTGATGGCGCAGATCGAGCTGTTCACCAAGCCCGGCGAGTACGACAAGAAGGTCTACGTGCTGCCGAAGAAGCTCGACGAGAAGGTGGCGAGGCTGCACCTCGACGCCCTCGGCGTCAAGCTCACCCGGCTCACCAAGGAGCAGGCCGAGTACATCGGTGTCGACGTGGACGGGCCCTACAAGCCCGACCACTACCGCTACTGACGGTGCCCGCCTCGCGGAACCGCCGCCGTTCGGGGCGGCTCGGCGGCGGTTCCGCGTCGCCCGAAGGGAGTTGATCGTGCGGAGGGTTGTCGACCGGCTGGCGAGCGCGCGGTGTCCCACGTTCTCCGTGGAGTTCTTCCCGCCGCGTGATGAGGCGGACGAGGCCGTGCTGTGGCGGTCGATCCGTGAGCTGGAGCCGCTTGACCCCGCGTACATATCCATCACCTACGGAGCGGGTGGGTCCAGTCGTGAGGGAACCATTCGCAATATCGCCCGTGTCGCCACCGACACCACGCTGGTGCCGATGGCGCATCTGACGGCCGTCAATCATTCGGTCGCGGAACTGCGTAACGTCATCGGACACTTCGCCGCGGTGGGGGTCCGCAACATTCTCGCCTTACGCGGCGACCCGCCGGGTGATCCGATGGGGGAGTGGGTGCCGCACCCGCAGGGCCTGACCTACGCCGAGGAACTCGTCCGACTCGTGCGCGAGCTGGGGGACTTCTGTGTGGGGGTTTCGGCGTTCCCCTACGGTCATCCGCGTTCCGTCGACCTGGAGACGGACACCAAGTACCTCGTGCGGAAACTGAAGGCGGGGGCCGATTTCGCGATCGCGCAATTGTTCTTCGAGGCCGAGGATTTCCTGAGATTGCGGGATCGGGTGGCGGCGGCGGGCAGTGACGCGCTGATCCTGCCCGGCATCATGCCGCTCACCACTCCCCGGACGTGGCGCAAGACCGTTGAATTGTCCGGTGCGACTCCTCCTCGATGGCTGTCCGAGCGCCTCGAACCGCTTGTCGACGACCCGAAGGCGTTCCGGGCCGAAGGTCTCGACACCATCACGGAGCTGTGCGAACGGCTCCTCGCCGAGGGAGTGCCGGAGCTGCACTTCTACACCTTCAACCGGTCGAAGGCCACGAGGGAACTGGTGGACCGGCTCGGACTACGTTCGCCGCGCGCCGAGCCCGCGGCCGTCGGTTCGTGACCGAAGGGCCCGCGTAAGACCTCGCGTCCGCGGTGCGGCGGCCGAGCGCCGCCTCACCGCGGGCCCCGGCCGGTCGCGGTGGGAAGGCCGGGTTTTTCGAACCGATGTCTCAGTTTCCCGCCGCTGTGGGAATCGTCGCGACGGCGAATGGTTCGCGGGCGAGGTGTGGCTTCTGGGAGCGAAATCGCGAAAATCGCCCATCGGCTCCGGAAAAGGGCGCGGAACAATGTTTTCGGCGGATGCGTCGTGACGTCGTGATCGGGGCGCGGGGACGTGGCCGCGGGGCCGTCGCCGCGGTGGCGTCCATTGTGTCCATCGCGACTCCCCGTGGTGTAACGGAGGGCATGCCCGCTGCCTTGCAAACCCTTACTAGTCTGGGAAGTAGCAATGCGTCTATGGTTGGCGATCCGCACTGACGCCGGGCGAGGTGGGTATGACGAGTGCACAGGACCGCAACGGTTGGCCGCAACAGCCAGGTGAATTCCGTGTGACGTGGCGTGGTTACGACCGCGCCCAGGTCAGAAAGTACGTGCGAGATCTGCTGGAGTCCCTTCACGCGGTGACCGCCGACCGGGATGCCGCGGCCCAATACGTTCGTTCCCAATCGGAAGAACTGGCCGCGTTGCGCCGCCAGAACGACAAATTGCGGCGGCGGCTCGATCGCGTGTGTCGGACCCCGGTGGAGCCCGACGGCCTTTCCGAGCGGTTGTGGCACATGGTGGACCTCGCGCAGCGGGAGGCGGAGGACATCCTCACCGAGGCGCGGGCCGAGGCCGACCGCAGGCGGGCCGAACTCGACAAGCGCGAGAACGAGCTGGAGGAACGTCGGGCGGAGCTGGAAGAGCAGCACCGGGAACTCGTGCGGCGCATCAAGGCCGAGGCCGCCGCGGAGGCGGAGCGGGCCGAACGCGAGCGCCGGGACGCCGACGAGCGCGCCATGCGTCGTAGGCAGGAGCTCGAACGTGACTTCGCGAAGAACCTCGCCGCGCGCCGGGAGGAGATGAACCGGGCGCTCGCCCGCCGGGAGGCGGCCGCGAAGGCCGAGGCCGAGCGGATCATCGCGGAGGCCACCGAGCGGGCCGAGCGGCTCGTGGCCGAGGCCACCGAGCGCGTGCGCGCTCTGGAGGAGGCGCGTCGTAAGGCTGCCTCGGAGCTGCGTGCGGCTCGCGAGGCGCTCGTCGGCGCGTGGCCGTTGTTGGAGCCGCTCCCCGACGAGGTCTCGGCCGATCGCACCGGCCCGAAGGCCGTTGCGGAGTCGCCGGAGTCGTTCCCCGCCAAGGAGAGGAAGTCTCCGGCGTTCGCCGGGGCCGGGCTGCCCACGTTGCCGGCCGTGCTGTCGGTGGCCGTGTCGGGCTCCGGTGCCGGACCGCGGTCGGTGACGTCGCACACGCGCGTGGCGAAGGCTGAGCCGCCCGCTCGGCACGTTGTGGGAACGACCGTGTCGAGCGCGAGGTGAGAGCCGGTATCGTCACCGTGATTGTGCGGAGGACGAAGTCGAGGAGGTGAGCGGATGGCTCGGCCGTGCGTGCTGTTGAAGTACGGCGAACTGATGCTCAAGGGCCGCAATCGGGGCAGGTTCGAGGAACACCTGCGTGAGTCCCTTCGGCACGCGGTGGAGAGCGCGTCCGCTCCCGTCCGGATCTCCCAGCGGCCGGGGGTGGTGGTGCTCTCCGGGGCGCCGGTGCCTGAGCTGGTCGAATGCGCTCACAGGGTGATAGGTGTCAGCGTCGTGCAGCCGGCGTTGCGCACGAGCCGCACCATGGACGACGTGGTGGCGGCGGTGTCACAGGCGCTCACCGAGCGGTTCGGCAGCCCCGAGGAGGCCGGGCGGCGCCGGTTCGCGGTGCGGGCTCATCGCAGGGACAAGAGGTTCCCGATGGGCTCGGAGCAGGTGGCCGCCCACGTGGGCAGCCGTGTCGTCGAGGAGTGGGGCTGGCCCGTCGACCTCACCGATCCCGAGGTCGAGATCACCGTCGAGGTGGACCAGCGCGAGGTGTTCGTCTCCCTGGAGAAGCAGCGCGGTCAGGGCGGCCTGCCGGTCGGTGCCAGTGGCCGGGCGTTGGTGCTGCTGTCGGGAGGATTCGACTCGCCGGTGGCCGCCTACCGCGCCATGCGGCGTGGCCTTCGGTGCGACTTCGTCCACTTCACGGGCGCGCCGTTGACGGGGCCGTCGTCGACGTACAAGGCGTACGCGTTGGTGCGGCAGCTCGACCGGTTCCAGGGCGGTTCGCGGTTGCACGTGATTCCCATCGGCAACGCGCAGCGTGCGCTGGCGACGGCGGGCGCGGGCAACCTGCAGATCGTGGCGCAGCGCAGGCTGATGGTCCGTACCGCGAGTGCCCTGGCCGCCGAACTCGGTGCGCAGGCGCTGATCACCGGCGACAGCCTGGGACAGGTGGCGAGTCAGACGCTCGCCAACATGGCGACGGTCGAGGAGGCGGCGGAACTTCCGCTGCTGCGTCCCCTCCTGGCTTGGGACAAGGAGGAGATCATCGCCGAGGCGCGTCGTATCGGCACGGCCGAGATTTCGAAGCTGCCCGACGAGGACTGCTGCAGTCTGTTGGCGCCGCCTCGGGTGGCCACTCGGACCACCCCGTCGCAACTGGTCAACGTCGAGCGTCGCATGGAGCTGGACGAGCTGGTGCCCAAGTTGCTCGCGGACGTGCAGGTCCACGTCCCCGGCGCCGCGGCGTGAGCGTGCTTCGACGTCGGTTGCGAGCGTGAGTGGCGGGTGTGACGCCGGACGGTCTCCGGTGTCACACCCGTTACCGCACGGGCGTGGAACGTCCGGACGAAGGTGATCGAGGGAGCGCGGGCACTCCCGGCGAGGCGTTGTCGGGCCCGCGGCGCGGATTCGGTGGGGAAGATCTTCCCGGTCTTTCCCCTGCGCGGTTCACCCGGTTGATACTGTGTGCAGCCGTGGGGAATCTCCGGTCACGAGTGATGTCGTGGTTCGCGCGCCGTTACTTCGCGCGCGTGCAGAAAAAAGGCCTCGACCTTTCGAAGATGTCCCTGCTGCCGGACGACGTGTTGATGCCGCTGCGCCGCAACGGTCTGGATCCGGTGGCGGAGCTGGGACGGAAGCGAAGCGAGGAGCCGGTCAGCAAGTTGCCCGTGCCGTTCGGGCTCAACGTGTGGTTGGTGTCGGGTTACGAGGAGGCCAAGGCGGTCCTGGGGGACGCCAAGACCTTCAGCAACGACTTCACCAACCTTATCGGCAAGACCAGCGCCAAGGCCGACGACAATCCCGGTGGCCTCGGGTTCGCGGACCCGCCCGTGCACACCCGGCTGCGGCGGCTGCTGACGCCCGAGTTCACGATGCGTCGGTTGGCTCGCCTGAAGCCCGGCATCGAGCGGATCGTCAAGGAGCGTCTCGATGCCATGGACCGCGCCGAGGGTCCGGTCGACCTCGTGGAGGAGTTCGCGCTGCCGATCCCGTCGCTGGTGATCTGTGAGCTGCTCGGTGTTCCGTACGAGGACCGGGACGAGTTCCAACACCTCGCGGTGCAGAGGTTCGACCTCTTCGGGGGTGCGGGGGCCTCGCTCGGCGCGATCTCCGAGTCGCTCCAGTACCTGCTGGGCGTGGTGCGCAAGGAACGCGAGAACCCCGGCGACGGGCTCCTCGGCATGATCATCAGGGAGCACGGCGACGAGATCGAGGATCGGGAACTCGCCGGGCTGGCCGACGGGGTGCTGACGGGTGGCTTCGAGACGACGGCGAGCATGCTCTCGCTCGGCGCGCTCGTGCTGCTGCGCGACCAGGAGGCCTTCAAGCGCATCCACGACGACGACGAGGTGGTCCACGGCTTCGTCGAGGAACTGCTGCGGTACCTCACGGTGGTGCAGGTGGCGTTCCCCCGCTTCGCGCGGGAGGACATCGAGATCGGTGGCAAGACCATCGAGAAGGGCGACATGGTGGTGGTGTCGCTGAGCGGCGCCAACCGGGACGAGCGGCTGGGCACCGGCCTTGAGATCTTCGACGGCACCAGGCCTCCGATGTCCCACCTCGCGTTCGGGCACGGTGTGCACCGGTGTGTCGGCGCCGAACTGGCTCGCATGGAGCTGCGTGCGGCCTATCCGGCTCTCGTGCGGCGGTTCCCGAAGCTGCGGCTGGCCGTTCCCGTGGAGGAGCTGGAGTTCCGCAAGACGTCGATCGTCTACGGCGTGGAGAAGCTGCCCGTCCTCGTCGACTGATCGCGTACTCAGCCGCCCGCCATCGCGCCGATGATGAGCAACGGCTCGGCCCCGCTGGCCACGGCGGTGGGCAGCGGGGTGTCGGGCGGCTGGTGCGACAGGTCCTCCTCACACGCGAAGAACCGGACGAAGGCGCGTCGCCGCTTGGTGCGGTGATCGCGGATCGCGCCGCGCAGTACCGGATAGTCGATTTCGAGGGCCTCGAGCACGGATCCCAGTGTCACGGGCTCGGCGACGTCGAGGGCCACTTCCCCGTCGACGCGGGCCAGGGCGCGCAGGTGTGGAGGCAGGGTCACGCGGATCATGGCAGCGTCTGCACCTCCACGGAGAGCACGGGCGGAAGGTCGCGCACGATCGGCGTCCAGGTGTCCCCGGCGTCGGGAGAGGCGTACACCTGTCCGCCGGTGGTGCCGAAGTAGATGCCGCAGTCGTCGAGGGAGTCGGTGGCCATGGCGTCCCTCAGCACGTTGACGTAGCAGTGCTTCTGCGGAAGCCCGTTGGTGAGCGGTTCCCACTCGTGCCCGCCGCCGCGGCTGCGGTAGACACGCAGCCGACCGTCGGGTGGGACGTGGAGGTAGTCGCTGGTGATGGGCACGACGTACACCGTGTCGGGGTCGTGGGCGTGGACCTCGATCGGGAAACCGAAGTCGGTGGGGAGGTCGCCCGAGATCTTGTACCACGTCCGGCCGTCGTCGTCGGAGCGCATCACGTGCCAGTGCTTCTGCATGTAGAGCGTGTCGGGGCGGTCGGGATGGCGGGCCAGGTTGTGCACGCAGTGGCCCACCTCGGCGTCGGGGTCGGGGATGCCCTCGCTGATCAGTCCCTTGTTGCTCGGGGTCCAGCTCGTACCGCCGTCGTCGCTGGCGAACACCCCGGCGGCCGAGATGGCCACGCGGAGGCGCTGTTCGTCGCGAGGGTCGAGCAGGATGGTGTGCAGGCACATGCCTCCCGCGCCGGGCTGCCACGACGGGCCCGACTCGTGGGTGCGAAGCCCCGGTAGTTCCCGCCAGGTGACACCGCCGTCGTCGCTGCGGAAGAGAGCGGCGTCCTCCGATCCCGCGTAGACGCGATCGGGGTCGGCGGGGGAGGGTTCGAGGTGCCAGACCCGTGTGAACTCCCACGGTCGTTGGCTGCCGTCGTACCACTGGTGGGTGCCCGGCTCGCCGAGATAGGTGAACTCGTTGCCGACCGGACGCCAGGTGGCGCCGCCGTCGTCGGAGCGTTGTATTTGCTGGCCGAACCAGCCGCCCGACTGGGACGCGTACAGCCGGTCGGGGTCGGCGGGCGAGCCGGTGACGTGGTAGATCTCCCAGCCTCCGAAGAGGGGGCCCTCGACGTGCCATTCGTCGCGCCGCCCGTCGGCGGTGAGGACGAAGGCGCCCTTGCGTGTTCCCACGAGCACCCGGACCCGGCTCATCGTGATCTTCCCCTTCGTGGTCGCGGCGGCGACACCGTCACTGTAACTCGCATCACTTTCATAAAGAAACTCATCTTCGAAATTGAAATCGATCAAGTGTTCGACTCCGCTCGTGTGGGTGAGCCGGAACGGGATTTTCGGGGCATCGACTCCTGCATGAGGTAGCGCGACCGGGGTAGCCGGAGAGCGAGGACGTATCCGATCGGGGAGGGCGAGATGAAAGCCGTGGTGTACCAAGGCCCCAACGAAGTGCGGGTCGAACAGGTGGAGGACCCCCGGATCGAACAGCCGACCGACGTCATCGTCCGAATCACCACGACGGCGATCTGCGGCTCGGACCTCCACATGTACGAGGGACGCACGGTGGCCGAGCCCGGCATCGTGTTCGGTCATGAGAACATGGGCGTGGTCGAGGAAGTCGGCTCCGGCGTGGCGAGCGTGAAGAAGGGCGATCGAGTCGTCCTGCCGTTCAACATCGCCTGTGGCTTCTGTCGTAACTGCCTCGCGGGCAAGACGGGGTTCTGTCTGACCGCGAACCCCGGGTTCGCGGGAAGCGCGTACGGCTACGTGGGGATGGGGCCGTACAAGGGTGGTCAGGCCGAGTACCTGCGAGTGCCGTTCGCGGACTTCAACTGCCTGCAGCTGCCGCGCGGGGAGGAGCACGAGGACGACTTCGCCATGTTGGCCGACATCTTCCCCACCGGCTATCACGCAACGGAGATGGCCGGGGTCTCCCCCGGTGACACCGTCGCCGTGTACGGGGCGGGGCCGGTCGGGCTCATGGCCGCCTACTCCTCGATCCTTCGGGGAGCCTCCAAGGTGTTCGTGGTCGACCGGGTGCCCAACCGTCTGCGGGTCGCCGAGGAGATCGGCGCGATCCCCGTCAACTTCGCCGAGGCCAGCGCGCCCGAGCAGATCGTGAGTCAGACCGACGGCGGGGTCGACCGTGGTATCGACGCGGTCGGCTACCAGGCCACGGTGCCCGAGGGCGAGGAACAGCCGGCCGTGGTGCTGAACGACCTCATCGAAACGGTACGGCCGACGGGGTCGCTGGGAGTCGTGGGGCTCTACCTGCCGAAGGACCCCGGAGGACCGACGGAGGAGGCCCGTAACGGGAAGTTGCTCATCAACATCGGCCGCTTCTTCGAGAAGGGGCTGAGGATGGGTACCGGTCAGGCGAACGTCAAGGCGTACAACCGGCAGCTTCGCGACCTCATCATCGCGGGACGGGCGGAGCCGAGCTTCGTGGTGTCGCAGCGTCGTCCCCTCGACGACGCCCCCGACGCCTACGCGCGGTTCGACCGGCGCGAGGAGGGCTACACGAAGGTGGTCCTCAAGCCGTGAACTCCCCCTGGTGGGGGACTTTCCTCGGGCGAGGGCCACGTCTGATGACACCGGACGTAGTCCGCCCAGGTGGATCGTGCCGCCAATCAGGTGTGAAACCCACGTGAGGGGGAATTCCCCAGTACCCGAGGAGGGAGGGAACGATGAGTTACTCGTCCGCGCAGCCCTGGCGTGCCGTAGCAGGTATGGGATCGCGTCCGGCGCTGCAGACGGCCGCGGGCGTGGTCGGTGCCGTGTTCCTGCTGGTCGGGATTCTGGGGTTCATTCCGGGGGTCACGACCAACTACGGCGACATGCAGTTCGCCGGGCACGAATCCGGAGCCATGTTGTTCGGGGTGTTCCAGGTGTCGATCCTGCACAACATCGTGCACCTGTTGTTCGGGATCGCCGGCCTCGCCATGATGCGCACGGCGAACGCCGCCCGCGCGTTCCTCATCGGCGGCGGGGCGATCTACCTGGTGTTGTGGATCTACGGCCTGGTCGTGGGTAGCGAGTCCACCGCGAACTTCGTGCCTCTCAACAACGCCGACAACTGGCTTCACCTGGGTCTGGCGATCGGCATGATCGGATTGGGCTTGGTGTTGGGAGCGGGAGGTCGTCGCCGGGGCGAGATGTCAGGCTGACGCTTCCCGACGTTCGGTAACGGACGAGGCCACCCCGCCCGGTGGGCGAGGGTGGCCTCGTCGTGCCCGTTTTTTATGACATAATTGTCTATTTTGGATATTGCAATCGGGTTTTTCGCTCGGAAAGGTCGTTAATTATTTCTCTTGTTCGACCGTTGATATCGGTGTGCCCGTGGGCACGACTGTCGCGCATGCTCGTGCATCGCGCTGTTTTCAGAACGTCCACCTAGGACCTTCACAGTCAGTGCTCGGCTTCTTCGAGGTCGAGTGTGGACGGCACGTGTGCCCACGGGCGGTCACGAAGCGTGTCGACACGGTGACGATCGATGTCGACCACCGCCAGGGAGGAAGGGCGACGTGTTCTTCGGGCTTCACCGAAGCTCCGCCACCACTGTCTCGGCCACCGCGCCCACCGCGGACGGTCGTGACCTGGTCCGTACGGGCTCTGCCGTACTCGCTCTGCTGTTCCTCGGAGCCTGGGCGGCCGAGCCGCCGGCCCGTCGGGTGCCCACCGCTCCCTACGTCTACGTCGGCCCCGAACCTCCGCCGCTGACGAGGATCGCTTCCTCCACGGGGGTCGACCGGTTCGTGCTCTCGTTCCTCCTCGCGGAGAACGGACGATGCGTGCCCGCGGGGAACGGCCGCCGTCCGGTCGCCGATCCGGCGATCACCGCGGAGGTGACCCGACTGCGAGCCCGTGGTGGTGCGGTGACGGTCGCCTCGGGAGGAGCCCACGGTCACTACCTCGAAGCCGCCTGTACCACGCCCCACCAACTCGCCGCGGCCTACGGCACCGCGTTGACGGCGCTGGGCGCCGACACCCTCGACGTCGATGTCGAACGGGACGTGCCCGTGGGTCGGGTCGCGGACGCGCTCGCGCTCGTCGCGCGGCGGTATGCCGTCGCGCTCGTCGTCACCGTCCCGGTCGAGGACACGACGACGGGACTCACCTCCCCGAGCCTCGACCTGCTTCGGGCGCTGGAGGAACGAGGGGTGGACGTGACGGTGAACGCGATGGTGATGAACCTGCCCGTACGGGGTGACCGGCTCACCACCTTGCTCACCGCCGCCGAGCGGGTCACCGACCAGATCCAACGGTTCCGGGAGTACGACGACCGAGCCGACGCGTACGCGCGCCTCGGCATCACGTACATGGCCGGGCGCAACGACACCGGCTCCGTCACGACGCTCGCGGACGCGCACGCGTTGCGGTCCTTCGCCGTCGCTCACGCCCTCGGCTTTCTCGGCTTCCGGTCGCTCAACCGGGACAACGGCGACTGTCCGGGACTCGTGACCGCGTCCAGCCGATGTAGTGGCTTTCGGCAACAACCACACGCCTTCACCCGGTCGCTGTCACAGGGTCCGCGATCGACTCACCAACAAGCAGGAGGGAACCCATCGTGATCCAGTCCGGAGGGGCCGAGAACCACTCGGCCGCCCAGGATCAGCCCATCTTCCTCGACCCCCGCGGCCGCCGTCGGATGTGGTTACGGCTGACGGCGGGGGTGACCGCGGGCAGCGGTGTCATGGCCCTGGCCGCCTGCGGCGTGCTCCTGGCCGACCGCCCGTCCACGACCACGTCGTTCGCGCTGCCGATCCAGCACTCGGTGACACCGAGCTTCTTCGGAGACATGGCGGCCCGTTCCGGGGGAGGGAAAGCGCCTCTCCCCGCGTCCCAGGCGAGTCCCGAGGACGGTGCCGCTCGCGCCGAGGCCACGGGCTCCGCACCCGACGAGCAGGAGCCGGGGTCCCCGTCACGGAATCAGGACCAGTCCTCGGTGACCGGGGACTTCGAGACCGACGAGGAGTACGAGACCGTCTCGGAGGACACTGCCGACCCCGGTGAGGAACCCACCGCGAAGCCGACGGACGAGGAGGAAGACGCTGACGGCGGTGCCACCGCTCCCCACGGCATGAAGTACGACCACGACGGCTTCCACCCCGAGTCCGTCGCCGACGGCGACGTCGAGGACGTCGAGCACTCCGAGGATGTCGAGTACGTCGAGGAGGGCACGGGCCCCGAGTCCGAGGTGTCCGAGGAGAAGCCCTCGCACGACTCCGAGGACGCCGAGGACGTCGACCAGGTCGAGGAGTCCGACCACGGCGAGGAGGAAGCCGGGGAGTTCTGGTACGGCTTGGGCGGGGTCCACGGCACCGACGCCACCGAGGAGTCCGAGAAGCCCGGCAGCGCGGAGAAGCCCGGCGGCGTCGAGGGCGTCGACGGGGTCGAGGACACCGACGACACCGAGGCCGAGTCCTCGACCGGTGCGAACGGCGCCGACGACGGCGAGCGGCCCGGCCAGTCCGGGCAGACCGGGGAGGTCGAGGCCGTCGAGCCCGAGGAGACGTCGGGCGAGCCCGAGTGGCCGCCGGTGTCCACCTTCTCCGCCGACGAGTGGTTCGCGTTGGCCGGGGATCGTTGGACGACGCTGCCACACGCCCCCGAGTCGTAAGGAGCGCTCGTGCGTGTGCGTGGCTCGTGGCTCGTGGCCGGCGTGGTCGGCCTGCTGTTCGTGCTGTTGCTGGTCGTAGCCGGGTGGACTACGTCGGAGATCGGAAACGACTCGAACCCCGAGCGGGACTTCGAGAGCCAGTCGGAGGTACCGAGATCGGTGAACGAGGGCGGGCCCCTCGTGTACGCCGACGGCGACTCGGTGATGTCCACGGAACTGCCTCCGTACACCGTCGCGTTGACCTTCGACGACGGCCCCGATCCGACGTGGACACCGAAGGTGCTGGAGGTGCTCGAACGGCACGACGTGCCCGCCACGTTCTTCGTGGTCGGCTCGATGGCCGCTCAGTACCCCGACCTCGTGCGTCGGATCCACGAATCCGGCTCCGAGCTCGGCGTGCACACGTTCACGCACCCCGAACTCGCCCAGGTCTCGTCCTGGCGTGTGGAACGGGAACTGAGCCAGACCCAGCTCGTGATCGCGGGGGCGGCCGGTGTTACGACCCACTTGTTCCGGCCGCCCTACTCGTCCACTGTGGAGGCCATCGACAACCCGGCGTACGACGTGGTGCGGGCCGCGGGGGAACTCGGCTACGTCAGCGTGTTCAGCGACGTCGACAGTGCCGACTGGCAGCGGCCCGGAGTCGAGGCCATCGTGCGTAACGCCACGCCACCCGACGGGCGCGGTGCCGTGGTCCTGCTCCACGACGCCGGGGGCGACCGGTCCCAGACCGTGGCCGCGCTGGACGTCCTCATCCCTCGGCTCAAGGAGCAGGGATACCGGTTCACCACGATCACGGACGTGTTGGGGACCAACCGTGCCGCTCCGGCCTCGGCCGTGGACAAGGCGTCGGGAAGCGCGTTGACCGGTCTCGTCAACCTGGCGCTGGCCGTGATGACGGTCCTGAAGTGGCTTCTCGTCGCGGTGGGCGTGCTGACGGTGCTGCGGCTCGTGATCCTGGTGCTGGTGGCGCGCAAGCACGTCGCGCGACGCGATCGACCCCGATCACCGTGGGGGCCTCCGGTCACCGAGCCGGTGTCGGTGATCGTGCCCGCTTACAACGAGGCCGCCGGTATCGAGGCCACGGTGCGGTCGGCGGTCGCGAGCAACCACCGCGTCGAGGTGATCGTGGTGGACGACGGGTCGACCGACGGCACGGCGGACATCGTGGAGAGCCTCGGTCTGCCGGAGGTTCGCGTGCTGCGCAGACCCAACGGCGGCAAGGCCGCCGCCCTCAACGCGGGGATCGCCGCCGCGAAGTACGACTTCGTCGTCATGGTGGACGGCGACACCGTGTTCGAACCGACCACCGTGCACGAACTCGTCCAGCCGTTCGCCGACCCGGAGGTCGGAGCCGTCTCCGCCAACGTCAAGATCGCCAACCGGGAGACGTTGCTGGCGCGCCTCCAGCACATCGAGTACGTCATCGGGTTCAACGTCGACCGCCGGGTCCACGACGTGTTGCGGTCGATGCCGACCGTGCCGGGCGCGGGTGGGGCGTTCCGGCGTTCGGCGCTGCTCCAGGTGAAGGGACTGAGCTCCCAGACGCTCGCCGAGGACACCGACCTCACTATCAGCATCGGGAGAGCGGGCTGGCGCACGGTGTTCCAGGAAAACGCGGTGACGTGGACGGAGGCGCCGACCACCGTCCGCCAGCTGTGGCAACAGCGATTCCGTTGGACCTTCGGCACCATGCAGGCGCTGTGGAAGCACCGTCGTGCGGTCGTGCAGCGGGGAGCGGCCGGGCGGGTCGGTCGCTTCGGGCTGTTGCACGTGGTGTTGTTCCAGATCCTGTTGCCCGTCATCGCGCCGGTGATCGACGTCTTCCTGGTGTACGGGCTGTTGTTCCTCGATCCGTGGACCACCGTGCTGCTGTGGCTGGGCATGCTCGGGGTACAGGCGGCCGTGGCGGCCTACGCGTTCGGGCTGGACGGCGAACGCAGGACGGTGCTGTGGCTGCTTCCCGCCCAACAACTCATCTACCGCCAGCTCATGTACGTGGTGCTCGTGCAGTCCCTCGCCGCGGCGGCGTCCGGGGTGCGGGTGCGGTGGCAGCACATGCGCCGGGCGGGAAGCGCCGTACTGCCTCGCGAGGACCGGGCTGCCACGGCATCGCGCGAGGACCGAGCCGTCGCGGCACCGCGTGAGGTGTCCTCCGTCGTCCCCGCGCCGAGAACCCCGGAGGAGGGTGAGGCTCGGGCGAAACCCGCCGCGGCGAGCCCCGTTCGCGAACGGTGGTTGGACGTGCTCAGGGCCGCGGCGCTGGGGCGGGTGATGCTCTACCACACCGTCGGCTGGCCCTGGCTGAGCATGGTGTTCCCCGCGATGGGCGTCATGTTCGCCGTCGGCGGGTCACTGATGGCCCGCTCGATGGATCGCCGGCCGCCCGTGGACGTCGTCGGAAGGCGGATTGTGCGGCTGCTGCCACCGCTGTGGGTGCTGGCCGTGGTGATGGTGCCGCTGATGCTGGCGTTCGGCTGGAGTTCGTTCACCGAGGAGAGCTGGGCGAGTGACGCGTTGCACTGGCCCGAACTCCTGTTGTGGATCTTCCCGATCCTCGATCCCCCGCACAGTGACTGGGAACTCGGCCGGGACGCCGCCATCGTCCTCTGGTACATCCGCGCGTACCTGTGGTTCGTCCTGCTGACGCCGTTGCTGCTGCGGTGGTATCGCCGTCGGCCGTTGCTGACGATCCTGACGCCGTTGGCGCTCGTCGCGGCGGATGCGCTGCTGGGATCGCCGCTGTCGGAGATGGGAGACGTCGGCCGGGGAGCGGTGGACTTCTGCACGTTCGGCGCCTGTTGGGTGCTCGGCTTCGCCCATCGGGACGGGGCGTTGGCCCGTGCTCGTGTCGCCGTGCTCGGCCCCGTGGCAGCGGTGTCGATGGCCCTGGGGCTGTGGTGGGCGGCCACCCATCCGGTGTGGGGTTCCTACGACCTCAACGAGATCCCGCTGGCACAGGCATTGGTCAGCGCGGGCTTCGTCCTCGTCGTACTGCGGATGTCGCCGTCGCTGCGTTGGCTCGACCGGGTCCCCGCGTTGAGACGGCTCGTCGCCGTGCTCAACGCCAGGGCGGTGACCGTGTACCTGTGGCACAACGTGGCGATCTATCTGGCCGCGCCGATCATTGGGTGGTGGGGCGAGTACTCGCAGGTGGAGCACTTCGCCCTCGCCGTGGGGTTGACGGCCGTGGCGGTACTGGCGTTCGGCTGGGCCGAGGACTTGGCGGCACGCCGCCGAGTCCGCCTCCTCCCCGGCGCGCCGCCAAAACCCCGGCACGCCCGGCCGCTCCTTCGTCGGTGACCCCCCGCCTCGGTCAGCCCCAGATCTCGGCGACCCACTCGGGGTGGTCGATGAAGGGGTTGCGGTTGTGCTGGAACTGGCTGTAGATGACCTCGTTGCGATGGCGTTCGAAGTCGTCCACGGGGTCGGCCTCGTGCCATTCCAGCAGCACGGACAGCTTGCCGTGATACGGCGCCGAGCCGTTGTTCACCTGGTCGTTGAGCTCCAGGTCGGGGTAGGAGTCCGTGCCCTCGTAGCGGACGGCCATGTAGAACAGCATCCGGGCGATGTCGCCCTTGACCTCGTCACGTGGTTCGAACGAGTCGTCGTCGGTGTAGTTGTCCGGCGCGCCGGCGACGGGACTGCCCCCGTTGTCGAAGTCCTTGTTGCCCCGGATGCTGTTCACCTGCACGTCGGTGGGGCGCAGGTGGTGCAGGTCGGCGCCGGGGCCCGAGGTGCCGAAGTCGCCGTGGGACTTGGCCCACACGTGCTCCCGGTTCCAGTCGCCGACGTTGCCGCCGTTGTCGTTCTTGGAACGAGACTCACCGCTGTAGAGCAGGATCACGTTGTTCGGGTTCGCCGGGTCCTCGTCGGTGGCCTTGATCCCGTCCCAGATCTCGTCGTAGGTCAGTTGTTCGGCGTCGCTGATGATGTCGTGCAGCGCGTCTTTCAAGGCCTCTCCGGTGAGCCCTTCGGTTCCGGAGTAGTAGTCGTCGTACGGAGTTTCGGCCACCGCGGGCGCGCCCACACCCACGACGAGGGCCACGAATGAGCCCGCGAGCAGGCGTGCGGTCCGATTACGCATGTCCCCGACCTCGTTTCTGTGCGCAGCGTCGAACTGGGTCGTGTGGACGGTGACATGGGTTCACTCTGCGGCGACACCGACGATCGTTGTAACTACGGAAAGTAGTCGCCGGTTTGGTGGGTACCGGACGCCGAGCGGGCCGTGAGCGCTTGCGAGCCCGAAGCCCGGCGACCGTCCCTTACCCAGGTCTTTCCGCTGTGCCGGGGAAGCGTTGTCCGTTCAGGACGGAACCGGCGCCGAACCGGGCTCGTCGGTCCCGTGTTCCGTCGAGGCCTCTTCGGACTCGGTGGTATCGCCGGGAGAACGCAACGCCTCGGCGGCCTCGGCGAACCCGTGGACCCGCAACAGGTCCGCCAACCGGCGGTAGAGCGTGGTGCGGACCTCGGGTTCGGTGTTCTTACAGAGCTGGTCCACGGCGGTCGCGAGGCGTCGCGCCGGATCGACACCGCCATTGAATTCCACGGGGGTCGGTGGCTCGGGCGAGAGCAGGGTGAGCGGTGTCGCCGGGGCGGGCTCCCCGGTCTCGTGCGCGGCGCGAGTCAGCCTGCGCAGGTTGTCGATCTCGCGCACGGTGATGGTGATCGCGTCGGGTTTGTCGAGGTTGCGGGCGAACCACCACGTGACCGCCGAGCCGGGATCGCGGAGTACCTCGTTGCCGAGATAGTCGCGGACGCCGATCTCGTGCGCGCGTTCGTGTTCCCAGAGTGCTTGCTGCTTGCGCAGTTCGCTGATGCGTTCCAGACGCTTGGCGTCCGCGTCGGACAGCGTCAGGGTCACCTCGGAGGCCCAGACGTAGTGGCCGTTGGCGAGCGTGATCCGTTCGGACAGGACCGCGTTGAGCTCGACGGTCGCGAGGGCGTACTCGTCGGGCCCGTACTGCCGGGTCCGCTCGATGGCTCGCGCGATGACGTTCTGTTTGGCGAGGGCACCCAGATCGGCGCCCATCGCGGGGACCTGGGGATCGTGCAGCCACGACACGGTGGCGGAGAACAGGAAACGGTAGTCCTTCTCTCTCGTGGGCAGCGGGAGCTGGGAGATGGTCGCGCGCTTGGCGACGGGCTGCGGCGGTGCCGGGGGAGCCGGAGTGGGGGAATGCTGTGCGGGAAGTGTCGGTGCGGTGTCCCGGTCCAGCAGCATCGACCGCAGCACGATCATCGTCGTCGGACCCAGGACGGCCGCCAGGGGGAGCCACACCCAGGTCTCCCAGTCGAAGATCAGTCCGAGGACGACGACGAGCGCGGAGACTACCGCGCCCACCCCGGTTGCGATGTGGACTGCGGAAATGTTCATCACTGAGGTCCTTTTTCGGGAGGGGGAGGAGGGACGGGCGGGAGCCGTCCTCGCGCCGGGAAGCCGGGGCGTTCACCGAAGGCTGAGCCGTGCTCGGAAGCTTCCGGTGGACGGTGCTGGTTTATCCGCCGCCGGACCGGCGGCGTGAGGGGCCAATGCTCAGGCGCCCGGACGCGAGAAGTGCTGCCCAGTGCCGGGGGCCGAGGAGAGCGGCGAAACCGCGTGGAGGCATGGTCCGACGACACACACTGTGTGGCGTACCGGTACGGCGGGTTTCAAGGCGACCACTTTGCGTGAATTCCGCTCGTTCAGAGCAATCTCGCGATCGTCTGTGGCGTCGGGGTTGGCCGTGGGAGTGCGGGTCGGGAGACTTCGGGTGTGACCGACACCGAGGATGGGTGGAAGACACTGACGATCGCGAACGACTGGACCAAGGTCGCCGACACGAAGGCCGGGGTGGTGATCACGGCGAGCGGGGTGCTCGCGGGCGTGGTGCTCTCGGCATTGCCCGCGCACGGGGAGTGGGCCCGCTGGCCCTGGCGGGTCGCGCTGTTGCTGACCTCGCTGGGGTTCATCTGTGTGGCCATCGTGCTGGCGTTGCGGGTTTTCTCGCCGCGGCTGTCGGCTCCGGCTTCGAGCGAGGCGACGGGTGCGTTGCTGTACTTCGACACCATCGCCCGCCGCTATCCGAATCCCGACGACTACGTGACCGCCTCCCGCGACTTGTTGTCCGACCCGGATCGGCTGTTGCGGGCGTTGGCGGAACAGACCTGGGCGGTGAGCGTGGTGGCCCATCGGAAGTTCCGGAGCGTGACCCCGGCGATCTGGTGTCTCGTGGTGGGGCTGCTCGTGGCCGTCGTCGCCGGCGTCGTGCGGGCGTGAACGGGGCTTCGTGACCCCCGACTCCCGTGTCCGACGGGGTGCCCCGGTGCTCCGGCGACGGCGAACCGCGTCGTTCGTCCTGTTACGTTGACGCGCGTGGCGAGACGGAATCCGGACGAAGAACCATTCTGGCAGGAGTGGCGACGCCCTCCTCCCACGCCGAAGCAGCAGCGCAACGACGTGCTCGTGGCCCTGGCCGTGATCGTCGGGGCGGTGTTCACGATCGTCGTGGTCAACAGCATGGGGGTGCTGGCTTTCGGGCGGGCCCCGTCGCTGGGCGAACAGCTTCTGCTGGGAGTCGCCGTCACCGTGCCGTTGGCGGTGCGGCGACGCTACCCGCTGGTGACGCTCCTCACGGTGGGTCTGCTGTTCATCGTCGTCCAGGCGCGCCAGATCGGTGACAACTTCGTGCCGTCCGTCGCCTTGTTCCTCGCCATCTACAGCACGGGCGCGTGGGGACGCAACAGGGCCGTGGCGCGCTGGGCGCGCATCGGTGTCATCGTGGTGATGTTCGCCTGGCTCGGGTTGGGCATCGTCGAACTGCTGCTGCACCCGGCCCCCGAGTTTCCGGGCGCGAGTGGTCCGCTCAACCCGGTGCTGGCCGCCGTGCTGTACAAACTCGCGTTCAACGTGGTGTTCTTCCTGGCGGCCTACTTCTTCGGCGAGCTGGCATGGCTGTCGGCGCGGCGGCAGGCGGAGCTGGAGTACCGCGCGGAGCAACTGCGGCGGTCCCAGGAGGAGAACACCAGGGGCGCCATCGTGGCCGAGCGGCTCCGGATCGCTCGGGAACTGCACGATGTCGTGGCCCACCACGTGTCGGTCATGGGCATCCAGGCCGGCGCCGCCCGCCGGGTGATCGACTCCGACCGGGAACTGGCGCGCACCGCGCTGGACACGGTGGAGGAGACCGCGCGCACGGCGATCGGGGAGCTACGAGGACTGCTCGGCGTGCTGCGTGCGGAGCCTCCCGGAGACACCGAGGAGAACACGACCGAGTCGTCCCACACGGCATCTCCCGGCTTGGACGACCTTCCCGCCCTGGTGGAACGCACGCGTTCCGCTTCCCTCGACGTGTCGTTCGCCGTCTACGGCGAACCGTATCCGGTGTCGGAGGGCGTCGCGTTGTCGATCTACCGCATCGTGCAAGAGGCGTTGACGAACATCGTCAAGCATGCCGCGGCCCATTCCGCGGACGTGAGGTTGCGTTACCTCGACACGAGCGTGGAGGTGGAGATCACCGACGACGGTCGGGGTCCGTCGGGGCCGGGGCGCCCGCAGGGAAGCGGTCTCGGCCTGGTGGGCATGCGTGAGCGCGTGGCCGTGCACGGCGGGGAGCTGGAGACGGGCCCGAGGCGCACCGGCGGGTACCGTGTCCGCGCCAGCTTCCCCCGAACCCACCCGACGCCGGTGGGGACCGGGGCCGAGACCCCGTGAGGAGGATTGTGAACTCGTGACCGACGGCACCACCGCGGCGAAGGAACGCACCGAAGGGCCCCTGCGGGTCCTCCTGGCGGACGACCAGGCACTCGTGCGTGCCGGGTTCCGGGTGATTCTGTCCTCCGGGGAGGGCATCGAGGTGGTCGGCGAGGCCGGGGACGGGGAGGAGGCCGTCGAGCTCGCGACGCGACTGCGACCCGACGTGGTGCTCATGGATGTCCAGATGCCGAAACTCGACGGCCTGGAGGCCACGCGCCGCCTGCTCGGCCCCGCTCGGGGCGACCATCCCACGAAGGTCATCATCCTCACGACGTTCGATCGCGAGGACTATCTGTTCGAGGCCCTGCAAGCGGGGGCGAGCGGGTTTTTGTTGAAGAACGCCTCGCCCGAGGATCTGATCGAGTCGGTGCACGTGGTCGCTCGCGGGGACGCGTTGCTGTCCCCCGAGGTGACGCGCAGGGTGATCGCGCGGTTCTCCTCGCCGAGGGTGGCTCCGCCCGTCCGTCGCCCTCCGGAACTCACCGACCGGGAGTTCGAGGTGCTCACCCTGCTGGCCAAGGGAGCGAGCAACGCCGAGATCGCCGAGCAGCTCTTCCTCGGCGAGACCACGGTCAAGACGCATGTCTCGCGCATCCTCGCCAAGCTGGGTTTGCGCGACCGCACCCATGCCGTCGTCTACGCGTACGAGAACGGCATCGTCACTCCCGGCGGAGCGTGAGCGCCCGGCATCCGTCGCGAGGTGGAGGTCATGATCGTTCCGTGGCTCGACGACACGGAGTGCCGGCTGCTGCTTGACTTGCCGGCATGTTGACAGTGACCAGCATCAGTCGCCACTTCGGCGATCACAGGGTGCTCCACGACGTGTCGTTCGAGGTGCGCCCTGGTCGGATGACGGGTTTCCTCGGTGCCAACGGCGCGGGCAAGACCACCACGATGCGCATCATCCTGGGTGTGCTCGCCCCGCACGGGGGTTCGGTGACGTGGAACGGAGAACCCGTCACGGGGTCACTACGGCAACGTTTCGGCTACATGCCGGAGGAGCGCGGGCTGTACCCGAAGATGAAGGTGGCCGAGCAGGTCGCGTGGCTCGGACAGCTCCACGGCCTGGACCGCGCCACGGCGCGACGCAACACCGAGGAACTGCTCGACCAACTCGATCTGGCGTCGCGGGCCGACGACAAGCTGGAGGATCTGTCGCTGGGCAATCAGCAGCGGGTGCAGGTGGCGGCCGCGCTGGTGCACGATCCCGTGCTGTTGATCCTCGACGAGCCGTTCTCCGGGCTCGACCCCATCGCCGTGGACGTGGTGCTCGGGGTGTTGCGGGAGCGGGCCGCGCAGGGCGTGCCCGTATTGTTCTCCAGCCACCAGCTCGCCATCGTGGAGCAGCTCTGCGACGATCTCGTGATCCTGTCCGGGGGCACGATCGCCGCAAGCGGCGACCGGGAGCAACTGCGTCGCGAACACGGTACGGAGCGGTGGGAACTCGTGGTGGACTCCGACGCCGGGTGGCTGCGCGACCTCGCCGGGGTGCGGGTGGTCGATCTGGACGGTCCCCGCGCGGTGTTCGAGCTCACCGGCGGCACCAGTGACCAGGACGTGTTGAAGGCCGCGCTCGGTAAGGGCGCCGTCCGCAGCTTCACCCCGGTGCTGCCCTCGTTGGAAGAGATCTTCAAGGAGGCCATCTGATGAGCACGACGACCGTGCCGCGATCTGCGGGGAGCGCGGTGGAGGACTCCGGCAAGGCGGGTGGCACCTCGTTCTGGTCGGCGACCCGCCTGGTCGCCGAACGCGAGATGAAGTCGTTCCTGCAGCTCAAGAGTTTCTGGATCGGCCTCGTGGTCATCGTGGTCGGGCTGTTCGCGATGTCCGTGCTGCCGTCCGTGTTCGGTGGGGGACAGACGAGTGTCGCCGTGGTCGGCGGCTCCGAGGTCCGGGCCGCACTGGAGCAACTCGACGCCGAGATCGTCGAGGCGGAGGACGTGGCCGCGGCGCAGGAGCTCGTGCGCGCGGAGAAGGTGGACGCGGCCGTCGTGCCCGACACGACGGGCGAGTCGGTGACGGGCGTGCGGGTCGTCGCGTTGACCGACCCACCCGCCGAGATTGTCGCGGGACTGGGGGCGGTGCCGCCGGTGGACCTGCTGGAGACCTCCGACGTGTCGCACGGCGAGCAGAGCCTGGTGGTGTTGGTGCTGGCCCTGCTGTTCCTGGTGTTCGGCATGGGTGGGGTCGCCATCGCCCAGAGCACGGTGACGGAGAAGCAGACCAGGGTCGTGGAGATCCTCGTGTCGACCGTGCCGGTGCGGGCGCTGCTCGCGGGCAAGATCGTGGGCCACACGCTGCTGACCGTCGGTCAGGTCGTGGTGGTGGCGATCGTCGCGCCTTTGGCGCTGCGGGCCGGCGGTCACGGTGACCTGTTGACGGTGGTGCTGCCCGCGCTCGGGTGGTTCGTGCCGTTCATGGTGCTCGGGTTCCTGCTGCTCGCCGCGCTGTGGGCGGTGACGGGGTCGTTGGTGAGCCGTCAGGAGGACCTCGGGACCACCATGGGCCTGGCGATGATGCTGGTGATGGGCCCGTACTTCGGGGTGATGTTCTTCTTCGACAACGAGACCGTGATGACCGTGCTGTCGTACGTGCCGTTCTCGGCGGCCGTGGCGATGCCGGCTCGGATGTTCGCCGGTGAGGCCCAGGTGTGGGAGGCCGTGGCGTCGCTCGGGTTGATGGCGGTCTTCGCGGCGCTGGTGACCATGTTCGGTGCGCGGCTGTACTCGGGCGCGTTGCTGCAGACCCGTGGCAAGGTCGCCTTGTCGCAGGCCTGGTCGCACGCGGACTGAGGCGAGGAACGACAAAGGCGGGGTGGGTGCCCACTCCGCCTTTGTCGTGTTCCGTTCAGATCTCGGGGTCCAGCAGGTCCTCCAGCTCGTAGACCGCCGTGGTGAGGTGGTCGGCGAAGGCGGCCATCTCGTCGGCGACCGCCGCCGGTGTGCTCAGGTAGATGTTGACGTGGTCGGGCAGCAGCACATAGGCCACGCCGATGCAGTGGCTGCTCGTGGAGCCGAAGCCGAAGTACCGGATGTGCTCCGACGGCGCCGAACTGGTGCTGAGGTAGTCGTCGCGCATGATCGTCCAGCCCGGCGTGGAGTACAGCGGCAGCTTCGGGTCCACGCCGAGTTCCGGGCGTCGGGTCGCGATGAGCTGGAGCTCCCACAGGTGCTGTTCGGGCGCCTTTCCGGCCTGGCACTCCCTGGCCCGCGCGACGTGTTTGTCGGCGGCGTTCTTCACCGCGGTCACGCGCTCGTCGACGTCGGCGTCCGGGTCCTCCATGACCTCGACGAACCGCAGTACCTCGGGGGTGACCACGCGCATGGCCTCGGTGCGTCCGGCCCGGTACTGGCGGGTGGCGATGGACTCGTAGGTCGCACCGACGAACCCCTTGGCGCGCTTGTGTGCCAGTTGGTAGGCCAGCTGCATGAACGCGTCGGGGGAGATGCCCAGCTGTTTCATTCGGGTGGAGCCGATGTCGTCGAATGACACCGTCCTCGTCGCCGTGGCGGCGGCGTAGTCGGCGAACGCGGTGCCCGCGGCGCGAATGTCGGCTCGCAGTGCGTCGTCGAGGGTGAAGGAGATCGGGCTGACGGCGGGCGTGCCCTTCGATTCGCGGGCGGGTGGTTGCGTGGTGAGCACCGTGTCGACGAACGACAGCACGGTGGTGCCGTCGAGCCCGCAGTGCTCGATGTTGATGCCCGCCGTGCCGTCAGCGAACACGATGAACGACACCGACTTGTCGAACCACCGGTTGCCGCTGTCCCCGTGCAGCAGGTGGTCGCAGGCGTCCTTCTCGTCGGCCGGGGTGTGGTCGTCGAGGCAGACGCAGAACAGCGCGGTCTCCAGGGCGTCGAGTGCCTCGGCGTTGCCGTCGAGCCGGCGGAGGGCGTCCCGGCTCTCGGCCCACTCGGCGCGGGCCTTGGTGGTGAGGTGCCCGACGGGGAACTCGGCGCGGGTGGCGCTCGCGTCGACGATCGCCCGCAGCCCGGCTTCCAGGTCGGTCACCGACAGCGGTTCGCCGTCCTCGGCGATGACGTCCATGCGGAAGAGGTGGCCTCGGTGGAACACGGCGACGTGTCGGGCACGGGAGGGGCCGGGCTCCGCGTCGCTGTAGGGGGCGCGGACGGTGTCCTGCCGGGGGTCGGGGATGCGCGTGGTGGAGAACAGGTACCTGACCTGCTCCATGGACAGCGGTTTGCCCCGCTGGATCACCGGAGGGATCTCCTCGGCGTCGAGCCGCAGTTTGTAGTCTACTGTGGACGCAATGAGGTGGGCGGCTCCGGTGATTTGGTCGTGCTCGGACTCGCGGAACAGGAAGAAGAAGTTGGCGTTGAGCGCGATGCGGTCGCGCCTGCCCAGGTAGCGGGAGGGCCAGAAGAGATCCAGCCAGCTGCGCACGCCGTCGGAGGCGTCGAACTCCTCCAGCGCGGCGTGCAGCGTGCGGGCCGGGCTGTCGGGACGCAGGAACTCGGCCACCGCCGCTTCGGTGACCGACCGCTGCTCGTCGGTCAGCAGCGGAGCGCACCACTCCAGGAAGCGGTCACAGGTCTCCTCCAGCGTCGGCAGGGGGACACGGGGGAGCCGGTCCTCGTAGGCGAAGGTGGATGTCGGTTCGGTGTGAGTCACGGGTGGTCCTCGAAAAGGTCGGTGTTCTCGGTCAGTCCAGCAGCGAATCGCCCCGCACGGTTCGCCCCTCGGCGGCGAGGTGCGCCTCGGTGACCCGACCGAACAACTGCCGCGTACGGGCGGTGCTGCCCACCACGCCGGGTCGCGCGCTGTAGGCGAAGATCGCGGTGTGCCGCTCGGTGTTGCCCTCCACGGGAGTCACCCGGTGCAGGGCGAAGCGGCCTCGGAACAGTTGCAGGTCGCCGGTGCGCAGGGTCAACCGTCGCACCAGGTGCCGTCCCTTCCCCGTCAACACCGCGCGGACGTCGGCGAAGTTCTCGTCGGTCTCCGAACGGATGTTGGGGCAGTACTCGAACACGCCGCCGGACTCCGGGGCCTGCGTCAGCAGCGAGACGGCGAACTCGTTGGTGTCGAAGTGCCACGGGTGGTCCATGCCGGGGCGCACGACGTTGAGCACCAACGCGGCCAACGGGTCGGCGAGTTCGTGGATCTCGGGGAGTCCGACGCACGCGGCGAGGAAACGTTTGAAGTGTTCGTCGGTGTAGAGGTGGCGGATGAGCGCGTCGGCGGGGATGTGGTCGTAGGCCACGAACGCGTTGCGCTTGTGCAGTCGGATGCGGGCCGGGTGGTCCTCGGGCAGGTCCGCGTCGACGGGGATGTTGTAGGCATTGACGACCTCCTCGTCGTCGTGGGCGCGTGGCGCCATGCTCGCGCCTTCGCGTCGCAGGAGGTCGTGGTGGGCCGGGCGGACGAAGTCGCTCAACACGCTGCAGCCGTCGCGGTCGAGGTCTGCGCGCACCTTCGCCACCGCGGCGTGCCACGCCTCGCTGCCCGGCCGGAACAACGGGTACCGCTCCGTGTCGACCACCTGCTCGATCGACGGGGCGACAGAAGTGTTCATGGGTTCCTCCACACGCCGATGCCGTTGGGCAGCTCAACGAACTGTAGACCAATCGGTTACCGAGTGTGGCGAAGGCAACGGCCGTCAGAGGGCGAGGACGAAGACTCCTCCGCCCACGACGATACCGAGCACCGTCCCCACGGTGACCTGCGCGACCGTGTGGTCCCCGAGTCGGACTCGCGACCACGACACCAACGCGGCCACCCCCAGCAGAGGCAGCAGCCACGCCGTGTACGCGACGGCCAGGATCACCACCGCTCCCGCGGCGACCGCCGCGTGCATCGACACCTTCCACCAGGCCGTGATGAGGCCGCTGACGAGCAGGGCCGCGAGCATCGCGAGGTCGAGGGCCACCACCATGCGGGGCGCGTCCCACCACAGCAGCAGCCCCAGGCACAGGGCGCTCAGCACGATGAGCGTCAGGAACGGGACGAGCCGACCCGTGCGGTCGCGCACGTGGTGTCCGTCCCAGCGGCCGCGGCGGGCACCCCACACGATGACGCCCATCGGCAGGACACTGCTGGTCACGGCGATCAGGAGGCCCCACCCCAGCGTCGGGAGCGGTTCGCCGGTGGCGCGCCACGCCACCGCGCCCGATAGCGCGATGACGATCACCCAGGGGGCGAAGACCTCGCTCAGTACTTTCGCCCACACCGACCCGGTGGCGGGCGGGGTGGTGGCGGCGGGTGGGGTGTCCGTCCGAACGGTCACGGGTTCCTCTCAGCTCGTGGTACTGCTCGTCGTGGTGTCGGGCGAGGGTGGCGCGGGCAGCTGTCGCATCGCCTTCGCGACCCGGCACAGCCACGCGGCCTCGCCATCCAGATCGTCCACGTCCGTCGTCGATGCCGGGCCGGTGGGTTGCTCCCGCACCGGTTCCGTCCCGGCCGACCATCTCGCGAGCGCGTGCACGACGGCTTCGGCCTCCCGCGCGGCGTCAGCGGCCGTGCGGGAGGAGGTGGTCCCGTCGCGGTACGGGGAGAGCACCAACAGCGCGTCGAGAATGTCGACGACTCGGGTGCTCAGTCGCTCGTACGCGGTCGTGGTCGCCGGGGGTTCGGTGGTGCGGATTTTCGTGATGACCGGGGAGAGGGTCTCCCACAGGCCGCGAAGTCGTCGGTAACGCCATAGCCGGGTGAGCTCCACCACCCGACGGGCGAGAGGGGGCGCGCACACCGGGAGGAGCAGACCGACGGCGACTGCCGTGACGCACGCGGCGGGCAGCGCCGAGGCGAGGAACTCCGCACCCGGATAGGACGAGCCCGTGACGAACACGGCGGTGGCGGCCACGATCTTGTGCAGCGACCAGGCCAGTCCGAAGGCCGCTCCGGTCTGCATGACTCGCAGGCCCCGTTGGAGCCAGCGCCGGTCGGTGAGTTCCACGTACCGGCCCATGAGCAGCACGAAACGGGCGAGGCTCCAGGCGACGTATCCGCTGAACAGCAGCAGGTAGCCGAAGATCTCGGGAAGGCGGGCGAAGGCCGCCAGGAAGTCCGGCCGGTACGTCGTGTCGGCCAACAAAAACAGCGCGGTCATGGCCGTGAGCGTGGCCAGCAGGATCGCGGCCTGGACCCGGACTGCGGAGCGGGCCCGCGTCTCGTCCTCGGTGACCAGGTGGATGAGCAAGCTGTGAACGCACCAGGCGGCCACCATGCCCGCCTCGTTGACGAGCATTCGGCTCAGGTTCGGCACCGGTTCGACGTGGGCCGCGACCGCGAGCACGGCGGGGGCCGACAGCGCGGCGGAGAATCCCACGGCGACGACCGCGACGCACAGGTGCACGGTCGCCGGGGTCAGGTTCCGGCGCGCCAGCACGAGTCGGGTCAGTCCACCGGCGATGGCCGCGGTTCCGGCGACCATCATCACGAGAGTGCCCATCACGGCCGGTCGAACGCGGTGGTGAGCCGGGCGACCGTGGCCGCGGTGGCGCGGTTCGGCGGTGTGCGGTGGTGGCGGGACCGGGGCACCGAGAGCGCGGCCACGCGCGCGCGCAGGAGGTGGGCGAACTGCTCGGCCTCGTTCTCCTCCTCGGCGACGGCGGTGCGGCCGAAGAGGTGGACGAACGCGCTGGCGCGCAGGCTGGGGGCGAGTCGGCGCGCTTCCTCGTCGGACAACACGCACTGCCCGGTGTGCTCGAACAGCATGTGTCCGATCTCGTGCAGGATGATGTGGTCCTGGTGGTAGCTCGCGGTGTTGTGGGGATAGGCGATGAGGTCGTGGTCGGGGCGGCTCTGCCACGCGCCCGTGGGGTCACCGGGGGCCCAGGTGAGGGCGCACAGGTCGATGTCGCGTCCTCGGACGCGTTCGAGGCGGTCCAACCACTCGTTGAGGCTCCACGGCTGGGGAACTCCCGTCGCCCGGAGAACCTCGTCCACCAGAGCCTCGCAGCGGCGTCGAACGTCGGAGCGTGTCACCGTGTCGCCCTTCCGAAAGAACCGGCCGATCAGCCTGGCGAGGTGCGGTGCGCCCCGCACACACCAGGGGGAGGCGCCCCCGTGGGACGCTCGCCGGGCATTGTCTCGCATGAGCGCCGTCACCCCTGGTCGACGGGGGAGGGTTTGCGGCGGGAGCGCCGGTGGCGCGGAGTGCTCTCGTAGGCGCGCAGTTTGTCCACCATGTTCGACACCAGCTCGCGTTCGTCGGTGGAAAGCCCCAGGATGCGCAGGGCCAGTCTGCGAAGTTCCACGTTCTCGCCGGGATCGTCCGCGTCCGGGGTGCCGTCGCGTCGATCGATGAGGTCCTGGATCTGCCGCATGACGGCGACGGTGACGTCGTCGTCGACGAAGTAGTCCTCGGGCACGCCGAAGAATCGGACGATCTTCATCGCGACGCTGTGTCTAGGCTCCGCGCGCCTTCCGGTCCGCAGTTGCCATACGTACTGTCGTGAGACTCCCCAGGCTTGGGCGAGTTCCTCGTCGTCGTAGGGGCCGCGCGAGGCGGGATGCATGGTCTCGATGAGGAAGGCCAGCTTCTCGGCGAAGGTCGTGGGAGTCGTACTCATCGGGGCTCCGAGGGTCAGCGGCGGTTGCTGAGACCTTATCGGCATGGGTCGCCGAGCAACAACTGTTGACGACCACTGCCAACAACTGTTAACAGTAGTGCTTGTGTGGGAGGTCGTGTCGAAGGGGGAACATGACCGTGCCGCATGGTCCGGTCATGTGGCGCGACCTTCCGCAATCACCATGACGGCGCCGGTCGTCTCGCGCGCCGCGGGGATCTTTTCGTCCGTGAGGGTCTGATCCCGCCGAACGGGGCGGGAGGAGCGAATTACGCGACGTCCGGGGACGGCTTCCGGTTTCGGCCGCCGGGTCCGGCGGTGGATACGACTGTGTCTTCGGACGAGTGTGGATGGGCTGGCAGAAGTTCCGATGCCGAGGAGTGGCGGTCGGTGCGTGGTCACTCCTGCCAGCCGGCCGGTGCGACGGGGGTCGGAGGCGGTTCCGCCGGACCGGGCGTGAACGACGTTAGGAGGTTCGGCCTCCGGGGGGAACGGGTTTGTGCCAGTGAGGCACAAGTTGTGCCATTTAGGCAAACCGCCTTCACAGCGCGGCGAAGTAACTAATCTGAGGCCACCAACCGTGCGTGAGTATCGGGGGTGCGTTGTGCCGAACTGGTCGTCGCCCGCGTTGTGGGATGCCGCGAGTCGCGGTGACTACGCGACCGTGCTGCGCCGTGCCCGTGAGGAACTGGGCTGGTCACAGGGGCGTTTGGGGGAGAAGTTCGGTTGCTCGGCCTCTACCATTTCGCGTTTCGAGAACGGCCGCCGAGGATTGCGTGACGTGGCCGTGCTGCGTAGGTTCGCCAACGTTCTCGGCCTTCCCGCCGAGGCATTCGGGCTGAGCACCGCGAAGCACGAGCGACCCGTCGCCCGCGGAAATGAAACGCACGTCTCTCGGAATAACATCAACTCCGGCCGCAAAGGGGATGGTCAGGTGCGACGACGTGCATTTCTTTTCGCGGCGGGGCTGGCGGGAACCGCGGTAGCCGCACCGGGGGCTTTCGCGGCGGCGGAAGCCGAGGTCGATCCCGCGGCGTTTCTGGCCACCCGACTGGAAGTCGTTCTGCTCGGCCCCACCGTCCCGGAGGCCGAACCGATGCCGCCGGACAAACTCCGGGCGGCGTTGGCGTCCGCGTGGGAGGACTTCCATTCCTGCCGGTACGTCAAACTCGCCACGCGGCTTCCCGACCTGATCACCGCCGCCGAGTCGGCGCAACGGCAGTTCGGGGGCGTGCGCGCGGCCCGGTTGGTGGCCGACGCCTACAACCTCGCCACCCGCGCGTTGATCAAGCTCGAAGCCAGCGGACTGGAATGGATTTCCGCCGACAGGGCGTTGCGGGCGGCGTCCGCCGCCGACGAACCGCTCGTCCTCGCGGAGGCGACGCGGTTGCTCGGGTCGGTGTGTCGGCGGGCGGGGCACTACGACCGCGCGCAGGAGCTGACGTTGAGCGCGGCCGACCAGCTCGACCTCGGCGGCGCGGAACCGAATCCCGAACACCTCGCGTTGCACGGGGTGTTGTTGTGTTCGGCCGGGTACGCGGCCGCGCGGGGTGGGGACCGGGAGCGGGCCGTCGAACTCCTCGACGAGGCCGACGCCACCGCCGTGCGACTGGCCGACCACCCGGCGCGGCAGACGGCGTTGACCGCCAACGTGGTGAGCCACCGTGTGTCCGCGCACTACGTGCTCGGCAACGCGGGGGCGGCCCTCCACGACTCGCAGGGCGTGCAGCTCGGCCAGTTCCCGGACACGGAACGCCGGGCGCGATTCCTCGTCGACGTGGCGTTGTGTCTTGCGCAGTGGGACAAACCGGACCGCGCGTTCCGGACGTTGCTCGCCGCGGAGCGTGCCGCACCGGGCGAGGTGCGCACCCGTGCCACGGTGCGTCGTCTCGTCTCCGACCTGCTTCACCACCCGCGACAGGCCGCGATGCCCGGCATCCGGCGGCTCGCCGCTCGCACCCATGTGCTGACCTAAGGGGGCCAGCGGCGGTCACTCCAGGGGCAGGCGGTAGTGCTGGGTGGTGACGTGGGCGCCCGACGGGGTCGTGCTCCGCCGAGGTGCTCCCTCGGGGTGGAAACCGGCGGCTTCGAGCGTGCGGCGGGAAGCGGTGTTCTCCGGGTCGGTGCGGGCGGTGAGGGAACGGAGCCCGAGCCGTCGGGCGAGCCGGGTCGCCGTGGCGAGCGCTCGCCTCGCCACGCCGCGGCCTCGGGCGTGCGGGGAAAGCCAGAAGCCGACTTCCGCCTCATGTTCCGTGATGTCGAACAGCACCAGGCTCCCGAAGAACTCCTCGGTCGCCGCGTCGAGGATGCTCAGAACCGCGAGACGGCCACTTTCCAGTCCTTTGAGGACTTCACCGCGCGCGAGGTCGCGCACGGTCTCGGGCGTGTACTCGGGCAGGGGCAGATGGGCGTAGTGCCGCACGGCGGGGTCCTTCGTTCCGGCCGCGTAAGCCTCGGCGTCGGCCTCGGCCAGCGGACGCAACAGCACTCCGTCGTGGGTGACGGGCAGGAAGTCGGTGAGTCCCACGGCAGCTCCTAAGCGAACGATGTTCGTTTAACTAGGATGGTGCCATGTCCTACTGGCTGGCGGAACCGAGGGGGCGGCTGCGCAGGCGCGTGCTCACCGGCACGGCGCTCGCCGACGCGGCCGTCGAGATCCTCGACGGTGAAGGGCCGGAGGCGTTGTCCATGCGCCGCATCGCCGAACTGCTCGGCGTGGCGCAGTCCAGCCTCTACGGCCACGTGAGGGGCCGCGACGACCTTTGTGACCTCGCGCTCGACCGCGTGCTGGGGCGAGAGTTGGACGGCCTGCTCGCCAACGCCGGTGACGACGTCGTGGAGCTGGCGATCGGCTGGTTCGGTCACCTCACGCGGCATCCGTGGGCGGCGCCGCTCGTACTGGAGCGCACGCCCCTGGGGCCGTCGTATCTGGCGCTGGCCGACGAACTGTGCCGTCTTCTGGCCAAGGCCGGGGTTCCCGCCCGCGAGGTGCTCGGACGGTCCTACTCGATCACCGCGTTGGTGGCCGGACACGCGATTGCCCACGAGAACGCCCGTGGTGCCCGAGCTCCCGGCTATGAGGCGGTGGAGTTGTCCTCGTCGCCCCACCTTGCCTCGGCCGTGAGCGGGTTCGCGGGAGACTGGCCGGACGTGGTGCGTCGTGGTGTGGCGGCCCTGGTGGGGGCGACGGCGTCCCGGTCGCCCCGGTGAAATGCTCGCGGTAGCGGTGGAGGCCGGAGCGAGAATCTCCCGCTCGGCTGCTCCGTCACCGATGTCCGCACCGAACCGGTGCGGCGTGACGGTGTGCCGGCTGTCCCCGGCGCGCCGTCACGCGTTGTTGGTTCGTTGTTCCGTCGTCTCCCGGAACAGCTCTCCGGCGTAGTGGCGCAGGGCGCCGATCAACTGGTCCGCGGGTTCGGTCAGCTCACTCACCCGCACCAACGGAAAGCCCGAGGCGTCGCCTCGCCGAATCGCCCTTTCCTCGGGAAGTCCCGGCACTCGGCCCTTGGGCCAGACGACGAGATAGGGATCTTTGTCCCTTTCTCCCGGTTTGGGTTCGATGGTGACGGCGTCGAACACCTGCCACGGGACCGGGTCCGGCAGATCCACGCGTTCCCGCCTGTTGCGGATGCGCACACCGTTCTCGTCGATGCGCAATTTCAGTGGCGCGAACGTGAGTGCCAATCCCAGCAGACCGGCGAGCAGGATGACCGAGCTGATGACGAGGACGAGGTTCGCCTGCTGTTGGTTCTCGTCCGCCAACCATGCCACGGACAACACCGCTCCGAGGGCGCCGACCACGACCATCGTCAAGGAGAACCAGGTCAGTGTCCGTGATTTGTGGAAATCCACGTTCCTCCCCAGATCAGTGCGCACCTTTTCGGGTACGTCATCGGCATTCTAGGGAGCGGACGCCGTTTCGGGGCGTGGTTGAGGGAATTGCTCAGCAGGCGTCCAGCATGTCCTCCAGCGCCGCCACCTCGTCGGCGGAGACCGTGAGGTCGTAGGTGTATTTGACGTTGATCCACGACCGCGCGTACATGCACTGATAGCCGCTGTTCTGCGGCCGCCACTCCTCGGGTCCCTTGTCTCCCTTGGACGTGTTGCTGGAACCGGAGACCGCGATCAGTTGCTGGGAGTCGAGGTCGTTGGCGAACGCCTCCCGCTTGCTCTGGCTCCAGTTGCGAGCCCCCGTGCGCCAGGCCTCGGCCAGTGGCACGACGTGGTCGATGTGCACGTCGGAGGAGTCGGAGAGCCATACCCCGTCGTAGACGCTGTACCAGCGTCCGGATGTCGGTTGACAGGCGTCGTCGACGGTGACGTCGGTGCCGTCGCGCTGGAGCACGACCTCTCGCGTGTCGCAGGTGCCGTTCTGGGACGACCAGTGGGGGAACTGGTCCCGGTCGTAGCCGTCCATGGACCCGTCGGGGGCGACCGTGAGCTGGGCGAGGTGTTGGCGGGTGACGGACTCGCTCGGCGGGGTGGGCGGGTAGGCGGCGGCGGGTGGTTGGGCGAACAGTCCGGTGGCGACGACGGTCGCGCTGACGACCGCCACGGCGAGACGACGCACGGGCGCACTCTCCTCGGCTTCACGATCGGGCGTTCCCGATCATGAAGGTCGGTGGGAGGCGCGCGGAACCGCCGAGAGTAGGGAGTTGGTTTACGGCACCGTGCCGAACACCGTGTCCGCACCTCGTGCACGGGTGTCCGCACCTCATGCACGGGTGTCCGCACCTCATGCACGGGTGTCCGCACCTCGTGCACGGGTGTCCGCACCTTGTGCGCGGGCGCGGGCACTGGAAGCACCTCCCCGCCGGGGGTCCGGTGGTGAGGCAGGTGGGCCGGGATGCGGTGTCGTCGAGCAGTGTCGGTCTCGTCCGGCGTGCCGTGTCCTGGTCGGCCTCGAACCGGGAGGAGACGTCCGAGGTTCACCGGTTGGACGGCGGGGACCAGGACGCCTCCGGTGATCACGACGCGGCTATCGGTTCCGTGCACCAGCACCGACTGGTGCCCCGGTAGGTGACCCGGTGGACGGCGAGGTGGCCGCCCCGGCCACGGCCGAGACACACCTCGCCGTCCACCGGGTCGAGCTGCCCGGACCGCCGCAGCGGTCCCACCACAGAGGACAACACCACCTCGCCGCCCACCCGCTCCAACGCGCGGTGCGCTGGACGACGTACCGCGCGTTGGGGAAGTACGGCACTGCTCCGGGACCCCGACCGGCCGAAGTGGTCCTCGTGCAGACGAGCCGGCACCACCAGCCTCACGTCGTCACGCGCGATGCCCTACCACCTGACGCGGTTGCGTGCGGACGGCCTGATGGCGCGACGGCGGGAAGGACACAGCGTGCCGTACGGGACGAGGGCCGGGAGCGAGTCAGTGGGTGGGGCGCACCCGCAGCCCGTCGAACGCCACGGCCGCCACGATGTTGGCCAGGGCGTCGGCGCCGACCCCGCCGCGTGGTCGGTACCACTCGACCAGCGAGTTCACCATGCCGAACAGCAGTCGGGCCGAGATCGCGGGGTCGATGTCGGGGCGCAGGTCCCCGTCGGCGGCGGCCTTGCTCACCAGATCGGCCACGATCTGGTCGAACTGCCGCCGCCGAGCGAGCGCGTCGCGTTCCACCTGGCTGTTGCCACGCACCCGCAGCAGCAGGGTCACGAACGGCAACTGCTCGACCAGCACGCGCACGCTGGCCCGCACCAGGTGTTCCAGCTTGTCGATGGCGCGGCCCTCGACGTCGTCGAGCTTGTCCACCTCGGCGAACAACGCGTCCAGACCACGGTTGACGGCGAGCCGGAGCAGCTCGTCCTTGCTCCGAACGTGGTGGTAGATGGCCGACTTGGTGATGCCGAGCTTGCGGGAGAGGTCCTCCATGCTCGTGCCGTCGTAGCCGCGTTCGTGGAACAGGTCGACCGCCACCGCGAGCAGCGACTCCAGGTCGTAGCCGGGTCTGCCCCGGCGGCCGGGCCTTCTCGGCGGTGTCTCGGTCATGGCCCTCATTATCCTCGGTCGGCTCAGGTGGCCGGTCGTTGGTCGATGACGCGCTTGAGCTTGCCCACGGACCGTTCGAGCGTCTCCGGGTCGACGATCTCCACGCCGACGCTGACCCCGACGCCGTCCTTCACGCGAGCGGCGATCTCGGCCGCGGCGGTGTCCCGGCGGTCGGCGGGGGTGTCGACGGCGGCCTCCACCACCACCGTCAGGTGGTCCATGCGGTCCTTGCGGCTCAGTCGGAGCTGGAAGTGCGGGGAGAGTCCGTCCGTGCCGAGCACGATCTCCTCGATCTGGGTGGGGAAGACGTTGACGCCCCGCAGGATGATCATGTCGTCGCTGCGTCCGGTGACCTTGTCCATGCGCCGGAAGGCCGGGCGCGCGGTGCCGGGCCGCAACGCGGTGAGGTCGCGGGTGCGGTACCGGATGATGGGCATGGCCTGCTTGGTGAGTGAGGTGAACACCAGCTCGCCGGTCTCGCCGTCGCCGAGCACGTTCTCGTCGAGGGGATCGATGACCTCGGGGTAGAAGTGGTCCTCCCAGATGTGCAGGCCGTCCTTGGTCTCGACGCACTCCTGCGCCACTCCCGGTCCCATCACCTCGGACAGTCCGTAGATGTCCACCGCGTCGAGGTCCGCCCGTTCCTCGATCTCCCGGCGCATCCGTTCGGTCCACGGTTCGGCGCCGAAGATGCCGATCCGCAACGAGGTGTCCCGAGGGTCGATGCCCTGGCGCTCGAACTCGTCGAGCAGCGTGAGCATGTACGACGGGGTGACCATGATGATCTCGGGGCGCAGGTCGGTGATCAGTTGCACCTGGCGGGCGGTCATGCCGCCGGAGGCGGGGATCACCGTGCAGCCGAGTTTCTCGGCCCCGTAGTGGGCGCCGAGACCGCCGGTGAACAAGCCGTAACCGTAGGCGACGTGCACCGTGTCCCCCGGACGTCCGCCCGCGGCGCGGATCGACCGGGCGACCACGGTGGCCCACGTGTCGAGGTCCTCCTGCGTGTAGCCGACGACGGTGGGGGTTCCGGTGGTGCCGCTGGAGGCGTGGATGCGTCGTACCCGGCTGCGGGGGACGGCGAACATGCCGTCCGGGTAGTTGTCGCGGAGGTCGTGCTTGGTGGTGAACGGGAACTTCGCGAGGTCGCTCAACTGACGACAGTCGTCGGGGTGGACCCCGGCCTCGTCGAACTTCCTGCGGTAGAAGGGCACGTTGTCGTAGGCGTGCCGAAGAGTCCACTGGAGACGTTCGAGTTGCAGGGCCCGCAGTTCGTCCGTTCCCATCCGCTCGGCGGAGGACAAGTCGTCCGCGGCCGGGGCGCGGCCGAGTCGGCGGGTTCTGGGCACGTCGTTGTGCGTGGTGGTCATGCCGGAACTCCTCGGGGTGTCAGATCTTTCCGACCGTGCGGCTACGGCCCCGGAACTCGGCGATCACCTCGCGTCCTCGCGGCGTCTCGCGCTGCACGGTGACGTCGTAGATTCCGTTGCGGCCGTAGCGGGTGCGTTCCTCGGCGGTGGCGACCAGCTCGTCGCCGAGCCGGGCGCTGGCGACGAAGGAGATGTCGGCGCCCGCCGCGACCGTCACCGGGCCGTGGCTGTTGCAGGCGGCCGCGAACGTGGTGTCGGCGAAGAGGAACACGTACCCGCCGTGGGCGATGCCGTGCCCGTTGACCATCCGTTCGGTCACGCGCATGCGGGCGACGGCCCTGCCGTCCTTCGCCTCCGAGACGGTGATGCCGAGCGTGGCCGACGCGACGTCGGCGTCGAGCATGGCTTTCGCCGCGTCCGAGAGAGCGGGCTTCTGGTCCGTCACGTGCCCACCGCCTTGCTGACTGACCGAATGGACGGTAAATAAGGTGGCCTCAGTAAAACCAGCGGGTGTTCGGGTGTCAAGAGGCGGGAGGACGCTGTGGACGGCGACAAGACGGTGACGGTGCCCGGTTCGGTCGGCGTGATCGGTGGTGGCCGGATGGGCGCGGGCATCGCGCAGGTGTTCGCGACCACGGGCGCGACGGTGTTCGTCGCGGAAAGCGACGAGTCCGCGGCCGACGCCGCTCGGAAACGGGTGTCCGACGGGCTGGCCAAGGCCGCCGAGCGCGGAAAACTGGCCGAGGAGCCCGCCGTGGTGCTCGACCGCGTGACCGTCTCCGGCGATCTCGCTCGGCTGCCCTCGAACGTGGACCTCGTCGTCGAGGCCGTGCCGGAGCGGGTCGAGATCAAAGTGGACGTTTTGAGCCGAGCCGAGTCCGTGGTCTCCGACGGCACCGTCCTGGCCAGCAACACCAGTTCGCTGTCCATCGCGGAACTGGGCGCGGCGCTGCGGGAGCCGGGCCGCTTCCTGGGCATGCACTTCTTCAACCCGGTGCCCGCCTCCGCGCTCGTGGAGGTGGTGACCGCTCCGGCCACCCGTGACGTCGTGACCGACCGGGTGCGGGAATGGGTGCGGGCGTTGGGGAAGACGGACGTCGTCGTGCGTGACTCGCCGGGATTCGCGACGAGCCGGCTCGGCGTGCTGCTGGGGTTGGAGGCCATCCGCATGCTGGAGGAGGGGGTCGCCGACGCCAAGGCCATCGACGACGCCATGGAGCTGGGCTATCGGCACCCGATGGGGCCGCTGCGCTCCACCGACCTCGTGGGCCTCGACGTGCGGCTCGCGATCGCCGAGCACCTGCATTCCACGCTGGGTGAGCGGTTCGCGCCGCCGCAGTTGCTGCGCGACAAGGTCGCCGCGGGCGAGCTCGGTCGCAAGAGCGGACGTGGTTTCTACGACTGGAGCTGAAGGAAAGCGCTCGTCGTCGTTCCTTCCCGTGGCGGCGACTCCGCGCTACCATGACTTCCTGAACGTTCGGTTGGTAATTCGAGGAGGCCCGATGGTTACGCAGGCGACGCCAACGATGTCGTCGACGCGGCTGTTGCGCAGCTACGTCAACGGTGGCTGGCACACCGCCACCGACGAGGGCGTGCCCCTGCGCGACGCCGTGACGGGCGAGGTGATCGCGCGCGTCTCCTCCACCGGTATCGACATGGGCGCCGCGCTGGAGTACGGCAGGCGCGTGGGGGGTCCCGCGTTGCGCGAGCTGACCTTCCACCAACGTGCCGCGCTGCTGAAGGCGTTGGCCTCGTACCTGAGGGAACATCGCGACGAGCTGTATGCGCTGTCGGCGCGGACCGGTGCCACGCGTAGCGACTCGCTGGTCGACGTCGACGGCGGCATCGGCGTGTTGTTCTCCTACGCGAGCAAGGGCAAGCGGGAGCTGCCGAACGACACCGTGTACCTCGACGGGCCGGTGGAACCGCTGGGCAAGGGCGGCACGTTCGTCGGCCGCCACATCTGCACGCCGCTGCGCGGGGTCGCCGTCCAGATCAACGCGTTCAACTTCCCCGTGTGGGGGCCGCTGGAGAAGTTCGCGCCCGCGTTCCTCGCCGGGGTGCCGAGCCTGATCAAGCCCGCCAGCCAGACGGCCTACCTCACCGAGAAGCTCGTGGAGCTGATGCTCGACTCGGGCCTGCTGCCCGAGGGCACGCTCCAGCTCGTGTGCGGCAGTGTGGGCGACCTGCTGGACCACGTCACCGACCAGGACCTCGTGTCCTTCACCGGGTCGGCGGCCACGGCCCAGCGGCTGCGGGCGCACCCGACGATCGTGCGGAACGCCGTGCGGTTCAACGCCGAGGCCGACTCGCTCAACTGCTCGATCCTCGGCCCCGACGCCACGCCCGGCACGGCCGAGTTCGACCTCTACGTGAAGCAACTCGTCACCGAGATGACGGTCAAGGCGGGGCAGAAGTGCACCGCCATCCGCCGCGCGTTCGTGCCCGCCGAGCTGCTCGACGAGGTCCAGCAGGCGGTCTGCGAGCGCCTGAGCCGGATCAGCGTGGGCGACCCCGCGAACCCCGAGGTGCGCATGGGCGCGCTGGCCAGCCTCGAACAGCGCGAGGAGGTCCGCCGGTCGCTGAAGGCCCTGAGCGACGCCGGGCGCATCGTCTTCGGCGACCCCGACCACGTCGAGGTCGCCGACGCCGACGCCGAGCGCGGGGCGTTCCTCTCCCCGGTGCTGCTGCGAGCCGACGACCCGCAGCGCGCCGAGCCGCACGAGGTGGAGGCGTTCGGCCCGGTCTCCACCCTGCTGCCTTACACCTCCGTCGAGCAGGTGGTGGACCTGGCGGCACGCGGCCGGGGCAGCCTGGTGGGGTCGGTGGTCACCGGCGACGCGGAGTTCGCGCGCACCGTCGTGCTGGGGGTGGCGCCGTGGCACGGCAGGATGCTGGTGCTCGACGCCGACGACGCCAAGGAGTCCACCGGACACGGCTCGCCGCTGCCGATGCTCGTGCACGGCGGTCCGGGCCGCGCGGGCGGCGGCGAGGAGATGGGCGGCATCCGCGGGGTGCTGCACCACATGCAACGCACGGCCGTGCAGGGCAGCCCGAAGGTGCTCACCGCCGTGGGCAACGCCTGGGTGCCGGGCGCGCCGCGCTCGGAAGGGGTCCACCCGTTCCGCAAGTCGCTGGCCGAACTGCGGATCGGCGACTCCGTGGTGGCCGGTCCGCGCACCGTGACCGACGAGGACATCGCGCACTTCGCGGAGTTCACCGGCGACACCTTCTACGCCCACACCGACCGGGCGGCCGCCGAGGCCAACCCGTTGTTCGGCGGCATCGTCGCGCACGGCTATCTGGTGGTGTCGTTCGCGGCGGGCCTGTTCGTCTCACCGGAGCCGGGCCCGGTGCTGGCCAACTACGGCCTGGAGAACCTGCGCTTTCTCACCCCGGTCAAGCCGGGGGACGAGCTCACGGTGACGTTGACCTGCAAGCAGATCACCCCGAGGGAGAACGCCGACTACGGCGAGGTGCGGTGGGACGCCGACGTCACCAACGCCGCCGGCGAGTCGGTGGCCAAGTACGACGTGCTCACGCTGGTCGCGAAGGAGAACGAGCGGTGAACCTGCAAACACACTTCGACCGGACGATCGAGAAGGACCAGCGCATCGAGCCGAGGGACTGGATGCCCGACGCCTACCGCGCCACCCTCGTGCGCATGATCGCGCAGCACGCGCACTCCGAGATTATCGGCATGCAGCCCGAGGGCAACTGGATCACGCGCGCGCCGTCGTTGCGGCGCAAGGCGATCCTGCTGGCGAAGGTGCAGGACGAGGCCGGCCACGGGCTCTACCTCTACTCCGCCGCCGAGACGCTGGGCGCCGACCGCGACGAGCTGGTGGAGAAGCTCATCGCGGGCAAGCAGAAGTACTCCTCGATCTTCAACTACCCCACGTTGACCTTCGCCGACGTCGGTGTGATCGGGTGGCTGGTGGACGGGGCCGCGATCTGCAACCAGGTGCCGTTGTGCCGCAGCAGCTACGGGCCCTACGCACGCGCGATGATCCGCATTTGCAAGGAGGAGTCGTTCCACCAGCGGCAGGGCTACGAGCTGCTGATGACGATGATGAAGGGCACCGAGGAGCAGCGCCGCATGGTGCAGGACGCCACCAACCGCTGGTGGTGGCCGTCGCTGATGATGTTCGGTCCGCCCGACGCCGAGTCGGCGCACACCGAGCGGTCGATGGCGTGGAAGATCAAGCGCCACACCAACGACGAGCTGCGTCAGAAGTTCGTCGACATGACCGTGCCGCAGGCCGAGGCGCTGGGCGTGACGCTGCCCGATCCGCAGCTGCGGTGGAACGCCGAGCGCGGCCACTACGACTTCGGCGAGATCGACTGGGCCGAGTTCAAACGCGTCATCTCGGGCAACGGCCCGTGCAACGCCCAGCGGCTGGCGCGCCGTCGGGCCGCGCACGACAACGGCGCGTGGGTACGCGAAGCCGCCGCGGCGCACGCCGCGAAGCGGGCGGAAAGGACGGTGGCGGCATGACCGGCGGACGGTCGGGCGGTTGGGACCTGTACGAGGTGTTCGTGCGCGGCAAGCGCGGGCTCAACCACGTGCACGTCGGTTCGCTGCGGGCGGCGGACCCCGAGATGGCTCTGCGCAACGCCCGCGACCTTTACACGCGCCGCAACGAGGGCGTCAGCATCTGGGTGGTCAGGGCCGCCGACATTACCGCGTCCAGCCCGGACGAGAAGGACCCGTTCTTCGCGCCCTCGGCCGACAAGGTGTACCGGCACCCGACCTTCTACGACATCCCCGACGACGTTCCCCACATGTGAAGGGGGTGTTCGCCATGTCCTTCGACAACGCCTACGAGGCCATCACCGAGACCACCGACTCCCCCGACACGCGCTGGGCGTTCGGAACCGGGTTCTCCGACCCGCTGGCCGGAGTGGACACCACGGTGCCGGAGGCGGTGGACCCGGCGGAGCTGGCCGAGTACTGCCTCATGCTCGGCGACGACGCGCTGATCCTCTCGCACCGGTTGCAGGAGTGGTGCACGAACGCCCCGGAGCTGGAGGACGAGGTCGCCATCGCCAACATCGCGTTGGACCTGCTCGGCCAGGCCCGCCTGCTGCTCACCCGCGCGGGCGCGGCGGAGGAAGCCGCGACGGGCAGCGGGCGCGGTGAGGACGAGCTGGCGTTCTTCCGCGCCGAGCACGAGTTCCGCAACGTGCGCCTGGCCGAACTGCCGCGTGGTGACTTCGGGGAGTTCGTCGCGCGGCTGCTGGTGTTCTCCACGTGGCGGCTCGCGGTGTTCCAGCGGTTGCGCACCTCGCGGGACCCGGTGCTCGCGGCCGTCGCCGACAAGGCGGTGAAGGAACTGACCTACCACCGCGACTACGCGGCCCAGTGGGCCGTCCGCCTCGGCGACGGCACGGAGTTCTCCCACGAGCGGATGCGCGAGGGGCTGGAGAGCGTCTGGCCGTACGTCCCCGAGTTGTTCACCGCCCACGAGGTCGAAAGCCGCATGGCCGCGGCGGGCGTCGGGGTCGACCCGAGCGAGGCGCGAGCCGAGTTCGACGACGTCTTGACCGAGGTGTTGCGCGCGGCCACCCTCGAATTCCCCGACCTCCCCGGCGTTCCCGGGGTCTCGGGGCGAAGTGGACGCCACGGCGTGCACACCGAGGCCCTCGGCTACCTGCTCGCCGAGCTGCAGAGTGTGGCCCGAGCCCATCCGGACGCGACATGGTGACCCCGACACGGACCGCCCGCGAGGTGGCGGAGACGGTGACCGACCCCGAGCTGCCGATGCTCACGCTCGCCGATCTCGGCGTGCTTCGGGAGGTACGGGAGGAGGACGGCCGGGTCGTCGTGTCGATCACGCCGACCTACACCGGCTGCCCCGCGATGGACACCATGCGCGACGACCTCGTGCACGCGCTCCGGCAAGCCGGTTTCCCCGACGTCGAGGTGCGCACCGTCCTGCGACCGGCGTGGTCCTCGGACTGGATCACCGAGGAGGGGCGTCGCAAGCTCGCCGAAGCGGGTATCGCCCCGCCGGGGCGCGCGCCCCGGCGGTCGGGACCCGTTCCGCTGACGCTCGCGCCGCCCGCCGCGCGAGTGCGGTGCCCGCGGTGCGGCTCGGCGGACACCGAGGAGGTGTCGCGCTTCGGAGCCACCGCGTGCAAGGCCCTGCGTCGGTGCCGTGCCTGCCACGAACCGTTCGAGTACGTCAAGGAGATCTGAGGTGACGTCGACCCTTAGTCAGAAGTCCCGGTTGCGCGGGGAGTTCCACACGCTCACCGTCGCCGACGTCACCCGGCTCTGTGAGGACGCGGTGGCCATCACCTTCGACGTTCCCGACCACCTGGCCGACGCGTACGCCTTCCGGGCCGGGCAGTCGCTGACCCTGCGCCGGATGGTCGACGGCCGCGACGAACGACGGTCGTACTCCATCTGCGCCCCGGAGGGCGCGGCACCGCGCATCGGGGTGCGAGAGGTGCCCGACGGGCTCTTCTCCACCTGGCTCGTGCGGCAGGTGCGGCCGGGCGATGCGATCGAGGTCGGCACGCCCACGGGCACGTTCTGTCCCGACCCCACGACCTCCGGACACCATGTGTTGATCGCCGCCGGGTCGGGGATCACGCCGGTGCTGTCCATCGCGGCGACCGTGCTGCGCGACCCGGCGTCCACGGTGACCCTGCTGTACGGCAACCGGCGTAGCGACACCGTGATGTTCGCCGACGAACTCGCCGACCTGAAGGACCGCTACCTCGACCGGCTCGAACTCGTGCACGTGCTCTCACGGGAGCCGCGCGAGGCGGAGCTGTTCACCGGCCGGCTGGACCCGGCGAAGCTGGAGGCCCTGCGACCGGTGCTCGGCGACTTCTCCGGCGTGGACCACTGGTGGTTGTGCGGGCCGTTCGACATGGTCACCACGGCCAGGGAGCGGTTGCGGGACGCCGGGGTGTCGCCCGAGCGCATCCACTGGGAGCTGTTCTTCGTCGACACCCCGCCCGCGCCCGTGCGGCACGAAGACGCGCCCGTGGCCGGACTCACCAGTGAGGTCACCGTCGTGCTCGACGGCCGGTCCACGACGGTGACGCTGCCACGGGACGTCTCCCTCCTCGAAGGAGCCCAGCGAGTCCGGCCCGACCTGCCGTTCGCGTGCAAGGGCGGGGTCTGCGGCACCTGCCGCGCCAAGGTCACCGACGGCAAGGCGGACATGCGCCGCAACTTCGCGTTGGAGGACCACGAGGTCGCCGAGGGCTTCGTGCTGACATGCCAGTCGCTGCCGGTGTCGGACACCCTCGTGGTGGATTACGACACCTGACCGGAATCCCGGCGTTCGGGGGACCTCGGGAGTAGGCGGGACGTCACCGGCCACTCGAACGGCCGCGTCCGTTCGAGTGGAGCGCACCGACGGGAGTGCAACCCCGCGAGCACTCGACCGATGTCGGTTGCAGGTGGCGTCGCCGCCGGACCGGTACCGAAGCGCGCGGGGGAGTGATTCGTGTGGACGTCGTCTTCCACATCAGCGGGCACCCGGACGACGTGTTGTTGTTCAAAGGGGACATTCTCTACAACGACCTGCGCTGGCCGGACGTGAAAGTGGTCAGCATCGTGACCACCGCCGGGGACGCGGGGCGCATCGACGACTGGTGGTGGGCGCGCGAGCACGGGCTCGTGGACTCCCTCCGGGTGGCGCGGCCGGAGGACTTCACGCCCACCGCCGTCACCGTCAACGGGCACACGGTGATGTGCTACCGCGCCGAGAGCTGGCGGGGCTACTTCCTGCGGCTCCCGGACGGCAACGTCGACGGCGGCGGGTTCGCCTCGACCGGCTTCCAGAGTCTGGCGAAACTGCGGGACGGCCGCATCGCGGGCCTGGACAGCCTTCCCACCGCCACACTGTCCTCCCAGCACTACTCTTCGTGGGACGATCTCGTCCGCACGCTGCGCGCGATCGTGTCGGCCGAACGCCGTGGCGCCACGAACGCGCATCCCTGGGTCAACGCCGCGGACTACGACCGCGACCGCAATCCCGGCGACCACCCGGACCACTACGCGACCGCCGACGCCCTCCGAGCCTTCCTCGCCGAGGACGGCTGTCACCGCGCCTGGTGGGTGGGCTACGACTCCGAGAATCGACCGGCGAACCTGTCGAGCACTTCCGTGGCGAACAAGTGGAGGCTGTTCTACGACGGCTACGTCGACCTGGTCACGCGGATCATGGGAAGTAAACCGCGCGAGTGCGATGTCGAGTGGAGCCGGTGGGGGGCCAGGGACTACTGGCGGGAGGAGACGGCGTAGTCGTCCATAGAGGTCCGGGAAAGGCGACTCCGGGCGTTTCCCCGAAGTGTTGCGGAAAATGAAACTTGCATTCCGAAAGGCTTTGAGAAGAACGTCGCCCACTGCCCGGCTCGGATGCGTACTGTGATGCCGTGTCGTTCCGTTACTACGTCTACATCAGCGATGACAAGGTCGACATGTTGCTTTCACAGATCGATCCCGCGTTGCTGAGGAAACGCACCACCGAGGTCAGCGTGACGCTGCCGCTGCTCGGCGCGAAACGAGGAGTCGAGGCGGCGTCGAAGGCCGACCGCATCGCGCGGCTGGAGCGCGTCGTGCGGTACGTGCACGACTTCGGCGACGTGGGGTCGATCGAGGAGCCGGGACAGTTCTTCGGAGGCATCCTGCCGATGCGGTGGGGGCCGTTCCACGGAACGTCGTTGGTGTACTTCGGGGGCGAGTCCGACGGCATCGTCGTCGGTCTCGGTGGTTCGGGCAAACATGTCCTGGGCGCCTCCGCGGCGGACGACACCGAGGGGGTGCCGCGCTCGGTCACCCCGAACCTGCTGGAGGGGCTGGCGGCCGAGCCCGAGATCGGCGACCTCCTCGGGGTGGGCACCGCGTCCGACGACGAGGCGTTGCGGGCCGTCGCGCTCGCCACCGCGAACCTGCGCGGCCCGCTGCAGAACGTCGAGTTCGTCGCCAAGCGGCTGCTCCACGGACGTGTCGACGGCCGTCACGTCGTGCTGGGCAGTCCGCTCTACGTGGCTCTGGCGGACTGAGATGGCCGTCTGGCTTCCCGGACAGGTGGTGCACGACCTCTACGAGGTGCGGGACGTCATCACCAGCGGTGGTATGGGCGTGGTCTACCACGTCCGGCATCGGGGATGGGGAGTCGATCTCGCGGTCAAGGTGCCCCGGCCCGACCTCGTCGCCTCCCCGGAGGCCGTGCGGGGCTTCGAAGCCGAAGCGGAACGCTGGGTCGAGCTCGCCCCGCATCCGCACGTCGTGGACTGCGTCTACGTGCGCAGGCTCCCCGAACTGCCTCACGTGTTCGCCGAGTGGGCCGACGGAGGCAGCCTCGCCGAGGCGATCGGAACCCGCCGCCTCCATCGCGGTGGACTGCCCGCGCTGCTCGACGTCGCGATCCAGAGCGCCTGGGGACTCGCCCACGCCCACGCCAGCGGGTTGATCCACCAGGACGTCAAGCCCGCCAACATCCTGCTCCTCGGCGACGGGACGGCCAAACTCACCGATTTCGGCCTCGCCCGTGCCAGGGCCGCCGCGGGGGAACGCCCCGCGGACTCGGTCTTCGTGAGCTGTGGTGGCCTGACCCCGGCCTACTGCTCCCCGGAACAGGCGCGGGCCGCGAGCGGCGAGTCCGTCGGCCTCACCCGCGCGACCGACGTGTGGTCGTGGGGCGTGAGCGTCCTGGAGATGTTCACCGGTCGACCACCGGTGACCGACGGTGCGCTGGCCGGTGACGCGCTGGCCCGCTTCGGCAAGGACGCCGACCTCGATCCGGCGCTCCCTCCCATGCCGGAGCCGGTGGCGGAGCTGCTCGCCCGATGCTTCGCACCCGACCCTGACGAGCGGCCCTCCGACCTGGCGGAGGTGGCCGACGAGCTTGCCGCGCTGTACGAGGAGGTGGCGGGGCAGCCGTACCCGCGGCGGCGACCATCCGCCGCCCAACTGCTCGCCGACGGACTGTCGAACCGGGCGCTGTCCCTGCTGGACCTCGGCCAGATCGACCGCGCCGAGCGCCTGTGGGACGACGCGTTGAACGCCGACCCCCACCACCCCCACACCGTCTACAACCGGGGCCTGCCCACTGGCGGACGGGACGGCTCAGCGACGCCCGACTCGTGGCCCGCCTGGAGGAGGTGCGGGAGAACCACGTCGACGACTGGATCGACGACTACCTGCTCGGCCTCGTGCACCTGGAGCGGGGCGACCGGGACAACGCCCTGGCGCTGCTGTCCTCGGCGGCACGAGAGGCCGGTCCCGAGGACGCCCGTGCCCTCACGGCGGCGATCGAGGCGGCCGAGGCGCTTTCGCCGACCCGCGAGCCGATCGTGCTCGACACCGGAGCGGACTGGAGCACCGTGAGCACACTGAGCGCGAACGGGCGGATCTGTGCCGGCAGCGTGGGGAATCCGGACCTCGTCCCGCGCACCGGGGGCCGCAGTGTCGTGCGGGTGTGGGATCTCGACACGGGATCGCTGCTGCACACCCTGCCCGCGCACCCCGGCAGGGTGCACGATCTCGCCCTGAGCGCCGACGGAAGTGTGCTGGCCTCGTGCGGGAAGGACCACGAGATCCTCGTCTGGGACACCGGAACCGGGACACTGCGGCACCGGCTCCCCTACCACGCGGGCACGGTGTACTCGGTGGCCGTGGACCCCGAGGGCACCCACCTCGCCGCGGCGGCCGACGACGGCGCGGTACTGGTATGGGACTTAACCGGCGGCGCTTTTGTCCGCACCCTTCAACGACCGCACACCACCGGCACCCGCATCAGCGTGGCGATGGGGGAGAACCGGGTCGTGCGCTGGGAGGCCGGCCACGTGCGAATCCGGGTCTGGGACCTCACCACCGGACGGTTGCTGAGGGTGCTCCGGCTACCGCGATCGACCGCGCTCCTCTCACCGGGCGGCCGATTCGCCTTGGTGAGAGGAGAAGACGGAACGGAGTTGTGGGACACCGACGAGGCCGTCCGCCTCCGCACCCTTCCACTGAGCACAAAGGACACCCAGGCGCACGCGATCAGCGGTGACGGCCGTATCGCGCTGATCTCCACCCCCACCGAGACCCAGGTGTGGGATCTCGACGAGGACCGCTGCGTGCGGTCCTTGCCCCAGACCTGCCTGCACGCGGTCCTCGACGCGGACGGGCGGACAGCCGTCATCGGTTCCGAGCGCCTCGTCGCGCTGTCGGTGCCGAAGCTCGGCCCCACGGCCCCCTGGAGCTACCCGAGACACCGTTCGGCCACGGAGTACACGACCGTGGCCGAGAGGGCGCGTCGCGCGCTGCGGAGGGCGGACCGGCGCATGGCCGACGGCGCGCTGAGCGAGGCCGCGCGGATCCTGCGCCAGGCCCTCGCCCTGCCGGGATACGAACGCAACCCCGAGTTGCTCGACCGCTGGGGCGGACTCGGCCGCGCGGGGCGGCGCACGGGGGTGCTTACCGCGTGGCAGATGTTCGAACTACCGCACGCCTTCCCCCACCGGGTCTCCGGCGATTCCGAGCGTTGGTTGTTCCACATCGCGCTCACCCGATACGCCCTGAGCCGCAACGGCACCACTCTGTTCACCGACAACGTGGTGTGGGATTCGACCACCGGTCTGCGCTTGCTGACACTGGACGGCGAGGAAACGGAGTTGCTGGGCAGAACGTTGACCCCGGACGGGACGTCGGTCATCGCCGGTTGCGCGGACCGGGCCATCCGAATCTGGGACACCCGAAGTGGGCGGCTGCGCACCATCTTGAAAGGCCATCGGGGCAGGGTGGAGGCCGTGGCGGTGAGCGCGGACGGCGCTCTGCTCGTCTCGGCGTGCAGCAGGCGGAAGGTCCGGGTGTGGGACCTCCACCGGGGCGTGTGTCTGCGAGTGCTCAAAGGAGCTCCCGGCGCGATCGACGAGGTCACGTTCAGCCCCGACGGCCGGCTGGTGTTCGCGATCGGCGAGAAGGGAACGGCGGCCGTCTGGGACGTGGCCACCGGGAATTTCCTGCGTATCCTGCCCGGAAATCCGGAACACGTCGGTCCGCACCTGGTGAGTGTGGACGGCTCCACCGTGATGTCCCCCGGGTTCGGCCGAAATTTGTTGTGGGTGGTGGACCCGCGCACCCGAGACTTCCGCGACGTGTTGACCACGAATTCCGTGTCCGCCCTGTGGCTTTCGGTGAGCGCGGACGGCCGCGTCGTCCGCACGGCGGGCGCGGACGGGGCCGTCCGGGTGTTCGAGACCGCCACCGGAGAATGCGAACGCACGCTCACCGGACACGAGGGCGCGGTGCGGATGCTCGCGCCGTGTGCGGACGACCGGTTCATGCTCTCCTGCGGCGACGACGGCACGGTGCGAATCTGGGACCTCGTCGCCGGTACCTGCCTGCGCACATTGGCGGGCCACACCAACGAAGTCGTGTGGCTCGGACTCAGCACGGACGCGAGGACGGCGGTGTCGGTGGGGGTTGATCACACAGTGGTGTGGCGGCTGGAATGGGACTACGAGTTCCCCGAACCGGCGGAGTGGCACGACGCCGCTACCCCTCATGTGAAGGCGTTCCGAGCGCGTCGGGAACTGGGAGACGTCGAAGTGGGAACACTGCTCGACGCGTTGGCCGACGCGGGATTGGGATGGTTGCGGTCCGAGGAGATTGAGCGGAGGGTCCTCTGATGGCGGTCGGGACGTGTGCGGAGTGGGGATGTCGCCGGATGATCTCCATGAGCAGGCTGCGAGGAGGAAATCCGACGGCGCTGGCGGAACCCGAGGTGTGGGCCGTCGAGTTCAAGATGTGCCTCGACTGCAAAGCCACGGTGTGCGACCGGTGCAGTCGCAACCGAGGGGGCGGATGGCGCAGACCGCGCTGCCCCCGGTGTGCCGGAAAGATGGTGAACGGCAGGCGGCGCTGGGAACGGCTCTTCGAGCGGCCGGACCCGCCCGAGGTGCGTGCCTACGAGGAGGGCATGCTTCGAGGGAAGCGGGGGCAATGGGCCGAGGCGCTCGAATCGCTCGACACGGCGCTTCGGCTCCGGCCCCTCTTCCCGGCCGCCCTGCTGTACCGGGCTGCGGCGCTGCGCCACCTGGGGCGCACGGACGAGGCCGTGTCCGTGCTCGATGAACTGATCCGGGTCGATCCCGGCAACGTGCAGGCGATGTTCGACAAGGGCACCGCGCTTTCGGCGCTGGGCCGTCTCGACGAGGCCATCGCCACCTATCGCACTGCCATCGAAACCGAGCCCGCCTACGCCTCCGCCAGGGTGAACCTCGCCATACTCCTGCTGGACAAGGGAGAGGCGACCGAAGCGCTGCGACTGTGCCGGGAAGCGGTCCGCTTGTTCGAGACCCGGACACACGCCGAGAAAGCATCCCTGCTCCAGTACGCGTTGGGGGCCGAGGGAGCGGCGTTGCTGGCCTGCGGGCGTCCCGAGGAAGCGCTGGAGCGTCTGGACCGGGCCGCGGACGAAGGCCTGGAAACCCCGGAGATCTACCGGGATCGAGCGCTGGCCCTGGAGGCCCTGGGACGACACGAGGAAGCCGCCCAAGCGCGCCGGATGGCCGAGGACCTGGCGAACCGGGAGTAGGGCGTGCGCGGTCGTGGGCGTCGGCACACGGTCCGAGCGGGGTATCGTCCGTTCGGGCAGGGGAACGAGGTGAAAGCGTCATGATCGACACTGACAGCGCGCGGGGTTGCCTGCTGGCCGGGGCCGCCGGGGACGCACTGGGAGCTCCCGTCGAGTTCCGTTCCTGGCAGCACATCGAGCGGGACTTCGGGCCTCGGGGCATCACCGACTACACCGCCCGCGGCGGTTACGGCCTCGGCGCGATCACCGACGACACCCAGATGACGCTGTTCACCCTGGAAGGGCTGCTCCGCGCACGGGAGCGGGGCACCGACCCGGTGGAGGAAGTGCGGCTCGCCTACCTCGACTGGTACGCCACCCAGGGCGGTGGGGTGGCGAGGCGCAGCGGTGAACTCGTCCACGACGAACGCCTGCATGCTCGCCGTGCCCCCGGTCTGACGTGTCTTTCGGCCCTGGGAAAGATCGCCGCGGGACAGCAGGAGGTCAACGACTCCAAGGGCTGCGGCGGCGTCATGCGGGTCGCCCCGGTGGCTCTCGTGGCGGAGCCCGAGGCGTCCGACCGGGAGGTCTTCACGCTCGCCGGGAATCTGGCCCGGTTGACCCACCAGCATCCCTCCGGCTACTTGTCCGCCGGGGCCTTCGCCGTCATGGTGCGTGCCCTGGTGGCGAGCGCGTCGGTCGAGGAGGCGGTCGAGGCCGGTCTCGCGGCCCTTCGCGAAGTCGCTTCCGAGGGCGACCGTGGGGAGACCGAGCGGGCCGTGCGGGCGGCGGTGTCCCTGGCCCGGACCGGCGTCCCGGAGCCGGAAGTGATCGAGCAGCGTCTCGGCGGTGGATGGACCGGTGAGTCGGCGCTGGCCATCGCGGTGTGCGCGGCGCTGTGCGCGCCGGATCTGCGGGAGGGGGTGCGTGTCGCGGTGAACCACTCCGGCGACTCGGACTCGACCGGTTCCCTGACGGGCAACCTCCTCGGCGCGCGATACGGGGCGGAGGCGATCCCACCCGAGTGGCTCGGTCCGCTGGAGTGCCGCGACCTCATCGAGAAGCTGGCCGAGCGGATCTGAGACACCGGTGCGGGACCGAGTGTCGAGGCCGTTTCGGCCCGAGGCACGCGGGTAATCCTTCGGGCATGCCGTATCCGCCGTCTCGGCACGGATCCACACCGGCAATACCTCGATGGTCGAGCGAGCACCCGCTCCCATGAGGGCGACCGTGCGGCCGCGCCGACGAGTCCGCAAGCGATGGGGGTGGTGTGTTCGTGCGTGGTGACGAAAGCACCCGAGCCAAGGCAGGCGTCAGCGACGCGATGCGTGCCTTCGCGCTGCTGGCCGCGATGATCCTGCAGACGGTGGCCGGGGCCATCGGCGGCAGCGGAGCGTGGGGTGAACCGGTGGGTTCGGTGGCGAGGGCGTATCCCACCATCCTGCTGCCCGGCGGTACCGCCTTCTCCATCTGGAGCCTCATTTACGTCCTCGGCATCGCGTTGGCGGTGCGGGCCGTTCTCCCGCGCCAGCGACGACGGGACGTGCAGCGCAGTGTCGGCTGGTGGCTCGTCGCGGCCGGAATGTTGAACGCGGCATGGGTCGTGGCGTTCACCCAGCGAGGGTTCGTGCCCGCGCAAGTGATCATCGTGGCGTTGCTCGTCGTGCTCTGCGTCGCGTTGGCGCGCCTGGCGGCTCGGCCGGCCGAGGGGTGGGCCGACCGGCTTCTGCTGCACACGCCGGTGGGCATCTACGCGGGGTGGGTCACGGTGGCGACCGTGACCGGCGCGGCGACGACCGGTGCCGCGCTCGGTGTCACGTTCTCCTCGACCGTGGCCACGATCCTCGCGGTGGTGGTCGCACTCGGCGCGGCGGCAATCGCGGCACTCGCCACGGTGCGCCTGCGTCCGGTGGTGGGCTTCGCCGCCGCCGTGGCGTGGGGCCTGGGATGGATCGCGGTCGAGACCCCGTCGGGGGCGGTGTCCGCGGCGACGGCCGTGGGAGCCGTGGCCGTTCTCCTCACGACGGTCTGGTCACTCCGGCGCGATGCCGACGAGACGAGGACGGCGCGGGGGTAGGGGCTTCCGCGGTTCGGGATGTCATTGGGGCTGGGGACTCGCTGTTACGCGATGGAATGCCGGTCTGAAGGGGATGTCGGCCCGGCCCCCAACTTCGGATGAATACGGCAGGTGCCCGCCCGAAGCCATTCGCCTTATCGGGTGATGTGAACTCAAGCCACTTTCTGTCAGATAGACAATAAAGTAGCCTCCCGGTCCATGTCCGAAGATCGGTGGACCCCGCCTTCTGTTCTGCTGGCCGTCGACCTGGTGATCCTGACCCTCAGGGACTCGCTCCTGCAGGTACTGCTCGTGGAACGCGGAGTAGAGCCGTACCGGGGTGCTTGGGCTCTGCCCGGTGGCTTTCTCAACAACTCAGACGAGGGATTGAAGGAAGCAGCCCACCGCGAGTTGCTCGAAGAAGCTGGGTTGAACGGCTCTCAGCTACACCTCGAACAGATCGGAACTTACGGTGATCCGGGACGAGATCCTCGAGGCCGTATCGTTTCGGTGGCCTATCTAGCGATCGCGCCGGGATTGCCGGAGCCTGCACCAGGTACTGATGCCGCGGGAGCTAGCTGGGTGCCTGTCCAAGAGGTGCTGTGTCGGAGACGCACCTTGGCCTTCGACCATTACGACATCCTTGTCGATGGCGTCGAGCGTGCTAGGGAAAAACTCGAGCGTACCGCCCTGGCGACAGCTTTCTGCGGAAGCACGTTCACGATTGCCGACCTGCAGCGAGTGTACGAGGCAGTCTGGGGGGTCCAGCTCGATCCGCGGAATTTCTACCGCAAGGTCCAAGGAGTTCCGGGATTCATCGTCGCCACCGGATCGGTGCGGCGTACGGCAAGAGGACGACCCGCACGCGTTTTCCGAGCAGGTCCGTGCACGGTGCTCAATCCGCCGATTGTGCGTCCCGAACGCACGGGAACTGGGGAGGAAAAGCAATGAACGACAAGGTGGTGGTGATTCTCACCGCCTTGGACTTGGAATATGCGGCCGTTCGTCGACGAATGGCGAACACGCAGATACACCGTCATGTAGCAGGAACTCGGTTCGAGGTGGGAACCCTCCAGGGCACGAGGTGCAGAATCGCTCTGGGACTGGTGGGCAAGGGGAATCATGCAGCTGCCGTACTTGCTGAGCGTGCGATAACAGAATTTGCACCGATCGCTGTCATTTTTGTTGGTGTGGCCGGGGGGCTATGGGAAAAAACAAAATTGGGGGATGTGGTAGTAGCGACGCACATCTATGCGTACCACGGGGGTACGAGCGAAGATGATGGACTCAAAGCGCGTCCCCGAGTCTGGGAGATGACACACGGTCTGCTTCAGATCTCATATCACTTAGCCATGAACGGGGACTGGTGGCGCGATCTTCAACGAGATACTGAACCGAAGGTCCACTTCGGCGCTATCGCCGCAGGAGAAATTGTTCACGACTCGCGTATCTCCTATGAGGCGCAATGGATTCGCCAACATTACAATGACGCGATTGCGATCGAAATGGAGGCAGCCGGAGTTGCGCAGGCAGGCCATTTGAATGGTTCACAAGTGGCTGTGGTGAGAGGCATCAGCGACCGCGCGGACGGCAGCAAGACTGAAACCGATATAGCGGATTGGCAACCGCGTGCTGCGGAAAACGCGGCGGCTTTCGCTGCCAGGCTTGCGCAGGAACTGATCGCAGAGGAAACTTCCGAAACGTGGGCGGGGAGCAGGATGCAAGGTAGGAATACGGTCAATAATAACGCGACTGGCCCAGTAGGTATTCAAGCTGGACACGTTACTAATAGCACGGTCGTGATGAGTGTCGACAGTGAACACTCGACAAATAGAAGTTTGGCTGAACAACTCACTGCGCTTCGTCAATTGGTTGTTAGGGAACACTCAAATGGAAACCTTGACGATGACACGTACGAAGCAGCACAAGCGGAATTGAACCTGGCTAGCGAAGCGTTGAAACGTGATACGCCCGAAGGAAAGAGCACCGTCATGCTCGCACTCAAGCGCTTGCGAGGCCTCATCGGGGATATGGCAGAGCTGGCGGCAAAGGTTGCTACTGCGATCGCGGCTATTCGGGGGATTTGATGTCCGTTCGGAAACCAGAGACGCACAACACGGCTACTGATAACTCAACGGTTGGCATACAAGCGGAGCAGGTGCACAACTCCACAGTTTACATGAATTCCCCCGACATGCCTGCTGATGAAAAGTTTCGCAAAGGGGTAAACCATTTGAAAGGAGGACTTCCCTCCAAGGCAAGCGAATTAATAAGCGAGGCAATAGCTGAGGGGTATGACAACAGTGAATCTAGGTTTTATTGGTTTCTAGCGAAACTCGGTAAACGGTCGTATCGTGAACTTGGTCGCGATGAGAAAGAGGAGCTACGTCACGCGCAAGCGTTATTGGTCGATTATCCTGAAGACGAATGGAAACAGGGGATAGATGTTATTTGTTCCTTGTTGAATAGGATGGAAGACCCGGAGTCAGATCCGGAAGCCGAGTTAAAGGCGCTGCGTGAATTGCCGGATCGTCAACGTGTCTTGATTGGTGAGCATCTCGGGATGTTCTTAAATGGAACACTCAAGGACGCGTTGTGGGCGGACATGCGTGATGCTGCTCATCGTGTGGCAGCCGAAAAAGAACGCAAAGACCGAGTATGGGCGTTCTTCGAGCCGGATCCTGCCACTCCACTGGCTGTTTACCCGGAGTTGGTGTCCAGTTCTTTCTCGGAAAAAATTAATTTAGCATTTTCCACAATAGCTTTTGCTGCCGCGTTTGGGTACTTGTCCTGGGGAGTGTTTTCCGCTGGAAGTTTGCTTCCTTTATTTGCCTTTCCGCTGGCAATGGGAGGCTTATATGTAGGGATTAGAAATGCTGCTGAATGGGAATTTCGAGCAGGTCGTCTACGAAGAAAGGAGCACGAGTTTGCCGGAGTTGTAAGTTTTCCACCCTCGCATGATGACAATTTCTCCAGGCGCATAGTTCAATTCTTTGACTACTATTTTTACAAGTATGCTCCCCGTGATGAGGCAGAACGAAAGTCTTGGTTTGCAGACACCAGGGGGGTCCGCAGATCTCTCCAAAACGAATTAATTGAACTATATTCGAATGAAAGCGTTCGTCCAGAAAGTGTTAAATGGTTGGCTCGATATCTGGTTCGTGATGTTCGAAAGAAGTGGCAAGAAGGCGTGCTGTTTCAGTATCGCGAACGGTACTGGACGCCGTTCAAAATAAAGTTCCAGTGCTGCGTAGGAATCTTCTTTGCGCTCGCCGGCATGTCTTTTGTCGTTCAATCTGCTTTTGAAGCGGAACCTGTCCTTTCGGGATTGACAACAGTGGCGTTAATCATCTCTGGCGGTATTTCTGTGCAGCTTTTTTTGTCAATTTATCTAGAGAAAATTCGATATGACGATGACCTCGAAAACTATGCGCAAGAAATTGCCAACCGGGAGAAAGAGTACAGGCGCTGGAAGGGTAAGGTGGAGCATGCTAAGCCGACCGATGAACAAATGGAACGTTGGCTCAATGCTGACAAGACAATCTTCCTTGACCACGCCTTAAAGGAATACAAGTTGGCGTGGAGGGATATTATTGCTTACACGTTCCTTCAGTCTCCTTCTAAAACTTATCGTAGGGCCAGGGTCTCATATGGTCCGTGGCGTTATTCTCGGTACAGCATGCTTTTGTTCTTGATAACCGCTGACGGAGTGCGAGAGGTTGGGGCTGAGCTAGACTTCGAGAGGTCTCAGTTGAACGGTTTTGAGCGAACAAATTATCGTTTCGATGCGGTCGCCTCAGTGCGAGTTATCACGAGTGGGGATACTCCTCATAGCTTGGAGTTGACTTTGGTCAACGGAGAGCCGAGAAAAATAAAGGTTGTGGACGAGGATCCAGCTCTGTTGGAAACAGATTCCAAGGATCAGGAGAGGCCGGAAGATCTAACAAATCTAACGCTCGAGTCTTTTGGGTTCGACCAGGCTCTACATGTTCTCGAAGGTATTGCTGCAGAAGGTAAGCAGTGGATTCATAGAAATTAGTTCGTGTCTTCGGAGTGTTATTGGGAGGGTGGGAAATAAAGATGAATTTCGTAGCTTCCAAGGCGCGATACGGTCCCCTAATCTGATTGCTCCGCATCGAAAAATATTTATCAATGTGATTTTCGTGTTGTGGCTTCCGTCTGTGACTCTTACTGGTAAGATCTGCAAGCCAGTGGCATGCGCTTCTGTTACTTGCTTTGGATGAGTCCTCGGGTCAGCAGTCGGGTGACTGTTGTCCGAGGACTCAGTGGATTTGAGGACCTTGCCGGTTTGTCTGATGGCCGAAATGGTTAAGTGATGGATTTTCCTCTTGGCTCCGACCCGGCCACCTCAGCGGTACTTGCCCAGTTTGATCGCGTCGGGGCTGGGGGTGATCTCGGGAGGGATCTCCTGGTCGATCAGCTTGAGGAACATTTGTTCGGCCAGTTCGTCGTCGCACTCGTTCATCCCGATCAGAATTCCCGGCGAGGCACCCGGCCAGTCGGGATCGTCCACATTGAACTTGATCGACGGGTCGACGAAGACCTGGTACTGGCACGTGATGCCTTCATCCACGTGGGCCGGGAAGTCCTCTCCGAAGGTGATGTCCCTGGCGTCCGTGGCTACGCCGACGAAGATGTCGTAGGCGACCTCGTAGCCTTTCAAGCCGAACCCGGCGTCGCTCTCGACGGCGCAGTGGTAGGGCGACTCCTTGACGACGTAGGTCTCGTACCCGGCGTCGTCCTTCGGGTACTTCTCCAGGACGGGGATCGTTCCCAGGCAGGGATCGGTGCCCAGCATCGTCCTTTGGGGAGTGCTGAGGCCGTCCGTCGCCAACGGCGGATCGACGATCTTCGGTGCCACGGCGGTGAAGTACTCCTCCGCGTAGGTGCAGAGCTGATCCCGCGGCGTCTCGTCGACGGCCAGGACGTCCAGCTTGATCCCGTACGGATCGGCCACCTCGTAGAACATGCTGCAGGAAGTGCCGAAGGTCGCGACACCCTCTTCCGGGGGCTTGCTCTGATACACCGGGATGGGTTCGGCCAGCGACTCGTCCTCCAGCCTTCCCGACCGGTAGAGCTCCAGTAGTTCGCGGGTCAGCGCGATCTCCACGGTCAGTGCTTCGTTTCCGGCCTTGTGGTCGATCGACAGATCGCAGCTGTCGATACGTGAGATCGGCACGAGGTAGTTCGTCGGCCCGCCGAAGATTTTCTCGGCCGCGTCGATGTCGTGGATCGCGCAGGGGTCCCACTGCCGCATCTGCTCCAGCGCCGGGAGCAACGGCTCCAGGGTCGGGTGGTAGACCACGGATGATTGTGCCGGTTCGGTGGTTTGCTCCTCGCTTTCGGAGGTCATGGGAGACGACGGCGGCGCACCGGCCGAGTCGGCACTCGCCTCACCCGAGATCGTCTGGGAACACCCGGCTGTCGTGCCGGCCACCAGCAATGTGGCCAGGGCCAGCTTGATCGGGCGCGCGCGGACACTGCGGTCGTACGTCAATGGGGGCCTCCTTGATCTGCGGGGGCAGTTTACTGACCGATACGCTCCGGTGTGGTCGTTTCGAAAACAACGAGTGCGCCCGGATGAGCGCTTGTCGCGGCGGGGAGCTCAAGAGCTTCCCGTGTCCGGCTCGGCGACGGGTGTGCCATGAGATGGGGCTGGTCGGAGTCGACGTCTCCAGGGGAGGCGGGGGAGGGGGCACACGGTCTCGCGCCTTTTCGGATATCCGTATCCTCGGAGACTGGTTCACTTCCGACTACCACTTCGTTCGAAGCGGTGCCATCCGTTTTGTGATTCTCGGGTGGAGTTCTGTGACTTCGTTTGCGGTTCGGGTTTGTTCTTTCGCTCGGTCGAGAAGCTGTTCTTTGCGGATTTCGTTTTCATCGGACGGCGTTGTTGAAGTGAATGGTAGTTGGCGTAGCAGTCTCTGCTATGACCGGAAGATAAAGTGCGAGACGCTGTCACGGATACACGGGTAACGAACGAGTGGGGACTTCATGCCAAGGGTGAGGTCCCTGGGCGAGTGGCGTCCGCGGTGGCGACCGGAAGTCGTGGATCACCCTTCCGGTACATGCGGGGCCGCCACTCGCATACGGTCTCCATGGCCTACCGGGCCTTGGAGACCGTCAGCCGGTGATCAGTTCCTTCTGCATGGTGATGGCCGCGCGACATTGCGGGTTGTTAAGTTCTTCCTCCAGCGTTCCTTCTTCCAGGCCTGCGCGGTCGACGACAGCCGCATAGCAATAGTTCAGCACGGTGTACAGGTGTTCGGCTTCCATGCCGTCTTCCGGGAGGCCGAAGCAGTTGGCGACGGCGAGGACGAGGGGCGCGATCCCCGGCTCCGCTCCTTCGGCCACGATGGATGTCAGTTCTTCCTCGGCGCCGTCGGGCAGCGCCAACCCCGCGTGATTTCCGTTCACCGCGGAACGAGCGATATCGAAGCATTGCTGCAGGAGCTGGCCGGCCGGACTGTCGGGAATAGGCGGGTCGAACGAGGCCATCGTGTTTTCGATCGCTTGCACGGCGGCCGCGTAGCGTTGCGTGGGCGTCAGTTGGCCGAGCTGGGGCCGCACCGAGGCCATTTCCCTATCCCAAAGCAGCATGTCGGTCATTCTATCAGCGTGATGTTCGGGTACCCGGCTATCCTGCCCCGACAGTCCTGCCGTTTGGGGCCGCAGGCGGGACGCGAGGGAGCGATACGTCCCGAAGTTCCGTTGTTCAGTGTCAAATCGCCTTTGTCGTAGGCGTTGAGCATGATCTGTTCCGCATCGGTCTGATTCGGCCCGGTGTACTTCTTGCCGGATATTCGTTCGTACCCGAGTTTTGCCGCTACTTCTCGCATGGCCGGGGAGGTCAGGTTTTGATTGACGGTGTAGACGTAGCGTCCGTCGAATTCGCCGGTGGCCACGGTCATTCCGTTGTAAGCTATTCTCGCGCCGATCTCAGACTTTCCGACTTTGACGGCTTCATGGATCGCCTTGGCATCGGCGAGCATTTCCGCATCGGATTTCTTTAAACCGAGCGGGTCCCACCACGCCAACGGGTTCTCGACGTAGGCGTGCTGGTTGGGTCCCGCGTCCAAGCCGAGCGGGTCCGGGCTCGTGTAGTGCCCGGTGTTCGCGTCGTAGTATCTGGTGTAGTTGTAGTGCCAGCCGGTCTCGGCGTCGTAGTACTGGCCGGGGAACCGGAGTGGACAATCGACGAGCGCGTGGTCGTCCCGGACTTCCTGCCCCCACAACGCGGTCGTGGGGGCGGCGGCGATCTGTCCATCCCGGTCGATCAGCTCCGTGGGAGTCCCGATCAGGTCGGTGACGATGGCGTAGAAAGCGGTGTCGACCGCTTCCTGATCGTCCGCGCGGGACTGATCGGTCTGGGCGACGGGACGGAACGTCTCGGGGGCGTAATCCCAGGTGCGGGTCGAATCCGAACCGTCCGGATTCCGTGTGGACTGCTCGGCAAGGACGGTGCCGTCCCAGAAGAAGAGTGTCTCCTCGACCGGGTTTCCGTCCTCATCCAGGCGTTGCTTGGCGATCCGGCGCCCGAGTGGGTCGTAACAGTAGTGCCATCGCGTGCCGTCGGGGGTGGTGACGTCGGTGAGCCGGTCGTCGGCGTCCCAGACGTAGCGCCAGGTCTTCTCCTTGCCGGACAGGGTGCGACGGGTCCGGCGAATCACACGGCCTTGACCGTCGTGCTCGTACACCGTTCGTCCGGCGCGCCGCACGAGCGTTCCGGTGAATTCGCGTCGGCCGTCGTTCTCGTCGTTCGCGAGCGAGCCGGTGACGTGCCACGACGTGGGGTTTCCGGCGGAGTCGTAGGCGTATTGCTCACGCCAACTCGCGGCATGTACGGCGGCGACGCGACCGACCTGGTCGAGGCTGTAGGTGCGTTCGCCCCGGAGTTGGTCGTCGATGCGTAAGGGGGTGCCGTCCGGGCGGTATTGGTAGGCGCGGTGCTGGATGACACGACGTCCGTCGGCCGTGGCCATAGGCGATCGGGAACGTGCGGTGGTCGTGATCGTCTGGCTGGCGAGTCGCCCGGCCAGGTCCCACGACTGGGTCAGCACCGCGGCGTCGCCCATGGCGCGTGTGATCTCTCGGCCCGAGGAGTCGTAGGTGAAGCGCAGCGAACCGGCATGGTTGGAGAAGGAGACCGGTTGTCCCACGCTGTTGTAGTCCCAGCGCGAGGTCGTCCCGCTCGGTGTGGTGCGCGCGATGCGCCGTCCGACGGCGTCGAATTCGCTGACGACCGCGTGCCCGTTGACGCTGTCGCTGATCGTGCGTCCGACCGGGTCCCGTACCAGATCGACGCGGGCTTCCGGGCCCACGGCGTGCACGAGTCGTCCCGCCCGGTCGTAGGTCAAGGTGGTGATCCGGTCGCCCACCCACCGCTTGACGACTCGACCGAACGCGTCCCGCTGGTACCGCACGCGTTGGCCCGCGCCGTTGACGCGTTCGACGAGGTTGCCGTTGGCGTCGGGGGAGTAGGAGACACGGCGGCCGTTGAAGTCGGTTTCGGCGATCAACCGGTCCGCGGCGTCGTATTCGTAACGCCATTCGAGGCCTTGTGGGTTGGTGACCGAGACCAGCCGTAGTTCGCTGTCGTAGGTGAATTCGTAGCGCCCGCCGTCACGCCCGGTGCGTGAGGTGGGGAGATGGAAGTGCGTGTAGGTGAAGGTGGTCCAGTGTCCGGACGTGGACTGGTACGCGATGGCGTTGCCCGACGCGTCGTAGCTCCAACGCTCACGGGAACCGTCCGGCTCCTCCCGCCAAGCGGGGAGGCCTTCGATGGTCCATCCGTATCGTGTCGTGCGGCCCGTGGCATCGACCGCCTCGGTGATGCGGCCGAACACGTCTCGTTGGTATCGCAGGAACCCGCCCGCGGGATCGTCTATGCGTTCGACCAGTCCGAGTGCGTCGGACTGTACTCGCGTGGTGTTCCCCAGCGCATCGGTGAACCCGGCGAGCAAACCACGTCGGTCGTAGGTGTACGTCGTTGTCGCGCCGGTGGGGTCTGTGGTGGCGGTGATGTTGCCACGCTCGTCGTAGGTGTAACGCCACTCGGCACCGTCGGGGCCGACGACGCGGACCGGCTGATGGTGGTCGTTGTAGTCGGTGGTCGCGGTGGTCCCGTCGGCCAGGATGACGCGTACGACGTTGCCGTGATCGTCGTATTCGTACCGGGTGGTGTTGCCCAACGCGTCCGTTCTGGCGTGCACCCTGCCGAACCGGTCGCGCTCCATGGTCGTGGTGTGCCCGAGCGGATCGACGATCTTGACCACGTGCTGGTGGGCGTCGTAGTGGTATTCGGTGGAATGGCCCAGGCTGTTGGTGACCGTGGTGATTCGACGCCGGTTGTCGTAGTGCAGGCTGGTGGAGAGGAACCCGTTGGGGCCCGTTCCTCGGATGGCGCGTCCGGCGTCGTCGTACTCATAGCGATACCGTCCGCCCGAGCGGTCGATCCATGCGGTGATCCGGGAGGCGTCGTCGTACTCGTAGCGATGGGGGACTCCCGAGGAGTCCACGATCTCGCTCAGTCGGCCGCCGGGGTCGTAGCCGTACCGCAGGATGGTGATCCCCGGGCTGTCGGGCTCACGAGTGAGCAGTCGCAGCCCCGCGATTCGCGTGCCGGACTCGGTTTGGACGGTGTCAACCGCGACTCGGTAACCCCCGGCGTGACGGACTTCCACCGGGGCGCCGGACTCGTCGTACAGGTAAGTGATGCGGTGGCCGTTCCGGTTGGTCATCGCCGAGATCGGCCTGACACGGCGAGATTCCTCGGTGGCGGCGAAGTGGCGGGTCAAACCCGCGTGGGGGTCTTCGATCCGAACCGTGCCGTCGGCGTCCCAGAGCAAGGGCCATCGCGCCCCGTGAGCCGGATACACACGTTGTCCGGGCTCGGTGGGCTTCGGGTAGCGAAGAACTTGCGCGTCGTCCCCGAAATACCGGATTGCGTCGTCGGACACCTCGATGCGTTGATCCAGTGTCGACGACCAACCGGGGCCGAAGAACTGGCCACCGTCGTAACCGGAGGCGTAAGCACGTCGCAGGATCAACGGCAATTGGCCGGGGAGTGTGAGGTCCTCGGCGGAATCGAGTACCTGTCCGGAGACGACGTCGATGGGGTCGGTGTCGCCTTTTTCGGTCTTCTCGTTCCCTTCGGACTTCTGGCCGGGGCCGTCCTGGTTCGCGGGATGCTGACCGCTGCTGTCGCCGGGTTTCCGTGGAGACGAGTTCTCGGGTTGGTCGAGTTCCGCCGGAGTGGTTTTCGACGGTGTTGTTGTCGTGTTGGAGGGGGTGGTGGTGTTGGTGTTGGGTTTGTTGTTGCCGGGGCGGCCGCCTTGGGCGGCTTGGTAGGTGGCGTCTTGGGCTTTGGAGACGCTGGAGCTGGCGTCGATGTTGCCCATGCGTTGGGAGGGTCTGTGTCTTTGTCCTCCGTTGTCGCCGTGGGTGGTGGTGTCTCCGTGTGGTTTGGTGGTGCCCCCGGTGTTTCCTTTCGGCTTGGCCACGAGCTCCCCCTCAGCCGTTTAAAAGCTTGCTCAGGTTGGTCAGGCTGTCGATCAGACTGGTGACGAAGGAGAAGATGCGGCCGGCCCACTTGGCCACCGCGGAGGCGATCTGGGCCGCGACCACCGGGATCGTCACCACGAAGATCGCCTCGGCCGCCCACACGACCACCCGCGCCACCAGGTCGGCGATTAGATCGCGCACGATGTCGCGGGTCATCTGCACCAGACCACCCGCGCCTTCGGTGGCCGAGGCCATCGCGGCCGAGATCGCCGACAGCCCTCCGATGGCGTCGACGTTGTTGGACATCATCGTCTGGTAGGCCTCGGCCGCCCCGCCCTGCCAGTCGGGCAGGTCGCTTTCCAGGCTGGAGGAGAGGTCCTCGGCCATGGCCGCCAGTTCCGTGGCCATGTTGTTCCACGTCGCGGCGTGGGAAGCCACCACGTCGGGCATGCCGGTCAGCTCGTCGAGGACCTTCCGCAGCGGCTCGAAGTACTCCATGGCCCAGCCCAGCCCGTTGGACAACAACGCGCTGAACGGATCCAGGACGGTGGAGGTGACCTCCAGCCCCAACCCCACCCCGGCCAGTGCCCCGGAGACCCAGTCCCCGCTTTGGATCGAGGTGACCAGGCCCTCGACGCTGTCGGCCAAGCTGGCGCCGGTCCACGCCTTACGAGTCGACTCCACCGGCGCGACCAACGAATCGTTACTCATGGTCCAGCCCTTTTCCCCCGGGGAAGGAACGGTTCTCGTAGCCGTCCTCGTTGTCGGTTTCCGCGGAACCGGTTTTTTGGACGGGCTCACTGGGCGGATGGTTCCACGGACTTCGGGATGATCTGTTCGGATCGGTCGACCGGCATCTTGTGATAGGTCTTTGGCTTCTTGAGTCGCTCCTCGGTGCTATCCGGAACGAGAAAGCTGCGGTCCGCCACCCCCCCCATGTCCCATCACGGCTTTACGTCTCGTGCTCGGAGGGTAGCGAGCTGTGTGGGCCCCGGAAGGGAAAACAACCAATCGAACAACTCGAATGGACGCATGGCGCTGGATACGCGAGCTGCTTTGTCGTCGTGCTCGTCGTGGCGCCGCTATCTCCCGTTCCGGAAATATGAAACCTGAATTTCGAAAGCGGAGATCGGGGAGGTTCACGGCCGGGCAGGGCTTGTGCGGCTCGGCGTACGAAAGCGGTGGCACCCGGCTGGGGCTCCACCCTTCCGGGTGACGATACCGATGTGATCACCGGAAGGGGCGCACTCCCGGCGGGTCGTTCACCCGCGCAGCGCTGCGACAGCGGGGGACCGCTGGCACCGTGGGAACATGCCGAACATCCGGGAATCCGACGATGGGAGTGGCACGCTGACGGTGACGTTCGGACACGAGGAACTGATCCTGCGTCGGCGTTACGAGATCGCCAGTATCTGTAACGACCTGCTCATCGCGCTGTGGTTCGTGGTGGGCAGTGTGCTGTTCTTCTGGGACTCCACCACTCTCATCGGCACGTGGCTCTTCCTGCTCGGAAGCATCCAGCTCGCCATCCGGCCCTGTATTCGGCTGTCCCGGCGGGTCCATCTGCGTCGTGTCGGCGGTGCCGGCGCCGAGACCTCACGCGACTTCTGAGGCCCCCGTCGTGGCGATGCCCGCGTTCCCGTAAGACATCGAGCGGGACCGGGCTCGGCCGACAGCACAACCGAGAAGGCGAACAGGCCCGCTCGAAGGTGGGTCCCCCGCCCGGCGGGAGTGGTGACCGTGCGTTCCGTGTGGAACGACTTTCGGCGGTACCGTCACCCCGAAGGGGCCGGGACACTGCGGGCTTGTCACATTCGTCGGCACGACACGCGGCATGTGGAGGAATCCCATGGTCACACGTCGGCAATTTCTCGGAATCTCGGCCGCGGCACTCAGCTCGCCACTGTGGGCCGGAGCGCTGACCGCCCCGTTCGCGACGGCCGCGCCGGACAATCTGCGGTTTCGGCTGGTCAACAACTCCGGAAGAACCGCCTACGCCTACATCACCGGTCAGGCGGACGCGGACGGACGGGCGATGTTCGTCCGCCCCGACGGCAGCGTGTACTACCCGACGGCCAGCGGCTCCGTGCCCCAGCCGCTCGGGGAGGACCCCGCCGTCCCGGTAGACGGGTCGACCGAGATCGTGGTGCCCCGCATGTACGGCGCGCGGGTCTACTTCGTGACCGACGACAAGCTCGAATTCTTCACCGTGCGGGGAGCCGACGGCGTAACCGCGGTCGTGCATCCGAACTTCGTCTCCGACGCCGACCCCAACTTCGGGAAGAACTGGACCTTCGCCGAGTTCACGCTCAACGCCGAGCAGCTGTACGCCAACATCAGCTACGTCGACTTCGTCGCCGCCCCGGTGGGTCTGCACCTTGCGCACGCGGGCGGGACCCAGGAGGTCCCCGGCCTGCCCGACGGCGCGATCGACCGCATCGCCTCGGCGTTGCGGGAGCAGGGCGATGCGTGGCCGGCCTGCGTCCAGGAGGCGAACGGGACCGTGCTCCGCGTGCTCAACCCGAACCACCGGGCGGAGGAGTTCACCGGATACCTGGACGACTACGTCGACCAGGTCTGGCGGAAGTACGCGAACGAACCGTTGATCATCGACTCGCAGCGCGACGACATCGGTCTTGTCGAAGGCCGTGTGGAGGGCGACGACCTGGTGTTCGGCGCGGAACGTTTCGGCAGGCCGACCACGGCCGACATCTGGGGATGCAACAGCGGCCCGTTCGCCAACAACCCGGACACCGACAGCGAGGAACGGAAGGCGATCGTGCCCCGCCTCGCCGCGGCCTTCAACCGGACGACGCTGCTGATCAACCCCCACCAGCCACACGGCGAGGACCCGGCGACCTTCTACCAGCATCCGGTCACCAACCACTACGCCCGCGTCGTGCACGAGAACCTGCCCGACGGCAAGGGTTACGCGTTCGCCTACGACGACGTCAGCGCGAACCCGGACGAGGACCACAGCGGCAAGGTCAACCACGGCGATCCCGAGCTGTTGACGGTCACCCTCGGCAAGATCCGCTGAGCCGGCGCCGGAGCGTCGAGAGGAGGGCACGGTGCTCGGGGAGCTGATGTGAACCCCCGTCGGCTCCCCGAGCATCCGGTCAGACCGTCGGCTGCTGTGTGGCAACGGGATTGGTCACGGTCGCCGCGGCGACGGGGCGCGTGCCCAGCACGGCGCTCACCACGGCGACGGCGAGGAACACGGTGCCGACCACCGGGATCGTCGCCGGGCCGTGCTGGTCGAGCAGATAGCCACCGACCGCGGCACCGACGGCGCTCCCGCCGTACAGGCCACTGATACCCAGCGACATCGCCAACATCGCCCGCTGCGGCGAGGCGGCCATGATGCCGGCCTGCATGACGGGGCTCAACGCCCACGCGAAGATCGACCACACCCCGACGAGGACGAAGATCGCGAGCGTGACGCTCCCCGTGGTGTTGCCGAGGTAGAGCGCCAGGCCACCGAGCGCGAGGCAGTGTCCGCCGAGGACGAACGTGGCGGCTCGTCGCGGTCCCGTCTTGTCGGTGAGGATGCCTCCGAAGAGGACCGCCAGCACCCCGACGAGCCCCACGATCAGCAGGGCCGCGGTGACGTTGGCCGCCGAGGCGTTGAGCCGGGCCGTGAAGATGCCGCCGAGGTAGTTGTAGAACATCAGCCCGCCGCAACCCGACAGGAACATGGCGCCGACGAGGAACAACACGCGGCTGTCGCGGATCGGGGACAACCGGGCGGCGAGGCCGGTGGTCGTGCCTCCCGGAACGGCCGGGGTCAGGAAGTGGCACAGTACCAGGACCACCGCGCTGACCAGGGCGATCAGCCCGAACGTGGCGCGCCACGAGAGGGCGTGGCCGAAAAACGAGCCGAACGGCACACCGGTGAACAACGCGACGGTGAGCCCCGCCGTCACCACCGCGAGGTAGCGGCCGTTGCGGCCCTCGGGCGCGGCTGTGCCCGCGATCGCCATGCAGGTCGGCGACACGACGGCCGCCGCGAGGCCCGCGACGACGCGCAGTCCCAGCGTGAGCGCGAACGCGTCACTGATCGCCACCACCAGGTTGGCCAGCGTGAAGACGAGCAGCCCCGCGGTCAACAGCTTCTTGCGGTCGAGTCGGTCGGTGAGGAACGCGAGCACGGGCGCGCCGAGGGCGAACGCGAGGGCGAACGCGGTGACGAGCTGTCCCGCGGACCCGAGCGACACGCCGAGATCGGCCGCGACCTCGGGCAGGATCCCCGAGATCACGAACTCGTCGGTGCCGAGGGCGAGCATGCCCACGAACAAGGCCAGTAACCAGACGGGATATCTCGCGGAGGTGGGAGCCGACACGCGTTCTCCTATGTTCGTCGAACATCGAATAATGCGTCGTAATGTAGTCTTCGGGCATGGCTTCTGCAACGCACCCCGACTTGGCGGACGTGGATTTGCCGACCGTGCTCCACGCTCTGGCCGATCCGGTTCGGTTGGGACTGGTGCGGCTGCTCAGCGACGGCGAGGAACGGGGGTGGGGGCAACTCGACGTGCCGGTGGCCAAGTCGACGTTGAGCTACCACCTCAAGGTGCTGCGTTCTTCGGGAATCACGCGGACCCGTGAGGAAGGCACGCGGTGCTTTGTCCGGCTTCGCAGTGACGAGTTGGAGAAGCGTTTCCCCGGGCTGCTCGACAGCGTCATCCACCTCTCGGCCTCCGACCGCGGCGTGATCCCGGCAGGCCTGAAGGACGAGTCGTGACGCCTCGGGACGTGTATTCGGCCGTTCGTCGGTGACGGCCTTCGAGGGCGGCCTCGGGCCGCTCGGTTACCGCCGTGATCCGGTCTCCGGCCTCGCCGGGGCAGGCCATACCCACCACGTCACTCCGGCTCCGATGCCCAACGCGGCGACGGCATAACCCACCGCCCACCACGGCCAAAACCGCCGCTCCGCAACGGCTTTGCGACGCCACGGCCCCGTCATCCCAGCGCTATGTCGCCTCCGACAATCATTCGGAACCCGAAACTCGGATCAAGACGAGCACCGGGTAGGGGCTGGTTGCCTTGCGCGTCTTTGATTCGACGAACGTGCTCAGTCCATCCAGTGGAACCACGCGTCGAACACCGTGTAGGGAGGGGCCGCCAGGTTCGTCTCGACGCTGATGGTCGGGTCGACGGGCGTGTGCAGAACTGTGGAATCCAGCACCGTGATGCCATGCCGGTCGAGAACGCCGGTCACCTCTCGGCAGGCCTTCTCCCAGCCCGGAACGGGGTTGTCCCGGACCAGCTCCAGCGTTGGTAGGTAGCGGGACGAGGAGCCGTTCGCGGACCTGGAGATCCCGACGTCACCGAACAGCGCCGCGACGGGCGCCAACCGGCAGAGCGCAAGCGCGAAGCCCCGGATCTCGGTTCGTTCGCCCTCCATCACACGCCCGGAGCCGTCGCGCCAACTCAGGAAGACGTCGACGTAGGACGCGTAGCCGGAGCCGTACATGCCGAACTCGGCGTGCTCGACGACAACCGAGGAACACCTGCCGAGGTCCGCCACGACCCACCGCAGGAACTTCTCCACGTCGTCCCCGCCCCCGGCCCACGCGCCCCGACGAACCACGACGTCGTCAGCGGCCGCGCGCCGCACGGCCTCGGGGTCCCGGACAAGCGCCACCACGTCGTCGCTGTTGAGCACTGCTGCATCGTATGGCGGGATGGACGTGACCACTCCTTTTTCAAAAGGGAAGACGTGAATTAAAGGCGTTTGGAGAATCATCGCAGGTGGCACTGGTGCTCTGTACCGCCGGGAGCGAGTTCAAAGGTGTGCTCGGTGTCATGCCGACGTGGGGCAGAGCTCGTGAGGAAACACTGACCGAGGCTGAGCATGCTTCTGTGCTTGGTAAACGCCACCTACGGTCTCTGTCACGTTTGCGTGTTCACGTGTTTTTTAGGGCATCCACCTAGGATTTTGAATAGATTGGCCATTTCATGGTTGTGCTGCACCAGTTTTGCGACGAAGCTACCGTCGGACAAGGGTCCATCGCACGAGAGCATCGGCAGATGCGTTGAGTCTAGCAGCCGAGGTTTCCCAGTCCACAGGGGCCACGGACAATCGGTGACAGTGGTTGACGGCCGAACCGCGAACGGCCCCCATCGCGTTGCGTCTGATGAGGCGTTTCGTGTAGCCACGAAGAGCGCTCCGGTGCGACTCGAATGCGCACCGGACGGATTTTGAGTCGGTTCTGGAATGTGCCGTAGGTGGCGACTTGGACATTAATGGGGTTTCGTGGGACAGCTGTGGCTTCATGGTGCATGACTCGCCGAACTCATAAATAACCTCATGGAAGAGGAAGGTGCGAAGCTAGAGATCTGCACGGGTACCAAGTCAGTAGTTTGTTGGACATGCCGAACTATTTCTTGATTCGCAGGAGTTCGCCTCGTTCCGGGCTCGCGGAGGGCAAGCTCCTGTATCAATCGACCAAGAGTGCATTCGCTTCTTAGAGCATGTCTCATTTCGCGAGTTTCTTGAAGCAGGTGAGGGCTGCGGCGAGAGTGAGGAAGGCGCAGAAGTGGTTGGCGTAGCGCTCGTAGCGTATGGTCAATCGTCGGTATCCGAACAGCCACGCGATACATCGTTCGATGACCCAGCGGTGCTTGCCGAGTTTCTGGCTGGATTCGATGCCTTTGCGGGCGATGCGCACGGTGATTCCTTGCTTGCGTACCCAGTCTCGGAGTTCGGCCTGGTCGTAGGCTTTGTCGGCGTGGAGCTTGTCCGGCTTGCGCCGGCGGGGCCCCCGCCGGGATTTCACGGCGGGGATGGCCAGAATCAGCGGTTTGAGGGCGTGCGCGTCGTTGGTGTTCGCGGCCGAGATCGCGACCGCCAGCGGCAGTCCCGCCCGGTCGGACAGTGCATGGATCTTCGAGCCGGGTTTCCCGCGGTCCACAGGACTGGGACCGGTCAGAGATCCCCCCTTTTGGCCCTGACGGAGGCTCCGTCCAGGACCGCGCGGGACCAGTCGATCATTCCCTGGCTGCCGAGTTCATCGAGTACCGCGCGATGCAACCTGCGCCATAATCCGGCTTTCGTCCACTCGGTGAAGCGACGATGCGCGGTCGGGACCTTCACTCCGAAGCTGGGTGGCAGGTGTCGCCAAGCGCACCCGCTTGTCAGCACGAACACGATCGCGGTGAACACAGCACGATCATCCACGCGCGACCGTCCGCCTCCCTGCGGACGAACCTGATGCGCAGGGACCAGCGGTTCGACCAGTGCCCACAGCTCATCAGGCACCAACCGCCGCGACAACTCATCAACCACGAACCAAGATCATGCCCGCAACCCAACCAAGATCCAAACGAGACACGCTCTTAGCAAGCTCCTCACACGCCGCCAGAGCCTCCACGCCGATGCCGACGTCCGTGACCAGCGCGAGCGCCTCGCCCCGATGCGTCGCGGAACTTCCGCTAGTGATCTCTCGTACCCGCTGAGCTGCGTGTTCGTCAGGTGCCCACAGCCAGGTCATGCGCGGGCTGGTGGAGACCTGTAACTCGGTCATGTCACCACCGTCGGCAACTGCCCGCCCAGCTCAGCGATAGCGTCGATGACCGTCCCACCCTGCTCCAGGTCTCCATCGACGGTCCAGCCGTAGTACGTATCGGTCGGCCATCGGGTGCACATCGGCCAGGATCGCGTCGACCAGGACGGTGAGATCTTCGTCGTTGTCCTCGGTGCCGCTGCTGCTGCCTTGCAGGCTCCACTCCGCGTGCCAGGACACGTAACTATCCTCGGGATCGTCGTCGCATACTGTCCGGAACAGCTCAATCTCCACTCCGCGTTTCGGAAGCCGCGGTCCGCTTTGGCTGCACGGCGTTCACGAGCGCGGCGAAATTGACGGGATTCAGTCACCCCAGGGGTATCGGCAACACGGTCCGCCTACTGGAGAACGCGAAGGGCAGCGCGAGGCGCGTTCCTCAAGCCTGCGGGGCTCGTCGAAGGAGATCGTCCATGCTTCGCCGAGCAGCGACTGCAGCTGCGCGTGCGCCTCGTGCACTATCCGCGTACGGGGCCGTGTTGTCTCGCTCATAGCCATGGCAAGTTAAGTGATGAGGGGCGAACCCAGCCATTGAGTGATGCTGCTGGGCGTTCCGGTAGCGCACACAGACAACAACGTCAGCGCTGGTCACCTGCGCACGACCGGAAGTAGCCCCATGGTCTCTGACCGTACCTGTGAAAGCGCAAGAGTTGATTTTTGGCTTCCGCTACCGGAAAGCCTGATAGGGGAGGTCGGCCAGTACGGCACGCAGTTCACCGATGGTGCGTGCCTGAGTGGCTTCATTGCTGCGCTGCTCGAATTCGTCCAGTGTCAGCCGCCCGGCAGCGACATGCGTCTGCAGCGTTTCGATGACCTGTTGCCGATCGACATCCGCGGCACGTTGACTGTCGGGGACCGATGTCTCGCGAATCGGCTCGGCTGGGCGCGGTGGCGGGGTGAGACGATGCTGTGCAGTGGGTGCAAGCAGCCTCCGAGCAGCCCACATGCCACCAGCGACAAGGACCACTAGCGCCACCAGGCCAATGATCGCCCAGACGAGTGTCCCGGCCATCATACCGCCCATCATGCAACCCATCGCGGCGACTGCCTTCCACCTGCATGCCGTTACCTGGGGCAACACGCCCTGAGCCCGAGGCTTCCTCGGTCAGCGTGCCTGCTAACCAGTATCCGCCTGCTCTTTGCCGGCTGCCGCTGGTGAAGCGCCAGCCGAGGAGACGGACGCAAGGGCGTGTTAGCAGCAGGCCAGGGTCATACCACATCCAGGACCTTCCATGATGGCGCCCGGCCGTCCACAGGGCGGCCGGGCGTGGGTTCAGCAGCATTTGTAGCCGCAGGCCTCGGGCGGGCCGCCCGGGTCGTCGCAGCAGTAGGTCAGCATCAGGATCATCTCCTTTTCGGTGTGGATGCTGGTGTGGTGTGCAGCGCGGCGAGGATGAGTAGCGCGGCGCCGCCGATGATGAGCGCGTCGGCGAGGTTGAAGGTGGGCCACCAGCCGGTGTGTAGGTAGTCGGTGACCACGCCGTCGATGCCGCGGTCGGCGAGGTTGGCCACGGCTCCGGCCAGCATGGTGGCCAGGCCGAGACGCGTGGCGAGGTTGGCGGTGGGGGCGGTCCGCCAGGCGAAGACCGCCAGCCCGGCGGTGATCAGTGCGGTGGCAGTGAGCACGATCCAGCTGGGCAGGGTGGCGCCGAGGCTGAAGGCGACGCCGGGGTTGTAGGCCAGGCGCAGCTGGAGCAGTCCGAGGTCGATGGAGTGGCCGTCGGCCAGCGCGTGGGTGGTCCAGGTTTTCACCGCGAGGTCACCGGGGTTTCGGTGCGGGTCACGCCGAGGCCCCCACCGGCGCGGGCCGTGCCGCCACAGGCGTGCCGCCGGGCAGTGTGGGTACGGCCTCGGGGAACAACGGAACAGCCATTAGCGCTAAGCGGAGCATCTACAGGCAAGATGATCTCCGGTGCTTGCCCGCCGGTCTGACTCGAAAAACAAGGGGCCTGTCGTGCCTTGTAAGCGATACGTCGACCGGTCGGGCGGGTGCCACCGGCGCGGCCGGTGGCGAGGATGTGGCCTGATAGGAGCCCGAGCGATCCCACTGTAGTTCTGCCCTCCATCGCAACCGGTTGTGCTGGCCGGAAGGTCATCGAGTTGCGAGGAGGACACGTGCCCGCTGGTGTGCAGGATGCCGACGTTGTCGTGACGGTGGGAGTCGACACGCATTCCGAGATCCATGTTGCGGCAGCACTGGACCAGTTCGGGCGTCTGCTGGGCACCACAATGGTCCCACCACCACCGCCGGCCATGACCAGCTCGTGTCCTGGGCGACCGGATTCGGCGTGCTGCACTGCTTCGGCTTGGAAGGCACCGGCTCCTACGGCGTCGGTCTGGCCCGCCATCTGCGGACGCAGAGCCTGGAGGTCATCGAGGTAGTCCGGCCGAACCGGCAAACCCGCCGGCGCGCTGGCAAGACCGACGCGGTTGATGCCGAAATCGCGGCCCGCGTGGTGCAATCCGGCACTGTGCTGGGTGAGCCGAAGACCGCCGACGGCTCGGTGGAGATGATCCGCACGCTGCGGATCGCCCGCCGTTCTGCGATGAAGGCCCGCACACAGACTGCGAACCAGCTCCGCGCCGTGCTCGTCACCGCCCCTCAACAGCTGCGTGACCGTCTGCGGAAGCTGTCCATGGCGCAGCTGGTCGTCACCGCCGCGCGGATGCGACCGGGCGCGATCACCAGCCCGGAAGCAGCCTGCAAACTCGCGCTGAAGTTGCTGGCTACTCGGTATCAGCAGCTCAGCACGGAGATCGACGCTCTCGACGGCCAGATCGCAGAACTGGCCAAGCAGGCAGCCCCGGACCTCGTCGCGATCAAAGGCGTGGGCACCGACATCGCCGCCGCGCTGCTCGGGCCGCCGGAGAAAACCCCGAACGCCTGCGATCGGAAGGAGCATTCGCGCACCTCTGCGGCGTCTCACCGATCCCCGCATCCTCCGGCAAGACCAACCGCCACCGGCTCAACCGTGGCGGAAACAGGGACGTCAACCGGGCTCTGCATCTGTTCGCGATTGGTCGTCTGAGCAACGACGCCAGGACCCGCACCTACGCCGCTCGACGCACCTCAGAGGGCAAGTCCAAGCGGGAAATCATCCGGTGCCTCAAACGCTACCTGGCGCGCGAAGTCTTCAAGGCTCTCACCAGCCATAACACCGCTCTAGCAAGCAAATCAAGGCCGCCGAACTACGAGCCGCTTGACGCATAGGGGCATCGATTAGCCGTGTCGGTGCTGGTCAGGGTGTCGTGGTAGCTGGTGGATGATCTGCTTGGCTGGTGGCCCGGTGTTGGCCTGCGGAGGTTGTTGGTGAGGATGTGCCCGTCACTGATCGTTTCGGGGGTGGGGTGGTGTCTGGGGTGTCCACGAGGTTCTTCTCTGATGAGGAGATCAGGCGGCTATGCACGTTGCCGTGGCTGGGTTTCGTTCCGGACGGCGTGGGCGCGTTGCGGTGCAGCTGGGTGTTCCGATCGCGGATCTGGCCGGGTACGGGGCGCAGAAGCAGACCCGTGCGGGCCGGACGGAGTGGAAGGATCTGGAGGAGTTCCTGCTCGCGCGTGTGGTCGAGCACGACGCGCCGAGCGTGTTGTTCCGGCTGGGGTACCCCTGCTATTGCGTTGATCATCGCGCAACGCCGCCGTGGATGCCAAAGCATTCTGGTATCGGCGAGAGCGTGTGTTGAGGGTTCATGCGCTGAATCGTGTCCGCGAGGTGTTATCGCCTCCTTCGCAGCGCTCGAGGTGCGGGAACCCGCGGTCCACGGCAGTCTTCTCGTCCATAACCCTGTGCCCTGTGCTCGAGTACGAGCCGCCAGCATCGCCGGTGCCGCACGAGTCCGCCCGACTGTGTGCTCGCCGCAGCGGGGTCACCAGTCCGTCTATAAGTCATCACGTTTGTCTACTAGGAGGTGGCGTCGTCGCTGGAGATCTCGCCCACGTGACGGGGACGCTGGTGTGAGTGTGCTGCGGCCAGGATTCCGACGACGGCGAGGATGGTCAGTCCGCGTTCGGTCCAGGGTCCGAGGCGGTCGGCCAGGGTTGTGGTGTGGCGTAGGGGAACGTCTTCGATCAGGGATGCGGTGGTGAACATGTCCGTGATCTGGGCGAGACTGCCATCGGGCCGGATGATCGCGCTGACACCGCTGGTGGCTGCGACGATCACGGCTCGGCCGTGTTCGACGGCGCGCAGACGGGACATGGCCAGTTGTTGGTAGGTCATCTCTCCGCGGCCGTACCAGGCGTTGTTGGTCGGGACGACCAGGAGCTGGGCGCCCTGGTTGGTGGCTTCGCGGGAGACGTGGTCGTAGGCGGCTTCGTAGCAGATGGCGATGCCGACGGTGGTGTCGGCGATGTCGAGAACGCCGGGTCTGGTGCCTGCGGTCAGGTCTGTGGTGTCGGCGAACGGAGTGAAGAGGGCGGCGATGGACCGCAGCGGTATGTATTCGGCGAAGGGAACCAGTTCCTGCTTGGCGTAGCGCTGGCCCTGGCCGGTGTGAGGGTCCCAGGCAATGACCGCGTTCTGGCTGGACCCGGTGGGCGGCTGGTACAGCGCCCCGATCAGTGTCGGTGCGCCGAGGTCGGCGACGATGTTGTCGATGGCCTGATCGGGGCCGGTGATCTCGGTGGCGGTCTCCGGCCACACCACGAGGTCCGGTCGGGGCAGCGCGCCGGAACGGATTCGGGTCGCCAGCTCCTGACTGGCCTGGAGGTGGTGGCGGCGCAGGGTGGAGCGTTGCCCGAGTAGCCCGAGTCCTATGTTGGGGGCGTTGCCCTGCACAACGGCGACGGTGCGGGTGCCGTCTTGCGGTTCGGTGCCGACCGTGGGCCACACCAGGAGCGCGGCGATGACGGGCACCAGGGCTGCCGAGACTGGTGTACACCACGCCGGGCTGGGTCGAAGCCCGTGCTCGTGGACGTGTGCGATCAGAGCGGCCAGCCCGAATCCGGTGAGTAGCACGGCGAAGCCGACCAGCGGGGCGCCGCCGATCGACCCCAGGGACAGGAACGGGCCGTCGACCTGGCCGAAGGCGACTCGGCCCCACGGAAATCCGTTGAACGGAAACCGGGAGCGGACTGCTTCCTGGGCCAGGAACACCAGCGCCATCCATAGCGGCGCGGCGGGCAGCCGGCCGACCAGGGGCAGCAGTGCGCATGCGGCCGCCACGAAGGCGGCCATCACCGTGGACAGCGCCAGCCAGGGCACGGGGCCGAGTTCGGCGCCGAGGAAGTCCTGGATCCAGAAAAGGTGCGGCAGGAAGAACGCCAGCCCGAACACGAACCCGTAGCCGGCACCGGCCCGGGCGCGGCGTCCGCGCAGGGCGAGGCCGAGCAGCGCGAAGGCCACCGGTGCCAGCCACCACCACGGGCGGGGCGGGAAGCTGACGGCCAGCAGCAGACCCCCGGCAGCGACGCTGGTGATGGAGACCACCCACCGTCGCTTGACTTGGGAAGCCCCGACACTCTCGTCCCGCGCACGGCCGGTCGACTGCGTGCCGGTCTCGCCCGACCCCTGCGCGGGGAGCACCTGGCTCATTTCTGCCCTGTTCCGGTGGTGTCCTCGTCGGCAAGGGAGCGGCTCAGGGTCTGCGTGAACTGCTCGACAATGTGGAAGGGCGTGGGGTGCTCGGGCGCGACGGATGGTGCCGTCGCGCCCGAGCACATAACAGCACGGCTCCAGTGGTGGTGGCGACGGCGAAACCGGCGATTCCGAGCAGCGGGTTGGGGTTGGGAAATCCGAATATTTCGGCTTGTGGAGTGCACATGGTGCCACAGCTGAGGATGGCCCGACGAAGCTTTCATGTTCCGGGTCATGGGCACACCGTTCCTTCAAGAATTCGGGCCGCTGGGTGTTAGAGCGGGGTGGTGAATCCGGCGATGGGGCCGCGTAGCACGGCGACCAGGTCGGCCCACAGGCCGGTCACCAGCAGTACACCGACGCAAAGCAGCAGGACCCCGCCGGTGATCTGGACAGCCCTGGTGTGTCGGCGAAGCCATCCGGCGGTGGTGACCGCCCAGCGGGCGCTCACCGCGAGCAGTACGAACGGCAGGCCGAGGCCGAGGCAGTAGGCCAGTACGAGGAGGACACCGCGCCAGATCGGTGGTCCGGCCTCGGTGCCGCTGGCCAGTGCGATGACACCGGCCAGGGTTGGTCCCAGGCAGGGGGTCCAGCCCAGGCCGAAGACCGCGCCGAGCACAGGTGCACCCCACAGGCCGTGCTGGGGACGGTGGCGCAGCCGGATGTCGCGCTGCAGGGCGGGGATGAGGCCGAGGAAGGCCAGGCCCATGGCGATGGTGACCACGCCGCCGATGCGTTGCAAGAGTGGTTCGTTGGCCAGCAACGCATCCGACACGCCGAGCACGGTGAGCACGGCCGCGCCGAACACGATGGTGAAGCCAAGCACGAACAGCAGAGCCGCGCCGGCGACCCGCCAGCGGTCACGGCGGCGCGCGGCCGTTTCGGCCTCGTGCACCGCAGGTGCCTCGGCGCCGACCAGTCCGGCCAGGTAGGCCAGGTAGCCGGGAACGAGGGGGATGATGCAGGGTGAGGCGAAGGAGACGGCGCCGGCGGCGAAGGCCACCAACGCGGCCAGCAGCAGCGGTCCCGTGATGGCCAGGTCGGTGAGAGTCACGGCCGACCCCCTGTGGTGGGTGATGAGGCGGCTGGTTGTTCGGCGGCGATGCGCTGCACCACGGGCAGCAGGTCGGACTCCAGCAGAGCGGTCAGGAACACCGCCGCCACCCGGTGCTTGCGGTCGAGGATGATCGTGGCGGGCACCACGCTGCGGGGGAAGCCCTTCAACGCCAGCAGCGACCGGCCGGCCGGGTCGTACAGCGAGGGATAGCTGACCTTGAAGTTGGTCATGAAGTCCTGGGCGGCGCTGCGGTCGTCGCGGACGTTGACGCCGAGGAACTGCACCCCGCTGTCCTTGGTTTTGGCATAGACCGTTTCCAGGTCATCGGCCTCGGTACGGCAGGGTCCGCACCAAGAGCCCCACACGTTGAGCACCACAACCTTGCCCGCGTATTGCGATAGGGACAACTCGCGGCCCGGCTCGGTCAGGCTTTCCCCGGACAGCTGCACCGCTCCGCGCTGCTCGGGAGGATCATAGAAGATCTTGGTCTGGCCGCCGGGGGAGGCGAACTCGAAGCTGCTGCCAGTGGTTGCGGGGCCGCAGCCACTGGCCACCACCAAAACGACAGCGGCGGTGGCTCCGGTAATCCTGCGGCGGAACTTAGTGCGCCAGTGCTGAGAGTGGCGACGGGGCGTGCGGCTGGGAGCGCACCGCATGGTGGCGGACCGCCGTCGGCGTGACAAGACGGCTATACGGAAAGGATTCACGGGAAGGTACCTCCGGGCGACCTGGGCAGGCCAAACGTGGCCAACGACTCGACGTCAGACACCGCATGTCCTGCCTGGACAGGGTGGGGACGTGCGTGGAGTCGTCTACGTGCGCAGGACGCAGAGTTGCGAAAGCCGGGGAGCGCCGGTACGTGTCCGGTGCGCGAATCGCGTCGGGGTTGTCGGCGGTGGTGGCGCGGTGACCGCGCCGGGCCGCAGCAGCCAGACGAGTAGGAACAGCACCGCCAGCATGGCCAGGCACAGTCCGACAACACCACCGAGATCATTTGGTGATCCCGTGGTGTCGGCCGGGGCGGCCCATGCGGCAGGCTGCGTTGGCGCTGGAAGGTGGTTGCCCGACAGCAAGAGCGACACGCAGTCGCCGGTTGTGTCCGCGGCGGGCTGTGGTGCGGAGTGCACCGGGGTGCTGCCACTGCTGTGCTCAGCATCCGAGACGAGCACCGGGGTGCAGGGCGTTGCCATCGCCGTCGCGTTGCCGCACAGGGCGCCTTGCAGCAGTGCCACCAAGGTGAGCGCGGCGAGCACGGCGACGAGCCGCGCGAGGCCAGCTCGCACGGCCCTTGGGGCGCTCGTTCCGTCAGGCACGAGCATGAGGGTAAAGGCTGGTCGGCGGTGCCTGACCCACACCCCCGCACTGCGGACACCACCGACGTGCAAGCTCGCCCGACGCTCGCGGCGGTTGTTCACCGGAGCGGGACGATCCTGCGGTACTCGCCGCCAGGTGACTGCTGCGCCCGTTGCTCGACGCCTTCCACGGTGACGTCGTCGAAGTGGCGGCAAGGGCTGAACTGGCTGCTCACCGCCTGCCACACCCGGGTCGGCATCGGCGCCGGCCGCCGTGTGCAACCGCAAGCTGTTCGGTGTGGTCTGCACGAGTAGGAACATCTCAGCCCCCGGGGATGCGGTCGATCAGCGAGCCGAGCACGAGCGGAGCGATCGTGACCCGCTCGCCTGTCGGGGTGGTGAAGGTGAGGGTGCCGGCAGTGCGACCTTGGACCCGCAGCCCAGGCAGCGGGTCGCTACACGGGCAAGGCGTCGGGCCGGGCCAGCACCCTCTCGTCGAGGTCGTGCGCAGGAGCGGCTGGATGCGGATGACAATGACGTCCCAAGCCACGATGAACCAGGCCAGCCAGCGCGCGAGCCCACGGCGGACCAGACGCGTCTCACCTTGCTGTGTCCTAGCTGATCACCCCGAACCGGTCTCGACCGTGCGTTCGGCGTGCATAGTGGCGAGCACGAGGGCGATCGCGCCGAGGGTGATGAGCACGTCGGCGCCGTTGAAGGTGGGGAACCAGCCGGTGTGCAGGTAGTCGGTCACGACGCCGTCGGCGACACGGTCGATGAAGTTGGCTAGCGCGCCGGCCAGCATCATCGCCAATGCCGCCGACAGGGCCAGGGTGGCGGTGCGGGTCGTGCGCCAGGCGAACACGCCCAGCCCGGCGGTGATCAACCCGGTCACGGTGAGCACGACCCAGGCGGGCAGGGTGTCGCCAAGGCTGAACGCGACACCGGGGTTGAACGCCAGCCGCAGCTGGATGATCCCGAGATCCACCGCCTGGCCGTCGGTCAGGCCGCGCTCGGCCCAGGCTTTCAGGCCCAGGTCGAGCGCGGCCAGCACGACTACCGCGCCGATCAGCGCGAGTCGTGCACGGGGTGCCCGTGTGGCGGGGGCGGGGTGACCGGTGGTCACGAGGACGCCCCCACCGCCGCAGTGGGGACCAGCGGCGCCTGCCGGTCGCCGGGGGTGATCGCCAAGGGCTTGGCGCGGCCGGCGCGCACCCCGTTGGCGATGACCACAACCTCGGCCACCTCGTGCACCAGCACCACCGCCGCCAGGCCGAGCACCCCGAACAGCGCCAGCGGCATCAAGGCGATGATCAACCCGAGGGAGAGTCCGACGTTCTGCAGCATGATCCGGCGGGCGCGGCGGGCGTGGTCGAGGGTGTGGGGCAGGTGCCGCAGGTCCTCGCCCATGAGGGCGACGTCGGCGGTTTCGATCGCGACGTCGGTGCCCATGGCGCCCATGGCGATGCCCAGGTCGGCGGTGGCCAGGGCGGGGGCGTCGTTGACACCGTCACCGACCATCGCCATCGACCGCTGGCTGCCCAGTTCGCTGATGATGCGGGCCTTGTCCTCCGGGCGGAGTTCGGCGTGCACGGTGTCGATGCCGGCTTCGGTGGCCAGGGCGGTGGCGGTGGCGTGGTTGTCGCCGGTGAGCATGGCGACGTGGTAGCCGCCGGAGTGCAGCCGGGTGATGACCTCGGCGGCTTCGGGGCGCAGTTCGTCGCGGACGGCGATCGCGCCGATCACGCGGCCGTCGTCCTCAACAAGCACGGCGGTGGACCCGGCTTGCTGCATGCGCTGCACGTCGGTGGCCAGCGGCCCGGCTTCCAGCCAGCCGGGGCGGCCCAGCCGCACCGGGCGGCCGTCGAGCTGGCCGGTCAGCCCGGCGCCGGTGACCGCCTCCACCTCGGCCGCGGGGGTGATCGTCTCGCCGTCGACGGCAGCGAGGATCGCGCGGGCCAGGGGGTGTTCGCTGCGGGCTTCCAGCGCCGCGGCCAGCTCCAGCACCCGCTCGCGCGGGGTCCCGTCGGTGGTGGCGACGTCGACCACGGCAGGCTGGTTGCGGGTCAGGGTGCCGGTCTTGTCCAGCGCCACCCCCCGCACGCGGCCGAGGGCCTCTAGGGCGGCGCCGCCCTTGACCAGCACACCGTGCTTGCTGGCCGCGCCGATCGCGGCGACGACCGTGACGGGGATGGAGATCGCCAGCGCGCACGGCGAAGCGGCCACGAGCACGACCAGGGCGCGTTCGATCCAAGTGCCCGGGTCGCCAAACAAGCTGCCCAGGCCCGCGATGAGCGCGGCGGCGATCATGACGCCGGGTACCAGGGGTTTGGCGATGCGGTCGGCCAGGCGCTGGCTGGCGCCCTTGCGGGACTGCTCGGCCTCCACGATCCGCACGATCCGGGCCAGGGAGTTGTCCTCGGCGGTGGTGGTGACCTCGACCTCCAGCACGCCGGTGCCGTTGATCGACCCGGCGAACACCTCACTGCCGGGACTGGCTTCGACCGGCACGGACTCGCCGGTGATCGCGGAGACGTCCAGCGCGGTGCGGCCGGTGCGGATCACGCCGTCGGTGGCGATGCGCTCCCCGGGTTTGACCAGCATCCGGTCCCCGACCCGCAGCTCCGAGGGAGCCACCACGGTCTCGCTGCCGTCGCGCAGCACCGTGGCTTCCTCGGGGACCAGGGACAGCAGCGCCCGCAAGCCCCGGCGGGTGCGGGCCAGGGAGTATTCCTCCAGGCCCTCGCTGATGGAGAACAGGAAGGCCAGCATCGCGGCCTCGCCGACCTCACCCAGGATCACCGCGCCGACCGCGGCGATGGTCATCAGGGTGCCGACCCCGATCTTGCCCTTGACCAGCCGCTTCAGCGTGGAGGGCACGAAGGTGTAGGCGCCGGCGACCAAGGCCAGCGCTTTCAGGGCGAGCGCCAGTGTTGAGCCCGCTCCGGCCCACTCCACCGCGTATCCGGCGATCAGCAGCACCCCGGCGATCGCGGCGAAGCGCAGTTCGGTGACCTGCCAGAGCCGTTCCGGTTCGTGCTCTTCTTCCTCGCCGGTGCGGGGTTCGTCGCTGCCGCAGCCGCAGGCGTCGCTCACCGCACGACCTCCTCGTTCTCGGTGTCGCCGGTGGTGTCGGTGCCGTAGGTCGGGCACAGCGCCACCGCGTTGCCGGTCGCGGCCAGCAGCGTCTCAGCCGAGGCCAGCAGGTCCATCAGCTCCGGGCGGGCCAGGCTGTAGAACACCTGCCGACCCTGCGGGCGGCCCACCACCAGCCCGCAGTCCCGCAGGCACGCCACATGCGCCGACACCGTCGACTGCGCCAGCCCCAGTTCAGCGATCAGGTCGGCGACCCGGGCCTCCCCACCGCTCAGGCGCTGCACGATCGCCAACCGGGTGGCGTCCGAGAGGCTGTGAAACAACGCGACCGCGGGATCCAGGCCCGCACCCACCGCACTCGCTGCGAGACATCCGTCCCTAGTATTTATCGCCATACGGCGATGATAGCAGGGAGAAATGATGGAATCGAGGTTCGGCGATCAACCAGTCAGGTCGAGACCGTGCCGGGGAACTCTCGGGCCCGACGCCGCCAGCCACTGGGCGACCGTGGCCGCCGTCGGTGAGCGGGCGGTGTGGTCCGCCGCGCCGTGTGCCGGCCGCACGCCGCGGAGCTGACGATGTGGCAGGGCACCGTGGCTTTGCGGCCGGGTCGGTTGGTTTACGCCGGTCAGGTAGGCGACGCGCACCGGCACCGGCACGCGGCGGTGCAGCTCGTGCTGGCCACCGAGGAACTCGTGTGGCTGTGTGACGGATCTGGTGCCGAATGGCGGGGCCGTGCGGCGGTGATTCCCTCCGGGGCCGAACACGAGATCGCTGGTGGCGCGGCGGGTGTGCTGGCGTGGGTTGATGCTGATGGGGCGCTGGGCCAGGCGTTGACCGCGCGGGTACGGCGCACCGGGTTGCCGGTCGGCTCCGTGGCCGCGTGGGCATCCGCGGCGCAGCCGCTGCTCGACACCAGCCTCGCCGTCGGTGACTCCGCCAGCGGGATGGTCGACCAGGTTCTCGCCACGCTGGCTCCGGCGGGCGCGCCTGCCCCAGTGTCGTTGCACCCCGCGCTGCGGCAGGCGATCGCGGTGTTACCCACCATGCTCGACCAGTCTGTCCGTCTGGAACGGCTCGCCGCGGCCGTGGGGATCTCGGCCAGTCGACTCGGTCACCTGTTCAGTGACGAACTCGGCTTGCCGTTTCGCGCGTATGTGCGGTGGGCGCGCTTGCAGCGCGCGATCGATCACGCCCGGCTAGGCGGCACACTCACCGAGGCCGCCCACGCCGCCGGGTTCGCCGACAGCGCCCACCTCACCCGGGTCTGCCACGAGATGTTCGGCCTGGCCCCGTCAGGGTTGGCCCGGGCCGTGCACTGGCACCGGCGGCGCGCTGTGAGTGGTTAGCGAGTTTGTTCAAGCCACACGGGGTCCTCAGCCGCCACGCTCAGCAGCATGCGCACACTGATCCGATACGGTTACGTGCCCTTCATGCTCCTGGCCATCAACGGCACCGGCATCGCCATCCTCTCCTCCGGCGGCCACAAACTCTGGCTTCTCGGCCTGCTGCTGGCCATCGCAAGCTCCTTCGCCGCCGAGCGCGTCCTGCCCTATCGGCAAGACTGGAACACCTCACACGACGACAGCCGACGCGACGCCCTCCACGCCGCGGTCAACGAAACCGTCACCCTCGGTAGCGTCGCCGCCCTGCCGATTCTCACCGCCATCGCCTCGATCGACGGCGTCTGGCCCCATGACTGGCCTTTCCTCGTGCAGGTGCTCATCGCGGTACTCGTGGCCGACCTCGGCATCACCCTGGTCCGCCTGGCCAGCCACAAAATCCCCGCCCTGTGGCGGTTTCACGCCGTGCACCACAGCGTCAAACGCGCCTACGGCTTCAACGGACTGATGAAACACCCCCTCCACCAGACCATCGAAACCGCCGCCGGAGTCGCCCCCCTGATCCTGCTCGGCCTGCCGACCAGCGTCGCCTACGCCCTCGCCCTCTGCGTCGCGGTCCAACTGCTCCTCCAGCACTCCAACGTCGACTACCGAGTCGGCCCCCTGCGCGCCGTGCTCGCCCTCAACCAAGCCCACCGCTTCCACCACCTGAAATGGGCCGGCATCGGCGACGTCAACTTCGGGCTGTTCACCCTGATCTGGGACCACCTACTCCGCACCTACTCCTACGACCCCGAACGTCGCTTCACCAGCGACGACCTCGGCATGGCCGCCAAACCGCACTACCCCAACGGCTACCTCGCCCAACTCGCCGAACCCTTCCGCCCCAGCGGGGCTTGCACCACCGACCAGCCACACACAAACCCACTGCCCCAGGTAAAGCCCGGCGCAGCACCTCACTGACCGACGTCGAGCCTGCTCATCGTTGGTCGTGGTTACAGGAGGCGGCGTCGGTGCCGCAGCAGTCCACGCTCATACCGGATCCGCCTCCACCTCGGGCGCCGTGGTCGCCGACAGCAACTGCTCCCCCGAGGGCGCGAGCCGATACATCACCAGCTTGCCGTCCCGGCGCGAGCTCACCAGTCCCGCTGCGCGCAGCTGACGCAGGTGGTGTGACACCAGTCCTTGCGATGAGCCGACGATCCAGGCCAGATCGCACACACACAGCTCGGTTCCGACCAGCAGGGCATGCGCGATCCGCAGCCGGGTCGGGTCGCCCAACGCACGCAAGCGTGTCGCCTGCCGGTCGAGCGGGTCGGCCTCCGGAAGCGCCGCACGCAAGCTCTCCGCATGGTCGAAGTCGATACACAGCAGCTCACACCGGTCAACACTCATGAGGCTCAAACTAACGCGCGTCAATATGTTCGGGCGAGCACGTATAGGGTTCGGGCTCGAGCGGCCAACGACCGGCCAAGGCAAGGCGAGGATGAGGAAACGACCGGCCAAGGCAAGGCGAGGATGAGGATGAGGGTGATGACGCGCAATCTGAAGGTCACGATCGTGCTGGCAGCGGTGGCCACCGTGGCCGTGGCGATCCTGCTGGTCGTCACCCGCCCGGACACCGCGCCGCCGGCGAAGGCGGACGGGAAGCACGCGAACGCCGAGCTACTCGTCCGTCCCGACAGTCATCGACTGTCCTCGGCTTCCGACGACAAGGCCACCCTGGTCGAGTTCCTCGACTTCGAATGTGAGGCCTGCGGCGCGGCCTACCCGGCCGTGGAGCAGCTCCGCGAGGAGTACGCGGGCCGGCTCACCTACGTGGTCCGGTACTTCCCGATCCCCAGCCACCCGAACGCCGAACTCGCGGCACGCACCGCGCAGGCAGCCGCCGAGCAAGGCGAGTTCGAGGCCATGTATCAGATGCTGTTCGAGAACCAAGCCGAGTGGGGCCACCGTAAGCAACCACAACGGGAGGTGTTCCTTGACTACGCGCGGCAGATCGGGCTCGACCTCGAGCAGTTCCGTGAAGACTGGGACAGCGCGGCGACCAAGGACCGCGTGCGGCGAGACCAGGCCGATGGCCAAGCCCTCGGAGTCCAGGGCACCCCGACGTTCTTCCTCAACGGCGAAATGATCGCACCACAGTCCCTGGATGACCTACGAACCGCAGTCGAGTCCGCGCTGGCCCGACCGTGACTACCGCACCAGAGGAGCTGGCATCCGGGCCGGACCGGAACGCGGCTCCGGCAACACGCTCATTCTTGGCGCGCGCGACCGCGTGGGTGCTGGCGCTGGGTGGCGCGGTCGGCTCGCTCGCCGCGGTGGCACTGTTGATCGAGAAGATCAACTCGCTGACCGATCCGAACTACATTCCCGTCTGCAGCATCAACCCGATCCTGTCGTGTGGCTCGGTGATGTCGACACCACAAGCGGAGGTGTTCGGGTTCCCCAACCCGATCATCGGCGTGGTCGCCTTCCCCGTGGTCACGACCATCGGGCTGACGATCCTCACGGGAGCGCGACTGCCGCGATGGTTCTGGCTCGGCCTGCAGGCGGGCACCCTCTTCGGGGTGGGGTTTGTGCACTGGCTGTTCGTGCAGAGCGTGTACGAGATCGGCGCCCTGTGCCCGTACTGCATGGTCGTCTGGGCGGTCACCGTCCCGATCTTCTGGTACACCACCCTGCACAACCTCGCCACCGGAAACCTCCCGCTCCCGACAGCGCTGCGCCCGCTCTCAAGCTGGCTGGCCCGCTACCACGGTGCAGCCCTCACCACGTGGTACCTCATCCTCATCGCCCTGGTCGGTCAAGCATTCTGGCCCTACTGGTCCAGCCTGATCGGCTAATGGGTAACACAGGATGCGCAGCATGTAGACCCCACGCGGCCACAACAGCCAGCTCACCTTGCGACTGTGGTCGCCGCCTGCCTACCGCTGCCAGATCGCCCCAGACTCGGCGACCAGAGCCTCGACCGGGACGGGGTGGTAGCCGAGCATTCCGTGACGACCGGTGCAGGTACCTCACGGAGTGGCTGACAGATTGTGGTGGTGTGGGCATCGATGTTGGGCAGGCCAAGGTTGCACAGCCACAGGCATATTGGTCGCGATGGTCATGGTGAGCGGTTTCCGAGGTAGTCGAGCAACACGTCGGCAAAGGGCTGCGGAACCGGTGTCGGTGGGTCGCCAAGGTGGATGAGAACCTGGTCCTCGCCGCGTAGCACGTCATCGGTGGTCAGCCGTGCGATCTTCACCAGGGGTTGGGCGTAGAGCAAGATCAGCAGCGCAACCATCCGGCCCGAGGCCGGGATGGTGCTCTCGGATCCCCTCCTTCTACACCCTGCTCGTCGACAAGGTCGCTGACGACGAGATACGCCGTGCACCCGCTGACCAGCGCGTGCACGGCTAAGAGATGCTTTTTCGGCGCCTGCTACCGGGAGGCCAGAGACGCGGGGCGTCGTCACGGCAGCGGAGTGAGCGGGTGGCCGAGCGGGGCGAGGACGAGCCCCGCGAGCGGCCCGAGCGCCAGTGACACGGCGGCCGCGACCGCGGCGGCGCCGGCGGCTCCGTGGTTGGTCGGCAGCGTGAGGGGTTCGAGGCGCACGGCGGGCGCGATCCAGCGCAGGTAGTAGAACAGGCTCGCGACGGTGTTGGCGATGGCGACGGCCACGAGCCAGCCGAACCCCGCGTCGAACGCGGCGGTGAACACGGTGAGCTTGCCGGCGAACACGCCGGTGGGTGGGGTGCCGACGAGCCCGAGCAGGCACACCACGAGGCTGATCGCCAACCAGGGGTGGTGCCGCACGAGCCCGCGATAGTCGGTCAGGGTCTCGGCGTTGGGCAGTGCCGCCACGACCGCGAACGCGCCCAGGTTCGTCACGGCGTAGGCGGCGAGGTAGAGCAGCAGGCTCGGCAACGCGAGGGTGGACGCGCCAGCTGCGGCGACCGCCATGAGCAGGTAGCCCACCTGACTGATCGTCGAGTATGCGAGCAGTCTGCGGACGTTGTCCTGGAAGAAGGCGGCGAGGTTGCCTAGCGTCATCGTGGCGGCCGCGACCACGGCCACGAGCAGCGGCCAGTTCAGCGCCGTCGGCGCGAGCACGGCCGCGACGAGGCGGTACACCGCCACCAGTGCACCGATCTTGGGAATCGTGGTGACGAGCGCCGACACCGGGGGACGGGCGCCCTGCGTGACGTCGGGTACCCAGAAGTGCACGGGTACCGCGCCCGCCTTGAACATCGGCCCGGCCAGCACCAGGACGGCACCGGCGGCGACGGCTGCGGCGGGTGTCGTGGGCAGGGTCTCAGCCAGTCGGGCGTAGCCGGTGGAGCCGCCGACGCCGAACACGGCCATCACCCCGAACAGCATCACCGTTCCGGCGAGTGCGCTCAGGAGGTAGTACTTCATGGTCGCCTCGGTGCCGGGGGAGTCCTTCGCGAACCCGGTGAGCGCGTAGAGGGGCACGCTCGCCAGCAGGAAGGCGGCGACGAGCAGCAGCAGGTCGTTCGCGCCGGCGAGCACGATGGTGCCGAGCGCGGACAGCAGCAGCAACACCACGAACTCGCTTTTCCGTGCGTGGCCACGGAACTCGCCCGAGATCGCCAGTACCAGCAGCACCGATACCAGCACCACGATGCGCACCACAGCCGTGGCCACATCGAGCGCGTAGGCGCCCTCGAACACCGTCGTGCCGCCGTTCGGCCAGCCCACCACGGTGGCGACGACACCGGCGACGCACACCACACCCGCCAACGCGTCCACGAGCCACTGGGAGCGCCGGGGCAGATACGAGCCCAGCAGCAGCCCGCACACGGCACCGCCGGTGAGGAACAACTCCGGCAGGATCAGACTCAGGTCGGCGAGCATCGTGCGGGGCATGTCAGCGGCTCACCAGCGTTCCGACGACCCGGGCGGCGGGCTCGATCACGTCCAGCAGGAACCGGGGAAATACTCCGATGAGGACGGCCAGTGCCAGCAGCGGCACGATGGCGGCCGCCTCGGCGCCCGCGAGGTCGGCCATGTCACCTTTACCGGTTGCACGCGCCGGTCCGAGGAAGACCCGCTGCAGGGCGCGCAGGAACAGGGCCGCGGTGACAAGGATGCCGACGACGGCCAGTGCCGTGGCGACCGGGACGGGGCCTAGCGCGCCCGTGAAGATCTGGAACTCCGCGATGAACCCGGAGAATCCGGGCAGTCCGAGTGATGCGAACGCGGCGACGGCGGTGACCCGGGCGAACCAGGGCGTGCGCGCCGCGAGGCCCCCGTAGGCGTCCATGTCGTAGGTGCGGCCGCGTTCGTAAAGCACCCCGGTGAGCAGGAACAGCGCTCCGGTGATGAGCCCGTGGCTCACCATCTGTGTGACGGCACCGGTCACCGCGAGGTCGTGGGCCTGCGCGTCCGACGTCGCGACCAGCCCGGCCGCCCCAAAAGCCAGCAGGATGTAGCCCATGTGGTTCACCGACGTGTAGGCGACCATCCGTTTGAGGTCGTTCTGCCCCAACGCGACGAATGCCCCGTACAGCACGCCAGCTACACCGATGGCGACGATGGCCGGTGAGTAGTCACGCCAGGTGCCCGGCAGGATCGGCATTGCGATCCGCACGAACCCGTAGGTGCCGAGCTTCAGCAGCACCCCGGCGAGGATGGCCGAGCCCGCAGCGGGTGCCTCGGTGTGCGCGGGAGGCAGCCAGGTGTGGAACGGCACCGTCGGTGTCTTCACGGCCAGGCCCACCAGGATCGCCAGCAGCACCAGCACGCTGAAGATTCCTCCGCCCGCGAGCGGGTTTTGCGCGGTCAGGGCCACGATGTCGAAGGTGTGGGGGTCGGAGGCCACGTACAGGCCGATGAAGCCGAGCAGCAGCGCCAGCGAGCCGAGGAACGTGTAGAGGAAGAACATCAGTGCTGCGCGCGCCGCGCCGCGGTGTCCCCAGAGCGCGATCACGAAGTACATGCCCACGATGGACAGGTCGAAGAAGACGAAGAACAGGATGAGATCCAGGGAGACGAACACCCCTAGGCACACCGTCTGCAAGAACAAGAACAGCGCCGCGAATGCCCGCATCCGGTGGGTTTGGCGCAGCGAGTACAGCGCGCAGGCGAGAAACAGTACCGCCGTGAGCGCCACCAGCGGCAGACTCAGCCCGTCGAGGCCGATGTGGTATCCCGCGCTCACGGTCGGAATCCAGCGCTGGTTCACCTCGTAGGCGAATCCGGACGGCCCCGGCGCGAACCCGATCCACAGCGCCACCACCAACGCGAGATCTGCCGCGGTGGCCGCGATCCAGATCGAGCGCACCACCCTGTCACTCACCCGTGGCATGGCCACGAGCCCGACCGCGACCGCGAGCGGCAGGAACACCACGACGCTGAGCACGTTCACCTCACCTTCGACCCTGGTCACAACACGATCAGCAACACGACCAGCGCCGTGAGCAGGACGGCGATCTCGGCGTAGTACTGGTGGAGCTGCCCTGTCTGCGGACGGCGCGCGAGGTGGCCGAGCCGCCGAACACCACCGGCGACTCCGCGCACGGCGCCACCCACCACCGGTTCCCAGCGCAGCGTCGTCATGCGAGCCAGCCGCAACCCGAGCGTGGCCGTCCCGCGCACGGCACCGGCCACCACCTGGTCGTCGAACCGGGCGAGTACCTGCCCCGTTGTCACGGCGGGACGGGCGATCCGTTCGCGCGCGAATGCTTCCAGACCCAGCCAGCGCAGCAGCCCGCCCTGCTCCGGCACGTCACCACGGAGGCGGACCACGGCGACGGCGGCAGCGGCGGCGGCCAGCGCCACGGCGGCGGAGACGGCGGCCTCCCACCATTCCGGGGTGGCTTCCCGGCCGTGGGACACCAGCCTGGCGAACGCCGACCACACGCCGGGCACCGCGAGCACGCCGAGCAGCGCGGCCCCGGACGCCAGCGGCGGCAGCACCACGCTCTGCGCCCGGCTGACGCGGCGCGTGCCTGGGTGCTCGGTGTCGAACCGCGGTTCCGCCGTGGGCGGCGACCACACCAACGTCACCGCCCGCATCGCGTAGGCGGCACTCAGCGCGGCAGCGGCGAGACCGACGAGATACAGCGCCGGTGCGGACGGCACTGTGGCCGTGAGCACCTGGTCCTTCGTCGCCCACAACGACAATGGGGGCAGCCCGGCGAGCGTCACCGCGCCCACGGTGAACGTGGTTCCTACCACCGGGTAGCGCCGTGCCACGCCCGTCAGATCCGGCAGGTGCTTGGTGCCGAGTGCCATCAGCCACGCCCCGGCCGTCAGGAACAGCAAGCTCTTGGTGAGCGCATGTGCCACGAGTTGCGCGCTGCCGGCCGCCACGCCACCCGCTCCGGCTGCCAGCACCATGAAACCCACCTGCGAGCACGTCGACGCGGCGAGCAACTGCTTGAGGTCGGTCTGCACCACCGCGACGGCACCCAGGGCCAGCGCCGTGATCGCGCCCAGCCACGCGACGAGCGGGGGCGCCCAGGGGGTGGCCGCGAGCAGCGGCTCCAGCCGCAGCAGCAGGTACGACCCGGCCGCCACCATCGTGGCCGAATGCAGCAGCGCCGAGGTAGAGCTTGGACCGTCCATTGCGCGGGCCAGCCAGAAACTGAACGGCAGTTGTGCCGACTTCCCCGCCGCGGCAAGGATCACGCCCCCGGCCACGACGTCCCGCCAGCCGTCCGGCAGTCCTGCGAGCGCGTCTAGCGTGAGACCGCTCGCCCCACCCGCGAGCGCGGCGCCCGCCGCCACGTAGAGGCCGAGATCGGCCGCCCGGGTGACGAGGAACGCCACGGTGCCCGATGCGGCGCGCCGGCGCTGGCGCCAGTGGAACCCGATGAGCGCGTACGACATCGCGCTCATGACCTCCCACGCCATGAGCAGCGTGACGAGCGTGGTGGCCGTGACGGTCAGCAGCATCGCGCTCGCGAACACGAGCATCAGCCCGTGGTAGCGCGCCTGCGCCTCGCCCGCGCCGAACTCGCCCGCCGCGAACACGAGCACGGCGAGCGTCACCACCGCGACGGTCACCACGAGGACCGCCGAGAGCCCGTCCACCCGCAGCCCGAACGTGATGCCGCGCAGGTAGGGAACCGACATCGCCGGGCGGATGATCGCGGCCGCGATCGACATTCCCAGCGTCACCACGGACGTCGTGATCGACACCACCGCAGCATGATGGTCGGCCCGATGGCCGGCCAACAGCAGCGCGACGCCGACGACGAGGGGCAGCCCGAAGAGTGACCACAGCATGCCCGTCAGTCCTTCAGGTCGGCGGCCATGTCGGTCATGTCCACGTCACGGGCCCGCAGCAGCGCCGTGGCCACGGCGAACCCGGCTGCCATCTCGATGGCCATCGCGGTCACCGCGACCGCCACGAGCACCTGGCCGTCCGGGCGGACCGGCGAGGTGAAGTACCAGAACCCGGCACCGCCGACGAGCACGCCGTTGATCATCAGTTCCAGGCCCATCATCACCATGACGATGGACTGCTGGGACAGCGCGCCGTACACCCCGACGCTGAACAGCGCCGCTGCCAGCAGCAGGTAGTCCTGCAGCGTCATCGGCCGACACCTCCGCGCACGGGGTCACGCGGTCGCGTGCGGTCCAGTCGGTCGCCGAAGCGGTCGTAGCGGCCCCGGTGGGTCGAGAGCACGACGGTGACAACTATCGCGGCGAACAAGGCCAGCCCGAGCACCATCATCACGAGCATCTTTGAGCCCATGAGCGCCTCACCCAGCTGCCTCGTGGTGTCGGGCGGTGGTGAGGCCTGCGACGTGGGCCAGTCGATGAGGTAGATGCCCGCTACGAGCAAGGCGAACGTCCCGACGGCGATCCCCAGTGAGCCCTTCGGGTTGTGCACCATGCTCATGGGCATCAATCCGGCCGGGTTCATCATGTACATCACCATGAAGACCACCATGATGAGCATTTCCATGATCATCATGAGGATGACGAGCACACCCAGATAGGTCAGGTGGATCAGCAGCAACGCCAGCCCCGCGAACACGAACGACGCGAGCAGCGAGAACGTGGCCCTGGCCATGGAATCCACCCGGAACACCAGGATTCCGGTGATGACGGCACCGGCCGCGCACAGCCAGAACGCGATCTGTGTCCACATCGGTCCACCTCCTCATGTCACGATGTGCGGGCCAGGACGACCACGGCCACGACCAGAGCCTGCAGCAGAGTGAGCGGTATCAGGACGATCCACGACAGTTCCTCGAACCGCTCCATGCGGATGGTGGGCAGCCGACGGCTCACCCACACCAGGACCGCGAGTACCGCCACGGTCTTCACGAGTGACCACAGCCAGCCGGGGAGTACCGGGCCGAGGCCGCCCCCGAGGAACAGCGGCACGGACATCGCCGCGCCGGACACGAGCAGCAGCCAGCGACCGGCGCCGAACACCAGCCGGTCCGCGCCGGACATCTCGGCGGCCGCCCCTCCGGCGATGTCACGGCCGAGTGGCGCATCGAACGGCGGGAAGAACGCCATCATGAGCACTGAGATGAGGAACACGGCGAACGCGACCGGCATCCAGACGGCGAACCACAGGTTCTGCTGTGCCGTCACGATGTCGCTCACCCGGAGCGAACCGGCGCCGATCGCTGCGGTGGTGAGCACGAACATGTGCGGCAGTTCGTAGGCCAGTCCCTGCGCCAGGAACCGGTACCCGCCGACGAGCCCGTACGCGGAGTTGCCGCCCCAGCCCGCCAGCCACACCGCCGCCCAGGCGACGACTTCCATCGCGTTGAACCACACGATGCCGACGGCGCTGTCCCCGACAGCCCAATGCCCCAGGGGCGTGACGAGAGACGCGAGCAGGGCCGCCGCGAACAGCGTGACGCCCGCGCCCCGCCACAGCAGTGTGTCAGCTGCCAGGGTGCGTCGTCGTTGCTGCACGAGCAGGCCCGCTGTCTCCCGCAGTGGCGAGGTGACGGCCGTGCTGAACCCGGTCGTGTCCGAGGTCCCGGCCGCGCGGGCGGCAAGGTGCGCGTCGAATGCGGCGGCCGCCAGCGCCAGCACACCCAGCACTACGGGCAGGAGGAACGCGCCGGGCCACCCGATCGCCTCAACCATGAGCGACCTTGGGGGTGGTCACGGTGTCGAGGTCGGGGTCGAGACTGGCCACCAGCAGCCGGGCCAGGGCGAACTCTGTCCCCGTGAGGAGGTCAGGCAGCGCGTCGAGCGTCCATCTGGCCTCACGCGCACGGTCGTCCTCATCGGACGGCGTAACGGTGCCGGTGAGTGCTCGCTCAGCGTCGCCGAGCCACCGATACAGCCGGGTGAGCGTGTCGCCGCGCAATCCCGGTGGGGTCGAGGGCACGTCAGGCGTGACGCCGACCCCCGTCAGGGACCAGCGCAGGACACGCGAGCGGCGGACGCGCCGCGCCCATGCCGAGAGCAACGGGGCTATGTTCTCCGGCCGCGTCGACCGGCCGCCGGGCAGCACCTCGTCGCGAAACCGGCGGGCGGTGGCCGCGGCGTCGGCCCAGCCCGCGACCGATAGGAGGCGGGCGCACGAGTCGAGGCGCCAAGCGGCCACCCGGTGGGCGTCGCCGGTCCAGAACGGGTGAGGGTACGGGGCACCCCCACAGCCCACGGTCTCGACGGTCGCGTCCTGGATGATGTCACCCTGCAGGGTGCTGTGCACGATGAGCCCGGCGGGCCAGTCCGGCAGCACCGGGCCGAGCGGCAGATGTACCCGGTCGAGGGTGAGCCCGTCCCGGTCCTCGCCCCGGTCGGCCATCGCGACGTTGCCGGGCATGTCCATGCCACCCATATCGTGACCCATGTCGTGGTGCTGGTGCCCGCCGACGTGGTCTTCGCCTTTGTTCTGGCTGTCGTCATCGTGCTGGTGCCCGGAGTCGTTGCCGCCCTCGTTGCCGTGGTGGCTACCGTGTGCGCTGGCGTCGTGGCTCTCGTGCCTCTGGTGTCCCTGCTGCTCATGGCCGATGTCATGGCCCTCGGGTGGTGCGTCGTCGTCCTGGTGGCGCTGGAGGTCGGCGTCCCGGAGGGTGGCGACCGCCGCGTCCACTGCAGACGGTGCGGCAGTCGCGGAGTCGATCTGCGTCCGCGCGCGCGGCCGAGGGATCTGCGCCCACACCGCTTCCACATACGGCCGCAGGTCGTCGTCGAGTGGGCCCGCGACGACCAGGAGATTCGCCTCGGCGGGACTCGCCGCCTCGCGCCAGCCGCGCTCGCGCAGCACCCGTTCGGCGGCGAGCCGGGCGGCGGTGCCACCCGGTGTGGCCGTCACCAACGGATGGGGCGGAGTGTGGCGCAACAACCACTCGGTCAGGCCCATCGCAGTGCCCCCTCACGCCACGCGTATACGACACCCGAGAAGAGGATCGCGAGGAACACGAACATCTCCACGACCGCCGACGTGCCCTTCTCCGCGACGACCAGCGTCCACGGGTACATAAACACCATCTCCATATCGAAGACGAGATAGATCATCGAGACGGTGTACCAACGGACGTGGTACCGCGACACGGCGTGCTCGGCGGGTGAGTGTCCGGAGAGGAACGGGTAGACGTTGGCTCTGGTGCCGCCCAAACGGGCGGCGAAAGCGATGCCGTAGAGACCGGCGACACCCACCAACGCCACAGCCAGCAAGACGAGCGCACCGGTGACGGTCATGCGCTACTCCCTCGGCCGACATGCAATACCAGGCACGGGTATTCCCCGTCAGTGGCGGAAGTATTCACGATCCGTGTGTTACGCATCGTGGCACCCCGGTGCGGGCGGCACTCGAACGGTTCTTCTGCGCGAATTGTCCCGGGTATGTGGGAGGAGGGACAGGGTTTCCGTCGCTATGACACAGGCGATGCTCAGCGAAGCGGGAGTGCAGTGGGAACGTGCGCCTACCATCGCCCGACCGGTGGATGCCGGTCTCGGTGGTGACGTAGATCTTGGGGGTAGCTCCCCGCTGCGAGAGCTTGTGAGGGACCGTTGACCTGGTCGGCCGGGGTTCACAACGCGCCGCCGTCCTGGCTGGTGCGGACCGTCCCGTTTGGGATCGGCCCCGCCAAGAGCAGCAGCCGGATCGCACACACACCGCTGAACTCGGGGTGGATGCCTTCGACTGGGGCCTCAATCATGCCGAGACATGGTCTATCCCTGCGCGGTCGACATCGCCGCGCCGCTGGCCATCGTGCGCGGCACGGGGTGGCCGCCGACCGTGGGATTGTCATGCGCACCGGCGAGGCGTTCCAGACCTCCCGGCTGGTGCGGCGGATCGTGTGGGACAAGGCCGGCAACCTGACCGAGGGCAAGCCGACCGTCCGCGCCGTGTGCCCCGTCGCCGGTCATGAGGACGAGGTGTTGGCTTTGGCCGCCGCCGCGATATCGGTGGCAGCGAGCGTGCTGGCTGGCGGGTCGCCGATCAGTTCGGGAGCACTGAGGTCCGGGAGCTGGTGCGCTCGGAAGGTAAGGCCGAGACCGTGCGGGAATTGCAGGCCGACGGCACCTGTGTGGCCATGGTGAGCGATGGCATCAATGACGCCCTCGCGCTGATGCAGGCCGACGTGGGCATCGCGCTGGCGGCACCGAATCGCCGTCGAATCGGCCGACATCGTGCTGCCGCGCGACCAGGTCGGTGCCGTGCTGGATGCCCGCGACATCAGCGACCGCGCCTATCGGCACACCCGCGGCAACATTGCCCTGGCGTTTCTGTTCAACGGCATCGGCGTCCCGCTCGCCACGACCGGCCTGGTGTACCCGGTCTGGGCGATGGTCGCCATGGCAGCCTCGGTCACCACTATCTTCGTCAACTCCGTGGGTACGCGCCCCTCCCTGCTCATCCAGGCCATCGTCGGTGTCGGACGGCAGCGAATCGAAGACCCGAAGATTGCAGTGCGGCAGTAACGCCGGGCTGCCACCTGATTTGAGACCGCTCGACCCCGACCGGTTTGCGCGATGAGTAGCTTGGTATGACTACGCGGTTCTTTCTCCGGGTGTTCTACTGGCCCAGTAGTGCCGTCATCTCCTCGATCTCTTTGCTCTGCCGGTCGACGATGTCTTGGGCGTACATCGACGTCAGCGTGTCGCTGCCGTCGCGGAGTTGCGCTTGCGCGAGGTCGACGGCGCCTTGGTGATGTTCGATCATGGTTTGCAGCCACAGTGTGTCGAATGCCGGGCCCGTGCTCTGCTGGAGTTGCTGGAATGTCTCCTCGGGCATGAGGTGGGAGTGGTCGTGTTCGCCGCTCGCGCCGCCCGGTGTGACTGTTTCGCCCCACAACTTCAGTTGTGCCAGTAGTGCGTTCTTTTCGGGGTTCTGAGCGTCCTTGATGCGCTGCGCAAGGTCTTTCACCTCGGGGCTGGACGCGCGTTCCAGCGCGAGTTCGGCGACCACGACGGCCTGTTCGTGGTGCGGGATCATGTCCTGGGCGAACTCGATGTCGCTGCGATTGTGATCGCTGTCGGCTATCGCCGTGGTGGGGGCTGTGCTCGGTGGGGCAGTCGAGGTGGTGGTGTCGGTCTCGCCTGTGCCACCGCATGCCGCGGTGAGGACGAGGAGTAGAGCCAGCGAGGGCAGGACACGATGTGTGCGCGGCAAGGGAGGGTCCTTCGCGTCGGGATGTCGTCGTAAGACCGGGCCCGCGGACTCACCCAGTAGGTGGGTTCGCAGGCCCGGAAGTGATGTGTTGTGGAACGCGCTCAGCCTTCCAGCAGTGATCGCATCTCGTTGATCTCTGCTTCCTGAGCGTCGATGATCTGCTGGGCGAGTTCCTTCACCTCGGGGTTGCTGCCCTCGTCCAGCACTGTTTCGGACATGTCAACGGCGCCCTGGTGGTGCTCGATCATCAACTCCAGGAACAGCCGGTCGAACTCGGCGCCGTTGGCCTGTTCGAGTTTCTTCATGTCCTCGGCACCCATTCCGGGCATCTCATGCCCCATGTCGCCGTGGTCCATCCCGGGCATGTCGTTGTTGACGCCCCAGGCGTCGAGCCAGCCGTTCAGCTGGTCGATCTCAGGTCCCTGTGCTTGTTTGATGCGCTGGGCGAGATCGAGGATGTCGGGGTTGTCGGTGCGGCCCTCCGCGAGGTCGGCCATCTCGATGGCGCCCTCGTGGTGAGGGATCATCCCCTGGACGAAGGTCACGTCCGCCTGGTTGTGGGTGGCCTGTTCAGCTGACGCGCTTGTGCTGGGCTGGGAGCCGGCGTTACCAGTGGTGTCTGCGCCCTCGGTGCCTCCGGTGCATCCGGCGGCGAGCGCCGCGGCGACCGCCGTGGCGAGGGCTGCATAAGTCAGGGACTTCTTCATGGTGCTTGTTTCCTCTGTGTAGGTAGATCTGTTGTGTTGCCGGGACGCCGCGCGAGCTCGATGAACTCGCCCGGCGTGGTGACATCACAGCCGCAGCACACAGAGGTCGTAGGCGAACCCGGCCGGGACCGGTAAGGGGATGGGGGGAGCACGCCCACCACCGGTCCGCGCGGCGAGGGGCCTGAGCCTGGTGACGGTGTCCCGGAATCGGCGGATGAGCCGGACGGGAATCAGCAGGACGATCGACCCGACGAGCACGGCGAAGCACAGATGGGCCAGTACCGATGAGCCTTCGTGTGAAGGTGCTGACGAACCGTCGTGCTCGGCGATGTCGTGCTCGGTGGTGACCTGCTGGACAGTGGCCGACGGGTCACCGTGTTCGATGTGCTGATTCGCGACGTGGTGCATGAGGACCAGCCCGAGCAACACCGAACAGACCAGCAGCCAGCGCGCGAGCGCGCTCCGGCGTTCCAGGCCCGTCACCGTGACTCTCCATCGACAGGATCGTTCGTCACCACTCGACCAAGCGTACAAGCACGCCGACTCGATGACCTTTGCCCGTGCTCGGTCGCATGAACCTGGTCACCGGAACTGCGAGCGCACGGTGAAGTTGTGGCCACTGTAGGAACTTCCATGATCACCACGCCTGTGCCTGCATGAAGGCTCCACCGTCATCGTCGGGCTCAACGGCCTACGCCTGCTGCGCCGCGGCGCCTGGCGCCGCGCGAGCCAACCGGCGCAGTCGGCCAATGCGGCCGGTAGTCGGTCGTGAAAGGCGGTGTAGTTGCGACAGGCCGGCGCATCTCACGTCTGCCCGGCGACCGCCGGTGTACTATCGACCATCGTAGTTTTGGGGCCACGGTGGAAGGGGAGATGGCACGGTGATGCAGTTGCAGCACGTCGACAACGCTGCCGGCGAGCAGGTGCGGGAGGCAGCCGACACACGGCCGTGGCGGTGGGGTAGGGGAGTCGGAGTGGCGCTGCTGAGCGCCCTCATCGTGGGTGTGCCGACCGATGTGATCGACACCGGCTGGTTCACCAGGATGACCCCGGTGCGCTGGTGGGAGTACCCTGCTCTGGCTCTGACGGTTTTGCTGACCGGGCTATGGTTCGCGATCGTTCCCCAGGTCGCGAACACCCGTGGCCAGAGGCGGGTCCTGGGTTCTTCGCTGCTCTCGGCGTTCGCCGTGGGATGCCCGGTCTGCAACAAGCTCGTCATCGGCGTGCTCGGGGTCTCCGGTGCGTTGGGAGTGTGGGCACCCATCCAGCCGGTCCTCGCGGTGATCTCGCTGTCCGCGCTTCTCGTGGCCGTGGTCGTACGGTGGCGTGGGCGCATGTGCGCCACCGAGGGTTGCCGGCCTTCTTGAACGGCCGCGCGCGGGTTCACCGGCTCCGAGATGTCTACCGCTGCTACACCTTCTGGGTGTCGGAAAACGTAGCCTGCCGTCCGTGACGCTGTCGTGGACGGCAGGCTACGTCGGCCGACAGTCTCCGTAGTGACAATGCGTTCGAACAGCCGAAAGTGTGCTGATTTCTCGACCGTTCCTGTCTGACTTGCGACTCCGCTGGTTCTGAAAAGCCCTCGGGTGGACCATTGACTCCATACCCCACCCCCGCATAGTGTTCCGTCACTCGATCGAGTGACGAAAAGCACGACCGAACCGGCGAACCAACGGGCGGCCTTTGGCTCGCACCGTCTCGCCGCGGCTTTGCTGCCGAGAGGGAGGTCAAGGGAATGTCACAAGTCGGGCGAATGAGAAAGGGGCTCGCGCTCCTGCTCACCATGGCCAGCGCCGTTCTCATGGGTTGCTCAGGCGGGGGATCCACCGATGTGTTGGCGGACGTGCGGGACAGCGGCACTTTGCGAGTCGCGCTGACCCAGGCCAATCCGCCGTGGAACTTCCTGGACGACGGCAAGCCTGTGGGCTACGACGTCGACGTCGCGCATGAGGTGGCTCGCCGGATCGGAGTGGACAACGTCGAATTCGTGGCATCAAATTTCCAGAGCTTCATCGAAGGCGTTCGAGCGGAGCGCTTCGACATCGTGATCTCCGGTCAGACGATCACCGAGGAGCGCAAGCAGCAGGTTTCCTTCTCCAGGCCGTACCAAGTCAACGGCGTGGCGATCTTTGTTCCCAGCGGCGACCGTAGCATCGGTTCGCTGTCCGATCTGGAGGACAAGGTGGTGGCCGTGTCCGCCGGCACCACTCAGGAGCAGTTCGCCAGAGAGGAGATTCAGGGTGCGCAAGTCAAGACCTACCAAAACGCGACGCTGGGCTTGACTGATCTCGCCCGAGGCAATGCCGATGCGATGCTGGTCTCACGCTTCCAAGGCAGCTACCTGGCCAAGCAGAACGACCTGGCGGTCAAGCCGGTGGGTAAGCTGCTGGAAAGTGAAGTCAACGGGATGTCCTTCCGCAAGGGCTCTCCCGCGTTCAAGAAGGAGATCGACAAAGCGATCGCGAGCATGATCGCCGACGGCACGCTGAGTCGTATCTCGCAGCAATGGCTCGGGCTGGACATGGTGCCGGAGCTGAATGCCTTACCGCCGGAGCAGGGGTAAGGGCAGCCATGGACATGCTGGTCGATTCTTTCCCGATGTTGATCAAAGGTCTGGGTGTGACCCTGTTGCTCGGGGTGGTGTCGTTCGCGCTCGGCTCCGTGCTGGGCGCCCTCGTCGCTCTGGCCCGCATCTCGGATTTTCGAGTGTTCAGGGGTATTGCGATCATGTTCGTGTCGGTGTTCCGGGGCACCCCGCTACTGATTCAGATCATGATCATATACCTCGGTCTGCCGCAGCTCGGGGTGCAACTCGAACCGATCCCGTCGGCGATTCTCGCGCTGAGCCTGTTTGCGGGGGCGTACCTCAGCGAGAACTTCCGCGGCGGCATCCTCGGTGTCGACAAAGGACAGTGGGAGGCCGCTTCCTCGATCGGAATGCCCTACTGGCGGACCTTCCGCCGAATCGTGTTCCCGCAAGCCATCAGGATCGCGACGCCCGCAGTGGGTGGGCGGTTCATCGCTTTGATGAAGGACACGTCGCTCGCCTCGGTCGTGACCGTTGTGGAGCTCACCCGAGTGGCGGAGAGCATCGGTAACGCGAACTTCCGGTACATGGAGGCGTTCCTGATGATCGGGGCCCTCTACTGGCTGATCAACACCTTGCTGTCCGTCGGGCAGGGAATGCTGGAGAGGCGAATGGGAAAGGCATACGCATGACCACGGCCACGATCGAACTCACAGGCATCCGCAAGGCCTTCGGCGATCTGGAGGTACTGCGAGGCGTGGACCTCTCGGTGGAGCGTGGTGAGGTCGTCGTGCTCATGGGCCCGTCCGGGTCGGGCAAGACCACACTGGTGCGCTGCATGAACCTGTTGGAGGAACCTGATGCCGGCCACGTGCGGATCTGCGGTTGCGCTTTCCAGTGCGGTGTGCGGCGCGACCGTCGCGGGCGGGCAAGGTTGATGCAGCAGGTCCGGCAGCGGACGGGCATGGTGTTCCAGCAGTTCAACCTGTTCCCGCATATGACGGCCCTTGAGAACGTGATCGAGGGGCCCCGGCAGGTGCGGAGGCTGCCGGGCGCCGAGGCTGTGTCCCTCGGCGAGCGGTTGCTCGACCGGGTCGGGCTGGCTGACAAGCGCGATGTGTATCCCTCACGACTGTCGGGCGGCCAGAAGCAGCGGGTTGCCATCGCCAGAGCGCTGGCGATGGAGCCGCAGGTGGTTCTCTTCGACGAGCCGACATCGGCGCTCGACCCGGAACTGCATGCCGAGGTGCTCCAGGTCATCCGGGAGTTGGCCGCTGATGGGATGACGATGGTGATCGTCACCCACGAGACGCACTTCGCCCGTGACGTCGCCGATCGCATCGTGTTCATGGACGGTGGTGTGGTGGTCGAGGAGGCCGCACCCGAGACCTTCTTCACCACACCGGCCAAGGAACGGGTGCGCTCGTTCCTCCGGCTTGTCGATCACTCAGCACTGCCCACGGACGTTCCGGCCGCGCAGGTCGGTGAGGAGGTCATATGACGGCGGCCGCGGTGCACACCTTCGACGTGGAGCGAGCGCGGCGGGAGACCCCGGGCTGCGAGAACGTCGTCCACCTCAACAATGCCGGTGCCGCCCTGATGCCGACGCCGGTGCTCGACCGTACCGTCACGCACCTGAAGCTTGAGGCTCGTGTCGGTGGTTACGAAGCCGCAGCGCTGGTCGCCGAGGAGATCGAGGACGTCTACGGTTCGGCGGCACGCCTGCTCGGCTGCCGTACCGACGAGATCGCCGTGGTCGACAGTGCGACCCGGGCCTGGGACATGGCCTTCTACTCCGTCCCGTTCCGTCCTGGTGATCGGATCCTGACGAGCGAGGCCGAGTACGCCAGTAACTTCATCGCCTACCTCCAGCTGGCGCAGCGCTACAACCTGCGGGTCGATGTCGTGCCCAACGGCGAGTCCGGGCAGATCTCGGTGCCGAGGCTGCGCGACCTGATCGATGAGCGGGTGCGGCTCATCTCGCTGACCCATGTCCCGACCAACGGTGGGCTGGTGAACCCCGCCGCCGAGGTGGGCAAGGTCGCCAGAGACGCCGGTGTGCTGTACCTGCTGGACGCCTGTCAGTCGGCGGGACAGATGTCGCTCGATGTCGACGAAATCGGCTGCGACATGGTGTCCATGACCGGCCGGAAGTACCTGCGCGGGCCCCGCGGCACGGGCCTGCTCTACGTCCGGCGGGAAGTGCTCGACGAGCTGGCGCCGCCGATGCTCGATCTGCACGCCGCGACATGGGTTGCTCGCGACGAGTACCGGATACGTCCCGATGCCCGGCGTTTCGAGTCGTGGGAGTGCAACTACGCGGCCAAACTCGGCCTTGGCGCGGCGATCGACTACGCTCTCGGGTGGGGACTGGACCGCATCCGAGGGCGCGTATACGCGCTGGCCGACGAGCTCCGGCTGAGCCTGGCTCAGTTACCCCAAGTCACAGTTCACGACGCGGGCGTCGAACGGTGCGGGATCGTGTCCTTCACGGTCGACGGCGTCGCGCCAGCCGACGTGCAAGCCGCGCTCGGCGCACACGGGATCAACGTCAGTGTGTCCAGAACCCCCTCGACGAGACTGGACATGGAGAATCGCGGGCTCGAGGAGCTCGTGCGCGCGTCGGTGCACTACTACAACACCTGCGAGGAGCTCGCGATGCTCTGCGACGTAGTACGCGACATCGGCCCCCGGCGTTAGCCGGGCTGTGACGGACGTCGCGGTCCTTGTGCGGCCGCGGACAGGCTGGCTCGCGCTACGGGGTGAGTCGGTCGAGCCCGAAGGAATCCTCTCGCCAGTACGGCTCTCCGCGGACTACGCCGTTGTGGTTGCCGAGGCCATGGGCAAGGCAAGGCCGAGTCCGGTCGTGTCAGCCGCCGACCGGGCAGGCCAGCACCGCCAGGGCGAACAGCAGCGACGGGCCGGTCAAGAACGGGACGGCGGTGGCCAGGGCCCCGGCCGCACCACAGGACAGCGCTCTGCGGGCGCCCCCGGGTGCCTGCGCCACATGCTCCAGGCGAGCGAGCCGCACGCGGACCGTATCGCGCCCCATGGCCAGGGCCACGCTGGGCGCGTCATGCCCGGAGACAGCCAGCAGCGCGGCACGGACGGCAGCGGGGCCGCACACTCGAGTTGCCGACATGTCCGCGGCTAGTTCCACGAGCTCGCGGATGGCTGCTGGCGCCTGCCGGAATAGCGGAACGAACGGCAGCGTGCGCCGCAGGCTGTCCATAACCGCGATCAATAGGTGATGATGCCCTCTCAGGTGAGCACGCTCGTGCGCCAGCACAGCGGCAACCGCGTCGGCGGGCAGGTGCCGGGTCAGGCCTTCCGTCGCGATGATCACGCCAGGCCGGCCGAGAAGGCTGAACGCCAGCGGCCGGTCGTGCGCCAGCCAGAACGTGTTCGGCGTGGCCGCATCCGGCCACCCGGCCAATCGCAGCACCGAGAGCCGTTCGCGGCTTGCCCGCCGTAGCCGCAGCAGTTCGCGCGCCGTGACGACAGCGCAGCGCACGACGACAACCCCCAGCAGGGCGGCACTGGCGATACCCAGCAGGTCCTCGAACCGTGGTGGGGAGCCGTGCTGCAAGGCTGCCAGACATCGGTTCAACGCCCACGTGAGGGAATCGGCAGGCCCGTGGCCAGGCGTCAAAAGGAGGACAACGCCCGCCGTCCCGGCTGCCGCGACACCCATGATCGACGCAAGCCAGGCGACGAGCAGGGACCGTGGGTCTCGGCGGCGGAGATCGACGCGTCGTAAGCCCTGGGGCACGAGCCATCCGGCCGTGATGGTTCCCACCAGCAGAGCCAAAGCCAGCGTCATTGCCCGTTGGCCTTCCAGGAGAGCGCGTTGCGCAGGTGCACGGTGTCGTGCTTGGACGCTGTGTGAAAGAAGCGCCACAGCGCTCCCTCAGTGCTGCCAGAACAGGTCTCTCCGGCTTCGGCGGGCTCGTCTGCGCCCCACAGCACGTTCATCATCGGGTGTCCCGCCCGCCGAGCCTGAACATCGCGCCTCCCGCCATCTTGCTAACGAGATCCCCTGTCAAACGGCCTACTATCGATACTAGTGGTTTGGGGAGTGGCGACCGAGCTGTGCCGTCAGGACGGCAGTGTGGCAGCCAACACGGTGAGGATGGCTGTCATCGTCGGCAGCCGCTTCAGGAGGTCGCGAACCTTAATCGGCTCTGCCGCATGCCAGAGCATCTCCACTACCGTGGCTTCGAGTTCACCGGGCCCGCGCATGGCGCCTCCTCATAGGGAGTCATCCTACGGGGCGAAAGCTGCCGAGCCGGGTACCTGGACCTGCTCCAGGGAGCGCGTCAAGGCAATGTGTGGCTGAGCCCGGCGACGCCTGCCGCGGAAAGCCGGCCGTGGGGCGGTCAGTGCGGGAGGAGCCCCACCATCTCGCGGATTTCAGCGTCCTGCGCCTCGATGATGCGCTGGGCGAGTGCCTTGGCGTCGGCGTCGCTGCCTTCCTTCAGTTCTGTCTTGGCCAGCTCGATCGCGCCCTGATGATGCTGGATCATCATCTGCAGCCACATGACGTCGAACTCGGAGCCGGTCGCCTGTTCCAGCTGCCGCATCTCCTCTCCGCTCATCATCCCCGGCATGTCGGACTTATCGGGGGCTGCAGGCGCGCCCCACTTCTTCAGCAACCCGGTCATCTGCTGGATCTCGGGATCCTGCGAGCCTGTGATCTGCTCAGCGAGGCTTTCCACATTCGGGTCGGTGGAACGCTCCAATGCCAGGTCGGCCATCTCCACTGCCTGCTCGTGATGCGGGATCATCTGTTGGGCGAAGGCGATGTCGCTGTCGTTGTGACTGCTCTGCTGAGCCTCGCCGGCCGCTGTCGGTGGCGTGCTCCGGCTCGAGTCCACGGCGGACGTATCGCCGGTGCCGCAGGCCGTTGTGAGGGCGAGGACGGCAGCCGCGCTCGCCCCGATGAGGTATTTCTTCATCGGTGGTCTTGGTTCCTTCTGCGCTGCGTTGTCGGAGGACGATCGTCGTGAGGTCAGGGTGATGAACCGTGACCTCTAAATGCGCAGAACGCAGACGGATGTGAGCAGAGTTCTCCCCACGAGCACTGATCTCTCGCGAGTCCGCGGGACCTGGGCGCAGCAGAGTAGGGTCGCTGCCAGACTGCGCGCATCCCGGAGTACGGACCTCAGCCGCGAGGAGAGCAGGAGCAGAGGGCCAGCAGTGAACAGCACGGCGAGGCAGAAATGCAGTGCGTCGTGCGCCGGGTCGCTCGGCGTCGAGTCGGTGGGCGACTGGCTGTGCCCTTCCGCTGCGCCGCCGGAGTGGGTGGTGTCGGCCACGTGGGCCTCTCCGGCTGCGGGCAGGTGGGATGTCGAGACGACATGGTGCATGCCGAGCACTGCGAGAGCGAGCACGCACAACAGCAACCACTGCGGCACACTGCTGCGCGTACTCCTCCTCATGCCAGCCAGGATAGCGACGTCTCGATGCTGTTCTGCCGATGCGCTCGGCTACCTCATCGGTTGCCCGGCCGGCTCGGCGGTCAGTTGGCGGCTGCGGTGGAGTAGGTGCAGGGCCAGCACGCAACCCGCCCCGATGAGGGTCAGCCCGGCCCAGATCAGCTGTGGCCACCCGGCTTGGTGGGCCAGGCCGAACACGGTTCCGGTGAAGAGGTTGCCCAGCAGGATGCCCACGCCGATGACGGTGTTGTAGAAGCCGTAGTGGGTGGCGACGAGGTGGTTGCGGGACAGGCGCACGACCGTGTCCATCTCGAACGGGAACACCGCGATCGTGCCGAGCGCGAGCAGGGCCGCCGATAGCAGTACGGTTGCTCCGGCCAGTACGGGCCCGACGGTGGCGGCGCCGGGGACGAGCAGGAGCGGGACGAACGCCATGGACAGCAGCGTCATCCCGACGACGATGCTGCGGCCGGGGCCCCACCGCTTGCTGAACCACGCGGTTACCCTGAGTTGGCCGGCGATCGCGACCGCGCCGGATACCACGAACAGCGACGTGACCAGGGCGGTGCTGCCTGCCTCGGATCCCACGATCGTCTGTGCCTGCAGCGGCAGCGCCAGATAGACCTGGAACGACAGTACGTACGAGCCGATCATCGCCAGGGAGAACAGGACGAACTGGCGGTTGGCGACGACCGTTCGCCATTCGGCGAGGACAGAGCCGCGGTCCGGGCCGCGGTCGGCCGGGTGCTGTGGCAGCGCGCGTGCCTGGAGCACGGTCAGCGCGCCGAACACCGCGGCCGCCACGAGGCAGGTGATCCTGAAGTCGAGCGCGGTGAGGGCCAGTCCGACGAGCGGGCCCAGCAGGATGCCGCCCTGGTAGAAGGTGTTGAACAGGGCGAAGGCCTCCACCCTGCGGTCTCCGGCGTCGGCGGCGAGGTAGGCGCGCACCGCGGGGTTGAACAGGGCACCCGCGAATCCGGTGGCCGCGGAGGCGATCACCAGGGCGGGCAGCGAGCTGACGATGGCTAGGAGTGCGAAACCGCCGGTGCGCAGCACGCACCCGGCGATGATCAGGGGCTTGTAGCCGAACCGGTCGGCGAGTGTCCCTCCGACGAGGAACATGCCTTGCTGGGAGAAGTTCCGCACGCCGAGCACTAGCCCGACCGCCCACGCGGCAAGGCCGAGCGGTCCGGCGAGGTAGCCGGCCAGGTAGGGCATCAGCATGTAGAACCCGACGTTGATGCCGAACTGGTTGACCATCAACAGCTTGCTCGGCCGGTCGAACGTGCGGAACTGGCTCACGAGCTGGCTCATACGAGGGCCTCCTGCGCTGTCACGGGGTCAACGACGTGACTACATCGCGTCCAGTGCCGCACCACCTGTTCTGACGGGGTGCCGATCGTGTCGGGTTCGGAGGCAGGTGCCGGGCCGAGTAACTCGTGCTCGGCGCAGTAGTCGTCGTTGTAGATGGTGTCGAAGTAGCGGTGTGGGGCGTCGGGGAAGATCGCCGCGATCCGGGTGTCGGGATCGTTGTTGCGGGCGGCCCAGCCGGCGACGAGCGCGACTGCTCCCACGCTCCAGCCGCCGCTCGCGTAGTGGGTGGAGGCCAGCCTCCGGCACGCCCACACGGCTTCTCTGGGGGCAACCCAGTGGACCTCGTCGAAGGCGGGGTAGTCGACGTTGCGGGGGTAGATGCTGGAGCCGAGCCCGCGCATCAGCCGTGGGGCGGCCGGCTGACCGAAGATCGTGGAGCCCACGGTGTCGACTCCGATGAGCCGCAGGTGCGGGCAGAACTCCCGCAGCACCCGGGCGATGCCGGCCGAGTGCCCGCCCGTACCGACCGAGCAGACCAGGATGTCGATGCGGCCGAGCTGGCCGATGAGCTCCGTGGCGAGCGAGGCGTAGGCCTCCACATTGTCCGGATTCTGGTACTGATCTGGGCACCATGACCCGGGTGTGCTCTCGAGCAGCTGCCGGACGCGCTCGCGCCGCGCCTCCTGCCAGCCGCCGGTCGGGTGCGGCTGCGTGACGAGCTCCACCCGGGCGTTGTGTGCGGCGAGCATGCGGCGCATGATCGGTTCCATGCCGGGATCGGTGACCAGCGTGACGGGGTGCCCGTAGACGATCCCGGCGAGGGCCAGGCCGAGGCCGAGAGTGCCGCTGGTCGATTCGACGATCATCGCACCGGGTGCGAGCTCGCCTCGTTCCTTGGCCCTGCCCACCATATGCAAGGCGGGGCGGTCTTTCATGCCGCCGGGGTTGGCGCCTTCCAGCTTGGCCCAGAAGCCGTGGCGGGAGCCGGTGAACGGTTCCCCGATCCACAGCACGGGCGTGTTGCCGATGGCATGCCCGGGCGAGTGGCAGCGCGCGGCCGGACTGAGGAGCTGGGCCGGCGACGAGGTCACCAGCGGTGTGCTGAGAAGTGTGTGGTTCATCCCTGTGTCGATCCTTCGCGAAATGCGGTGAGAAACAGCGGTCTGAGGACTGCAGCCGGTGGCCGTGCCGAGCTCGTGCTCGGCACGGCTGGCGCGCTCAGGACCGTGCGATGCAGAGATCGAGAAGCAGGGTGCGCCCGGTTCGTCGGTGCGTGCGGTGGCCTACTGACGGCGAGCCCCGCGGGATGCAGGGACCGGATTGGGTGACGATCGACACTGCGATCGCCAGGGCCCCGAGCGCTGCCAGGCCGTCGAGCGTGCCCTCGGAGCGGGGCAGCGCATGGCCGGTCTCGGTGAGGACGTGCTGCTGGTCGGGATGACCCGGGTGGCAGTCGGTGTTCGCGGAGTGTCCAAAGTGAGCTGAATGCTGCGCGACAACGGCCGCGCGCACTGTGTTATGTCCGTGGTCACTCTCGGTATGGGAATGGGGTTCGCACAGCAGTATCAGGTGCAGAGCGACGAATGGCACGAGCACCGCGAAGGCGGCGGCGACCACTAATAAGTGGTGACGATGTGCGGCCAGTCGAAATCTCACAGTAACGAAAACTAACAGCCGCGAGGTGTTGTTGGGGTAAACGGCCTAGCGGATTAGCCCGTTCGGTCCCTGGTATCGCCGTGGAGGGGTACCCCTGCAGCAGCGTTTGTGCCCTGCCTTCACTACGATCCTTCATCGTTGATTGGGGTGCTCTCGTGAACGGGAGCCCACCATGGCCGTGTGGCCTCGACCGCTCTCGGCCTGTGCGGGTGCCGGCGCGAAAGACCGCTCGAGGTGATCATTCTCTGTGTGATCCCTCGCAGGTCAGATCGCGAGTGGACGGTGGGCGGACGTCTGGGGTTGTCCTGCACGCGGAGGGCAGGCCGCTCAGTGCTTTCGCGTGGCAGAGTTGCCGCCGCGTCGCCGTCCTGCCCCGGAGCCAACACGGACAGCTTTGGCGACAGTCAGAACAACGGACAACGCTGGACCGACGCCTGGCATTCGTCTACGCGCAGTCCGTACCGTGCGGGTGGTCAGATGGGCGGCCAGCCGAGGCGTGCGTAGAAGCCGAGCATCCGACTCATGAGGGCGGTCCAGCCACCCGTCATCATCACGATCCCCATGACGACGAGGACAAGGCCGCCGGCGACTTCGATCCGGCGTGAGTGGTTCCGAAGCCAGTTGAGGCGTACCTTGCCCTGGGCCACTCCCACGGCGACCAGTAGGAACGGCACCCCCAGGCCGAGGGAGTAAGCCAGGAGCAGCAGTGTGCCTCGTGCCACGGTCGCGGTGCTGGCAGCCGTGGCCAGGATGGACGCGAGCGCCGGTCCAACGCACGGCGTCCAGCCGAACGCGAACGCGGCGCCGAGCGGCAAGGCTCCACCCGGCCCGCGGCTGAACCTGCTGAGATCGAACCGGAACTCGCGGTGCAGGAACGGAATCCTGAGCAGACCGGTCATGGCGAGCCCCATGATCACGATCAACGTGCCGCCGACCAGGTTGATCGTCCGTAGGTTCTGGGCCAGTAGCAGCCCCAGCGCGGACGATGTCGCGCCGAGTGCTGTGAACACCGCGGAGAAGCCGGCGACAAACAGCGAGGCTCCGAGCAACGCGCGACGGCGCGCGCCGGCAGTCAGGCGCCCGGCGTCCGTCTGCTCCCTCGACAGGCCTGCGACGTAGGAGATGTAACCGGGCAGTAGCGGGAGGGTGCACGGTGACGTGAACGAGATCAAGCCTGCCACCAGCGCCAGCGACGCCAGCGCGAAGAACTCCACGTACGTCGACCTCCGTTTCCTGCCTGTTGGGGCCCCGGTGGGTGGGTACGAGGATGCCCTCGTATCCTCCTACGAAAGATAGTAGACAGTACCGTGCTGAGCCTCGCGTCCGGCGGTCTCAGCGCTCATGCGAAGCAGGATCGATGCCGAAATTATTGACCGAAGACGAGGCCGTCGTGTCGTTGGTGGACATCTCCGTCGACGTCGATCGTGTGCCGGTCCTGCGCGGGCTCGATCTGACCGTGCGCAGGGGTGAGTCCGTCGGATTCATCGGCGCGAACGGTTCTGGAAAGACCACACTGCTGCGGGTCCTGGCCACATTGCTGCCACCCACCAGGGGCAAGGGACGCGTACTCGGTGCCACGCTCGGTTCGCCGGCCTGCGCGGCGGTGCGCCCGCGAATCGCGTTGGTAGGACACGCCCCGGCGTTGTATCCGCAGTTGTCGTTGCGAGAGAACCTGCACTTCGTGGCCAGGCTCACTGGTCACCGCGACGGAGAGGCGGACGAGGCCTTGGAGTTGGTGGGCTTGGGCGGGGCCGCCGACCGATGGGCTGAGGTGTGCTCGCAGGGCATGCAGCGGCGAGCCGAGTTGGCCAGGGTGCTACTCACCGAGCCTGCGTTGCTACTGCTGGACGAGGCGCACGCTGGTCTGGACACGGCCTCGGCAGGGTTGGTCGAGGCCGTCGTCGGGCGGGTACGGGCCCGGGGTGGCGCTGCCGTCGTGGTCTCGCACGATCATCCGCGGCTGCTCGACGTGGCGGATCGCGTGGTAAAGATCGCAGACGGACAGGCGACTCCGGTCCAGCCCGGGCCGGTGGTCGCATGAGCGCGGATACCACGCCTGGCGCGCTGCGGCAATGTCTTGAATTGGCACGTAAAGATCTGCGGCAGGAACTACGGGCCGGAGAGGCGCTGCTGGTGACGGCACCGTTCGGGGCAGCTGGGCTGCTGCTGGTCCCGCTGGCCATCGGCAGCGATGTCCCCCTGCTCCGCCAGATTGGCCCGGGCCTGTACTGGGTGGTCATGTTGCTGTTCGGTGTGCTGGTGACCCTGCGGCAGAGCGCGGTGGACGGGCCGGCACAACTGGCGATGGTGCGGCTATTCGGTGTGCATCCGGCGGTGCGCCTGGCCGGGCGAGCGGCAGCGAACACGGTGCTGCTGTTGATATTCGAGGCCCTGCTCATACCGGTCGCGGTCATCTTGTACGACCCGGACCTTTCCGGCTGGGTCTGGCTGCTGCCGGTGTTCCCGCTTGTCGCCGTCGGGCTGGCGCTTTTGGGCACGCTGGCCAACGCACTCGCGCAGGGACTGGCGAGTCGCACCGCTCTGGGGCCGCTGCTGGTGGTGCCGGTGTCACTACCCCTGTTGCTGGGCGCGACGCAGGTCCTGGAGGCCGCGCGGTACGGCCACCAGCCATGGTCGTGGCTCCTGCTCATTCTCACTGTCGACCTGGCCGTGGCGGTCGCCCTCGGCCTGGTCTCCCGGCACTTGGAGGAGGCCGCGTGATGCTGTTCGGACGTCGCTTGTCGATTGCCACCGCGCTGGTGGTGGCAATCGGGATCGCAGGTGCGATGCTCGCTCCGCCCGACCGGCTGCAGGGCAACCTGCAACGGCTGATGTACGTGCACGTGCCCGCGGCGTGGGTGGCCTACCTCAGCTTCGCGGTGACGGCGGGCGCCGCTGCGGCGTGGTTGTGGCGGCGCCAGCCCCGCTACGACCGAATAGCCGTAGCGAGCGCCGAGGCGGGCGTGTTCTTCACCGGACTGGCGATCGTGCTCGGTTCGATCTGGGGTAAGCCCACCTGGGGTGTGTGGTGGACGTGGGACCCGCGAGTGGTGACCACGGCGGTGATGTTCTTCGTCTACCTGGGCTATCTCGCGTTGCGGCGAGCGACCCTTGATCCGGTGGCCCGCGCGCGCCGGTCGGCTGTGTTCGGCGTGGTGGCGTTCGTGCAAGTACCGATTGTGCACATGTCGGTGGTGTGGTGGCGAACGCTGCACCAACCTCCGACTGTGCTGAAACCGGGTGATCCGAGCATCGACCACACCATGCTGGCGGCGTTGTTGGTCAACGTGTTGGCTTTCACGCTGTTGTACCTGGTCATGGTCCGGGCGCGTGTGCGGCTGGAGGCATTGGAGGAAGAGCTCGAGGCCAGGCAAGTGGCCGAGGGTCGGGAGCTGGCAGGCAACGCGGTGCTGGCTCCGCGGTTGGAGAAGGGTTCGTGAGCTGATGTTTGAATGGGCCTGGGTAGCACTCGGTTACGGTGCCACCGCGCTCGCCATGGCGACGTACTTGATCAGCCTGACCTATCGGTGGGCACGGGCACGGCGTCGAATGGGAGAGCAGCGGTGAAGCGCTACCGAATGCTCGCGGTGTCCGGAGTGGGGCTGGTCGCGGTGTTGGCCGGCCTGCTGTTCTTCGGCAACCTCAATCAGAATCTGGTGTACTACCTGACCCCGCAGGAAGCCGTTGCTCAGCGGGCCGACTTCGCCGACGGACGCCGCTTCCAGCTCGGCGGGCTCGTCGAGAAGGACAGCGTGGTCAAGACCGCGAACGGACTGCGGTTCACGCTCACGTCCGGCACCGGACCCGGTTCCGACACGGTGGCCATCGAGCATCACGGCGCGCCAGCACAGCTGTTCCAATCCGGGATTGGCGTCGTGCTCGAGGGTTCCTGGCGTGGCGACGTCTTCGTCTCCGACACGATGAAGGTCAAGCACGACGAGAACTACCAGCCACCGGCCCCGGATGGTGAGAAATCGTGAGCGTCGTGACTCCCGCGGTGGGCTGGGGTGGCACGCTGTTGGGCCTGTCCGGTTCGATCGTGTTGGCGCTGTTCGGCTTCCGCGCTCAGCAGCGCCCCGAAGCGATCCGCCGAACCCAGTTGCGGTTCGCCGTCGGTTGCATGGTCGGTGGTGCCATCCTGGCGATGGGTGCGCTCGAAGTGGCCCTGCTGACGGACAACTTCGCCGTGTCCTACGTGGCCGAGAACCATTCCCGCGCAACGCCACTGCTGTTCACGATCACCAGCGCCTGGTCGGCATTGGGCGGCAGCATCATCCTCTGGACACTCGTCCTCACCGGCTACACGGCCATGGTCATGCGGCAGGTGCGCAGCACCCACGATCGGTTGGGCACAGGAGCACTCGGCGTGCTCGGCCTGGTCAACATCTTCTTCTTCGTCCTAGTGTCCACCGTGGCCAACCCGTTCAAGATTCTGCCTGACCCACCGGCGGATGGCCCCGGGCCCAATCCCATCCTGGCCGACCACATCATGGTGGCCTTCCACCCGCCCATGCTTTATCTCGGGTTCGTCGGGTTCACCGTGCCGTTCGCGTTCGCCATGTCGGCGTTGCTACTGCGCAAGGGTGGCGTGGAATGGCTGCGGCGAACCCGGCGGGCGAACTTGGTCGCCTGGAGCTTCCTGACCGGTGGGCTCGTGCTCGGGGCGTGGTGGTCCTACGAAGTACTCGGTTGGGGTGGCTACTGGGCGTGGGATCCGGTCGAGAACGCGGCACTCATCCCATGGCTCGTGGCGACCGCCTTCATCCACTCCGCTGTCGTCCAGGTCAAGCGCGGGATGCTGCAAGCGTGGAACTTCGTGCTCGTGATCGCCACATTCGCGTTGACGATCCTCGGCACATTCCTCACCCGCTCCGGCGTCGTGGCTTCGGTGCACTCGTTCACCGAGTCCGGCGTTGGCTCGGTGTTCCTGGGGTTCCTCATGTTGGTGCTGGTCGGCGGGTTCACTTTGTTCGCGCTGCGCGGTGAGCGCATTGCCTCGCCGTCACGGCCGGAGTCATTGGCCAGTCGCGAGGGTGTGTTCCTGGTCAACAACCTGTTGCTGACCGTGTTCGCGTTCGTCGTGCTCACCGGCACCCTGTACCCGATCGTCGTTGAGTTCATGACCGGGGAACAGGTCTCGGTCGGCAGGCCGTACTTCGACCGGATGTCCGTGCCGCTGGCGTTCGCCCTGCTGTTGGCGATGGGCATCGGCCCGTTCACCCCTTACCGTTATGCCTCACCTCGCGTGTTGTGGACCCGGCTGCGGGTTCCGCTGCTACTCGCCAGCGCAGCTGCGGCGGCTCTGGTGCTCGCCGGAATCCGCTCGCCGGGCGTGGTCGCCGTGGTTGCCATCGCGGTCGGCATCGTCGCGGCGAGCGTGCGCCACCTGATCGTCACCGCGCCGAAGCCCCGCTGGAAGGGCGTGCCGCGGCTGCTGCGTGGGCAGCGTGCGTACTGGGGCGGACAGTTGGCCCACATCGGCGTCGCGCTGGTCGCCGTCACCATCGCCGTGTCCGGGGCCTTGGCCAGCAAGGCCACGGTGACCCTCGACCGCGGCGAGACCGTCGAGTTCGCCGGCTACGAGCTGACGTTCGATCGTACGGAGCGGCATCAGCAACCGGATCGAGTGAGCACTGACGCGCACATCGTCTTTCGTGACGGTGATCAGGTGGTCTGGATCGGTCGGCCGCTGCTGAACACCTTCCCCAACCAACCCCAGTCGATCGGCCAGCCCGACGTCTGGACCACCCCAGGGCGCGACATCTACATCTCCCTCGCCCAGTTTGACCCGGAGCGCGTGTCGCTCAACCTCTACCACTACCCCCTGATGGCATGGCTGTGGGTCGGCGGCTTTGTGATGGCCGCAGGCGGTTTCTGGGCACTGAGTGGCCGGGCGCAGCGCACGAGCCGGCAGGACTCGCTGGAACGGGTGACCATCGATGCGTAGCCGCGTGACTCAGGTGAGCATCGTGCTGGCCGTGCTGAGTCTGCTGGGCGTGACGATGGCAGGACTGCTGACCGGCTGGTCGGGCACGGAGGATCAGGCCTCCGAGCTCGAGCAGCGGCTGCGTTGCCCGACGTGCGCGAGCGTGTCCATCGCCGAGTCCCCCTCCGATACCGCGACGGCCATGCGCACGGTGGTGGCCGAGCAGGTCGCCGCCGGGCGAACCGACCAGCAGATCATCGACTACTTCCGCGCCCGCTACGGCGACTGGGTCCTGCTCGACCCACCCGCGAAAGGCCAGACGCTGCCGCTGTGGCTGCTGCCGTTCGCCGCGCTGGCGGTCGGTGCTGTGGTGCTGATTTTCCTCCGTGGCCGGCGGTCACCGGAACCGGGCGACGATGTACTAGACCCGGCCCAGCTTGAGCGCGTTGCCCGCGCGGTCGAGCAGGCGCGGGCCAAAGCCGACAGGGAGGAGGTGCCTGCCATGAGCGTCGAGCGGGAGCGGCTCGAGCAGGTGCGCGACCAGGCACTGGCCGACATCGTCGATCTCGAGCGGCAGGTTGCCGATGACGAGATCCCGAACCACGCCGCCGTGAGGCTGCGGCGACAGTACGAGGCGACCGCCGCGCGAGCCATGGAGGAGCTGGAAACGCAGCCGCCGGAGGAAACAACCACCACCGCGCAGCGTCCTCGCTCGTCGCGGCGCCGGAGAGGCCGGCTCGTTGCCTATGTGAGTGCCACGGCTGTAGCCGTTTTCGCGGCCCTAGTGCTGCTTCCGCAGTACGTGGCCGAGCGGCCCGAGGGTGGGTTCATCAGTGGCAACGAGGTCATCCAATCACCCGCAGGAGCGCCGAGCTCATCAGCGCAGCCACCGAGAGACCTGTCGACGGTGACCGAGGCCGAGATGGAGCAGGTGGTCGCCGCCAACCCGAACGTCCTCGGTATGCGCCTGGCCCTCGCCAGGCGCTACGTCGAGAAAGGCCAGTACGACAAGGCCTCCGAGCACTACGGCGTGGCCCTCACACAGGCCCCGGACGACCCGCAGGCCCGATCCTCTGCTGCGTGGCTGTTGCACAAGATGGGGAACACCGAAGCCGCTCTCCGGTTTCTCGACAAGACGCTGCTCGGCGCACCGGGCTCGCCGGACGCGCTGTGGTACAAGGCGAGGATCCTGCTCGACGGGCGCCGGAATCCGGCAGGCGCACTGGAGATACTCCAGGGTCTGGTCGAACGCGGCGACCTGGAACCCGAGCGCCTTGCGGAGGCCGACCAGCTGATGACGCGTGCCCGGGAGCAGACAGAACGATGACCATAAAGGACAATATGCGGGAGAGCCCCGGGCGATGGCGGGTAGTGCGCTGGATCGCCTTGGCGGCCGTGATCGTCGTGATCGGCATCGGTGCGGTGTTCGGCAGCCGGCTCGGCGAGGACCCGACCCTGGTCGACAGCCCCCTGATCGGCGAACCCGCACCGAGTGCGGCCCTGCCTTACCTGGAACGCGAGGGATTGCTCTCGCTCGCCGACCTCCACGGCCAGATTGTCGTCGTCAACTTCTGGGCATCGTGGTGCGTTCCGTGCCGGGAGGAACATCCCGCACTCGTCGCTGCCGCCAACAACTACAAGGATGCGGGCGTGGCCTTCGTGGGTGTCAATTTCCAGGACCAGCGCGGTGCGGCGGTCGCGTTCCTCGACGAGTTGGGCCGTGGAGACTCTCAGGTATACCACTATGTGACTGACCCCGATTCCAGGCTCGCCCTCGACTTCGGTGTCTTCGGCGTCCCGGAGACGTTTTTCATCGATCGCACTGGTACGATCGTTGGTAAGATCTCTGGAGTATCCGACTATCGGCTGCTCTCCTCAGCCCTTGACCAGATGCTGTCCGGTCGCGCCCCGGAGTCACGCATCGAGGGCTCTGTCCAGCCCGCGCCGTCATAAGTTCCTTGCCATCTGGGTGGATGACCAGCCCTGTGCTTCTGTGCTGTTCGTCGCTTCGGCTTTCTGTCAGTGATAACACGACGATCATCGTGACATGGGCCGGTTCGGGTACTACTATCTCGTCTAGTAGTGCTGAGGCTTGTGTTGCTGTCACGTGACGGGCCGCTACTACGGGAGTGAGTGCTGGATCCTCCCCCCTCTCCAGCGCTCCTCCGTGCGTCGGGCGGGGCCCAACCCCTTGGGACCTGCCCGACGCCACCATCGGTGATGGTGCGAGCGTAATCCCGGGTCACGCAGGGGCCCATGCGAGATGATCGTTCGTAGCGACCTCCCCGAAAGCCGCCTATGCGCGGCGGTGATTAACCAGTACGGCCAACTCCAGTCGCGTGCCTCCAGGAGGTCCTTGCTGTGGTCGCGGATCCAGGCGCGGGGCTGAATGTGCTTGTTTTGCATGTGTTGGCGTAGCTCAGCGCTTTCGAGCCGAGGCCGGGGACGTCCGGTCCCGCCGGCCACGCTTGGCTCCATACCACTGTGACACCGGGATGTGGCTGCCGTCCCGTGCTGTGGGCCGCAGGTCCCTGGGTGGCTTCCGCCCGAGAGGGGAACGTAGAAGTCGACGGGCTGAACTGAACGGGACCTTGTACGGGCAGCGAGGCCGACATTCGTCGCGGAAGGCACCACGGTGAGCAGCATGCATTCCCACTCGAATGGTTCCAAGGGGCCAGCACTGTAGGCGGGGATGCTGAGGGGCTCGGAGCAAAACTTCGTCGCAGCGCGACTGGAACGGCAACCTGGGGTGAAGTCCGTGGGCGGTCTGGCTACTCACCGGCAACCCGTTCATCACCGCGATCCTGTTCGCCACCACAGTCGTGGCGATCACCTGCCCCGGACGCCTCGGATTGGCGACTCCGACGGCGATCATGGTCGGCTCCGGACTGGTGCCAAGCACGGTGTGCTGTTCAAGAACGCCATCGCCCTGGAGACTTCGGCCCGGATCCAGGTCGTCGTGATGGACAAGACGGGCACACTGACCAAAGCCGAACCCGAAAGTCATCGACGTGCTCACAAACGGAATCGACGGCAAGTTGCTGCGTTGGTCTCGGCGGTTGAACGGAACTCCGAGCACCCGCTGGCCGAAGCGATCGTCTGGCACGCCAAGGAACGCGGCGCGGATTCCGCATCCGCCGAGCGCTTCGAGAACGTGCCCGGTCATGGTGCTATGGCTACCGTGGCGGACAAACGCGCCGTGGTCGGAAACCGGCGGCTGATGGAACGTGAAGGCATCGACCTAGGACCGGTAGCCGCACGCCGTGACGAACTCGCCGACGGCGGACGAACCGCGGTGCTCGCCGCCGTGGATGGTAGCCGCCGGCGTCATCGGCATCGCCGACGCACCCCGCGAAACTCGGAGGCCACGATCGCCGAACTGCATGAACTTGACATCGAAGTGGGCATGCTCCGCCGTCAACGCACTCGCCCTCAAACGACTACGGCTTCCGGCAGCCGCATATTGATCGGGCGTATCACCGGAGTGCGGCATCAACTCTGGGCACGTGTGGTCCATCCTGCGCGGTCAGCTGGGCTTCAGTGCCCAGCCGACCGGTCCACCGTGCTGCGAATGACGACGCGATCGCCACCTGGCTTGCCGAACACTGGCCGGGATAAAAGAACGCCGCCACACGTGGCTATGTGTTTGCGGCGGGTGAGCCGGTGCTTCCACCCGGTACACCCGCCGCTCGCATCAGGTGCCGGTGTCCGACGTGGGTCGTTCGGACGCCTGGAATCCCGTTCTGGCATGTGAGCCGTCGCAGAACGGTTTTTTGTTCGACTTGCCGCAGCGGCAGAGCAGTCGAGTGCGGCCAGGCCCGAGATCGACGACGTTGTTGTCGTGGTCGACCACTCGGACCGGTCCCTTGACCTGGTACGGCCCGTTGTCCACAACCTTGATGACCACAACGGCTTCCGGTTGCTGATCCTCTGCCATGGTCAGCCGGCGACCTCGTAGCCAGCCTTGGTGATCGCCGTGCGGACGAGATCGGCGTCGACCGACGCGTCGCTGATGACGGTGACCTCGCCCGTGGCGATGTCGATGTCGACGTCATCGACGCCCTCCACGGATGTGACAGCGTTCGTCACCTTGCCCATGCAGCCGGAGCAGGTCATTCCCTTCACGACGTACACGTTGTTGCTCACTGTCTCGTCCTTTCCTTGATTGTTCTGCCGGAGTTACGGTACCCCCGTTGGGTATAATCCGGCAAGGTCGATTTTACCGCGAGTGCTGACCGGGGAGTTGCTTCTCGCTGGGGGTTGGCTTCAATCGGATCGGCGGCAGCGGCGTGGTGCGGTCATCTCCATCGAGGCCTTGAGGCTGCCGAGACGCCCGTTGCGGCGGGCGGTGGCGACCATGGTGGGGGCGAGGAGCCGACAGCAGATCCGCACCGCCACATCGACCGAGAGTCGCCAGCCACGGACCCGGGCAGCACGATGCGCTCGCCACAGCTCGCTCATGCCGTCACCGCCGTCTGTGCGATCTGCCGACTCAGAACCCGGGAGCCGCTGTGGCCAGTTGACGACCACAGCGCCGATCAGTGCGCCGTCGCCACCTTCGTATCGGACGCAGAAGCCACGCGATCCCGGCTCGGGCTGGGACTCCACCCCGTCCGGATGTCCGACGACCTGTACCCGGTGCTCGTAGACGTCGGTCCAGAACACGGGCGGCGCCTCACGTGGTGGCTGCTGCCCGGTCAACGTCGCCGCGGCGCGTTGCGCGCTGGTGGATGCTGCTACCCAGTGTTCGTGACGGACCGCGCGGCCGCCCGCTGTCGGGGACGGTGTCCGTGCGACGTCCCCGACAGCGACCACGCCCTCGACCACCGCGCCCGCCGCGGTGATAGCTCTGCCCGCGGTATCGGTGAGTACGCCGTCGGTGATGTCGACACCACTGCCGTCCAACCACTCCGTGTTCGGCACGGCTCCCAGTCCGGTCACGACAGCATCGGCGTCGATGACGGAGTGGTCCACGAGTATCAGGTGGCATTCCGTGTCCGAGCGCTGGAGCGACCGGACCACGTTGCCGAAGCGGGTGCGAACACTGCGGACCAGGTGCTGTTCCCACAGCCAGCGTGCCGGGCCGGATCCGAGTGCCCGCGTGAGCGGGGCCGGATCCGCGTCCACGATGGTGACCACTCATCCCAGGGCGTGTGCCGCGACGGCGATCTCCGAGCTGATGAAGCCTGCTCCAACGATCACGAGATGTCCCCGATTCTCTCGGAGGGTCGTGCGCAGGGCTTTCGCGTCGCCGGCCGTTCGCAGTGTCAGCCCGGCTTCCGAGCCGGGCAGCGTCCTGGCTCGGGCACCAGTGGCCAGTACCGCCGTGTCGAACGCGATGGTGGACCCGTCATCGAGCTCGACACGGCGATGCTCGAGGTCCAGACCGGACGCGGTGACGCCAAGCTGCCAGCGCAGCCCGGCTGTGGTTTCGAGGGGAACGCACTCCCAGTCGGAGCTGGACAGCGTGGCCTTGGACAGAGGTGGGCGGGCGTACGGCAATTGTTTCTCCGCGCTGACGCCGACCAGTTCACCGGAGAATCCGTTGCGACGAAGCGCTTCGGCCGTTCGAAGCCCGGCAACGCCTCCACCGACAATGACCACGCGTTGCGTCGGCAGCCTCACGCCTGGCCCTCCGACAGAACCCGGATGGCCTGGACAGGGCAGTCCGGGATGGCCTGTATGACGTTGTCCCGCTCGCTGTCGGCGGGCTCGGCAACATACCGGGTGAAACCTTGGTCATCCATCTGGAAGACCTCTGGGGCTGTCAGTGCGCACAGGCCGTGTCCCCCGCAGCGGTCGTAGTCGATCGTGATCGGCATCCTTTGCACCTTCTCTTGATTGCGGTACGGGGGTAGGGTATAAGTTAGTTGCACACCGCCTCCAGGGCTGACCCGGTGGTACCCCCGAGGGGTAATATGGCCTGGTCGTTACGACGCAGAGGAGGAGTGGGATGCGGGGATACACCGGAGACAAGGACGCGTACCTCAAGCGGCTGCGCCGGATCGAGGGGCAGATTCGAGGGTTGCAGAGGATGGTCGAGGACGATCAGTACTGCATCGACATCCTCACCCAGATCTCCGCGGCCACGAAGGCGTTGCAGGCCGTGTCCCTCGGGCTGATGGATGAGCACCTGCGGCATTGCGTGGCCGAGGCGATCAGCCAGGGCGGCGACACGGCGGAGGAGAAGGTGCGCGAGGCCAGCGACGCCATCGCCCGCCTCGTGCGCTCCTGACAACCACAGTTTGACCGAAGAAGGAGGAGAAGAGATGGCTCAGCAGACGTACACGGTGACCGGCATGACCTGCCAGCACTGCGTGCTCTCGGTGACCGAGGAAGTCAACGAGATCAACGGAGTGACCGACGTGGCGGTCGACCTGCCCACCGGCAAGGTCACCGTCACCAGCGAGCGCGACCTGGGCGTGGACGAGGTGCGCGCCGCTGTGGAAAAAGCCGGATACAGCCTGACCGCCTGAGCGGGCGGCCCTTTCACCTGAGGATCGAAATGAACACTGCAGGGAAGCTCTCCGCCTACGGTGTGGCGCTCGCCCTGGTCGCCGGTGGCGGCTGGGTGATCGGCAACGCTGTCGGTCCCTTCGCCGGTTCGGCCGGCGCGCACGGCGACGAGGACGCCGCGCACGGGGACGCCCACAGCGGCACCGTCGCGGAGACCGCGCACCCCGACCAGCCTGGCGGGCTGGCGTCGTCCAGGGGCGGCTACACCCTCACGCCCACCAGCACGACGCTGACCCCCGGGGACAACGAGGAGTTCTCCTTCCGGATCGTCGGACCGGACGGTGAGCCAGTGACCCGCTTTGAGGTGGAACACGAGAAGCGGATGCACCTGATCGTCGTGCGGCGGGACACCGCCGCGTTTCAGCACGTCCACCCGGAAATGGAGACCGACGGTACGTGGAACGTGCCGCTCAATGTCGACCAGCCGGGAAGCTACCGCGCCTTTGCCGACTTCGTCCCAACCGGCGGCGAGGCCACCACGCTCGGTGTCGACCTGGCCGTGCCGGGCGAATTCCAGCCCGCCACTTACGCACCATCGCGGGTCGCGACGGTCGACGGCTACGAGGTCCGGCTGGGCGGCGACCTTGAACCGGGTCGGACCTCCACGGTGACACTAACGGTCACCAAGGACGGTGAGCAGGTCACTGACCTGCAGCCCTACCTCGGCGCCTACGGCCACCTTGTGGCTCTACGGGGCGGTGACCTCGCCTATCTCCACGTCCACCCGGACGGTGAACCGGGCGACGGCGACACGAAATCCGGACCGACCACCACCTTCCACGCCGCAGTGCCCTCCGCAGGTACCTACCGGCTGTTCTTCGACTTCCAGCACGAAGGAAAGGTCCGCACCGCGGAGTTCGCCCTGCGAGCCGACATGGCCGGCCGGGCAACTGGTTCGGCTCCCACATCCGCCACTGACGACGGCCACGGCGGCCACGGCTGATCCGGACGGGAAGGAGTAGCACAATGACATCCGAGGTGAAAGACCCACAGCCGACCCCTGGCCGGGAGATCGAGCTGGCGATTGGTGGCATGACGTGCGCGGCGTGCGCGAACCGGGTCGAACGCAAGCTCAACAAGCTCGACGGGGTCACCGCCACGGTGAACTACGCCACGGAAAAGGCCAAGGTCGTCTACGCCGATGGCGTGGAGCCGGACCAGCTCGTGGCTCAAGTGGAGGCCGCCGGTTACTCGGCGGCTCTGCCGCAGCCGGAGGCGTCGGGGGAACCGGCGGCCGCGACGGACAGCGACGATGATCCGACGCGGTCGCTGCGGGATCGCCTGATCGGTGCTGCCGTGTTGTCGGTGCCGGTGATCGTGCTGGCGATGGTTCCGGCGTTGCAGTTCACCTATTGGCAGTGGATTTCGCTGACGTTGGCCGCGCCGGTGGTGACGTGGGCGGCGTGGCCGTTCCATCGGGCCGCGTGGACGAACCTCAAGCATGGCGCGGCGACGATGGACACGCTGGTCTCGATGGGCACCCTGGCGGCTTTCGCCTGGTCTGTGTATGCGTTGTTGTTCGGCAGCGCGGGTGTGCCGGGGATGACGCATCCGTTCGAACTGACCATCGAGCGGATGAGCGGCGACGGCAACATCTATCTCGAGGTCGCGGCCGGGGTGACCACGTTCATCCTCGCCGGGCGCTACTTCGAGGCCCGGTCCAAGCGACGGGCCGGTGCCGCCCTGCGGGCGCTGCTGGAACTGGGCGCGAAGGACGTCGTGGTGCTGCGAGGCGGGAAGGAAGTCCGGATTCCCGTCGAGCAACTGGCGGTGGGTGACCACTTCGTGGTCCGGCCGGGTGAGAAGGTCGCCACCGACGGCGTGGTGTCCGAGGGTAGTTCCGCTGTCGACGAGAGCATGCTCACCGGCGAGTCGGTGCCCGTCGAGGTCGGCCCGGGCGACAAGGTCGTCGGCGCGACGGTCAACTCGGGTGGCCGGTTGGTGGTGCGGGCCACGCGGGTGGGTTCGGATACCCAGTTGGCGCAGATGGCCAAACTGGTGGAGGACGCGCAGACGGGCAAGGCGGCCGTGCAGCGACTGGCGGACCGGATCTCGGGCGTGTTCGTGCCGATCGTGATCGCGCTGGCCGTGGGAACGCTCGCGTTCTGGCTCGGTACCGGTGGCTCGGTGTCGGCGGCGTTCACGGCCGCGGTCGCGGTGTTGATCATCGCGTGCCCGTGCGCGCTGGGGCTGGCCACGCCGACCGCGTTGCTGGTGGGTACCGGGCGGGGTGCGCAGCTCGGCATCCTGATCAAGGGGCCGGAGGTGCTGGAGTCCACCCGCCGCGTGGACACGGTGGTGCTGGACAAGACCGGCACCGTCACCACCGGCAAGATGGCGCTGATCGACGTCCACGTGGCCGACGGGGTGGACCCCGACGAGCTGTTGCGGTTGGCGGGGGCGCTGGAGAACGCCTCCGAGCACCCGATCGCCCAGGCCATCGCCAAGGGCGCGGCCGAGCAGGTCGGGCAGTTGCCTGCCGCCACGGACTTCACCAACCTCGAGGGCTTGGGTGTGCAGGGCGTCGTCGACGGGCACGCGGTTCTGGTCGGTCGCCCCGCGTTGCTGGCCGACTGGAGCCAGCACCTCACACCTGAGCTGGTCGAGGCCAAGGCCGCCGCGGAGGCGCAGGGCAAGACCGCCGTCGCCGTCGGTTGGGATGGCCAGGCACGCGGGGTGCTGGTGGTGGCCGACACCGTGAAACCGACCTCTGCCGAGGCGATCACGCAACTGCGTGGGCTCGGGCTGACGCCGGTGTTGTTGACCGGTGACAACGAGGCGGTCGCCAAGACGGTCGCGGCCGAGGTCGGCATCGACGAGGTGATCGCCGAGGTGTTGCCGAAGGACAAGGTCGACGTGGTGAAGCGGCTGCAGTCCCAAGGCCGGATCGTGGCGATGGTTGGCGACGGCGTGAACGACGCGGCGGCGCTGGCGCAGGCGGACCTGGGCCTGGCGATGGGTACGGGCACCGACGTCGCGATCGAGGCGAGTGACCTCACCCTGGTGCGCGGTGACCTGCGGGTGGCGGCGGACGCGATCCGCCTGTCGCGCCGCACGCTGGCCACGATCAAGGGCAACCTGTTCTGGGCGTTCGCCTACAACGTGGCGGCATTGCCGCTGGCGGCGGCGGGCCTGCTCAACCCGATGATCGCGGGTGCGGCGATGGCGTTCAGCTCGGTGTTCGTGGTGAGCAACAGCCTGCGCCTGAAGAGCTTCCGCAGCGGCATCACGGACACCCCACCGTCGGTGAAGTCGGAGGACAAGCCAGTGAAGGAGCCGGTCGCAGCTTGACCGGCGCTAGAGCTGGCACAACCTGCACAGCCGACGGTGACCGCCACAGTCATGCGGTCACCGTCGGCTGTCGCGCGTCCCATGGTGTGCAGCTAGTCAATCCCGGTCCCTCCACCGGTTCGGGCTGGATTCTGAGCCAGGTGAGACCGCGTTACCAGACAGCAGCAGCGCAGCACCCTCGATGACGATGCTGCGCTGGTTAGCTCGCTTCCGTCAGGAGTCCCATCAGGTCAGCGGATGGGCAGCTGATCTCGTCCAGGGCGGCGAAGGAGGGCTTGTTGGGTGGATCTTCGGGGTGTCGCCAGCAATGAGAGTGTGACTGCCGAATCTGGGCCGATGCCAGGAACCTGCAACGGTGCTCGCCTTCCTCGCAGGCACGATGGGCAAGCACATGAAGTCCCTGAAGAAGATGATCTTTGGCGAGACTTCTTCTCCAGGGACTTCACATCCACCTTCAGGACAGGCTTTACCCAACCCTCGATAACCTCAACGGCCTCGACTGATCTTGCTGAGATCGCCCTTTTGTTTGCTCAGCCAGCGATGCGGCGCGCGCCGATCAGGTGTCCGTCACCCTTCATCGACCGCACGTCGACCAGTTGGCCTTCGGTGGGCGCGTCCACCATCTTGCCCTGGCCGACGTACATACCGACGTGATGGATCTTGCTGGGGTCACCGGTTCCGTCGTCGTAGAAAAGGAGGTCGCCAGGAAGTAGGGAGTCGAGTGACACGGGCCTGCCTGCCGTCCATTGCTGTCGGCTCGTCCGAGGAATGTTGATTCCAGCTTGATTATAGGCCCACGAGGTCAGTCCGGAGCAGTCGAACTCGCTCGGTCCTGTTGCCCCCCACTCGTACTGAGAACCGCGGCGGGACAACGCGGCTTGCAGTGCATCGTTGGCGGCACCCGGTGGGCCGAGATAGCTACCGTTGTCCTGGACGGTTTGGAGCTCAGTTCGCTCGGCCGGGCTCAGTTCGTTCAGAGCTGTTCGAACCGCTTCGATTTCCTCGTCAAGGTCGGCCTTGAGTTGCTGAAGTTTTTGGACCGTGCGTTCCGCGGCCGCTGTTGATTCCCGTGCCTGCTTCTCCGCTTCGGCTGCTTCTTTCCGGGCAGCGTCGGCTTTCGCTCGTACGTCGTTCAGGGCATCGAGGGTTTCAGTGTTCTTGGTTGCGATGTATTCGAGTGCTGACGCTTTTTGTAGAAGCTCTTTGCTCGAATCGCTGACCAGTACGGCTGACCATGTGGTGACGGGGCCGTTACGGAAACTCGCGGAGATGAGAGTGTCTGCTTTGCCTTGGGAGGCCTCTTCCGAACGCTGCGCTTTTTCGAGTTCTCGGTTTGCCTTATTGAGCGCAGTTTTGGCCTGTTTCTCCTTCTCGCGCATTCGTGCGAGTTCTTGTTCGGCTTCTGCCAGGTCCTCTTCGGTGCCTGCGGCCTTCGCGCCAAGTTCCTGATAGCGCTCCATGGCGTCTGACGTGTCGTCTTGCGGCTGCGCAGCGGCAGGCGCTGCAGGTAGCATGAGTGTCGCCGCAATGGCAGCGATGGCCGCCTTGCGAGGAGTGAAGCGGCGTGAGTGCGCTGTCACGATTGTTGGGTCTCCCTTTGGGTGTTGACAGAGAACCGCCCCGTTCGGTCCGCAATCACATTAAGGGATCTTGGCGATCTTGTCTACTATCTGTCTTAGTAGTCGGTCAAACCGGGCAATAGTGACAAGTTGCTGAGAGGGGAGCGGCATGTCGAGGGACGCTTTGGCGCGGCTGATAGATAGTGGCCTTGTGGGAGCTTGCTGAATCAGGCCCGTCCGTGCCCTGTCCGACCTGCGGTAGTGAGATGCCCGTTCAGGTTGCCGATCGAGCACGGCCTTTATCCATTGGGCAGCGCAGGCATGGCGCCCAGCCTCGAGCTATCGTCCACGTCATCGGGCTTCAGAGGTTCGATAACCGCATTCCCGCCCAATAATCAGATCGGTGTGGTGAACCCTGCGATGGGGCCACGAAGCCAGGCCACCATTTCACCCCACAGTCCCGTCACCAACAGCAAGCCCACAATCAACAGCATCACGCCGCCAACGATCTGGACCGCTCGTGTGTGGCGACGTAACCAGCCTGCTGTGCGGAGTGCCCATTGCGCACCGATTGCGAGCAGGATGAAGGGCAAGCCAAGTCCCAGGCAGTATGCAAGTACTAACAGGATCCCTCTGGCCGTGGTGGAGCCCACTTGTGTCCCGCTGGCCAGAGCGATGACGCCAGTTAGCGTCGGGCCGAGGCAGGGTGTCCAGCCGAGGCCGTAGACAGCACCCATGAGGGGCGCGCTCGCGATACCGCCTCGTGGTACGTGGTGCAGTTGCACACTGCGCTGCAGGATCGGCACCATCCCCAGGAAGGCCAGACCCATGGCGATCGTGATCACGCCGCCGATGCGTTGCAGCAGCGCCTCATTGCCCAGTAGGAAATCGGCCGCGCCCAGTACCGCTACCACAGCGGCGAGGAAAACAGCGGTGAAGCCGAGCACGAACAGCAACGCAGCTCCAGCGACCCGCCATCGCCCCTTCCAGGCGCGGGAATCGTCCGCATCAACGGGTGGAGCATCGGCGCCTGTCAGACTCGCCAGGTAGGCCAAGTAGCCTGGCACCAAAGGGATAGCGCATGGCGAGGCGAAGGAGACGACCCCTGCGGCTACCGCGAGCAGGGTGGCGAGCACGATCGGGCCCGAAATGACAAAGTCGGTAAGGTTGTTCACCTGGGTTCCACAACGCTGTCTCGTATGGTGCCGAATTTACTAACCGCCGTAGTAGCGTAGTTGATGGACGGCGGTGGGAGTGAGGCCCCTGCCCGGTAACCAGGTCTTCGTGCAGACGATGAACAAACAGCACCTGGGTGTGATCACCATGGCTGGGACAGAGTCGGAGAAGGACAGCAACGTCGAGGCGAAGGCACTGGTCCAGCTAATCGTCGATGCTCAGGAAGCGGAGATCTGCAAGATACAGACCTGTGCTTCCGCACCGAACTGAGGAGAGCGGCGGGGGAGCGGTCTGTAGCTACTCGTCCACAGCCCTGGCCTTGACAGGCGATATCGCTCGTAAAGGGGGGTCTGGGTGAGTTCGAAGCCAACAGTGATGAATGTCCAGAACCCGCGCCTCCAGGGCCAGCATGGAAAGTCGTCTCGTGTGGTGTGGCTGGGCTGGCAGCGGCGACGTTGCCGTTCCTCGCCGGGACCGGTTTGCTACTGGGGATCGCGATCGTGAGCTGCCTGCTGGTCGGTTGAGTCAACCGTAGGACGCAATCCAGCCAGCACTACCTCCACGAGCCTGCGGGCCGCGGCCTCGGACAGTAGGCCGCTGGCCGCTGCCAGTGCATGGAGGCAATAGCGTGCGAGCTCCTCCAGAGGCACATCGTCGCGGACATCGCCGGCCTCGGAAGCTTCGGCCAGAAGGCCTTGGATCATGTCGAGCACCTGTTGCTCGGCCTGGGAGACGTGCTCGTCCCGGTGCACGAATGTCGCGAGCTCGGCGCCATGGCGGTGGTGCCTTTGGTGCTGTCCGCGCCGTTGATGAATGAGGGCGTAGGCCTCCAGCACTGCTTCCAGGCGCTCTCCGGCCTCCCTCGCTCGGTCCCGGACTTCGGCGAGATGGTGGAGGTGGTGGCCGACCTGGCGTTCGTGCCACGCGCGCACAATCGACTCGACATCGGGAAAGTACTTATACAGCGTCGCGCGCCCGATTCCGGTCTGCTCAGCGATCTGCGACATCGTCACGGACAGCAGCCCGTACTCAGCAGCCAACGCCGCGGTGGTGTCCAGGATCGCCTCGCGTACCCCGCGACGATGGGCCTCGATCGTCTCGCTCCACAACTTCGGCACGCCAGCAGTATACGAGGTGTTGACATGGAGACAGTTTGATTTGTTGTAGACAGACTGTCTCGATAAACTGGCGGCTATGGACAAGCTCCGTAAAAACAGCGGTGACCGCACCAGCGGCGATAACCAGCCGGTCGCCGGCCCTCCGCGCTGGGTGAAGGTGTTCGGGCTCATCGCTCTGCTCGTGGTCGTGCTCCTGGCCGTTCTGCTGATCTTCGGCGGTGAGCACGGCCCAAGCCGTCACTTCTCACTCGGCGACCCTGCCGACCATGCGGTGAGCGAGACCGTCTTCGGATGAACATGAGGCCCGGCGTGCGGAAACTCGCCCTCACGGTGCATATCGCAACCACGGTGGGCTGGCTCGGCGCGGTCGTCGCTTTCCTGGGTCTCGCCATCGTCGGCTTGACCAGTGGGGACGCGCAAACGGTTCGTGGTGCCTATCTGGTGATGGAGCCGATCACCTGGTTCGTCCTGGTCCCGCTGGCCCTTGCGTCACTGCTGACCGGACTTGTCTCGGCCCTGGGCACACCATGGGGTGTGTTCCGCCACTATTGGGTGCTGTTCAAACTCGTGCTGAACGTCCTCGCGACGGTCCTCTTGCTGGTCTACACGCAGTCTGTGGGTTACTTCGCTGACGTCGCAGCCGACCCCACCGCCGATCTCGACGTTGTGCGGAACCCGTCGCCTGCCCTGCATGCGATCCTCGCTCTAGCGCTCCTGGTCGTGGCTCTGGTGCTGGCGGTGTACAAGCCGCGTGGGATGACCTCGTACGGACAACGCAGGCAAACCGAGCAACGCCGGGGACAACACGAGCACGTACACAATTCATAGCTGTAGGGCACTCCAGGACGCAGCGATGGCCGCATCCACGCGGGACGAATACGGGAAGAGGTGGAGTGTTCCCGCTGTCGAATCAGCAGGAACACTTGTGGTCGACAACGGGCGGGGCCAGGACAAACGGCCGAGAGCACGGCGAGCAGGTGATGGTTTCGTGCGGGTCAACTCCTGGAGACAGTGATGAGATTGAGACTCACTTGGTGAGCCGGTCGAACACGAAGGAGCCTTCTCGCCGGTAAGGCTCCCCGAGCGCCAGGCCGTTGTGGCTGGCGAGTCGTTGGCCAGGGCGAGTGTGAGGAAAATCTGGCGCGCGCCGACCACGCACAGCAAGAGAACGAGATGCCGTGGGCGCATCGATCCTCCGTCCCGCCACGGTGCGTGCTCAAGCTGTTACCAGCGGCATACTAGGCAATCTAGTAGTAGCTGTGAAGATTGATAGGGAAGGGTCCGCTGTTGCTGGTGCTGCCCCGTACCCGGGTCTTGTCCGGACCCAGATGCGAGGCAGCAATGTGGCCCCGCTCGTGGCTACTGAACGTAGGACAGCACCGTCATCATCGAAGATTCGCCGTGGTACGCGTTGTGACAGTGGGTCAGCCACTGGCCCGGGTTGTTGGCGTCGAAGTCCACCTCCAGCGCTTCTCCGGGAAGCACGATCGCGGTGTCCTTGCGGGGCCCTCGGCCGTTCCGCCCCAGGATCTGAAAGGTGTGGCCGTGGATATGCATGGGGTGGAACATGCTCGACTTGTTCTCGAATCGAACCCGCACCCGCTGGCCGTCCCGGATGGGCAATCCGTCATCGGGGTTGTACGGCTTGCCGTTGATAGTCCAGTCGTACTTGGCGCCCGGTCCGTCGAGTACCAATGTGTGCGTGACATCCGGTGCCCGGTCAGCCAGAGTCACCTCTTCCGTGGCTTTGAGATCGTTGATGGCAAGTACGGGTAGTTGTTCGAGCTGCTTGGCGGCGGAGTCGCTTGCCGCCGGATTGCTTTCCCGCCCACTTCGGATGATCACCTGTGCGTAGGAGTCACGCCCCTCCGCCAGCGCCAGCACCGGGACCGTGTCATCCGGAACTGTGATGACGGCATCGACCCGCTCACCCATGCCCAGGAGCACCGTATCCGCCTCACGGGGTTGCACAGGGAAGCCGTCCGTATGCGTAACCCGCATCGGCACGCCCGGGACCCCGACCCGGAAAGCGGTGTCCGCGGCGGCGTTGACCAGCCGCAGCCGGATTCGTTGCCCGGGCTTCGCGGTGACGGAGCGTGGTGCGGAGGCGATACGCCCGTTGGCGAGGATGTGCGGGTAAATGACGTCGCCGGCATCGCCACCGAGCAGCGTTGACTGCGGCATCCCCCCGTGGTCCATGCCCGGCATCCCCCCGTGATCCATGCCACCCATGTTCATCCCGTTTTTTATGAGGTCGGCCAGCACGGTGTCCGGGGTGCGTCCGGTGCCGTCCAGCCAGTCGTCGAGGACGACGACGAGCTCAGTGTCATAATCGGCACCGTCCGCCGGGTCTTCCACGATGATAGGTGCGTACAACCCACGGTCCAGCTGCACACCAACGTGGGAATGGAACCAGTGGGTACCAGCGTCGGGAACCGTGAACTCGTAGGTGAAGTTGGCGCCTGCCGGTACCTCCGGCTGGGTCAGACCCGGGACCCCGTCCATGTCGTTGCGCAGGGCGAGTCCGTGCCAGTGGATGGTCGTCGGTTGGGGGAGGTTGTTGGTCAGGTGAGCCCGAAGGACGTCGCCGCGCTGGATCCGGACTTCCTTCCCCGGTAGCTCACCGCCGTAGGTCCACGTTGTGACCTGGACACCGCCGAGATCCACCTCGCCCACGGTGGCATCGAGGCGAACGGAAGTGGTGCGAGCCCCAGCTTTCCGGCGATCGCGCTCGGCGGCCGCCACTAGTGGCGAGTTCGGCGCGACGCGAACCGGTGAACTCGGTGCCGCAGCGTTGGAAGTACATGCGGCAAGGCCTGCGACAGCCGCGCTGGTACTGAGGATGAGAAAGCTGCGGCGGCTCAGGTGCGACACGGTGTGCGGGCGGCCGGGTCGAGCAGGTGTCATGACTCCCTCAGAAGTGGTGATCAGGCCTACCTCACTCCAGGCGGGGGCCGAGCATGGCAAGGCGTTCGGAGAACTGTCGTTATCTACTAGACACAATAGTAGATCGTCTGACTCTCGAAGTACGAGGTGACTTACGCCTCGCGTTTCCCATTCTGCAAGGAAGTGTGACCGGCCGTGACCCTCGAAGCTTATGGAACCAACGATGGTGAGGGTCTGGAACGTGATGATTGCGTACCGACGTGGCTCCAGATGGGTTGACGGGTTCCTTGCGTGTGCGCTCCTGGCCGCGGCGGGCGGTCCGCGCTCACGAGCCGTGATTCGTCAACTGATGAAGCTCGATCTTGGCCGGGTTGCGCCCTCCGCGTTAGCGGCTCAGCTGACCGGGGGGCAACTGATCAGCGCGATGCCCGCGAGAAGTCCGGCTCCTGCGAGGAACGGCAGCACGCCGGCAGCCAGTCCCGCCATCGCACAGGAGACCAAGCGACGAGTTCCGGTTGGAGAAGTAGCGCCTACTTGTAGTCGAGCGATGCGCGTGTCCACCGCACACCGGGCCATCGCGAGCGACGTGCTGGGAGCGTCGTGACCGGACACGTCCCGCAGGGCGGATCGGACCGCTGCTGTTCCGCAGCGACGTACGGCAACGGCGTCAGCAGAGAGTTCGACCAACTCGCGCAAAGCGCGCGGCGCATCCCGGAAGAGAGGGAGGAAAGGAATAGCTACACGGAGTGCTTCGGCCCCGGCGATCAGCAGGTGGTGACGGCCCGCGAGGTGGGCACGTTCGTGCGCGAAGACAGCTTCCACAGCTTTCTGGTCCAAATGGCGAACAAGTCCTTCGGTGGCGACGACAACGCCGGGACGCCCCGCCATGCTGAACGCGAGTGGTCGGTCGTGGGCGAGCCACAGCGTGTCCGGTGAGTTCGGGTCCGCGCGTGCAACCAGACGAAGGACCGACAGGTGTGCTTCACGGGCGCGGGCTCGTCGCCGGAGCCCGCGGACGAACACAACGGCAAGCCGGACCACGAACGCGATGAGCAGGGCGAGCCCGAGCAGGCCTGCTAGTTTCTCGGTCTCGGGTGGTGTGCCGTGCTGGATGGCGGCCCAGCATTCGTGGACGGCCGTCAGTACCGCCGTGCCGGGGCCGTGGCTGGGAAGTAGCAGAAAGACCACGCCCACGGCGGCGCTGACAAGGACCCCGATCATCGACAGCAGCCAGACCACGACCAGCAGTACCGGGTCGTGCCGCCGCAGGTCAGTGCGGTGCAGGAGTCCTGGAACGAGCCAGCCTGCGGCGAGCGCGCCTACCAGCAGCGTGAGGGCTGCTGTCATCGCCTGCGGATCCGCTTCTTGCGCAGGGCGCTCCGTAGTAGGTCGGTCTCCTCGTCGGAGACCGAGGCGATGAAGTGCATCAGGACGGCTTCCCGGTCAGCCGAAGCGCCGAGCACATCGCGCAGAGCCTGTACGGCGGCCTCCTCGCGGCTGAACGCCGGTTCGTAGTAGTAAGCCTTGCCGTGCAGTTCCCGATCAACCCACTTCTTGCGATACAGGTTGTCCAGCACCGTCATAACGGTGGTGTAGGCAAGTTTTTTGCCGGTGTCCAGCTGCTCCAGCACCTCTCGGACCTTGATCGGTTCCTCGGCTTGCCAGAGCACGTCCATCACGGCGGCCTCGAGGTCACCCAGCCCGCGCATCACGTCTCCTCATGGCTGGACATCCTACGTCAGGTGTCGGCTTGCGCATGTGTTTGCTGTCGGATTCATGTACCAAAGATGGTACCTACTATCTCGGATAGTGATAAAGTCCTGCTTCCGCTTCGAGGTGCGGGAGGTTCTGCTTGTTGAGATTCGTCGATTTTCGCTACCAGGCCAGCCTGGAGCCGTACCTGGCACCCCGCTCCAGCACCCTCCCGGTCGAGCCAGCGAAGAAGCTGCAGCCAGAAGGAATAGGCTGCAAGTTCGCGCAGGCTGTCGCAGAGTTCCTGATCACCTCGGGTCGTGTTGCTCTTTGTAGTGTACGAGCTGTGCGTGACGAGCTGAAGCTCGGCGCGATTGCGACGCTAGGCCCAGCGCATAACCGGAAGAGCGGTGGTCGCAGGATTGGCAGGTGCGAATCCAGCCGGTCAGCGGAAGGCTTTCGCTCGGACCTACATCTCGCCTTTCGGACAGACTACGGGTACACCATTCGGGAAAGGATCCATCCCGCGACCCTGGAGATCGGACCCGGTCACTACTCAAGTCCTGCGATGCGGTCGTCAGCGGGGGTGAGAGAGCTTCTTCGTCTACCGAGTCCTGCCGCTGGAGGGCGAGTTGGCAAGCTGGACGTGCGGCAGGAGACGCAAAGCCCGCCGTACGCAAGTGAACCGCTGGCGGACGCGTACGGCGCCACCTTCGACTGGGTGATCGTGATGCGGACCGTTGCGATGCGGTGGCGCCAATCCCGTACCGGGCGGCGAATGTCTTGACACCGGAATCGAGGGCTTCCCCACTGACGCTGACGACTTGCCATCCGAAGCTCTCGGCACGCCTGCGGATGATCATCCACGCGGTCCTGACGGATCGGTACGAGAACGCTCCCGGAGCTGGATGCGCGAACCTGCCCCAGAAGAGGAACTGACACGAGTCTGGGTGCAGGGGAACACAGCGTCGCTTGCCTGGTTTTGTTATCCCTCTCGCTCTAGATGGCGCCGCACAGCCTCCTCGACCTCATCCGGGCTGCGGAACACGAGCGGGTTGGTGATCCTGGTGACCGACCCGTCTGGTCGTACGAGGTAGTTCAGCGGGAGAACCGGCGGCACGCGGAAGGCGTCCTGTACGGCACGCTTTCCGTCGTGTACCGAGGGGTAGCGTACGCCCACGTCGGCCAGGAAGGCGAGGCCGTCCGACGGCGCCTCCTGGACATTGACACCGAGAACCGGAATGGCGCCGGGTCGCTCGGAGTACTCGTCCAGTACGGGCATCTCTTCTCGGCAAGGTGGACACCAGGATGCCCAGACATTCACCAGGGTTGCCTTGCCGGCAAGCGTCGCGCCGAGGTCCACTGGGCCAGGAGTACCCAAGCACGCGGTGGTGACTCCGGCCAGCGGCCCCGCGGGTGCGGGGGCATCGGGGGCGGGGCTCGGGCAGGGCCTCGTCTTCGCGCGCTGCCGCAGTTCGGTGAGTTTGGTGTCGCTCTCCTTACGAGGCACCGACCGTACGGTGTCCGACGCTATGCCAGTGTCGGCGGCGTCGCCGTCGCCGGTCCTCGGCCACAGGGCGACGATACCGGCTATGGCCAGGATCATGACGACAATGGTCCACCGCCCGGCGCTGGTCAACACGCACCTCCTGAAATACTAACCTGGGTAGTATATCCAGAGGGCAAATCGGTGGCCATCCGAGTCGTGCGTAGATGGCGAGCATTCGGCTCATGAGTACTGTTCAGCCGCCCGTCATCATGACGAGCCCCGTCGCGACAGAGAGGGCCTCCGGCGGTCTCGGTCGCGACGGGCGTGGCGGTGAAGCCAGCCGAGGCGGACTTTGCCTCGGGACAGCCTGGTGGTGAGGGGCAGGAAGGGCAGGCTGATCGTGGCGAGTCCCATGACGGTGATCAGCGCGCTGCCGGCCAGGTTGATCGCCTGCAGATTCTGGGCCTGAAAGAGCTCGAGTGCGGACGAGGTGGGTGAACACCGCCGAGAAGCCAGTGACGAACAGCGCCGCGCTGAGCGCTGGTTACCGAGAAGCGTGCATCTCCTCGCCGGGCGGAGCAGACTCCCAGTTTCACGGGTCCTGCCCGGCTTCCCTTCCCGGACGGTGGTGAGCTAAGAGCTTTCTGGCTCTGTGTTCTCGTCCTGCGTTCCTGCCTGTACGTGCCGATCGAAGAACCGGAAAATACGATCCAGGCGTCGGCCGCTGAGTCTTCGTGATAGCCAAGGCGCAGCGGGAGGAAGACCAGCCGGCCGAGCGGGTGATGTCCTCTCGTCAAGAACGAGTGCCCAGCCTCCCCATAGACTTTGACATCGTGATCGATGTCGTGCTCGGTCAATTCGTTGACCAACCGGTGTGCGTGCCGTCCGTAGACGAGATCCCGGCGGCCATAGGAGGCGACAACCGGGCAACTGCCGGACAGAGCACCCGATGTGTGGGTACGTGCCCGTAGTTCACTGAAGCTGCGCGGAGACCGGGCGCATCGGTGGCGGCAAAGGTTAACGCGAAGCCGCCCCGAGGCAGAAGCCGATGACGGCGAGCCGGTCGTGATCGACCTCCGGACGCTGTGCGAGCCATTGGCGGGCGGACTCGAGCCGGTCAGTGAAGACTCCTGGCCGACCACGGCTCGATTCGGCCATCGCGCGAGTGAGGCAGGCAATCCGGTTGCCGCCGCTGTACAGGTCGGGGGCCAGGGCCACGTAACCTCGTTCGGCGAAGCATGCTGCAACTTCGAGAATCTCTGACGTCAGCCCGAAGATCTCGTGCAGGACGATCACCCCGGGACTTTGCTCAGCCTGGGGTTGCTTCGCCAAGGTCGCGCTCCACTGCTGCCCACCCTGCAGATCAACCTCAACATTCTCCCAGCGCAAGCTCGTGCTCGCCGTGCCTCCCGAAGCTAGGTCGGGAACCTTGCGGGAGTGCGGGGCGCGGCGGCGAGCAGACGCTGCGCCGCCTTGAAGGGCTGGAGGGAGAGGACTTCGATCTCTTGATGTCCACAAACTTCATTCGCCACCACTTGACGCTGCTCCCTCGTGCTGATCGCTGTACTGACGTGGCGTTTCACGAAAAGCTCCGGGCCCTGTGCGACACGATGTACCAGGGCCAGCTCCGGGAGATCGAAACATTGACGGAGATCATCGAAGATCACATTCCGCGCTGATTCGAGTTCCGCAGGGTGGGCTGATCGGCTCACCCTGCGGGGAACTCCACTCGCAGACTCAGTTGAGTGTTTGGAACACCTGGAAGGTCTTGCCGTTGTCACTGGATCGGTGGATGGCCTCGGCGGTGGCGACGTACACGTCGGACTCGCCGTGGGCCAGGATCGCTTGTGGGCTCGCGGACACGGTGCCCTGCTTGGTCCAGCTGGTGCCAGCGTCGCCGCTGGCATAGACCGTGCCGTCGGGGGCGACACCCAGGAGCCGGTCTGCGGCGAGCCAGTCCACGAACACCAGTATGGGAGCGTCACTGATCGGAGCGAACGTGTTCCCGCCGTCGGTGCTTTGCATCGGGCCCTGTTCGGTGGTGGCGAGAACGATCTCGGGCTCGGCGGGTGACACCGCGATGTCGGCCAGTGACAGCGCCGCACGGCGGTCCCAAGTGTGTTGGTCCGTGCTGACCATGATCTGGCCCGACTGGCTGTCGTAACCGTAGACGGCTCCGTGTGCGGCCTCCAGCGCGTGGAAGTCAACCTCGCCGGACAGTGAGACAGATTGCCAGGTCTGACCGGCGTCAGTGCTCTCGGTCAACCCCAGATGGGGTGGTAAGTCCGGATCCTGCGGTCCCGGGTGCCCGCTTGCGAGGAAGTGATCAGGGCCGGCGACGGTGAATCCCATAAAGTCCTGGGTGAGGCCGGCGATCTGTTCCGGCCGGTCCTGCTCGGTCACCAGGAACAGCCCATGATGGCTCGCCACGTACAGCTGACCGTCCGCCGGATTGATACCGAGCCCGTGAACGTGCCCCAGATTGGGCGACCCGGCTTGCTGATCGGCTTGAGAACCGGAGTCCGAGCTTGCTCCGCATCCAGCTGCCAGCAGCGCCGCGGATCCTGCCACCGCGAGCCATCTGAGAACCACTGCCAACCGTGTGCCTTGCCACCGTGGTTTCGTCACCTGCACCTACCCACCTGTGCCGCTTCAGAAGCTTGTACTAAGGAGGGTAGTGGACGTTGGAATCGGGCGAGGCAGCGCCTTCGGGGCTCGTGACTTTGTAGCGGCGTGGATGCGTCGAGTGACCACTTGGCGCTTAGCGGGCTGGCGAGCTCGTTGCCGGCCATCGCCGCCGTCCGGCGAGCTGTGACGTGACCGCGAGTCGACACGGCAGCCCAGGCGACGCACGGGTACGCGTAACTCGGTGAGCGTGACGACGCACTACGGCTGCTTGACGTGGCGAGCGGACTCATCGACGTAACTGCTCGTGAGGAATCGCTAGCGACGGCGTACTGGTCGCCAGTGTCGACAACCCGCGCCGACAAACAATGTCGACAAACAGTTCGGTAAGCCGTGTCAACACCTGTAGCTCGACAGGTGCCTTGACCAGAATTGACCGTCTCTACGGAGGATCTCGCACCAATACCACTCAGGCCCTCCACCGAGTGCCAGCTCTCGAACATGGCGTTGCCGCATTCGTCCGTTCGAGTGAATATGGCATGTTGCTGGGCATTTTTCCTGACAACCAGCTACGGGTGTTTAGAGCGTGTCTCGTTTGGATCTTGATCGGTGTTCAGGGCAAGATCATCGTCTGTGGTTGATGCGTTGTCACAGCGGTTGGTTCCCGACGAGCTCTGGGAGCTGGTCGAGCCGCTGATTCCACAGGCTGGAGAGCGCCCGCAGGGTGGTGGGCGGGCACCGGCGGATGCACGCAAGGTGTTCACCGCGATCGTGTATGTGCTCACCAGCGGGTGTGCCTGGCGGTGGTTACCGCCGTCGTTCGGGGTGAAAGTGCCCACCGCGCATCGATGGTTTCTGCGATGGACCGAGGCCGGATTGTGGGCCCGGATCCACCGGGGGGTGCTCGACGAGCTGGGCAGTCAAGGGCTGATCGACTGGTCCCGGGCCGTGGTGGATGCCGCCGCGGTGCGGGCGAAAAGGGGGGCGCTATGACCGGACCGAATCCGGTCGACCGAGGCAAGCCGGGCTCGAAGCTGCATGTGCTCACCGACCGGGGCGGACTGCCCCTGGCCACCGGCATTTCCGCGGCCAACACCCCGGACGGGTTCGCTGTCAAGCCCTTGGTCAACGCCATCCCCGCGATCCGGTCCCGCCGCGGACCTCGCCGCCGCAAGCCCGGCAAGCTGCACGGCGACAAGGCATACAACAGTGCCGAACGCCGAGTCTGGTTGCAGCGACGGGGAATTGTGCCCCGCCTGGCTCGCATCGGCATCGAGACCAGCCAGAAACTGGGCCGCCACCGCTGGGTCGTCGAACGCAGCATCGCCTGGCTGGCCGGTTACCGACGCCTGACCATCCGCTACGAACGCCGCGCCGATGCCTTCAAAGGCTTCCTCGCCCTCGCCGCCGCACTGACCTGCTTCAAGAAGCTCAAACAAGCCAAGTGAGACACGCTCTAAGGCTGCGTCGATTTCCCCTAGCGGGCGGCTTGGGTGGGGCCGCGCCGGACTCTGTCGCAGGCACGGGTGGACACAATACGCGTTATGCGGCAGCACCCACACCCCGCCGAGCTAGGGCACGTCAGGTCTCCGTGGGCCCTCGACGTCCTCATCCGGCTCGCCCGGCGCCTCACCGCTTGCCGCCCCGTTCAACTGCACCAGCCGCCCCCAGGTGGCGTCCGGATCACCACCTTCAGGGACGTCCACATCATCCGCTGGCACCAACTCCCACCCCACCGGCCAAACGTGCTCGCCAGCGCAGGAAGCCACCACACCCTCGAACTGGGCGTCGCCGGTGAACGAGGCACTGTGGAACGCGGCGTCGCCGGTGAACGAGGCCTCGGTGAACGAGGCGCCGTTGGTGAACGAGGCACTGTTGAACGAGGTTTGGCTGGTGAACGTGGTCTTGTAGAACCAGGCGTGGCTGGTGAACGTGGTCTTGTAGAACAAGACGTGGCTGGTGAACGTGGCCTTATTGAATAAGACGCGGTCGGTGAACGTGGCCTCGAGGAATGAGGTCTCGCCGGTGAACGTAGCCTCGAGGAATGAGGTCTCGCCGGTGAACGTAGCCTCGAGGAATGAGGTCTCGCCGGTGAACGTGGCCTCGGTGAAGGTCGTGTTTGGGTGGATTCGACAGCCGCTGAGGTCGAGTTGGTGGAGGGTGGCGCCAGTGAGGTCGACATCCAGCTCATCACCCCAGAAGCGAGGTGAGGCGGGCTTGCCGTTGTGCGGGCCGGAGTGGGCGTGTTCGCGCAGCAGCCGCTGCACTGTTAGCCGTACTTCAAGCTCCTGACGGCGCTTTTCGCGCTCTTCTTCCTCCAAGCCGTCTGCGTCGGGGTCGCGAAACGGCATTCGCAGGTAGGCGCACCACACGTTGACAATCGCCCGCCGTTGCTCGGGATAGGTCTGGCCCAGCCGTTGCAGCGCATACAATGCGCCGAGACGTACCGCAGCGCTGTCATGACCGAGCTGCTCGACAGCAGCAGTGTAGAGCTCGGTCATCCGCTGCTGCCGTGAATCCTCTTCGGTGGTGCTTTGCCGTCGTACTGCTAGCCACAGTGTGAACGCCGCCCCCGCCGCACCGACAGCCACCAACCCGACCTGGACTGCATTTGCTCGAGCCTTAATCTCTTCAGCCAGTGATTTCAATGGCGGTGGCCATAAAGACCACATCACTGCACCGCCGATGCTCAGAGCCATTGCGGCATAGAACGCTATCCACCGCCACGACAACGGCCGGTGTCTCCGGTCTGAAGCGTCTTTTCGACGCCACCACAGCCATGCCATGACAGCACTATGCCGCTTCCGGTGATCACATGTAGTCAGGTGGTTCGATCAACTCCCTTGGCGGTGGAACTTGCATTCGATAAGCCCTGCCGAGGGGAGCGTGGAGGAGTGAGTCTCGTTACGGACGCCGCCGCCCTCGCCCAGGATCTTGTTGAGCCGTTGGGTCGCCGCTGGCTGCATGTTCAGTCCGTTGCGGCAAGAGCAGAAGAAGTCAGCACTGTAGTTGATGAGGAAGACCGGCCCGTGCTTCTGGCCGCAGCATGGCTGCACGACATCGGGTATGCCCCGACGATCGGGCACTCCAGGTTCCATCCGCTGGACGGGGGCCGCTATCTCCGGGCAGAGGGTTGGCCTGCTCGCATCGTCAACCTTGTGGTGCACCATTCGGGTGCGTGCTTTGAGACAGCCGAGCGGGGCTTATCAGCCGAGTTGGAGGTTTTCCCGTTCGAGGACACCCCTGTGATGGATGCTTTGGTGACTGCTGATCTGACGACCGGGCCGAGCGGGGAGCGATTGACCTACGACGAGCGGATTGCCGAGATTTTGGAGCGCTACTCAGCTGACGATCCTGTGCACCGCACGTGGATCAAGGCCGCCCCGATCCTGAAAGTGCGTGGTTCGCACCGAGGAGCGCAAAGCTGATCTGCAGCTTCCGGAACGGGAGTGGGGCGAGTTGCTGTTGTCCCGGACCGCGCCGACTGCGGGAGCGGCCTGGACGGATACCGGTGACCGGCGGGCTCGTCGCTAGCTCAAGGAGCGGGGTAGGGGAGAGGGCTGGCACGTACCGTGCCCACCGCCGCTGACCGAGGCCGAGTACGCCTGCCGTACTCGGCAGGCGCCCCTACGATCTCCGCCACGCCTGCGTCCATCTGGCTGGCGGCCGGGGTGTCCTCGACCCAGGTCGCCGAATGGGTCGGCCACCCCGTGGGCGTCCTCCACCGGATCCATGCCAAGGTCATCGCAGGGCAAGAGGACACCGCCAGGGAACGCATCGACAGAGCGCCGGGCCCGACAGCCGATGCTTTCCGGTCCACACATGGTCCACAGACAGCCGGTAACAGCGGTTGACGGCCGGACACAGCCGGACAACACACGAACGGCCCCTCACCGCGTTGTGCCTGGTGAGGGGCCGTTTCGTGTGCTTACGGAGAGTGCCCCCGGTGCGACTCGAACGCACACTGGACGGATTTTGAGGGGAATCACCAAACGTGTGCTGACCAGGTGTAATGACAGCTAGTCCGGCGGCGGAACCGTGTATGGGCCGCGCTGGCATCCGTAGTTCCATAAACTCCGTGTAGGCACGCGCTGAGGACGCTGTCAGTTCGGGTGCACCGATGAGGTTTTGTTTCACGATTAGATGAAGGATCCTGGTCAAAGTCTCCAATTCGGATTTCTGGCTTGTCCAATTCGCCGAGGAATTCGCGGATATGCGGTGCTATTGCGGGGGCGGGCCTTGTTGTGTGCACTCGGTCTCGACCCGAGCCTCTTAGCGTTGCTGTCAGTGAAAACTTTCTTTCTTTCGAGGGTGCCGTCCGGCCAGCGAATCCATGTTTGAGAGCGGGAATCGGTGAATTGAACTCCAAGTGACATGTTCTTGAGGGTGGTCACTAGTTTGGTATTCTTTTCGTCCATTATTGTCGATTCGTCGATCTTCAATAACTTAAAAAGGGAGTCGGCGAGCTCGTCTTCCAGTGTGTTGAGCCGTTTCGGCTCGGTTGTCGGTGCAAGGTTTACGTAGAAAAACGAAGCTAGCTCGGGTGGCGTCTTTGTTGACGCCTCTAGGAAATTGAACCAAATGTGAATGTTTCTTATCGCATTGGGGTTTCCATTGTAGTATTTGACCCTCAACATTGCGCGCACTTTTTTGCTTTGGGTTTCTACCAATTCCGCCCATATGTCAAATTTGCTGGCCTGCTGTTCTCTCTGGGATTCTGCCTCTGCTTCGACTTGCTGTCGAGTTAGTTCGAGCTGCTCGTATTGCTGTTTATGGCTCCGCCAGGCTGCACGTCCGGCTGAGATAGCGGCTGCAAGTGCGCCGACTGATCCTAGCGCCATCACTACATCGGCAACGGCGCTTACCTGGTCTGCCTCGAATGCTAGGATTTTCACTCGCGATTCCCTTATTGATTTATATAAATGGTGTGCGTCCGGTGTGCTGTATAGTTTTGTGGAGGTGCTGATTTGTGTGTTTGCTGGTGTTGGTAAAAGTTCCCAGCTTCTATTTCCAAGTACGCTCGCGGTTATAGTGCTGCGCTTCTTGATTCATCGTCCCTAGGGTACTGTGGCTGGGTGGATATCGTGAGGGAAGCTGCTGATTTGGCGAAGGAGTTCCTGGAGCCGCTTGGGCGGCGGTGGCACCATGTGCGAGCTGTAGCGGCCAAAGCTGAGTTGCTCAACAAAGCTGTTGCAGAGCAAGACCGGGACACGCTGCTAGCTGCTGCTTGGCTGCATGACATCGGCTACTCGCCGAAGCTCAGGCACACTCATTTTCACCCGCTCGACGGTGCTCGCTATCTGCGCGCAGGGAGCTGGCCAGAACAGGTCGTCAACCTCGTCGCTCATCACTCGGGGGCTAGGTTCGAAGCCGCTGAGCGTGGCCTGTCCACTGGGTTGAGCGAGTTCCCCCTCCCCGCTGATTCAATCTTAGATGTACTGGTCACCGCTGACCTAACCACGGGGCCGGGTGGCGAGGCTCTGACGTACAACGAGCGGATCGCCGAGATTTTAAAGCGTTATCCGCCCGATGACCCGGTGCATCGCACGTGGGTCAAGGCCGCTCCGATCCTAAAGGAGTGCGTGGTCCGCACTGAGGAACGCTTGGCGCGGGTTCACCCGAGGTAGGGCTGCGTTCGGCTCGTGTCGAGTGCGTGTTCGATGCGCATACGCATGGACGGGTGGATGGTGAGGCGGTCGAGTTCGCTGGGGTCGACCCAGCGGACCGCCTTGGTTTCGGTGTTGTCCTGCCGCGGCTGACCGCCGATCCAGCGGCCGTGGAAGCACAGCGAGAACTGCTGGCGCACTTCGCCATCGGGATAGGCCATGCGATGGTTCGGGTTCGTGTACGTGCCGACGAGGCCGGTGACTTCGATGTCGATACCGGTCTCTTCCTTGGTCTCGCGGACGGCGGTGTCGGTGATGCGCTCCCCCGGGTCGTGGCCACCGCCGGGGAGCGCCCAGAGGTCGTTGTCGACCTTGTGAATGAGCAGGATGCGGCCCTGGTCATCGCGGACGACGACGGTCACCGAGGGCACAACGCTGTTGATGGCGGGGGCGTTCGGGTCGTCGATGTAGTCGATGCGTGCCATGGTCGGTCGACTCCTAGCTGGTCGGCTCGGGGGTTGCTTGCTCCCATACTCGCTCGAAGGAGCGCATGTAGTGCTGCCACATCTGCCCGGTGGGCAGGCGCCGGAGGTGCATGACGGGGTTTTGTCCGGCGAGGCCGCCGTGGGCGTGGCCGTTGACGAGCAGGTCGTCGTCGAAGCGGTAGAGCGAGTTGTACAGGATCGTGCCGTGGGTGCGGACCTCGACGCCGTCGAGTCCGGCGACGTCGGCGAGGTAACGGCGCATCATCTGCACGCGACCCTCCAAGCCACCAGGGGTGCCCTCGTCAACGGCCCGCTGGATAACTGCCGGTGAGGTCTCGTCGCCGACGAGCAAGCGGAAGCGGACGCCCTGGGCGGCCTTGTCGCGGATGATCGGCACGAGGTTGTACTGCTCGACGAGGAACGCGCCGGAGAACACGAGGACGTCCATCTGTTGCCGGACGCCGTTGATCAGTCGTTCCCACGTCACTCCAGTGATCGATGAGCGTGACGGGTACAGGTACACGAGCTCGCTCTCGAGTCCGTTCGTCGGCAGCTCGGTGGACGGTGCCGGCCACAGGTCGATGTCCCGGGTACCGAGCACCTTCGCGACCTGTTGCTGTGTCTTGCGATGCGGTTTCCGTGTCTCGTTGCCGATCCAGCGCTCGACCGTTTTCGGGTCCACGCCGACCTTGGTCGCGAGGGTTTCGGCCGTGACCCCTGCCGCGATCATCGCTGTGCGAAGTCGATCATTGGCCATGGTCGTCACCTTAGGACGTTCCGGGACGTTTTCGGGACACTTTCGCTGATTCAGACGTCTTCAGATGTCGCCGGGAACGTGGTGTAAGCGTCCGGCGATTCGCGGTCTCCTTGAGTCATCACAGGGCGGGAACAATCGCCACAAAGACTCGACAGGAGGCGACCATGAGCAAGAAGTCCGGCATGATCCCGATGCCGACGGGTGGCAGCAGCATTGTGCCCAAGTTGATCGCTGGGTTGGTGGGCTTGGCGCTCTTCGCGATCGTTGTGCGGCATCCGAGCGAGGCTGCCGGGTGGACAACGAACATTTTCGGCTGGCTGGGCGAGGTCGTCGACGGGCTGGCGAGCTTTATTCGGCAGGTGGCGTAGACCTGATGGACGCCTCAACCTGCGACAGCCTGTCTTCGAGCTTCGCGACGGTCTTCTGCAGGTCGGAGACCGCCTGCCGCAAGTCCTCTTCGGGCTCAGGAATCGAACCGCTCACGAACGCTCCGACGGTGGGCCGCACAACCAGCCAGCCTTCGTCGCGGAGCACGTTCACAGCCCGCTGCGCCGTATTCAGCGCGACGCCGTGCTGTTTGGCCAGCTCACGGCTCGCAGGTAGCTGCTCGCCTGGCTTCAGTTCGCCAGTCCGAACAGCCCGACGGATGGCTTCAGCTACGCGCTCGTAGCGCGCAAGTCCCAGCTCTTCGGTCGACACAGGCCGATCTTAGCTGGCGATGACCTTCACTGACCTAGTTCACCCGGATGACGGAGCGACAGTATGACTCATGCTGACTTAAGTTAAGTGAAGTCATCAACCGGAAGGAGCGAGATGAAGACGGGACGGATTACGGATCGCACGGCGCGGGCGGCCTTCGAGGTCGACGCGCTGGTGGCTGTGGAGCGCGAGGAGGAGGCAGCGCGGAGGGAGCGCGCGGAGATCGAGTGGCTGTTGGCGGAGGTGGATCGGGAGTTGGCGGCCGAGGCGCACGCGGCGGTGGTGCGGGTGGATCGCTCGTTCACCGATGCGCAGCGGGCGTGGCGTGCGGCGCGTCGGGGTGAGCGGGCGGTGTTGCGGTCGTTGCCGTCGCGCTGGGATGCCGGGGAGTTGGGTGGGGAGGCGGCGTGATGGTGGCCGATCTGGAAGCGGCGATGACGTTCGCGGTGGTGTTGCCGTCGTTGTTGGTGGCGCATCAGGTGGTGGATCACTGGGGGCAGAGCAGTCATCAGGCCGGGAACAAGGGCCGCGCGGGTTGGGTGGGGCGCTGGAACTGCGCCAAGCACGTCGCCACCTACACCGTGGTGACCGCGTTGGCGGTGGGCCTGGTGTGGACGGTGTTGGGGTTGTCGATCACCGTCGGTGGCTTCGTGGCCGGGCAGATCGTCAGCGCGGTGACGCACTACTGGGCGGATCGCCGCACGACGTTGGCGCGGCTGGCCGAGCTGCTGGGCCGTGGTGACTTCTACCGGCTCGGTGCTCCGCGGGCGGGACGTGACGACAACCCGAGTCTGGGCACGGGGGCGTATGTGCTGGACCAGTCCTGGCACTGGGCGTGGCTGTTCGCCGCCGCCCTGACCACCGCCCTCGTCTGACCGGTCCTCTCCGGCTTTTCAACGGACTACACGACTTTCAGGGAGCTTTGCGCATGAGCAGGACAGAGAACTTCAGCGGCGGTATCGATGCGGTGCACGCCTCGGGTGTGGCGGACTCGCTCACCATCGACTGCACCCAGGGTGGCCGGGCGACGGTGACGCTGGTGCCGATGGTCGACGGGGACGAGCAGGCCACCGATCGCATCCGCCGCGCCGAGGTGCGCCAGTCCGGCAGCACGCTGATCGTGCGGCTGCCCCAGGACGGAGGCCACCGCGGTGGCCACGGCGGCAGCGTGGTGCAGACGGTCTCAGGGCACGGAAACAGCGTCACGACGATCGTCAACGGGCGCACCGTCACACAGACCTTCAGCGGCGCTTTCCACAGCGGCGGCGACATGAACTTCGGTGGTGTCGGCGTGGTGGTCACCGGCAACGGCAACGTCACCGTCGGCGGTGGTGGCGTGTTCATCGGAGGTCATCGCGTGTCCATCGGCTCGGCTGGTGGCGGGGCGGTGCGGGTGATCGTCGCCGTGCCCAGCGGCACCTCGGTGCGGGCAGACACTGTCTCCGGCTCGATCACCCAGCGCGGGCAGGCCGGGGCCGTCTCCGCCCAAACCGTGTCCGGCGCGATCCACCTCGACACCACCACCGGGCCGCTGTCACTGAACACCACCTCCGGCGCGGTGGCCGTCCACGGCGCTCAGAGCGGCGGCTCGATCGCCACCGTCTCCGGCGCGGTGGCCGTGGCCGTCACCGGCTCAACTCCGGTGCGGGTGGAGACCGTGTCCGGCTCGATCACCCGCCGCGGCCACGTCCACCTCGTGCAGGCCCGCAGCGTCTCCGGCCGCATCCGCTGACCCTCTCAACCCTCGATTGGAGATGCCCCTGATGAGCACGCCCGATCTCGCGCACGTCCGCGCCGAGGCCCAGCAGATGATCAGCGAGACCGAGACGATCACCGCCTTGCTGGCCGAGACCGAGCAGGCCATCGCCGAGACGATCGGCCTGCTGGTCGACCTCTCCGGCCCGGCCGTCGAGGCCGCCGGTGTCGCCCAGGCCCAGTGCGACCCGGCCCGCGGCGGGATGGCCGCCGTCGCCGAAGCGCTGCGCCAGTACTCCGCCACCCTCACCGACCACCACTGATCCGGGAGAAACCACCGTGTCCGACATCGGTCTGATCATCGAATCCCTGCACCGTGCAGCCGCCCGCGTCGACGAGGTCTGCGAACTCCTCCACCGCGCTCAGGGCGAACTCGACGCCCTGCGAGAGCGGATGCGCCGCGTGCTGGCCGACTCCCAGTCACCCGAGGTGGCCCGCGCACACCAGATCAGCGCAGCAACCGTGGAGCACCTCACCACCGCGCTCATGGCGCTGATGACCGCCGGGCAGGAAGCCCGCCACCGCGCCACCACCCTCTAGCACCGCCCCGGCCCGACGGCCTCATTCCGCCAAGAACTGCCCGTCGGGCCGGGCTCCCCAACCAGTCAGCAACTCGAAGGGAAGGCACCCATGGTAAGCAACGAGGCCCCGCTGAGTGGGGGCGATCGGTGATGTTGATCGTTCACCGGTGCGAGTGCGGCCATCTGGACCGCTGGCACTCCTCCAACCCTCTGACCGGCACCCGCTCATGCGCCGACTACCGGTGCCGGTGCACCGAGCCCATCTACGGCAGGCCGGAAGTCATCCCGTCGTGGCGCGGCACGCTCGACGGCACCTGGCTGGACACCGTCACGCGCCCACCGGAGTGTGACTGCGGGGACTGCGCCACGCTGTTCGCCCAGGCCATCGGCAAGGAGGTGGCCTGAGATGTCGGTGTTCGACGTCATGCAGCAGCACGGCCCCTGGCGGCTGGCCGGATTCGCCGCCGCGCTGGCGGTGTTCCTGCTGCTGCACCTCATCCGCTGGCCCCTCGCCCTGGCTGCGCGGCTGTTGCTGGCCGCCCAGACCGGCCTCGACGCCCGCCTGGCCGCCGCCGTCACCTCTGAGACCACTGAGCACGGGAGGAGGACCGCCCATGTCTGAGATGACCCGTCCTGAACCGGCCAGCGCGGAGCTGGCGGAGCGCGCCCGCCCCGGCTACCGCAGCCTCGCCGACGACATCGCTTCCGAGGTCGGCTACTGGGCGCCCGAAACTCTCACCGCCGCCGGTCTCGGCTTCGGAGGGCTGCTGCTGTGGCACCCCGCCGCCCTGCCGATTGCCGGGCTCCTGCTGGCCGCTCGCATCGCCGCTGCGAAGCGCGCCTACCGCCGCCAGCGGCAGGACAGCGATGCCCGCTGGCAGAAGCAACGGGCCGAGTTGGCCGCCCGCCGCGCCACCCACGACCGGTCCGCCACCGAGCGGGAGGAGAGCGCCTGATGAGCACGTTCAAGGAGGAGTTGCGTAAGGATCGGGCGGCGAAGGCGGAGCAGGCCCGCGCTGACCGGTTGGCTGAGGCCGAGCAGCGGCGGCGGGACCGCGAGTTGGAGGCCGAGCAGCGTCGCAAGGACCAAGCAGCAGCCAAGGCCGAGGCGCGCAAGGACCAGCGGGCGCGCGAGGCCCGTAAAGCCGCCCGCAAGGTAGCTCGTCGGGCAGCGGCCAAGGCCGTGGCCGCGACGATGGTTGAGAACAAGGTGGCGCTGTCCATCTACAGCATCGCCCTGGTCTCATTCGTGATGAGCGCTCCAGCCATGGCCGCCTACGGCGAACGCCTCTACGCGGGGTCGGCGTGGCCGTTCACCGGCTGGCTGCTGCCCGTCGTGACCGAGTTGTCGATGTGGGCGTGTGCGTTCGCGGTGCACCACCGCCGCCGCACCGCGCCGGGTGCGTCGGTGTTCTGGCTTCAAGTCGGCGTCGCTTTGGCCACCGGGCTCGCCGCGGGGCTCAACGCGCTGAAGGGCATCACCATCGGATGGGATGCCTCGGTGGTGATGGGCGTGGTCTCCATCGCCGGTGTGCTGCTGCATCAAATGGCCGTGGCCGGGCAGCCTCGGTCGAAGCGGGAGCGGGCCGAGGCCCGTATCGAACGGATGGCCGCCCGCAAGGTCGAGCAGGCACGCGAGGCTGCGATCGCCGATGCTGCCGTGGAGATCGGCACCGACGGCACCGCTCGGCTGGTGTTCGAGCCCGGCGTCTATCGCCTTGGCCGCCACCGTGCCGAACGGCTGCGCCGGGAGGTCTCACCACTGGATCGCCCAGGTCCGCACGACGTGCTCGACGACGAGATCGCCGCACTGATCGACGCCGAAACCGCACGCGCCGAGCAACAGGAGGAGCTGAGTGGTGGGGGCGTGGCCACGGCGGAGACACCCCGTCCCGAAACCCCGCCTCACGGCAATAGACCTGCGAAAACCGGGAACCGCGGCGGACGCCCGACGCGTCCCTGGGAAGCGCTGCGCGCCGAGTTCAAGGCACTGATCGAGGCCAACCCGGACGCCGTCCGTTGGTCGGCTCGCCGCATCGCACGCGAGATGCGCTGCGGCAAGGACAAGGCCGCTCGCCTGCGGGATGAGTTCAACACCAACGCGAACCGGAAGGGGGACCGATGACCCACGAGCGCGACCCCGAGCCACAGGACGCCACTGTGGTGCCGCTGCGCCCGGAAGCTCAGTCGGCCGACGATGTGATCGATGCCGAGATCGTGGCCGAGACCCCGCGGCCGACGTTCAACACCCGCCGCCTGCCGGTCCCACACATCAGCGAGGAGACCCGGTTGCGGATGGCCGAGCAGGCCGTCGAGTGGCGGCGCGCCTCCGCCCCGTATGTGGTCACCGGCACCAAGTCGGCGATCCGTCACGCTCTCTACATCCCCGCCGGGGCGGCTGTGGTGGCGAGGCGGGTACGGGACTCGCGCGGCACGAGCCGCTACGAGCGGCTGCTGCGGGCCGCCGAGGCCCAGGGCGACTGGGACCGCCTCGGCGAGTGGGAGGAGCGCGAGGCGCGAGCGCGGCAGCAGCGGCACGAGCGGCACATGGACTGGCTCAAAGCTCCCGCCCACCTCGCCAAAGCCATCGCCATCTGCGCCGCCTCCGGCATTGGATTGCTGCTCGCGCTGGGCATCGTGCTGGCCGTCGCCGACGGAGATGCCGGCATGGTGCTCGAACCGCTCGGCGCGGCCATCGACGCCATTCGCTGGCTGTGGTGGTTCGGCACTGCCTACGGTGTCGCTCTGCTTACCGGCGGCCTTGGGCTCGGCGTGCTCTACCTGTGGGACCAGGGCCGCAAGCACTCGGACTGGCAACCGAAGTGGACCACCGTGGCCGGGGACGAGGCTGCGGGCCGGGACATGGTGCCGGATGAGGGCGCAATTCTGGCCGCGCTGCGCGAGCTCGGGTATGGCCCGTTGACCAGGGCGTTCAAGGAAGGTTGGCAGCCGCGGTGGGTGTCACCGACCACCCGCGTCGGCAACGGTTGGCACACACAGTTGCTGTTGCCGCGGCAGGTGCCGGTGGAGGAGATCGCCAAGCGCAAGCACGTGCTGGCGCACAACCTGCTGCGCAAGCCGATCGAGGTCTGGCCCACTGAGCCGAAGGACCAGCCCGGCGTGCTCGATCTGTGGGTGGCAGATCAGGGCATGCTCACCGGTCCGGTGCCGGAGTGGCCGCTGCTGCACGAGGGCACCGCCGACTACTTCAAGGGCGTGCCCGTGGCCGTCGACGCCCGAGGCGAGCAGGTCATCGCCAAGCTCATGGCGAGCAACTACCTGATCGCCGGAATCATGGGCTCGGGCAAGTCGTCGCTGGTCATCTGCCTGCTGCTGGGCGCGATGCTCGACCCGCTCGTCGACATCGACGTGCACGTATTGGCCTACAACGTCGACTACGACCCGATGAAGCCGCGGCTGCGCTCCCTGGTCAAGGGCGACGAGGTAGAGCACATCGAAGCCGCGATGGACAAGCTGCACGAGCTCGTCGACGAGGTCAGCGAACGCGGCAAGATCCTGGAGGATCTCGGCGGGGAGGAAGCCAAGGTCACCCGCGAACTCGCCGAGCGTGACCCGCGCCTGCGGCCTCGCGTGGTCGTGTTCGACGAGGTGCACGAGCTGTTCACCCCACACAACGGCAGCAAGGAAGAGAAGAAGCGTGCTGAGCTGGCCAAAGAGCTCGCGCTGAAGGTCACCAAGAAGGCCCGCAAGACCGCGATCACGATGCTGTGGATCACTCCGGACGCCGACGCAGGCAGCCTCCCGCGCGGGATCTCCAAAACGGCAAGCCATCGGGTGGCCTTCGCCATCAACGATCACCAAGGCAACGACGCCATCCTCGGTACCGGCATGCACAAGGCCGGATACTCCGCCACCACGTTGGTCGCGGGCGAGGACGTCGGCACCGCCATGGCCGCCGGGTTCGCCAAGAAACCCGGCCTGATCCGCTCCCACTACGTGCGCAAGGAGAAGGGCGTCGACGAGATCACCCCCGTCGTCGAGCGCGCCGTCGCTCTGCGCGAGGAAGCCGCGATTGAACCCGCCGAACAGGAGCCCACACAGGCCCGTGATCCGCTGGCCGACATCGCCACCGTGCTCGGCGACAAGTCCCGCCTGCGCACGCAGGAAGTCATCAACGGGCTCGCCCAGCTCGACGCCCGTACCTACGGCGACTGGACGTTGGAACGTCTGCGCGCCTACCTCAGCGAGCACGACGCCGCGCCTTACAAGTCCCACGGTGTCATGAACGTCAGCGCCGAACGGGTCCGCGCCGCAATCACCGAACGTGATCACGGCGCGGATGGCGAGACCACCCCGGACGCCGACAGCGAGTAGGGGAGCCACCTGGGGAGGCGGGGAGATCTCCCCGACTGCCTCCCCAGACCGCTCTCCCCGAAGTGACCTGCAGAGAAGCCGCTTCGGGGAGTCTGGGGAGGCGCCCTCCCGCACCGTTCCCTGCCCCTCAAAAAGCATCCGCAACACCAGGCGACGTGCTTCCCCAAGCCGCGTCGCCACGGCACCCCCTACCCACCTGTAGCCACACAGAGTGACGATAGGAGTCCCGTTATGGGTTGGCTGTTCTCCACCCGCCGCGATCCCGACGACCCCCGCCAGTTGCAGATCGCCGTCCACGAACTCGGGCACGCCTGGGCGTGGCGTGACGGCGGCCTGGAAGTCCGAGGAGTCGAGCACACCGGCGACGACGGTGCCTGCCACGTCCGCTACTACCCGCAGCCCGGGCAGCTTCGGGCGTTCGCGATCGGCTGCTGGGCCGGGTTCGAGGCCGAAGACCGCTGGCTGCGTGCGAACAGGCTGGGGCGCGCTCGCCGCGGCCACAGCAGCCACGACATCCGCCTGTTCCGCGACGCGGTCCGGGAACTCGGCGGCGGACTGTCCGAGGGCAAGGCCCGCGCACTCGTCACCCGCCGCTGGGCGCACATCGAGCGTCGAGCGGCGGAGCTGGTCCGTCTGGGCCGCATCCACCTCTGACCACGGCCTCGCGTGAGGAAGGAGTTGCCCCGATGTCCAGTCAGGATGTGTTGCGGGAGTGGGCGCTGTACTGCGCCGCGATGGGCTGGCACGTCTTCCCCCTCGTATCCGCCTCTAAGCGGCCCGCGGTCCGGGGGTGGGAGGCCCGCGCCACCATCGACCGCGACCGCATCGCGCGCTGCTGGGGCAGCGGCGCGTTCAACATCGGCCTCGCTACCGGGCCGTCGCGGCTGTTGGTGGTCGACTGCGACACCGCCAAGCAGCCCGGTGAGGTCGACGGTGCCACCGCCCTCACCAGGCTCGCCGACGAGCGTGGCGTGGAGCTGCCCGCGACCTACACCGTGGCCACGCCCTCGGGTGGCCGTCACCTGTACTTCACGCTCCCGCCGGGGGTGCGGCTGCGGAACACGGCTGGGCAGCTCGCGCCGCGCATCGACACCCGCTCTGGCGGCGGCTACGTCGTCGCGCCCGGCTCGGTGTTGGCCGAGGGCGGATACGAGCTGGCCGACGACACCGACCCGGCCCCGCTGCCCGGCTGGCTGCTGCAAGTCCTTTGCGAACGTCCCGCGCCCGCTACCTCGTCGGCGGGTGTGGGGCCGGTGGCGCGGCCGAGCGCGTATGCCGCCAGCGCGTTGCGCGGGGAGTGCGACGAAGTGCGTTCCGCTCCGCCCGGTCGGCACAACGAGGTGCTGTCGCGGGCGGCGTACCGGGTGGGGCGGCTCGTCGGCGGCGGGCTGCTTGATGCCGAGCACGCCCGCGCCGAGCTCACCCATGCCGCCCACGCCCTCGTGTCCGCCGAGTGCGGCTGCACCCCGGCCGAGGTCACGCGGGTCATCGCCGCCGGGCTGGCCAAGGGCCGCACCCAGCCCCGCAGCCTGCCGTCGCGTTCGGATGCGGAGGTGGCGGCGTAATGCATTCCCCTCACCGACCTCGCCGGATACAGCGGCGCCGGGGCAGGGCACTTCCGGTGGGCGCGGTCTACGTGGGTCGCCCCACCCGGTTCGGCAACCCGTTCCGCTGCGCAGCCACCCCCGCCGCTCGTGCTGCGGCTGTGGCCCGCTACCGCGCCTGGATCACCGGCAGGCCCGACCTGCTCGCCGCCGCCCGGACCGAGTTGGCCGGACGGGACCTGGCGTGCTGGTGCCCGCTGGATGGCCACCCCTGCCACGCCGACGTGCTGCTCACCATCGCCAACCCGCCCGCCCAGGAGCGTGCCTGATGCCCACACCCGATCCCCTACTGTCGGCCATCGACGCCCTAACCGAGGACACCGACCCCACCGCCGCGTGTGTGCAGTGCGGCCGAGAGCGCGGGGAGTCGCCGTCACCGGACTTCTGCTCCGAGAACTGCCAGGCCGTCTGGCACGCCACCCACACCGGCACCGCCAGCGTGGCCGACGGCGGCGCGACCCCGAGTGCCGAGGTACCCGAGGCCGCTCCGGAACGGCCCTTGTCGTGGCTCGGGCCGCCCCCGCCGGGGGAGGAGTCCGGGGCGAGCGTGCTGGATGCGGTGCGGGAGTTCGTGGCCCGCTACAACGCCTTCCCGAGCGAGCACTGCGCCCCCATGCTCGCCCTCTGGTATGCCCACACCCACGCCGCCGACCACTTCTACGTCACCCCGCGGCTGATCCTGGACTCGGCTGAGCCGGGCAGCGGCAAAACCCGCGTGCTCGAGGTCGCCCAGTTCCTCGTCCGTGCCCCGGAGATGACGATCTCGGCCACCACCGCGGCACTGTTCCGCATGGTGGCCGACGGGCCGGTGACGATCCTGTTCGACGAGGTCGATGCGATCTTCAACCCGAAGAACGGCGGCAACAACGAAGACCTCCGCGCGATGCTGAATGCCGGGTACAAGCGCTCGGCCACCATCGCCCGCTGTGTGGGCGACGCCCGCGCGATGAAGGTGGAGCGCTTTCCCGTCTACGCCCCGGCCGCGTTGGCCGGGATCGCGGGGCACATGCCGGCCACCATCACCACCCGCGCCATCACCGTGCACATGAAACGCCGCCGCGCCGACGAACACGTCGCCGAGTTCTGGGAAGAAGACGTCGAACGCGAAGCCCGCCCCCTGCGCGAGCGGCTGGCCGCGTGGATGACCGCCGTGGGGGAGCGGGTCGGGGCGGCCCGGCCGACCATGCCGCCCTCGGTGCGGGACCGCTCCGCCGAAATCTGGCGGCCCCTGATCGCCATCGCCGACGAGGCAGGCGACCACTGGCCCGAAACCGCCCGGGCGGCGTGTGAGTACTTCGTGGCCAACGCCGCCACCCAACCCGACAGCCTCGGCATCCGCCTCCTCGCCGACCTCCGCCAGCTCTACATCCACCGCGACACCGACCGCATGACCACCGCCGACATCCTCACCGCCCTACACAACCTCGACGAAGCACCCTGGGCCGAGTATCAGGGCAAGCCCCTCGACGCCCGCGGACTGGGCAAACTCCTCGGCAAATACGGCGTCCGCTCCGGCAACATCCGACAACCCACTGGAGCGGTAGCCAAGGGCTACCGGCGCGACGGTGACGGCGGCCTCGCCGACGCCTGGAGCCGCTACCTGCCCGCAGCCGCTACTGCCGCTACTGCCGCTACACCGCAGGTCAGCGCTGTAGCGGACACGGCGGGTGTAGCGGATGTAAGCGCTACACCTTCGCGATCGTCGCGCGTGTAGCGGCAACAACCGCTACACGCTCACCATCCGCTACGCCTCTGACCAGGCACGTAGCGCTTGTAGCGCTTGTAGCGGACATCTCCGGCTCACTGCCCAGCATCACCACGCAGCAAAGGACAGGAATGGGTCAGCGTCAACAACTCACAGTCGCGCAGCTCTGCGCAGAACTCGACATCGCTCGATCAACCTTTTACGAGTGGCGCGCCAAGGGACGTGCGCCGAGGTGCATCAAGCTGCCGAACGGAGAGATCCGTATCCGCCGGAGTGATCTCGATCGGTGGCTCGACGCTCACACCGAGGAGGCCGCTGCTTGATGGAGACGACTTTCGAGGTCCGTATCTGGCAGCTCAGGGAGAAGATGGGCCGCTCGCAGAACGGTAAGCCAGGGCGCAAGTCGTATGTCGTTCGCTGGTCGGTGGGCGGCAAGGAACGGTCGAAGTCGTATGCCACCCGCTCCCTCGCAGACAGCTTTCGTTCCATGCTTGTATCTGCGCAGAAGGCAGGGGAGGCCTTCCGCGTGTCGGATGGTCTTCCGCTGAGTGTCGGCCGTGACCTCGACGACAAGCCGTGGTTCTCTTTCGCTCAGGAGTACATCGACATGAAGTGGCCACGGGCGGCGGCGAAGTCCCGTGCCGGTAACGCTGACACGATGGCGACAGCGACGCTCGCCATGCTCACATCGGCGCGAGGCAAGCCCGAAGACAAGGTCTTGCGCCGGGCGATGACTGGCTGGGCCTTCAACACCAAGCGGCGAACTGGTGACAAGCCAAGGGATGTCGAGAAGGCGCTGCGCTGGCTCGACGGGAACACCTTGCCGGTCTCCCGGCTGGAGGATCCGGCTGTTGTACGTCGCGTGCTCGAACAGTTGGCGTTGCGGATGGACGGCAAGCCTGCGGGGGCCAAGACGGTCGCTCGGAAGCGGGCTGTTCTTTACAACGCGCTTGAGTACGCAGTCGAGAGGCGGCTGCTTCGGGTGAACGGACTCCGAGACATCAAGTGGACTGCGCCCAAGGAAGTCAAGGCCATCGACAAGCGCGTGGTCATCAATCCGGAGCAGGCCCGTCGCCTACTCGCCGCCGTTGGTGAACAGCGTGTCGACGGACAGCCTCGCCGGTCCTCTGGCCCGATGCTCGTCGCCTTCTTCGGAGCCATGTACTACTCCGGGCTGCGGCCGGAAGAGGCCGCGATGCTCCGCAAGCAAGACCTACAGCTCCCGTCCTCTGGATGGGGCGAATTGCTCATCTCGGAAACAGCCCCGACCGCAGGGGCCGCATGGACCGATTCCGGGAAGCGCCGGGACAGGCGGCAGCTCAAGCAGAGGGGGAAGGGCGAGATCAGGCATGTACCTTGCCCTCCGCCGCTCACCGAGCTGCTGCACGCACACATCGAGCGTCATGGAACGGCTGGGGACGGTCGCCTCTTCCGCAACCTCGTCGGAGGAGACATTGCCGAATCGACCGTGGCCAGGGTGTGGGACAAGGCGCGGAAGACGGCACTCACCGAAGCCGAGTACACCTCTGTGCTTGGAAAGCGGCCGTACGACTTGCGCCACGCATGCGTGTCGACGTGGCTTGCGGCAGGCGTGCCGTCGACTCAGGTGGCTGAATGGGCAGGCCATTCCGTTGCGGTCCTGCACCAGATTTACGCCAAGGTCCTCGCTGGGCAGGAGGACGCCGCACGAGAACGAATCAACCGCGTGCTCGGCTTGCCGAGGGAACTCGATTGAACAAGCCACGTCGTTAATCTCGCGCAGCTAGCCTGCTTTCATGGGAATTTCCGACGTCACACGTCCTGCGGTGCTCGCAGCGATCGCTGAACACGACCAAATTGGCCGAGACGACTTCTTGGCGAAGTACGGGTACGGGCAAGCACGCTCGTACTTGCTGCTCCACGAGGGGAACAGCTACGACTCGAAGGCGATACTCGGTGTTGCTCATGGCTATCTCGAAGGACGGGAACCACTGCAAGCGCAAGAGTTCTCGGGCGGTGAGCAGACGGTCGCGAGGAGGCTAAAGGCGCTCGGATTCCAGGTGACTTCGTCCCGACCCCCAGCGTGGGTGCGGGACGAAGTCATCCTCGCATGTGATCTTGTGTTCGAGAACAACTGGTACCGGTTGTGGGCGGACGACCCGCGCATTCACGAACTGTCAGAACTGCTACAGCTCCTTCCGCTGCACCCACCGGAGGTACGTGGGCCCAAGTTCCGGAACCCGAACGGGGTTTCGAGAAAGACCGCCGACATCGCCACCTGGCATCCCGACTACACCGGTAAGCCCACCAAAGGCGGCGCGATTGACCGAGAAGTGCTGCGGGACTTCCTTGAACGGCCTGACGAGATGCGCGCTGCTGCCGCGGCGATCAGGGAAGGGGCAAAGCGTGGCCTCTTCGAGGAGATCGCATATCCGCCTGCCGAGGAGGAGAGCGATGAGCCCGCGGCGGCTGAGGGGCGATTGCTTGAGAGGCGTCACCTGGCTCGGGAGCGCAACCCGAAGCTACGGAGGCGCAAGATCGAAGAGTTTCTCAAGACACACGATCGGTTGGCGTGCGAGGTCTGTGGCTTCGACTTCGGCAAGGTCTACGGCGACCGCGGGGAGGGCTACATCGAGTGCCACCATGCAGTCCCGCTGCACGCCTCAGGAGAGACGACAACCCGCTTGAAGGACCTCGTGCTGCTGTGCTCGAACTGCCACCGCATGATCCACCGCACATCACCCTGGTTGACGCCGGACGAGCTCCGAGAGCTGGTGAGCCGGTAAGCGGCTACGCGCCCGTTCTGGCGAGCTGCCCTACGCGCGAGACCGCGAATAGACCGCAGCCAGCCGGTGACGACGGGACGTAGCCGGACACGGCCGGACAGTACGAGAACGGCCCCTCACCGCGTTGTGCCTGGTGAGGGGCCGTTTCGTGTGGTTACAGCCAGTGCCCCCGGTGCGACTCGAACGCACACTGGACGGATTTTGAGTCCGCTGCCTCTGCCGATTGGGCTACGGGGGCGTAGTCCGTAGTTTACTGCCCGTCGCTCCACCGGGTGGCGGCGGGGTTAGCTTAACGGCAACATGCCTGTACAACGGCCGTATCAGAGTTCGGGATGATCACAGTACGTGGTGAACGCCATCCCGACCGCGCCCTCGATTACCGGTAATCTCGAGGTAGCGGACTACCGCCCCAATCCAGACCCGTCGAACGTTCCCAGGAGGAATCCGGTGACCGAAGCGGCTACCGAAAGCAACGATGCCGCTCCCGCTCCGCAGCGCCGCGTTCTCGTCGCCGAAGACGAGGCGCTGATTCGCCTTGACCTCGTCGAGATGCTTCGCGAAGAGGGCTACGAGGTGATCGGTGAAGCGGGCGACGGGGAAGAAGCCATCAAGCTGGCCTCGGAGCTCAAGCCCGACCTCGTCATCCTCGACGTCAAGATGCCCAAGCTCGACGGCATCGAGGCGGCCGCGAAGATCGCCGGTGACCGCATCGCCCCCGTGGTGATCCTCACCGCGTTCAGCCAGCGCGACCTCATCGAGCGCGCCCGCGAGGCCGGCACCATGGCCTACCTGGTGAAGCCGTTCGCCAAGCGGGACCTCGTGCCCGCCATCGAACTCGCCGTCAGCAGGTTCGCCGAACTCCAGGCCCTGGAGGCCGAGGTCAAGAGCCTGAACGACCGGCTGGAGACCCGCAAGCTCATCGACCGCGCCAAGGGCCTGCTCATGACCCACCAGGGACTCACCGAGCCCGACGCCTTCCGCTGGATCCAGCGCACCGCCATGGACCGGCGCACCACCATGAAGGCGGTCGCCGAAGCGGTCATCGAGAACATCGGCAAGTAAGGCCCGCTCACCCCGGCCCGGAAGGTCGATCCGGCGTGGCCGACGCCCGCGCCGTGAAAGCGGCTCTGCGTGCTGCTTTCGCGACTTTCCCGTCGGGGTGGTACTGGCCGAACACGCGGAGCGCGGCGGCCGCGCCGGGATGGTCGAGTCGCCGCAACACGTCGAACACTCCTTCCTCGCCCGCGGCGACCGTGGCCGCCAGCAGCTCGCCGATCCGGTCCGGGGGATGCTCGACGTCGACATCGCAGAACATGTCGGCCGTCAACCACGCAACGTCGTGGTCGGTAAGGCTCATCCCCGCCGACTCACCCTCGCCCAGAGCTCGTTTGGCATAGGGGCGCAGCGCCGGCACCTCCAGCAGGTCGTGCCAGACCTCGTGCGCTTCCGGGCCGAGTTTTCGGAGCAACGCGGTCGCCGCGGCACGCTCGCTCGCACCGCCCGCCACCGCGACGGCGGCGAGTTCGCTCGCGGCCTCGGCCGCCGTGCGGGTCGCCGACCACGCCCGCCACTCCGCGTCGACCTGTTCGGCGGTGCCCAACAGCGCCACCGACACCATGTCGGCCGCGCTCATGTGCTCGACGGCGGGCAGGAGCGGGATGTCCACCTCCGCCTTGATCTCCGACCACAGCGCGAACAACCCCAACGCCGTCAGCCGCACCGTCCCGGCGTGAATCTCCACCGCGCCCAGCTGAACCAGCCGCCGGTACAGCACCTCGGCGGGATCGCCGCGCTCCGCCACCCACCGGTCCCAGACCGCCGCCGACCACTCGCCGTCGGCGTCGAGCATCGCGACCTCACGAACCATCGCGCTCAGCTCCGCCAGGCCGAGACCGCTCTCCCTGGCCGCGAACAAGGGCAGCACGGTGGCTCCGGCCCCGTGTAACCGCAGCCGAGGTTCCCCGGCCAACTCGGTGTCGAGGGAAAGACTCCACGCGCACAGCGAGGCGAACGCCTGCTTCCACAGACCGAGCACGGTGGCGTCGTCACCGTCCGGCCAGGAGTCCACACCGGACGCCACGGTGGCGGTGTGCCCGGCGCAGTCGAGAAACCCGAGATCGTCGGCGAGCTCCCACCACTGCGCGATCTCGACCGGTGTGGGCGCGAGCCCGCCGGGCACGGTTCGGGAGGCCGACAACTCCTTCACCGCCAGCGCCGCGTCCCGCCTTGCCAAACCGCCCGTCGCGTCGTCCACGACACGTCCGTCGCCGACCCACAACGCCAGAGATCGGGTGGCCGACAGCCACGGACTCCGGCGCGCCGCAGCGGCGAGCTCCGCCTCGGTCGGCAGTCGCAGCGGCGAGAGCCGGTCGGTCCCCAGCAGCTCGCGGTAGTGCGGATAGCCGGAAGCGGCGGGCTCGTCGAGGTCGACGGGACGCAGGTGGGCGGGCATGGCGGCAAGGCTAACGGCCGGAAGGCGCGGCAAGCAGACGCCGAACGGTCACGACCCCGTGGCGCGGAAATGGCGCTGCCACCCGACTTTCCCCGGCTGAACTGGCTTTTCGCCGAGACCGGGCGAGGCGTCGCGGCGCGGGTTTCCACCGTGTCGGGGGACATCGCGAACGGTACCGCTCGCGGCTGTCCGCGGAATGTCCATCCCGGACTCGGGAGGGCGGGGGACGAGCCTCTCAGGCGCTCGGCTTGCGGCCGCGCACCATGCAGGTGAGGCGCGCGGTGCAGGTACGCCGTCCCGACTCGTCGGTGATGACGATCTCGGAGGTGACCGTCGAGCGGCCGACGTGCAGGGGAGTGGCCACCCCGGTCACCGACCCCGAACGCACCGCACGGTGGTGGGTGCACGACAGCTCCAGCCCCACCGCCAACCTGTCGGGACCGGCGTGCAACGCAGCGAGGACCGACCCGAGCGACTCGGCCAGGACGGCGTTGGCGCCTCCGTGCAGTAACCCGAAGGGCTGAAGGTTGCCCTTGACCGGCATGGTGCCGCTGACGCGTTCCGGGGTCAGGTCCACGAACGTGATGCCGAGCTTGTCGTTCAACTGCTGCTCGGCGATCTCGGGGGAAATGCCTGACAGGAGGGCGCGCAACCGCTCCTCGGACGGGTTCTCGGTCACCGGCGTGGCTCCCTGGGTCGGGTCGATCGGAGTCGCTGCCGAGGGGCAGCGAGGCTGTCGGACGTTCACCCTAGACTCACGAGCGTGAGCCCCAACCAGAACACCTCCGTTGCGAACGACACACCGCGGCTGCTGCTCATCGACGGCCACTCGATGGCGTACCGGGCCTTCTTCGCGGTGCCCGCCGACCGGTTTCGGACCTCCACCGGGCAAGTCACCAACGCGGTGTTCGGGTTCACCTCCATGCTGATCAACTTGCTGCGCGACGAGGCGCCCACCCACGTGGCCGTGGCGTTCGACGTCTCGCGCAAGACTTTCCGCTCGGAAGCGTTCGCCGACTACAAGGCGAACCGCTCGGCGACGCCCGACGACTTCAAGGGCCAGGTCGAGCTGATCAAGGAGATCCTCGCGGCGTTGTCCATCCCGGTGCTGGCGAAGGAGGGCTACGAGGCCGACGACCTGATCGCCACCCTGACCACGCGGGCCGGCGACGACTACGAGGTCCTGATCTGTACCGGCGACCGCGACGCGCTGCAACTGGTCAACGACTCCGTCACCGTGCTGTATCCGCGGAAGGGCGTCTCCGACCTGGTCCGGTTCGACCCGGCCGGGGTGCAGGAGAAGTACGGGCTCTCGCCCGCGCAGTACCCCGACTTCGCGGCCCTGCGCGGCGACCCGTCGGACAACCTGCCCGGCATCCCCGGCGTGGGAGAGAAGACGGCGGCCAAGTGGGTGCGCCAATTCGGCTCCCTCGCCGAGCTGATCGACCGGGTCGACGAGGTCAAGGGCAAGGTGGGCGACGCGCTGCGGGCCCACCTCGACTCCGTGATGCTCAACCGCCAGCTCACCGAGCTGGTGCGCGACGTGCCGCTGGAGCTGGGGCCCGAGGACCTCAAGGTGCGTTCCTGGGACCGCGACGCCGTGCACCGGTTGTTCGACGAGCTGGAGTTCCGCGTGCTGCGCGACCGGCTGTTCGCGTCGCTGTCCAACGCCGAGCCGGAGGCCGACTCCGGCTTCGAGGTCGCGGGCTCGGCCCTGCAACCCGGCACGGTCGCCGACTGGCTGTCCAAGCACGCCGGAGCGGGCACCACGGTGGGGCTGGCGTTCGTCACCACGGGATCGTCGGTGTCCTCCGACGTCAGCTCGATCAGCCTGGCGACCTCCGATGCCCAGGGAGCCTATCTCGACGTCACCGCGCTGACCGAGGACGACGAACGCGCCCTGGCCGACTGGCTGGCCGACGAGGAGATCCGCAAGGTCGGTCATTCGCTGAAGACGCCGCTGCACGCCCTGCGCGCCCGCGGCTGGCGGCTCGCCGGGCTGGTGATGGACACCGAACTGGCCGCCTACCTGGTGCGGCCGGGACAGCGGTCGTTCAAGCTGGACGATTTGGTGCTGCGCTACCTGCAGCGGGAGCTGCGCGCGGAGAACACCCGGAATGACGGGCAGCTGTCGTTGCTCGACACCGACGCCGACAACCAGGTCGTGCACGACGAGCTGGTGCGGGCGCGCGCGATTCTGGAGCTGTCGTCGGCGCTGGCCGACGAACTCGACAACACGGGCGGCACCGCGCTGCTGCGCGACATCGAACTACCGCTGCTGTCGGTGATCACCGAGCTGGAGGCGGCCGGCATCGCGGTGGACGCCGACGCGCTCACCACGCTCGAAGCCCACTACTCGAGCCGGGTCAAGCAGGCCACCGAGCAGGCGTATCGCGTGATCGGCAAGCAGATCAACCTGGGCTCGCCGAAACAGCTCCAGGTGGTGCTGTTCGACGAGCTGGGAATGCCGAAGACGAAACGCACCAAGACCGGCTACACCACCGACGCCGACGCGCTGCAGACGCTGTACGAGAAGACGGAACACCCCTTCCTGCAGTACCTGCTCGAACACCGTGACGCCACCAAGCTGCGGACCACGGTGGAGGGGCTGATCAAGTCGATCGCCGACGACGGCCGTATCCACACCACCCTGCACCAGACGATCGCGGCGACGGGCCGGCTGTCCTCGGTGGACCCCAACCTGCAGAACATCCCGGTGCGCACCGAGGAAGGGCGCCGTATCCGCGAGGCGTTCGTGGTGGGCGAGGGCTACGCCGAGCTGATGACCGCCGACTACAGCCAGATCGAGATGCGCATCATGGCGCACCTGTCCAACGACGAGGCGCTCATCGAGGCGTTCCAGTCGGGCTTCGACTTCCACGCGGCCACGGCGGCGCGCGTCTTCGGCGTCGACCCCACCGAGGTCACCGGCGAACAGCGCGCCAAGATCAAGGCGATGAACTACGGGCTCGCCTACGGGCTGTCCGCCTACGGCCTGTCGCAGCAGCTCCGCATTTCCGCCGAGGAGGCGCGGGGCCTGATGGACGAGTACTTCCTGCGCTTCGGCGGGGTGCGCGACTACCTGCGCAGCGTGGTTGACCGCGCGGCCAGGGACGGCTACACGCAGACCATCTTCGGTCGACGCCGGTACCTGCCCGACCTCACCAGCGACAACCGGCAGCGCCGCGAGATGGCCGAGCGCATGGCCCTCAACGCCCCGATCCAGGGCAGCGCGGCGGACATCATCAAGGTCGCCATGCTCGGGGTGCACCGCGCGCTCACCGACGCGGGCCTGCGCAGCCGCGTGTTGCTCCAGGTGCACGACGAGCTGGTGCTGGAGGTCGCCGAGGGCGAGCGGCAGGAGGTGGAGCGCCTCGTGCGGCGCGAGATGGGCTCGGCCTACGAGCTGTCGGTGCCGTTGGAGGTGTCGGTGGGCTTCGGCCGGTCGTGGAACGACGCCGCCCACTGAACCAGCCCACTGAGCCACGGGGCCGAGAACGGGCTCACATCGTCCGACCGGTTGAAAAATCGCTCGTCCGGGTACATATCAAATATGGCTCCGACAGCATTGATCCTCGCCGGTGCGGGCATGTTGAGTGACGTAGTACGCGATCTGGTCGGCCACGGCTGGCGCGTGGTGGTTCCTTCCCGGCGGTACGCGCCGGTGCCGGCCGACGGTGATATCCCGCCCACCGGCCGCGCAGTGTGGGTGGAGGCGCACTGGGACCAGCCAGAGGAGCTGGCCCGGCGCGTGGCGAAGACGGTGGACGGCGAGCCCATCGACCTGCTGGTCACGTGGCTGCACGAGGCCTACCGGGAGCCGGTGCTGGAGGCGGTGGAACCCTTGCTGTCGCCCACGGCCCCCGCGGTGGAAGTGCAGTCGATGACCGAGGCCGCTCCGGTGCCGATCCAGCCGTCCGGCAGGCCCACCCAGTACGTCTTCCTCGGCGACGTGTCCGCGTTCGACGACACCCGCCCCCTCGGCCAGGCAGAGATCGTCGCGGGAGTGCGTGCCGCCGTGGAGCAGGCGCTCGCGGGCGCGCCCTCGGCGCGACACGAGATCGGCCACCGTCGTCCGTACCCCGCGATTCCGCGTCCCCGGGTGCACGGCATCGTCGGCGCGATGCCCAGGCACCCGTTCTCGGCCACGGGCTAGGGGGCTAGGGCGCCCGGCGCCCCCTTCCTTCCGCGCCCTTCAGCGCAGCGCCGACGCGGGCTCGCACTGCCAGACCGTCCACAGCGGCCGGTAGCCCTGCCGGTGCCAGAACGCCGCGGCCGGGGAGTCGAGCGGGCTGTACCAGGTGAGGCTGCGCTCCAGCCCCCGACGTGCGAAGACGTCGTGCGCGGCGGCGACGAGCGCACCGCCGACCCCGCGCCCCCGCTTTCGTGGATCGACCAGGAGCCGAACGATCCACCCCCAGTTGCCTTCCGGGAGCAGGCTCGCGAAGCCCGGCGTCCGCCGATGCGCCTCCCCGAGGCGCATCATGCCCGCGAGCGGTTCCCCGGTACGGGACCCGCTTTCCGCCATCCACTCGCTGCCCGGCGAGGTCCCGTCGAGAAAGCTCTTCGGCACGAGGGACGAACACCGCTGCGAAGGCTCCGCTCGCCGGACAAGGCGTGCGACGGCCCCGGCGTCACGGGAGCTCGACCGCCGGACCGCCACCGACGCCGCCCCGGACGGATTCCGGGGCGTGGCGCCGACACGCACACCCAGCGCGAGCACGGGCACCAAGCCGTGATCCAGCAGCGGGCGAGTGCAATCGGCATCCAGGCTGGGCCAGGCCAGCGTGCACACCGAGTCGGCGGGCACGGGAGTGCGGTCGAGCCGGGCGCGCAGAGCACGTAGCACGGCCTCCATGCCCTCGCCGCCGTGGTCGCCCAGCAGCGGGGTCAACGCCCACACCCGGCGCCCCCGCTCGGTGCGTATGTCGAGCAGGCCGGCGACCTGCGTGCCGCGCGCGAGCGTGGCGACCAGCATGTCGCCCCGGTCGGGAACCGTGGTGGGGGGAAGCAGCGGGTCGAGCGAGGCGTGTCGTTGGGTCTGCGCGGCCACCAGGCCGCTCGGGTCGGTCATCGCGCACCGTGTGTCCTGCTCAGCGCACCGCGGTCGCGGGGCGAGCCTCCCAGGTGGTCCAGAGTGGATGGTATCCCCGGCGGTGCCAGAACACCGAGGACAACGCGTTGTGGGGACTGTAGAACACGTAGGTGCCGTGCGCTCCCCGCGCGCGGAACCGCTCGTGCGCGACCGCGGTCAGCGCGCGTCCGACGCCCCGACCACGGGCCTCGGGCGCCACCGACACGGTGTGCACTTGTGCCCAGGACCCCGACGGCAACCGTGGGTGCGGGGCGGGGTGACGGCACAACGCTAGCCCCACGACGACGCCGTCGGCCTCGGCGACCCACATCGGCTCGCCCACCGACACCGCCCGTCGCAGCGCCCCCTCCAGCAGCTCCGGGGCGTCGTCCCTCGGCACCGCCGCACCGACCGAGACGGCGTAGCGCCACTCGGCGAGCCACAACTCGCGCAGGTCGTCCACGAGGGCGTCGTCGGCCACCGACCTGATCTCCACGCCCACGCGACCACCGGGGACCTCGCCGGACTCGCGAGTGGCCTTCCGGACGGCGAGCACCGCGCGCGGGGCGAAACCGTGCCAGACCAGGGCCTCCGCCGCGGCGAGGTCACGACTGGGCCAGGTCACGCTGCACGCCGAGTCGGGGCCCGGATTCTCCCGGCGCATCCGCCGCCGCAGCGCGGTGAGCAGCGCCGACATCCCGTCCGCTCCGGTGTCCGGGGACACCGGAGCCAGCTCCCACACCAGGCGCGGATGCCACAGGGCCGACCAGCCGTCGTGCCGGGCGCGGTAGAGCACCGCCGACACCTCGCCCCCGCCCGCGACGGTGGCGGTCAGCCGTTCCCCCTCGCCGGGATCGACGGCGTCGGGCAGCAGCGGGTCGAGCCGGGCGAAGCTCACGGCCGTTTCACACAGCAGAAGACGGCGGTGCCGGGAAACAGCTTGCCGCGCAGGGGGCTCCACTGACCCCAGACCCGTATGTGCCCGTCGGGCCACTCGGGTTCCACGAGGTCGGTGAGGTGGAAGCCCGAGGCGTGCAACGCGCGGACGTAGTCGCCGAGGGTGCGGTGGTACTCGACGTACGTCGCCCGGCCCTCGGCGTTGACCTCGACGTACGGCGTGCGGTCGAAGTACGGCTGCGTGACGGTGAGCCCGTTCGGTCCGGGGTCGTCGGGAAAGATCCAGCGCAGCGGGTGCGTGGTCGAAAAGACCCAGCGACCGCCGGGCCGCAGGACGCGGAAGAGCTCCCGGAAGACGACCTCGACGTCCGGTACGAACGGGATGGCGCCGAACGCCGAGCAGGCGACGTCGAAGGCGGCGTCGGCGAACGGCAGGTGCTGGGCGTCGGCTTGCACGAGCGCCGGACGCAGGCCGGTACGCCGATTGCCGTCCAGGGCATGGCGGAGCATGCCGCCCGACAGGTCGAACCCGACGACCCGCGCGCCACGGGAGACGAGCCAGCGGGCGCAGGGTGCCGAACCGCACCCCACTTCCAGCACGTCGGCGTCCGAGACGTCGCCGAGCAGCCGGGCGTCCTCCTCGCGCAGGCCCTCCGGACACCACACGAAGTCGGCCTCGCCGAGGAAGTCGCCGTGGGTGTCGTGATAGGCGTCGGCGTCGGCGTCCCACCAGGCCAGATTGGCCGCCGTGGCCTCGGCGGCGTCCACGTCGCGATGGGCGACGCCGGTGGTGCCGAGCACCGCCTCGGCCTCGGCGTGACGATCGGGAGAGTTCGTGTCGACCACCTCGCCATTGTCGGTGTGTCGTAGCCCGTGGCGGGGGGCAGACCCCTGATTGTGCCGGGGCGACGTCTCCGCGTAAGATGACAATCAGCGCAGTGGGTTCGCGCTGCCTTCGGCCCAGCTGACACATGCTGGATCTCGGGTTCGCGCACCATTCGGTGATGTCGCGGCCGTTCTGCCCGAACTGCTGAGACCGTCATCGTCGTTCCCACCCCGCGCACGCAAACTGCACATCCACGAGACCAAGCCGCTAACCGGAGCAACCCACCTAATGACCATCGACACCACCACCGCCCCGAACGCCCAGGCGAAGCAGGTCGCCGTGAACGACATCGGGACGGAGGAAGACTTCCTCGCTGCTATCGACAAGACAATCAAATACTTCAACGATGGCGACATCGTGGAAGGCACCATCGTCAAGGTCGATCGCGACGAAGTGCTGCTCGACATCGGTTACAAGACCGAGGGTGTCATCCCGTCCCGCGAACTTTCCATCAAGCACGATGTCGACCCGGCCGAGGTTGTCGCCGTCGGTGATGAGGTGGAGGCTCTTGTCCTGCAGAAGGAGGACAAGGAAGGCCGTCTGATCCTCTCCAAGAAGCGCGCCCAGTACGAGCGCGCCTGGGGCACCATCGAGGAGCTCAAGGAGAAGGACGAGCCGGTTCGCGGCACGGTCATCGAGGTCGTCAAGGGCGGCCTGATCCTCGACATCGGTCTGCGCGGCTTCCTGCCCGCCTCGCTCGTCGAGATGCGCCGGGTGCGCGACCTGCAGCCCTACGTGGGCCGCGAGCTCGAAGCCAAGATCATCGAGCTGGACAAGAACCGCAACAATGTGGTGCTGTCCCGCCGCGCCTACCTGGAGCAGACCCAGTCCGAGGTCCGCAGCGAGTTCCTCAACGCGCTCGCCAAGGGCCAGGTCCGCAAGGGTGTCGTCTCCTCCATCGTCAACTTCGGTGCGTTCGTCGACCTCGGCGGTGTCGACGGTCTGGTGCACGTGTCGGAGCTGTCCTGGAAGCACATCGACCACCCGAGCGAGGTCGTCGAGGTCGGCCAGGAGGTCACGGTCGAGGTGCTGGACGTCGACATGGACCGCGAGCGCGTGTCCCTGTCGCTGAAGGCCACCCAGGAAGACCCGTGGCGTCAGTTCGCCCGCACCCACGCCATCGGCCAGATCGTGCCGGGCAAGGTCACCAAGCTCGTCCCGTTCGGCGCGTTCGTCCGCGTCGAGGAGGGCATCGAGGGCCTGGTGCACATCTCGGAGCTGGCCGAGCGCCACGTCGAGATCCCCGAGCAGGTCGTGCAGGTCGGCGGCGAGGTCATGGTCAAGGTCATCGACATCGACCTGGAGCGCCGTCGCATCTCCCTGTCGCTGAAGCAGGCCAACGAGGGTTACAGCCCCGACGCCGAGTTCGACCCGACGCAGTACGGCATGGCGGCGGAGTACGACGAGCAGGGCAACTACATCTACCCCGAGGGCTTCGACCCCGACACGCAGGAGTGGCAGGAAGGCTACGAGAAGCAGCGTGAGGAGTGGGAGCGGCAGTACGCCGAGGCTCACGCTCGCTACGAGAAGCACATGCGCCAGGTCGCCGAGGCGCAGGCGGCCAACGCCGCCGCTGCCGCCGAGGCCGCCGGTGGCGAGACCAGCTACGGCTCCTCGCAGTCCGACCAGGAGCGCTCGGGCGGCACGCTCGCCAGCGACGAGCAGCTCGCGGCCCTGCGCGAGAAGCTGTCCGGCGGTGCGTGAGTAGCACCTGAACGGTCGTAAGTTCGTGGCCCCGGTCCCGTGGTGGACTGGGGCCACATTCTTTCTCAAGGCTTTTCGCTTCCGGACTGGACACCGGTGATTGAATACGGCCCATGTTGCGTGTGGGACTGACGGGTGGGATCGGAGCCGGAAAGTCGACCGTGGCCGCACGGCTCGCCGAGCACGGCGCGGTGGTGGTCGACGCCGACGCGATCGCCAGAGAGGTCGTGGAGCCGGGCACCGAAGGGCTCGCCGAGGTCGTGGCGGCCTTCGGGGAGGACGTCCTCGACGAGACCGGGGCGTTGAACCGCGGCGCCCTCGCGGCCAAGGCCTTCGCCGACGACGAGTCCCGGCAACGGCTGAACGCGATCCTGCACCCCAGGATCGGCGCGCGAACCGTGGAGTACTTCGCCGAGGCCCCGGCCGACGCGATCGTCGTCCACGACGTGCCCCTGCTGGTGGAGAACAACCTCGCCGCGGGATACCACCTGGTGATTGTGGTGGACGCCGACGAGGACGTCCGGGTGCGCAGGCTCGTCGAGTCCCGTGGCATGGCGGAAGCCGACGCACGCGCCCGAATCGCCGCGCAGGCCACCACCGAGGCCCGCCGCGCGGTGGCCGACGTGTGGCTGGACAACAGCGGCGACCGGGACACCGTGCTCGCGCGGGTGGACCGGCTGTGGACCGAACGACTGGTGCCCTACGAGGCGAACATTCGACTGCGACGGCCTCGGCCCCCGGCCTCTCCCGTCCTTGCCCCACCCGACGAGACCTGGCCCGTCCAGGCCGAACGCGCCCTGGCGCGGATGCGCGCGGCGGTGGGCCACGTGGCGCTGCGGATGGACCACATCGGGTCCACCGCGATTCCCGGCCTGCCCGCCAAGGACGTCCTCGACTTCCAGATCGTCGTGCCCACGTCGGCCGACGCCGAGGCGATCGCCGAGCCGCTGTCCGACGCCGGGTACGTCCGCGACGACGGGGAGTGGTGGGACGAGCCGCTCGGTGACGAGAAGCGATGGACCAAACACCTGCACTTCGGCGCCGACCCGGCACGACCGGCGAACGTGCACGTACGGGTCCAGAGCACCCCCGCGTGGCGGCGGGCGCTGTTGTTCCGCGACTGGATGCGGGCGAACCCGGACGAGCTCGCCGCCTACGCCGAGGTGAAGAAGCGGCTCGCGGCCGAGCACGCCGACTCGGGAACGGTGGCCGGCTACGCCGAGGACAAGCAGCCGTGGGTCAACGCGGCGTTCGGCAGGGCCGAGGAGTGGGCCACGCGCACGGGGTGGACGCCCGACACGCCGGCACGGTGATCTCGTGGCGAGGGCACCGCATCGGCACGGTGCCCTCGCCGGAACGGAGCTCGACGAGCCGCGCGGGGATCAGTCGAGCGACGGGTGACGACGCCACGTCGTGGGCATCCCGATGCTCGCCAGCCACCGAGGCAGGTCGTAGTCGTGCGCGGTCAGCGCCTCGACGGTGCGGTAGGTGCGCTCCAGGGCCTCCCGCGCGGTGTCCACGGGGAGCAGCCCCTGCGCCACCGCCTCCAGCAGCTCGTCGGTGTCCAGCACCGTGACCCGCTTGCCCGCACGGACCGCCAGGTCCAGGTACAGGTCCGTGGTGGCCCACTCGGTGTCGTGGACCTCCACCGACACGACGTCGATGTAGAAATCCTGATCCAGCTCGTGTCCGGGGTTGAACCAGAAGTCGGTGACGCGCAGCCCCAGCTCGGGCAACAGCCACGATTCGAGGTAGTGGAACTGGGGTCGGCCGGGAGCGGGCCGGGCCATGTAGAGTCCGAACTCCTCCAGCCGGAACTCCTCCACGGCTCTGCTGACGCCCTTGGGGTCGATGTTGACGCCTGCGGACAGATCGAAGCGCTCGCGCTTCGGCGGATGTGCGCCCATGCCCGCACATCCTGGTGGATTCGGGCACCGGGAACCAGAGCGTGGGGGAGTGTTCCGGAGGCGGAATCGTCGGTGCGGGCGCCTACCCTGGAGACGTGGCTTTCGCGACCGAACATCCCGTACTCGCACACTCGGACTTCCGGCCGATCTCCGAGATCCCCAGGGCCGACGGCCGGTTCAAGGTGGTCAGCGACTACGAACCCGCAGGTGACCAGCCCGCGGCCATCGACGAACTGGAACGCAGGCTTCGGGCGGGTGAGAAGGACGTCGTGCTGCTCGGTGCCACCGGCACGGGGAAGTCGGCCACCACGGCGTGGCTGATCGAGCGGTTGCAGCGGCCCACGCTCGTGATGGCCCCCAACAAGACCCTGGCCGCCCAGCTGGCCAACGAACTGCGCGAGTTCTTCCCGCACAACGCGGTGGAGTACTTCGTCAGCTACTACGACTACTACCAACCCGAGGCGTACGTCCCGCAGACCGACACCTACATCGAGAAGGACTCGTCGATCAACGACGACGTCGAGCGGCTGCGGCACTCCGCCACGATGAACCTGCTGTCCCGCCGCGACGTCATCGTGGTGTCGAGCGTCTCCTGCATCTACGGTCTGGGCACGCCCCAGTCGTACCTCGACCGCTCCACCCGCCTCGCCGTGGGGGAGGAGGTCGACCGCGACACCTTCCTGCGCGCCCTGGTCGATGTGCAGTACACCCGCAACGACCTGGCGTTCGCGCGCGGCACCTTCCGCGTGCGCGGCGACACCGTGGAGATCATCCCGGCGTACGAGGAACTCGCGGTGCGCGTGGAGTTCTTCGGCGACGAGATCGACAAGCTGTACTATCTGCACCCGCTGACCGGCGACATCGTCAAGGAGGTCGACGAGGTCCGCATCTTCCCCGCCACGCACTACGTCGCGGGACCGGAGCGGATGGAGAAGGCCATCCGCGGCATCGAGGCCGAGCTGGAGGAACAGCTCGCGAAGCTGGAGAAGCAGGGCAAACTGCTGGAGGCCCAGCGCCTGCGGATGCGCACCACCTACGACATCGAGATGATGCGGCAGGTCGGTTTCTGCTCGGGCATCGAGAACTACTCGCGCCACATCGACGGCCGACCGCCCGGCTCCGCCCCCGCCACGCTGCTCGACTACTTCCCCGAGGACTTCCTCCTGGTCATTGACGAGTCGCACGTCACCGTGCCCCAGATCGGCGGCATGTACGAAGGCGACGCTTCGCGGAAGCGGACGCTGGTCGAACACGGGTTCCGCCTCCCCAGCGCGCTGGACAACCGGCCGTTGACGTGGGAGGAGTTCTCCGACCGGATCGGGCAGACCGTCTACCTGTCCGCGACGCCGGGACCGTACGAGATGGGACAGACCGGCGGGGAGTTCGTCGAGCAGGTCATCCGGCCCACCGGCCTGGTCGACCCCGAGGTGATCGTCAAGCCCACCGAGGGGCAGATCGACGACCTCGTGCACGAGATCCGGGTGCGCGCCGAGAAGGACGAGCGGGTACTGGTCACCACCCTGACCAAGAAGATGGCCGAGGACCTCACCGACTACCTGCTCGAACTCGGCATCCGAGTCCGGTACCTGCACTCGGAGGTCGACACGCTGCGCCGGGTGGAGCTGCTCCGGCAACTACGCTCGGGCGACTTCGACGTGCTCGTCGGCATCAACCTCCTGCGTGAGGGGCTCGACCTGCCGGAGGTGTCGCTGGTCGCGATCCTCGACGCCGACAAGGAAGGGTTCCTGCGCAGCAGCACGTCGTTGATCCAGACGATCGGGCGGGCCGCCCGGAACGTGTCGGGACAGGTCCACATGTACGCCGACACGATCACCGAGTCGATGCAGTACGCCATCGACGAGACCAACCGGCGGCGCGCGAAGCAGATCGCCTACAACGAGGAACACGGCATCGACCCGAAGCCGCTGCGGAAGAAGATCGCCGACATCCTCGACCGCGTCTACAGCGAGGCCGAGGACTCCGAGCAGGAGATCGAGGTGGGCGGCTCCGGCCGCAATGCCTCGCGCGGCAAGAAGCCGGAACAGGGCGACCGCGTGCGCAGCTCGGGCGTGCTGGCCGATCGCGACGTCTCCGACATGCCCAGGGCGGAACTCGCCGATCTCATCCAGCAGCTCACCGAGCAGATGATGCAGGCGGCTCGGGACCTGCAGTTCGAGCTGGCCGCTCGGCTCCGCGACGAGATCGCCGAGTTGAAGAAGGAACTGCGCGGCATGGACGCCGCCGGAGTGCAGTGACCGGAGGCGGTCACTCCACGCTCGGATCGGGTTGGAGCACGCCGAAGAGATTTCCTTCGGTGTCGCGGCAGTAGGCGATCCATCCGAGCCCCGTGATGGGTCGCTTCGCGGACACGACGGTCCCTCCGGCCTGCTCCACCTCTCGGGTCAGCATGTCGAGATCGGACACCTCGATGGTGAGCGGAAAGGCGTTCACGCTGGCGTCGGGATCGGGCATCGGCCCCTCGCGTTGCGCGAGACCCCCGTCGATGCCCGGTCCCTCACCCGTCGTGACCAGCCAGTACGGTTCCGGTCCCGAGCGTTCGAACGACCACTCGAACACGGCGGTGTAGAACGTGATCGCGCGCTCCGGGTCGGTGGCGTGAATCTCGAAGTGAACCGGTCGAGGCATACCGAACCCCTCGAATGGTGAGTGCGGGACGAGCAGTGGAGACGAGAACGGATACGTCCTCAAATTGTCTCCCACGCTCGGCGGACGTGCCATCCGCGAAGCCCTGATCCGGGGGTGAGGCGAACGCCGGTGTCAGCTCGTGATGTCCTTCGTCGCGAACCGTCGCGCCGCGAGCAGCCCGAACACCGCCGCGTACAGCACCGCCGACAAAGCACCGTTGGCCATGTTCGTCCAGTCGACGTCGGTGGCGATCAGGTCCATCCAGGCGAACGAGAAGTGCGTGGGCAAGAAGTCCCGCAAATCGCCGAGCGCGGTGATCTGGTCGAGGATCTGGGACAGGATCGACACCAACACCGTGCCGCCAACCGCTCCGAGCGGAGCGTCCGTGGACACGCTCAGCAACAGGCCCAGGGCGGCCACCCAGGACAGCTGGACGACGATGTAGACCGTCCCGAGCGCGATCGCCACCACGCTCGCGCCGAACGACACGGAGTCGCCCGTGGGGCTGATCGCCTCGCCCGCCCCGTACCACACGACGCCGACGACCAGCGCCACCAGCGGAAGCACCGCGAGGGTGAGGGCCGACAGCAGCGCGGAGGCGACGGCTTTCTGCCGCAACAACCGATGCCGGGGGACGGGGATGGCGAGCAGGTACTTCATGCTCGACCACGACGCCTCACTGGCGACGGTGTCGCCGAAGTACAAGGCGACGATCATCGGCAGCAAAAACGAGCCCGACACCAGCATTGCCACCACGACGAAGTTGGGCGCGCTGGCCGTGGCCAGGTCGATGAACCCACCGGACCGACGATTCGGGTTGGCGTCCCCGATCTCCAGCGCCGCCACCAGGATGAACGGCAGCAACGCCGCGAGGGCGAGCACCAGCTGGGTGCGGCGCCGACGCAGTTGCCGCCGCAGCTCCACACCCAGCCGCAGGGTCCGGCCGGGCCGATAACCCACCACACCGCCGTCCGGACCGACCTCGGTACTGGGGGAGCCCGCCGCGCTGAGGTTCTCCAGCGCGGCGGGATCGGTGTGCACGCCCTCGTCCGTGCGGTTACCGGGCTTGTCGGCCTTGCTCATCGCTCCTGCTCCCCTTCTCCGACCAGCTGGAGGAACGCGTCCTCCAACCGACGCCGTGGGCCCGCCTGTTCGACCGCCACGCCCGCCCGCACCAGGGCGGCCACGGCCGCGGACCGCGGCATGTCGTCGAGGTCGGCGTGCACGACGTCGCCGTCGACCCGTGCGGTCACCACACCGTCGGTGGCGCGCAGGACCTTCACCGCGGCCTCCGGGTCGTCCACGCGGAACGTGGCCTCCCCGCCGGCGGACACGATGTCGCTGACCTTGCCCGAGGCCACGAGCGTGCCGCGATGCATGACGACCACGTGCGTACACGTCTGCTCGACCTCGGCCAACAGGTGGCTCGACACGAGCACCGTGCGCCCCGTGGCCGCGTAGCGACGCAGCACCTCACGCATCTGGTGGATCTGCGGCGGATCCAGCCCGTTGGTGGGTTCGTCGAGGACGAGCAGGTCGGGCAGCCCGAGCATGGCCTGGGCGATGGCCAGGCGCTGCCGCATGCCCTGGCTGTAGGTGCGGACCTTGCGGTGGACGGCGTCACCGAGTCCGGCGATCTCCAGGGCCTCCTCGAAGTGGGCCTGTTCGGCGGGCCGTCCGGTGGCAGCCCAGTACAGTTCGAGGTTCGCCGCGCCCGACAGGTGGGGCAGGAACCCGGACCCCTCGACGAAGGAGCCGATCCGGGACAGCACCGGCGCGCCAGGGGAGACCGGGCGACCGAACACCGTGATGTCGCCTTCGGTGGGCCGGATCAGGCCCATCAACATGCGCAACGTCGTGGTCTTGCCCGCGCCGTTGGGGCCGAGCAGCCCCAGCACCTGACCGCGCTCCACCCGGAACGACAGGCCCTTCACGGCGGTCAACCCACCGGGGTAGGACTTGGTTAGGTTGCGGATCACCAGCGGAGTGTCGACGAGGTCGGGGTCCACCTGGTGCGACCTCCGGCGCCGAAGCGCCGCGACCACGGCCACCAGGGCGACCACGACGAGCACGCCGCCGATGCCGAGCAGTTGGGCGACGGGCCATCCGGAGGTCACCGTGGTGCCGGGCACCAGGGGAACGGAGACCGCCGGGTCGCCGGCCAGGGAGATCCGGTAGGCCGCCGGTTCCGTCGGCGTGGCGTAGGCCTGGTCGGTGGTGGCCACGACGAGCTGCAGGCTGTGTCCCGCCTCGACCGGCCGGACGACGCCGGGCAGCGTGACCGTCACCTCGACCGGCGATCCGTCGTCGGGCAGCGAGGGGATCCGCACGGGGGCGACGGCGTTGCCGGGCAGAGTCCGGGAGCCGTTGGGGCTGACGTCGTACAACTTGACGAAAAGCACCGCGTCCCGGCCCCGTGCCTCCTCCGACGCGGCGGCGACGTTCAGCTTCACGGTCGGGGCTCCCGTGACCAGCACCTGGGAGTCCATCGGTCGCGAGACGAACGTGGCCGCCTGGCCCGGTGGGTCGATGGTGAAAAGGCCGGAGAGCCGTGACGAGTTGGCCACGACGCGATTCAGGCCGGGCAGGCCACTGATACCGGCGGGGGTGGCGCCCGGCGGCCGCCGGGCGACCTGCTCGCCCCCGGCGAGCGCGATCCGCCGCCGCTCGGTCGGCTCGGAGGCCAGCCCCGGATAGGCGGCGGCCTCGACGGCGCGCACGGACGGGGAGCCGTTGGTGCGCAGTGCCCCCTGGACTTCGTAGGCGAAGGGGACGGCGGGGTCCTCGCCCTCCCCGGTGAGGTGGTGGTGGAGGAAGTCGGCGATGGTGCCGCGCAACTGAGGACCGGGCACGCCGCCGTCGTGGCCGCCCGTGTACCAGATCACGGACACGTCGCCGCCCGCCTCGGTGATCTGCCGGGCGTTGGCGTCCGCCTGGTCGAGCCCGAACAGGGTGTCCGCGGTGCCCTGCACCAGCAACGTCGGCACGGTGATGCGGTCGGTGACCGACACCGGGGACACCCGCCGGAGGAGGGCCCGCGTCTCCTCCTCGGCGACCCCGTCGGTGGCCACGTCGGTGTAGGCGGCACACACCTGCTCAGTGAAGCGGCCGCACGAGCCCGACCCGGCCTCGCCGTCGGGGAGGCGTTGTCCGGGCACGGGAAGACTCGCTCCCCCCGTACCGGGGGACACGCCGGTGTCCTCGCTCTCCTCGGGCTCGTCACCGGGCTCCGGGGCCTCCGCGCCGGGTGCGGCGGGCAGCGCGGGGCCGAGCCCGGCCGAGAACAACGTGCCCGCCCACGCCTGCTTGAAGACTCCGTCGGCGGAGAACGCGCCGGGCGCGGGAGTGCGGTCGTCGACCTCCTCGCTCGTCGCGGCGTTGGGCAGGAGTGCCTGCTCCAGGTCGTTGTACGTCATCACGGGGGCGATGGCGTCGACCCTGTCGTCGGTGCCCGCGAGCAGCAGGGCGACCGCGCCCCCGTAGGACGCCCCGGTGACACCGACGCGGGGGTCACCGTCCGCGTCGAGCAGCACCTCGGGCCGGTCGGCCAGGTAGTCCAGCAGCCGTGAGGCGTCGGCGATCTCGTGGTCCGGGTCGTTGAGGGCGATTTGCCCCGTGCTGCGGCCGAACCCCCTCGCCGAATACGTCAGCACGACGAAACCGCGCTCGGCCAGTTCCGTGGCCTCACGGGTGACGCTGTTTTTGTCACCGCCGAAACCGTGGGGCAGCAGTACGGCGGGGGCGGGCGTCCGCTCGGGTACGTACAGCGTGGTGTCCAGGTGCACGCGCTCGTCGGAGCCCGGCGCGGCGGCCACGTCGACGACGGCCTCCCGTGTCGTGTAACCGGGTGGTCGGTCGTCGGTTCCGACCCACACCAGCACACCCGCGACCAGGACGGCGACCGCGGACAGCAGCGCGAGCCAACGCCCGCGTCTGCCGCGAGGCATCAGGATTCGGGGCACGGTCGCAACACTATTGGGAGGTTTCCGAGCGTTTTATCCGGGTTACCGAATCGATCGTGGCACGCCGTGTGATGGATCTTACGCCTCTCACATCGGTGACCCTGCCGACGGCCACTGGTCATCGAGTGTCACAACCGCCAAGATGGGGAGCGTTTGTGGAGGGGAGTATTCCTTCGCGGCGGCGTCGTCAACACGGCTGTCAACGTTCGGACACCCGGCGCCGTCGACCGGTGAGAAACCGGTGGGAGAGACCTCCGGTACTGGCCGTTGAGCGCTGACCGGAGGTTGGCATACATGAGCGTGCCCGTGTGGGTGTGGATTGCCACGGTGGCGGGGCTACTCGTCCTCATCGTGGCGGACCTGGTGATCGTCGACCGCAAACCCCACGCGGTCACCACCGGTGAGGCCGCGCGCTGGGTGATCTTCTACGTCTCCTGCGCCGTGCTCTTCGGCATCGGGGTGTGGGTCCTGGGCGGACACGATCCGGGCGTCGAGTTCTTCACCGGCTACATCACCGAGTACTCGTTGTCGGTCGACAACCTGTTCATCTTCATGGTGATCATGGCCTCGTTCCGGGTGCCGGTGATCCACCAGCACCGGGTGTTGTTGATCGGAATCCTCCTGGCGCTGGCGATGCGGGCCGCGTTCATCGTCGTCGGCGCCGCGCTGATCGCAGAATTCGTGTGGATTTTCTTCATCTTCGGCGCCTTCCTCATCTGGACCGCGATCAACACGGCCAGGGAGAAGGACGAGGACGAGGAGTACACCGAGAACGCGCTGACGCGCTTGGTCCGCAAGCTCTTCCGGGTGACGCCGGACTACGTCGGCCACAAAATGCTCGTCAAACAGGACGGCAAGCGACACCTCACCCCGATGTTCGTGGTGATCGTCGCCATCGGCAGCGCCGACCTGCTCTTCGCCGTCGACTCCATCCCGGCGATCTTCGGGATCACGCAGAACGCCTACCTCGTCTTCACGGCGAACGCGTTCGCGCTCATGGGGCTGCGCCAGTTGTACTTCCTGCTGGGCGGCCTGGTGTCCAAGCTGGTCTACCTGTCGTACGGCCTCGCGGTCATCCTCGGCTTCATCGGGGTGAAGCTCATCCTGCACGCCCTGCACGAGTACCACGTCACGCCCGAGTGGCTGAACATCAACAACTGGACCTCCCTCGGGGTGATCGTGGCGGTGCTGACCATCACCACGATCGCGAGCCTCGTGAAGGCCAAGCGCGACCCGGAGGCCGTCGGCAAGCTCGATCCGCAGGAGGAGACGACCGCGGACGAGGAGCGGGAACCCTCGCGGGAGGGTTGATCCGTTACCTTCGCTAATTAGCTGGGTTAAGGTTCGAGGTCATGCGCCCCACAGATCTCAGCCTCATGGCCATTCCCGGTCGCCCGGCGTTGCGGGGCGAGCTGCTGCTGACCGCGGTGTCTCGCCCCGACCCGGAGACCGACCTCTACCGCAGTTCCCTCGTGCGACTCGACTCCGGCGAGACCGTGCCGTGGACCCATGGCGAGCGGGACACCTCCCCGACGATCTCTCCCGACGGTCGGTGGGTCGCATTCCTCCGGGCGACCGGCACGGACGCCCCGCAGTTGCACGTGATGCCGACCTCGGGTGGTGAGTCGCGTCGGCTCACCACCCTGCCGCTGGGCGCCGGGGCGCCGGTGTGGGCCCCGGACTCCCGGCGCATCGCGTTCACCGCGCGCGTCCCCGAACCCGGCCGGTACGGCACCGCCGTCGATGGGGGAGGAGAAGTCCTGAGCCCCGAGCGGGAACGGCCTCGGCGCATCACCCGCTTCGACTACCGCCTCGACGACGAGGGCTTCACCCGCGACCGGCCCCGCCGCCTCTTCGTCGTCGACATCGACGCGGTCGACGACTCCTCCGAGCCAGCGGAACTCACGCCGCTGACCGACGCCGCGACCTCGGTCAAGGACCCCGGCTGGACCCCGGACGGCACCGGGGTGGTGGTCGTCGCACCACGGGACTGGGACGCTCGGGAAACGCTGCACCAGGACCTCTACGTGATCCCCGTCGCCGGTGGGGAACCCGAGCTGCTCGTGCGGTGTCCGGGCGGTGCGGCCCACCCGGTGGTGACCGACGACGGCACGGTCTTCTTCTACGGAACCGAGTTCGACGGTCTCACCCCGGTGGCCCGCAACACCGGACTCTGGGTGACGTCGCTGGACGAGAGGACGTCGCCCCGCAGGCTGACCGACGCGGAGACGGTCGACTGCGACCCCTCGGTCGGCCCGCCCGCCCCCAGGGAGAACGACGTCCTGGTCGCCGTCCGCCACCGCGGGGCCGTGGAGCTTCGCGGCGTGCCGCGCGACGCGGACGGCGCCGTTCTCGACACCTTGCCACTCGTGACGGGGGAGCGGGCCGCCGTGCGGTCTTTCGCCGTCGACGGCGATCGGATCGCGGTCGTGCAGGCGGGTCCCACGGACACGGGTGAGGTCCTGCTCGTCGAGGACGGCTCCGTTCGGACCCTCACGGACTTCTCCGCCTCGCTGCGCGAGGCCGGGATCAGGCCCGTCGAGGAGGTGACGGCCACCGCGCCCGACGGCTATCCCGTCCACGGTTGGGTCGTCGTGCCCGAAGGGGAGGGGCCACACCCCGTGTTGCTGGTGGTGCACGGTGGTCCCTTCGCCCAGTACGACTGGGGTCTGTTCGACGAGGCGCAGGTCTACGCGTCCGCGGGCTATTTGGTGGTGCTGCCCAACCCGCGCGGTTCCGCCGGGTACGGCGAGTCGCACGGGCGTGCCGTCGTGGGAGCGCTCGGCACGGTGGACGCCGACGACGTCCTCGCCCTGCTCGACGCCGCGTTGACGAGGCCGGACGCCGACGCCGACCGAGTCGGCGTGATGGGGGGTTCTTACGGCGGCTTTATGACCGGCTGGCTCGCCGCGCACCACGGACATCGCTTCCGGGCGGCGTGGAGCGAGCGCGCCGTCAACGCGTGGGACTCGTTCACGGGCAGCTCGGACATCGGCTGGTACTTCAGCGGCGCCTACGTGGGCGACGATCCGGAGGAACAACGCAAGCGCAGTCCCCTCACCTACGCCGACCGCATCACCATCCCGTTCGCGATCGCGCACTCCGAACACGACTGGCGCTGCCCGATCGAACAGGCGCAGCGGATGTTCGTCGCGGTCAAGAAGGCCGGGTGCGAGACCGAGATGCTGCTCTTCCCCGGCGAGGGCCACGAGTTGACCCGCTCGGGACGTCCCCGTCACCGTGTCCAGCGGTTCGACGCCGTGCTGGAGTGGTGGCAGCGGCACCTGCCGGTCAGTTGACCAGGACGTAGTTGAGCTCCTCGCACACCCTGGACAACGGCACGTCCAGTCCGGGGTGGTCGAGGGGGAGCAGGACATCGGGCACGGGCGGCAACGCGCCGCCCGCCGGCGGGTCCCACAGACACACCGCGGGTTCGCCCCCGTCCATCGACGAGCGGTACCAGACGCCGTCGAGATCGGGATAGGCGGAGCGGATCGCCCGTGCCCAGGCCTGCGTGATCTTCTTCGGGCCGCTGGAGATCTCCTGGGAGGCACCGACCCTGGTCGGCCACAGGCCGCACAGGTCGAGCAGCCGCAACGTCCGGGCGGGGCGAACGATCACGAGGTGCGGGCCTCGCGTCTTGCGGTCGACCGTCGAGGTCGTCTGGTACACCTCGGCCACGCTCGTGCGTACCGACAACCCGAAGTACAACACCCCGTTCCGGGGATCGGTGACCATCTCGCCGTGCCGGGGTTGCTGCGGGTCGAACCGTCCGTGCGGCAGCGGGCCGGTGTAGCGGAAGGTGTTCCACTGCTGGGGATGCCTGCCCTGAGCGGTGAACACTCGCACGAGCCGGGTGTTGGGGTGGACGGCGACGATGTCTTCGGTTGGGCGCAGCGCGTTGACCAGTACGGCCCGCGCCGGCGGCCGGGGCAGTCGTGCCATGAACCGTGACTAACCGATCCGGGACTTGGGGTCAGACGGGGGTGCCGAGCTCGGCGGCCAGTTCGGCCACGAACTCGGGGTCGCCGCCCGCGAGCAACCATTGTCTCGGGGTGGCAGGTCTACCGTTGATCACCAGGTCGGTCTGGGGTGTGCTCATGAACGCCGCGACCACCAGGACGGGCTGGTCGTCGGGCACGGCGCGCAGCACGACGTCGAGTCCGGGAAGCACACCGCTGGACGTGAACTGCCACGCGGGCAGCCGCCACCCACCCTGTGCCTTCCAGCCGGTGAGCCTGCCTTCCTTCAATCTGTGTCGGATACGGCTGTCGTCGACTCCGAGCAGCGACGCCGCTTCGCTGACGGTGAGGGAGGAGTCGGCCAACACCGCGTGCGCGGCCACCATCCGGGCCCGGTGGTCCTGCTCGTCGTCACTCGTCGGGCTCAGATCGAGCCCCACATCCTCAAGGGCCGCCCGCTGCTCGGCCGAGAAGTAGTGCGACGGGTTCGGGCTCGGGGGAGTCAAACGCCTGGCCGCGTCTTCGACCAGCGCCAGAAACTCGGTGGGGTCCGCCTTGAGACCCGCCTTGGCGAGAACGTTTTTGAGGGCGATGGTCGTCATGCGCCCAGGGTAGCCCGGATGTGCGGGTTCGTGCGCTTTTGCCGCCCTGTTGCGCGGGAATTCACCGGAATCGACACACAACGCACAACATTAAACACTTTCCGTAGCTGCCCGCTCAGTCTGCCCTCGCGAAGCTGCTCTGTCCAGGCTTCCCACGCCCCGTCACCGTCACCCGCCCGGTGTCCCGTTAGCGTCGGAACCCGTGACCAAGGTGATCGACAGCGTGTCGTGGGTGTTCGTTCGGGACCGGCGACTGCTGACCGTGCGGACTCGGGGCAAGGAGAAGTTCTACCTTCCCGGCGGCAAACGGGAGGCGGGCGAGAGCGACGTCGAGTGCCTGTGCCGGGAGATTCGCGAGGAGCTGGGGGTGGAGTTGGACCCGCGCAGCTTCAGTTTGTTCGCGGTGCTCGACGAACTCGCCGACGGCTACTCCGACGGACGCAGGGTGCACATGACCGCCTACACCGCCCGGTACGACGGCCAGTTGCGGCCGGGGCGCGAGATCGCCGAGCTGGCGTGGCTGGGAGCGGCCGACGGGCATCGCTGTCCTCCCGCCGGGCGGCGGGTCCTCGGTGTCCTCGCCGAACGCGGAGAGATCGACTGAACTCGACGGCCGGCCGCTCGTCCTCATGCGACCTTCGGCGGGCGACATCGCTGCCCCGCCGCGCTCGGCGCGGTGGCCTTCGGGGACGAGCCGGCGTGGTCGGGGAAGGGAGAGGAGCCGCACCGCTCCTACGCCACGCGAGTCGATGCCGGACGGCGGACGGACACCTCGGGGTGACGAAGCTTCGGCCCCGCCACCCCGACGTCCACGCTCACGAGCGCGCGGTCGCGCCGGTCACCATCCGCGAGCACGCCATTCGGGCAGCTTCGGCCGCTCCGCCCCGAGCGTGGAGTCGTCGCCGTGGCCGGGATAGAACCACGTCTCGTCGGGGAGCTGGTCGAAGATCCGCTGTTCCACGTCGTCGATGAGCGAGGTGAAGTTCTCCGGCGACGTGGTCTTGCCCACGCCTCCGGGGAAGAGCGAGTCACCGGTGAAGAGGTGGGGGTGCCCCTGTGGGTCGCGGTAGAGCAGCGCGATCGAGCCGGGGGTGTGACCCCGCAGGTGGATGACCTCCAACGTGACCTCGCCGACGGCGATCGTGTCACCGTGCTCGACGAGGATGTCCGGGGGGACGGGCAGCGGATCGGCGTCCGCGGGGTGGACCACGGTGTCGGCGCCGTAGGCACCGGCCAGCGCACCCAGCGCCTGCCAGTGGTCGGCGTGCTGGTGAGTCGTGACGATCGTGCGCAGGGCCGGACGGTCGGGGCCGTGTCCGATGAGGTCGGACAAGCGCTCGTAGTCGTTCGCGGCGTCGATGACCAGGGCCTCGTTGGTGGCGCGGCACACCAACAGGTAGGCGTTGTTGTCCATGGGGCCGACCGACACCTTCGTGATGGTCAGCGCGTCGAGCGTGCGCCGGGCAGCGGCACCACCGGGTTCGACGTGGCCGGTGTAGTCCTCCGTGACGTTCACGGTCCTACGGTAGTCAATCGAGTACCAACCCCCGAGACAGGCCGGGACGCGGCCCCGGCTAGGGTCTGCTCTTCGCGTGTGTCCACCGAATGAGGGCGGGGGTGTCGTCGTGACCGTCGTGGCCCGTTCGGAACCGGTGCCACGAACGTCCCGCCGGTTCAGCTGGGACGTGATCCGGGTCGTGGCCATCCTGCTGGTGCTGCTCGGTCACTTCACCGGTCTCGCGTCCACCATCCCCGGCATCGAGCCGTACCCCGTGCGGATCGACCTCCGGTTCGGCACGATCACCCTGCTCGTGCTCTCGGGCTACTTCATCGGACCCGCCCTCCGACGCGGGGCACCGGGTCGGTGGTTCCGGACGCGCCTGGCCCGGCTGCTGCCCGCCTACCTGGCGGCCGTGCTCCTGGGGTCTACGTGGTGTCGCGATACGCGGTCGTGCGATTCAACGGAGGCGAGCACCAGCAAGGACTGCTGGGGTTGCTGTTTCTCGACCCGATCATGCCGCCGGAGCCCGCGCCGGACGCCCTGCCCGCCTGGCACGTGCCGGATCTGAACGATCTCCTGCTGCACCTGTTCCTGCTGCACGAGTGGAACCCCGACGGCTGGCACCGGATCGACGGCTCCTACTGGACCATGCCGGTGCAGGTGGCCGCGTTCGCGGCGGCCGCGCTGCTGTGGCGCAGCGGAATGCACCGGCGAGTGGGGGCTCCCCCGGTGCTGTGGTCGGCGATGGCAATCTCCGCGGTGGCGCGCGCGGTGCGCGACTATGTCGGGGTGCTGCCCGCCGCCACCGGGATGCTCCGGGCGTACCTGTTCGCCGCGGGGGTGGCGATCTGGCTGTGGCAGCAGCGTCGACTCTCCTCGGCGCAGCTCGGCGCGTTGCTGGCGACCGCCCTGGTGATCCAGTGCTTCCACGGCCCGTGGTACGCCGTGCTCGGGTTCGCCCTCATGCTCGGGGCGATGTGCGCGGCGGCCCGAGGCCCCGACTGGGGCGTCGGCGTGCTGCGCTCGTTGCGTCGCCCCATCTTCTGGCTGGCCGGGATCAGCTACGGCCTGTACCTCGTCCACCAGCAGATCGGCTACGTCGTGGCCAGGACGCTGTCCGAAGCCGGGGTCTCGCCCTGGTGGTTACGCTTGTCGGTGGTGGCCGGGGTGGCCCTGGTACTGGGCTGGCTCTTGACCGTTCTCGTCGAGCGCCCGGCGTATCGCCGGCTCGCCCCGCGACGAACCGCGCCCGCTGTGGTGCGCCCCACCCCATCGGTCGGCTCACACGGCACTCGCGGCACTTTTGTCGGTGGCCCGCCCTAGCATGGTGCCGGCCGACTTCCGGCGTCTTCCACACACCAGTTGAAGGGATCTCGGGTGGCTGATCGCCTCGTAGTCCGTGGCGCCCGCGAACACAACCTACGCGGCGTCGACCTCGACCTTCCCAGAGACAGCCTGATCGTGTTCACGGGCCTTTCGGGGTCCGGTAAGTCCAGCCTCGCGTTCGACACCATCTTCGCGGAGGGGCAGCGGCGCTACGTGGAGTCGCTGTCCGCGTACGCGCGCCAGTTCCTGGGGCAGATGGACAAGCCCGACGTGGAGTTCATCGAGGGACTGTCGCCCGCCGTGTCGATCGACCAGAAATCCACGTCGCGCAACCCGCGTTCCACGGTCGGCACCATCACCGAGGTCTACGACTACCTCAGGCTGCTGTACGCCCGCGCGGGCAAACCCCACTGCCCGCAGTGCGGCGAACCGATCAGCAAACAGACCCCGCAGCAGATCGTCGACCAGGTCCTGGACATGGAGCAGGGCACCCGCTTCCAGGTCGTCGCTCCGGTGGTGCGCGGGCGTAAGGGCGAGTACGTGGACCTGTTCGCCAACCTGCAGCAGCAGGGCTTCGCGCGGGTCCGCGTGGACGGCACGGTCCACCCGTTGTCCGACCCGCCCAAGCTGAAGAAGCAGGAAAAGCACGACATCGGCGTGGTCGTCGACCGGCTCACCGTCAAGCCCAGCGCCAAACAGCGGCTCACGGACTCGATCGAGACCGCGTTGAGGCTCGCCGACGGCCTCGTCGAGCTGGAGTTCGTGGACCTCCCCGAGCACGACCCCCACCGCACGCGCGGTTTCTCCGAGAACCTCGCCTGCCCCAACGGCCACCCGCTCACGATCGAGGACCTCGAACCGAGGTCGTTCTCCTTCAACGCGCCCTACGGGGCCTGCCCCGAGTGCACCGGCATCGGGGTCCGCAAGGAGGTCGACCCCGAGATGGTGGTGCCCGACGACGAGCTCTCGCTCGCGGAAGGCGCCATCGCCCCGTGGTCGGGCGGGCAGAGCGCGGAGTACTTCCAGCGACTGCTGGAATCCCTGGCGACCACCATGGGCTTCCGGATGGACACCCCGTGGCGGAAGCTGCCCGCGAAGGTGCAGAAGGCGATCCTGCACGGCGTCGACGAACAGGTCCACGTCAGCTACCGCAACCGCTATGGCCGGAAGCGCTCCTACTACGCCAACTTCGAAGGCGTCATCCCCTTCCTGGAGCGCAGGCACGAGCAGACCGAGTCCGAGTGGGCGCGCGAACGCTACGAGGGCTACATGCGCGAGGTGCCGTGTCCGGCCTGTCAGGGCACCCGTCTCAAGCCCGAGATCCTCGCCGTCACGCTGGAACACGAGGAGCTCGGGGAGCTCTCCATCGCCGAGGTGTGCGCGCTGTCGGTGGCGGAGGCGTCGAAGTTCCTGGACGGGCTCCGGCTCGGCCCCCGCGAGGCCATGATCGCCGGCGCCGTGCTCAAGGAGATCCAGGCGCGCCTGCACTTCCTGCTCGACGTCGGCCTGGACTACCTCTCCCTCGACCGCGCGGCGGCCACGCTGTCCGGCGGGGAGGCACAGCGCATCCGCCTGGCCACGCAGATCGGGTCCGGGCTCGTGGGTGTGCTGTACGTGCTCGACGAGCCGTCCATCGGACTGCACCAGCGGGACAACCATCGCCTCATCGAGACACTCACGCGGCTTCGCGACCTCGGCAACACGCTGATCGTCGTCGAGCACGACGAGGACACGATCCGCGCGAGCGACTGGGTCGTCGACATCGGTCCCGGCGCGGGCGAGCACGGCGGTCTGATCGTGCACAGCGGCCCGTACGAGAAATTGGTGCGGAACAAAAAGTCGCTCACCGGTGACTACCTCTCGGGCCGCCGTTCGATCGACGTGCCCGCCGTACGCAGGCCGAGGGACCCCAAGCGCCAGCTGACGGTGGTGGGTGCCCGCGAGAACAACCTACGCAACATCGACGTGTCGTTCCCCCTCGGCTGCCTGGTGTCGGTCACCGGCGTGTCCGGGTCGGGGAAGTCGACGCTGGTCAACGACATCCTGGCCACGGTGCTGGCGAACAAGCTGAACAATGCCCGGCAGGTGCCCGGACGTCACCGGCGCGTCAAGGGACTCGACCACGTCGACAAGCTGGTCCGCGTCGACCAGTCACCCATCGGCCGGACCCCGAGGTCGAACCCGGCGACCTACACCGGCGTGTGGGACCACATCCGCAAGCTGTTCGCGGCCACCACCGAGGCGAAGGTTCGTGGCTACCAGCCGGGACGGTTCTCGTTCAACGTCAAGGGCGGCCGGTGCGAGGCGTGCGCGGGCGACGGCACCATCAAGATCGAGATGAACTTCCTGCCGGACGTCTACGTGCCGTGCGAGGTCTGCAAGGGCGCCCGCTACAACCGCGAGACGCTCGAAGTGCACTACAAGGGCAAGACGGTGGCCGAGGTCCTCGACATGCCCATCGAGGAGGCCGCCGAGTTCTTCGAGCCCATCAAGGCCATCCACCGGCACCTGCAGACGCTGGTCGACGTGGGGTTGGGCTACGTCCGGCTCGGCCAGCCCGCGCCCACGCTCTCCGGTGGTGAGGCCCAGCGGGTGAAGCTCGCCAGCGAGCTGCAGAAGCGTTCGACGGGCAAGACCGTCTACATCCTCGACGAGCCCACCACGGGCCTGCACTTCGAGGACATCCGTAAGTTGCTCGGCGTGATCAACGGGCTGGTCGACAAGGGCAACACGGTCATCGTGATCGAGCACAACCTCGACGTCATCAAGACGTCCGACTGGATCATCGACCTCGGCCCGGAGGGCGGCTCCGGCGGCGGCACGATCGTCGCCGAAGGCACGCCGGAGGAGGTCGCGGCCACGGAGGGCAGTTACACCGGGAAGTTCCTCGCGCCACTGCTGCGGAACTGACCTCCGCCCGCCGGGACCGGGTACTCACGACACGAGGCTCCCGTGGTCACCTCCGCTACGAGGGACGTAACCACGGGAGCCTCGTCGTGTCGAGACCCGTAACGCTCAGGCGTGGGCCGGCTGCTTGGCGTCGGCGTCGGACGCCGGGGCGTGGTCGTCCACGAGCGTCGTCTCGTCGAACGGCTCCTCGCCCGAGAGCACACGGGAGAGCCGCTCGCGGTCGAGCTGCTTCGTCCACGACCCGATCAGGACGGTCGCGACGGCGTTGCCCGCGAAGTTCGTCAGCGCGCGGGCCTCCGACATGAACCGGTCGATGCCGAGGATGAAGCCCACCCCGTCCACGAGCTCGGGCCGGTGCGACTGGAGACCACCCGCGAGGGTCGCGATGCCCGCCCCGCTGACACCGGCGGCGCCCTTCGAGGCGATGATCATGAACACCAGCAGCGAGATCTGCTCCCCGATGCTGAGCGGGCTGCCCTGCGCGGTGGCGATGAACAGCGTGGCCATCGTCAGGTAGATCGCGGTGCCGTCCAGGTTGAACGAGTAGCCGGTGGGCACCGTGATGCCCACGACGGGCTTGCTGACACCGACGTGTTCCATCTTCGCGATGAGCCGCGGCAGCGCCGACTCCGACGACGACGTCGACACGATGAGCAGGAACTCCCGGCCGAGGTAGCCCAGCAGCTTGAAGATGTTGACCCGCGCGCCGAGCCACAGCACGGCTCCGAGCACCACGAAGATGAACAGCAGACAGGTCACGTAGAAGCCGATCATGATGACGGCCAGGCTGCGCAGCGCGTCCCACCCGGTCTCGCCGACGACGGCCGCGATCGCGCCGAACGCGCCCACGGGCGCCGCCCACATGATCATCGAGAGGATGCGGAACACGAGCCGCTGGATGTGCTCGATGCCGCGCAGGATCGGCTGGCCCGCCTGCCCCATCTTCTGCAGCGCGAACCCGGCGAGCAGCGCCACGAGCAGGGTCTGCAGCACCGAGTCAGCCGTGAACGCCGAGATCAGGGTGTCGGGGATGATGCCGAGGAGGAAGTCGACCGTTCCCTCGCCCTCCGACGCGCTCTCCTGCGCCGCCGCGGCGGCCGCGGGGTCGAGCTCCATACCCTCACCGGGGTGCAGGACGTTGCCGACCACGAGACCGATGCCCAGCGCGAAGGTGGACATCAGCAGGAAGTAGCCGACGGCCAGCAGACCCACCTTGCCCACGCTGGCCGCCTTCGCGACCGACCCGATGCCGAGCACGATGGTGCAGAAGATGATCGGGCTGATCATCATCTTGATCAGATTGACGAAGCCGGTGCCCAGTGGCTTGAGCTCCTTCGCCACGTCGGGGGCGGCGAAACCGACGAGGACACCCAGCACCACCGCGGCGATCACAGCCAGGTACAGGTAGTGCATCCGGTCGCGACGCCGTGGCGGATTCTCGGCCGTGGGCGACGGTCCAGGCAACATTGCCTCCTCGAAGTGCTGTCGGGGGATCAGGATGACTATGGGAACCGATCCCGTGCGAGTCACGATTGTGTTCATTTCGGTCGTGAAAACTCGCCGAGGGGGTGTGTTCTCATGAACCGATGCGCCGTTCGTCCCGCTTCGGTACTTCCCGCCCCCGCGGGCGGAGCTGGAGCGTCGCCAGACAGTTGCTGGTCCTGCAGTTGGCCGTGGTGGGCGTGCTGGTGCTGGGGGGCGCCGTGCTCGCCTACCTCGACGCCGAGAGCACCGTGGAGGAGAAGGCCGCCGAGGAGGTCGTCGCGGTCGCGGCCACCATCGCCGACTCCCGTGACGTGCGCGAGGCGGTGACGCTCCCGGACCCCAGCGTGAGGTTGCAGCCGTTCGCCGAGCGGGTCCGTGCCGACACCGGGGTCGGCTTCATCACCATCATGGACCGCGACCGCACCCGCTACACCCATCCCGACCCCGACCGCATCGGCGAGCCGTTCATCGGCACCATCGACCCCGCGCTGCGGGGACGCGCGTTCACCGAGACCTACACCGGCACGCTCGGTCCGTCGGTGCGCGCGGTCGCACCGGTGTTCGTCGACGGCGACGTGGTGGCCCTGGTGGCCGTCGGAATCACCGTGGAGGCGATCTCGACGGAACTCGCTCAGAGGCTGTCGCTCGTGCTGGGGGTCGCCGCGGGAGCGCTGTTCGTGGGCGTGGTCGGCAGCGTGGCGGTGAGCAACCGCCTGCGCGCGCAGACTCGCGGGGTGGCGCCGGAGGAACTGAGCCGCATGTTCGACTACTACGAGGCCATCCTCCACTCCGTGCGGGAAGGACTCGTGCTGGTCGACCGGGACGGCCGGGTCGGGTTGTACAACGACGCCGCGGCGGATTTGCTCGATCTCCGGGGGGATGTGCGCGGCTTCCCGGTGGCCGAACTCGGGCTCGCGGACGCGCTGGCCCGCACGTTGACCGCGCGGGAGCAGGTGCGCGACGAGCTGCACGTGACCGAGACCAGGGTCCTGCTCGTCAACACCGTCCCGGTGCGCTCGCGAGGACGCGCGATGGGCAACGTGGTGACCCTGCGCGACCACACCGAGTTGCAGTCCCTGACGGGGGAGTTGGACACCGTACGGGGATTCGCCGAATCACTGCGGGCCCAGGCCCACGAGTCGGCCAACCGGCTCCACGCGGTGGTCTCGCTCGTGGAACTCGGCCGCACCGAGCAGGCGGTGGCACTGGCCACGGCGGAGTTGCGCACCGCGCAGGAACTCACGGACAGGGTGCTGGGCGCGGTCTCGGAGCCCGTCCTGGCCGCCCTGCTGCTGGGCAAGTTGAGCGAGGCCGCCGAACGCGGGGTCGAACTGGTGATCACGGACGACACCGTCCTCGACGACACGAGCGCCGCGATCGACTCGCGCGACCTCATCACCGTGCTCGGCAATCTCGTCGACAACGCGATGGACGCGGCGATCGAGACGGCGGCCGACCGCGCTCCCACCATCCGGGTCACGGTCAAGACCGAGAACGAGGTGCTCGTCATTCGAGTCGCCGATTCCGGGCCCGGCATCGACCCCGCGGTCGGCTCGCGGATCTTCCGTCGCGGGTGGTCCACCAAGTCGGGAGGCGGGGACACCGGGCGGGGTCTCGGCCTGGCGCTCGTGGGGCAGACAGTGCGTCGTCTCGGTGGCACGGTGACCGTCGCCAACGCTGCGGACAGCGGCGCCGTGTTCACGGTACGTATTCCTCTTTCCGCAGCGTCCCGCCGCGCCGCTAGCTCTTTAGAGTGATAGCGGAGGCATCACGGATGATCAATGTGCTCGTGGTCGAGGACGATCCGGTGGCGGCGGACGCCCATCGGGCGTATGTCGAACGGGTCGCGGGGTTCACGGTGGCGGGCGTCGTGCACTCGGGCAGGGCGGCCGTGCGGTTCTGCGCACGGCATCGGGTCGACCTCATGCTGCTCGACTTCTACCTACCGGACACGCACGGCCTGGACGTGTGCCGCACCCTGCGCGCCACGGGCGCTTTGGTGGACGTGATCGCGGTGACGTCGGCGCGGGACCTGGAGCTCGTGCGCGGCGCGGTCTCCGCCGGGGTGGTGCAGTATCTGCTGAAGCCGTTCACTTTCGCGGCGTTGCGAGGCAAACTCGACAGCTACGCGCGGTTCCGCGACCGCGTGGCACGGCTCGGGAAGGCCAGCGGTCAGGCCGACATCGACCGCGTCCTCGAAACCCTGCGCACCCCTGGCCGGGAACCGCTGCCCAAGGGGATGAGCGCCGCCACCCTCGACGCGGTCACCGCGGTCCTCGCCGAGGCACGCGAGGGAGTCTCGGCCGCCGCCGTCGCGGCGGCCAGCGGCGTCGCCCGTGTCACCGCTCGCCGTTATCTCGAGTACCTTGCCGATCACGGGGTAGCCCGCCGTCGTCCCCACTACGGAACGGTCGGGCGCCCCGAGGTTCGCTACGTCCCCGTCGGACACCCCGACACCTCCGGTGGTCGGGGCGACGACGGGCTCGGGGCCTCGCCCGAGACGTCGTAGCGTCACACGCGGGTGATGAGGAGGGCGCGATGAGCAAGCACGCGGTGCGCACGACCGCGGCCCCGGCGCCGGTGGCGGCGTACTCGCAGGCCGTGCGAAAGGGGAACATCCTCCAGGTTGCGGGCCAGGTCGGGGTCGACCCCGCGACGGGGCGGGTCGCCGAGGACGTCGCGGGTCAGACCCGCCAGGTGTTCGCCAACCTGCGTGCCGTACTCGAAGCGGCGGGCTCCGGGCTCGACGACGTCGTCATGATGCGCGCCTACCTCACTGACAGGGCGCACTTCGCCGAGTTCAACGCCGTGTACAACGAGCTGGTGTCCGAGCCGTACCCGGCCAGGACCACGGTGTACGTGGGCCTGCCCGCCGGGTTGCTCGTGGAGATCGACGCGCTGGCGGTGCTGGACTGACGAACTTCGTCGTCAGTACACCGGGCCCGTGTACTTCTCGCCCGGCCCCTGTCCCGGCGCGTCCGGCACGGCCGAGGCCTCCCGGAACGCCTTCTGAAGCGACTGCAGCCCGTCCCGCAGGGGAGCCGCGTGGGCGCCCAGGTACTCGCCGGAGGCGGTCACCAGGCCGGCCAGCGCCGTGATGAGCCGCCTCGCCTCGTCCAGGTCCCGCAGGGGGCTGGAGTCGGGGTCCTCGTCGGCGAGCCCCAGCCGTTCCGCGGCTGCGGACATCAGCATCACGGCCGCCCTGCTGATGATCTCCACGCTGGGGATGGCGTGCAGTTCGCGAACGTTCGGGGAATCTGCGGAGTCCGGGGAATTCCGGGAATCAGCACCGGGCTCGGAAGTGTTGAATGAATCGTCTTGCACGTCTGGTACGATTCCACGTGCGACCAGCCTCCGAGGCATCGGGGGCCGCAAGTGGAGCCCCGCTCCCACCCGAGTCGCCGCTTCAGGTGGCCGGGTCCGGTCACGCGACTGCGAGTGGCGATGTCGTCGCCGTGGTCGCGCGAGCATCCGGTACTCCGGGTGCTGATCGGATCGAGGGCCCCGCACACCAGCCGCGTGTCGGGGCCTGTGGCATGTGGGCACCAGGTCGAGACAGCAGCAATGACCGGCACTTGGACCAAGGAGGCCCCATCAGCTCCGAGACGCGCATCAACGAGCGCATCCGCGTCCCCGAGGTACGCCTCGTGGGACCGAACGGTGAGCAGGTCGGCATCGTCCGTATCGAGGACGCGCTGAGGCTCGCCCAGGAGGCCGACCTCGACCTCGTCGAGGTGGCCCCGCAGGCACGCCCGCCGGTGGCGAAGCTCATGGACTACGGCAAGTTCAAGTACGAAAGTGCCCAGAAGGCCCGTGAGTCCCGCCGCAACCAGCAGCTCACCGTCATCAAGGAACAGAAGCTGCGTCCCAAGATTGACCCGCACGACTACGAGACGAAGAAGGGCCACGTGTCCCGCTTCCTCGAGGCGGGTAACAAGGTCAAGGTGACGATCATGTTCCGCGGGCGTGAGCAGTCGAGGCCGGAGCTCGGGTTCCGCCTGCTGCAGCGACTCGCAGACGACGTGTCCGAGCTGGGCTTCGTGGAGTCGAAGCCGAAGCAGGACGGCCGCAACATGATCATGGTTCTGGCGCCGCACAAGAACGCCAAGGCGAAGTCGAAGGCGACGAAGAACGCGAACAACAGCGGGTCGTGACGGGTTGCCGCCCGCTTCGGCGGGCGGCGAACGGTCGACTCGAAAGTCGCCGGCAGTACGCCACCACGCAGCAGCACACCGGTGATCGGTGTGCTGTCGTATGAGAGAGGTAAGAATGCCGAAGAACAAGTCCCACAGCGGGATGTCGAAGCGCGTCCGCGTGACGGGCAGCGGCAGGATCCGGCGCCAGCAGGCCGGCCGCAGGCACCTCATGGAGAAGAAGTCGAGCAGGGTGACCCGCAGGCTCGAGGGCACCACCGACGTCGCGGCCCAGGACGTGCGCCGCGTCAAGCGGCTGCTCGGCCGCTGAAACCAGCTCCTCTCCGTAACCACCGGGGCGCCTCAGGCGCCCCCCGACACGACAGGATGGACCCGTGGCACGCGTCAAGCGGGCGGTCAACGCCCAGAAGAAGCGTCGCGCAACTCTCGAAATGGCCCGTGGCTACCGCGGCCAGCGTTCGCGCCTGTACCGCAAGGCCAAGGAGCAGATGCTCCACTCGCTGAACTACGCCTACCGGGACCGCCGCGCCCGCAAGGGTGACTTCCGTCAGCTGTGGATCACCCGGATCAACGCGGCCGCCCGGCAGAACGGCGTGACCTACAACCGCTTCATCCAGGGGCTCAAGGCCGCCGGTGTCGAGGTGGACCGCAAGATCCTCGCCGACCTCGCGGTGAACGACGCCGCCGCGTTCGCCTCGCTCGCCGAGGTGGCGAAGCAGAACCTGCCCGCCGACGTGAAGAAGTCGGCCTGAGCACCAGGCATCAGCGACCCGAGGCCGTTCCGTTCACCCACAGAACGCCTCGGGTCGCTGCGGCACGTCGCCTGACCCGGCGGTCGGCCCGTGAGGAGACGGGCCGTTTCCTCGCCGAGGGAGCCCAGGCGGTCAGAGAGGCACTGCGGTACGGCCGCGTGCACGAACTCTTCGTCACCGAGGAGGCGGCGCGGCGGCATCCCGAACTGGTCGCCGAGGCCCCCACGGTCTCCACGATCACCGCCCGCGCGGCGGAGTTGCTGTCCGAGACGGTGACGCCGCAGGGCCTCGTGGCCGTGTGCGACACGGTCACGGTCGACGTCCACGCCGCACTGTCCGGCTCCCCGCGTCTGGTGGCCGTGCTGGTGGACATCGCCGATCCCGGCAACGCGGGAACGGTGCTGAGGGTGGCCGACGCCGCCGGTGCCGACGCCGTGGTCTTCGCCGGACGCTGTGTCGACGTGCACAACGGCAAGTGCGTGCGAGCCTCCACCGGCAGTCTTTTCCACCTCCCGGTCGCGGTGGAACCGGACGTGGACCGAGTTCTCGATGCGTGTGGACGTGCCGGGCTGACCACGATCGCCGCCGACGGTTACGCCGACGCGGACCTGACGACGGCCGAGCAACTGGACCGGCCGACCGCGTGGCTGTTCGGCAACGAGGCACACGGTCTTCCGGACGACGTGGTGGCCAGAAGTGACAGTGCGGTGCGCGTTCCGTTGTACGGCAAGGCGGAGAGTCTCAACCTCGCCACGGCCGCGGCCGTGTGCCTCTACGCCAGTGCTGTCCGGCACCGTTCCTGACGGAGGGTGACGGGCGGTCGTTCACGCCGCTCACCTAGAATTCCGCATGTAATCGCTGACGTGCGCTCTCGCTCGCGTACAGCCCTTCCCATGTGGAGCGGACGTTAGAGGAGCTATGTCCGAAGCCTTGGAGAAGCAAGAGCCCGAGTCGGCCGACAGGGTTGCGCCCGAGACGTTACGGGCTGCTGTCGACGCGGCGAAGAAGGAATTCGCGGCCGCCGCGGATCTGGAGGCCTTGGCCGCGGTCAAGCCTGCGCACTTCGGCGATCAGGCACCGCTTTCGCTCGCCCGTCGGGCCATCGGGAAGCTGCCCAAAGAGCGGAAGTCGGAAGCGGGCAAACTGGTCAACCAGGCTCGCCAGGAGGTGCAAGCCGCGTTCGAGGAACGCCGGGCCGTCCTCCAGGCCGAGCGGGACGAGCGGGTGCTGCGCGAGGAAACGGTCGACGTCACGTTGCCGTGGGACCGCGTGCCGCGCGGGGCGCGCCACCCCATCAGCACGCTCGCGGACCGGATCGCCGACGTGTTCGTCGGCATGGGGTACGAGGTCGCCGAGGGACCGGAACTCGAAGCCGAGTGGTTCAACTTCGACGCGTTGAACTTCGGCAAGGACCACCCGGCGCGCCGGATGGCCGACACGTTCTACGCGGGCTCCGAGGGCTCCAACCTCGTGCTGCGTACCCACACCTCGCCCGTGCAGGCGCGAGCGCTGCTGCACCGCGAGCTGCCCGTGTACATCGTGTGCCCCGGACGTACGTTCCGCACCGACGAGCTGGACGCCACCCACACGCCCGTGTTCCACCAGGTCGAGGGCCTCGCCGTGGACAAGGGGCTCACGATGGCCCATCTCCGCGGGACCCTCGATGCCTTCGCGAAGGCGATGTTCGGCGAGGAGTCCGGCACGCGTTTCCGTCCGCACTTTTTCCCGTTCACCGAGCCCTCCGCCGAGGTCGACGTGTGGTTCCCGGAGAAGAAGGGCGGTCCCGGCTGGGTCGAGTGGGGCGGCTGCGGCATGGTCAATCCGAACGTGCTGCGCGCCTGCGGTGTCGACCCCGACGTCTACTCGGGTTTCGCCTTCGGCATGGGGCTGGAGCGCACTCTCATGTTCCGCAACGGCATCCCGGACATGCGCGACATGGTGGAAGGGGACGTGAGGTTCTCACTTCCCTTCGGAACGGAGGCGTGAATGAAGGTCCCCGCCAGCTGGCTGAGGGAACACCTGGAACTCAGCGAGGATGTCACCAACGATGACATCGCCACCGCCTTCGTGAACCTGGGTATCGAGGTCGAAGGGGTCGAGTCCGTCGGTGAGATCACGGGCCCGCTCGTCATCGGACGGGTCGTCGAGATCGAGGAGCTCACCGGGTTCAAAAAGCCCATCCGCTACTGCCGGGTCGACGTGGGGGCCACCCCCGACCCCGAGAGTGGTGAGGAGCCCGATCCCACCAAGCCGCCGACGAACGGCATCATCTGCGGCGCCACCAACTTCGCGGAAGGCGACCTCGTGGTGGTCGCCCTGCCGGGAACCGTGCTGCCGGGGAACTTCGAGATCTCCGCGCGCAAGACGTACGGCCACGTCAGCGAAGGCATGATCTGCTCCGCGCGGGAACTCGGCATCGGCGAGGACCACGCCGGGATCCTGGTGCTGCCGCCGGGAACGGCCGACCCCGGCGCGGACGCGCGTGAGGTGCTGGACCTCGCTGACACGGTCTTCGAACTGACTCCCACCCCGGACCTCGGTCACACGTTGTCGGTGCGGGGACTCGCGCGAGAGCTGGCGTGCGCTTTCGACGTGCCCTACGGCGACCCGGCTCACCGAGAAGTGCCGGAGCCCGAGGGCGAGGCGTGGCCGGTGCGGATCGAGGACCCGGAGGGCTGCCGCCGTTTCGTGCTGCGCAGGGTCACCAACCTCGATGCGGGAGCGCCGACCCCGTGGTGGATCCAGCGCCGCCTGTTGCTGGCGGGGATGCGTCCGATCTCGCTCGCCGTGGACATCACGAACTACGTGATGTTGGAGCTGGGCCACCCGTTGCACGCGTTCGACACGGCGTCCGTGAAGGGCGACCTCGTGGTGCGACGCGCGAAGCCGGGCGAGACGTTGACGACGCTCGACGACGTCGAGCGCACGCTCGACCCGGACGACGTGGTGATCGCGGACGACAGCGGGGTCATCTCGCTCGCGGGCACCATGGGCGGCGCGAGCACGGAAATTCGCGACGACAGTGTCGACGTGTTGTTGGAGGCCGCGCACTGGGACCCGGCCTCGATCAGCAGGACGGCGCGCAGGCACAACTTGTTCTCGGAGGCCGCTCGGCGGTTCGAGCGTTTCACCGACCCCGAGCTGTGCGCGGTCGCGGTCGAGGTGGCGGCGCGCCTGCTGCGCCAGTACGGCGACGGCAGCATCCGCCCCGGTCGTACCGACGTGGGGAACGTGGAGCCCGCCGCGCCGATCACCATGCCCATCAACCTTCCCGACCGGGTCGCCGGGGTGAAGTTCGAGCGTGGTGTCACGGTGCGCAGGCTGACCCAGATCGGTTGCAAGGTCTCCGTGGGAACGGCGGACGACGGCACCGCCGTGGTCACCGCCGTGCCGCCGAGCTGGCGTGGTGACCTCGCGCAGCCCGCCGACCTCGTCGAGGAGGTGCTGCGGCTGGAGGGCTACGACACCATCCCGTCGGTGTTGCCCGCGGCCCCCGCGGGGCGTGGGTTGACGCCGACGCAGCGTCGCCGTCGGTCGGTCTCGCGGGCACTCGCCGAGGCCGGTTACGTGGAGGTGCTCCCGTTCCCGTTCGTCTCGCCGTCCACATGGGACGACTTCGGGCTGGCCGACGACGACCCGCGCAGGCGTTCCGTCCCGGTGCTCAACCCACTGGAGTCGGAGAAGAACCAGCTGGCCACCACCCTTCTGCCGGGATTGCTGGAGACGTTGCAGCGCAACATCTCCCGAGGCTTCCGGGACGTCGCCCTCTACCACGTGGGCCAGGTGGTGTTGCCGGGGTCGGAGCAGACCGCCGCACCGGACCCCGGCGTGGACCGGTGCCCGTCCGACGACGAACTCGCCGCTTTGGAGCGGGCGGTGCCCGACCAGCCGGTGCACGTGGCGGTCGTGCTGGCCGGTGAGCGGCGCCGCTCCGGTTGGTGGGGCAAGGGCGAAGCCGCGACGTGGGCCGATGCCGTGCAGGCCGCGCGACTGGTGGGCGAGGTCTCCGGTGTGGACCTCGACATCGAGGCGGCGGAGGTCATGCCGTGGCATCCGGGGCGTTGCGCGCGGCTGTCGATCGACGGTCGCACCGTCGGGTACGCCGGTGAGCTGCACCCCAAGGTGGTCGAGAAGCTCGGCCTGCCGAAGCGGACCGCCGTGATGGAACTCGACCTCGACGCGATTCCGGTGGTGGACCGGAAGCCCGCCCCGTTCATCTCGCCGTTTCCGCCGGTGCTGCTCGACGTGGCGCTCGTCGTCGACACCGACGTGTCGGCCCGATCGCTCGCGGCAGTGCTGCGTGAGGGCGCGGGCGAGTTGGTGGAGGACGTGTCGTTGTTCGACCTCTACGAGGGTGAGCAGATCGGTGAGGGGAAGCGGTCGCTCGCCTACAAGTTGCGGTTCCGCGCGCCCGATCGCACGTTGACCGTCGAGGAGGCCACGAAGGCGCGAGACGCCGCCGTGGCCCTGGCCGGTGAGCGTTTCGGCGCGGTACTGCGAGGCTGACAGCGCGGGTTCGGTGGCCGCTCACCTCTCCGGTGGGCGGCCACTCGACTATTCCCCGAACTCATCCGCCCGTCGTCCTTCCACGAACGGAAGCATCACCCTTTTCGGGAACTGTGGGAGGACTGTCACGCCGATAACATCGAACATATGTTCGAGTTTTCGAGTGATGGTGCGCCCGGCTTTGATTGGGTTTGCATGGTCATGCATAATCATTCGTATGACCGTCAAGGCAGCGGTGGCCGGCGCGACCGGCTACGCGGGTGGAGAGCTGTTGCGACTCCTGCTCGCGCACCCGGACGTGGAAATCGGTGCACTCACGGCCGCGAGTAGCGCGGGCACCTCACTCGGGCAGCACCAGCCGCATCTCGGGCCTTTGGCCGACCGCCTCGTCCAGGAGACCACACCCGAGACGTTGGCGGGGCACGACGTGGTATTTCTCGCCCTGCCTCATGGCCACTCCGCGGACATCGCCGCCCAGCTGGGAAGCGACACGCTCGTGATCGATCTCGGCGCCGACCACCGGCTGGTGAACGCCGCCGACTGGGAACGGTGGTACGGCGGCGAGCACGCCGGCACGTGGCCCTACGGGCTTCCCGAATTGCCCGGCGGCCGGGAGGCTCTGCGCGGCACGAAGCGGGTCGCGGTGCCCGGCTGCTTCCCGACGGGCGGATCGCTCGCGTTGGCCCCCGCGTTCGCCGCCGGGCTGGTCCGGCCCGAGGCGACGATTGTTTCGGTGACCGGGACCTCGGGCGCGGGCAAGAGCCTGAAACCGCACCTGCTCGGGTCCGAGGTGATGGGCTCCGCGAGCGCCTACGGCGTCGGCGGTGCGCACCGGCACACCCCGGAATTCGCCCAGAACCTCAGCGCGGTCGCGGGACGTCCCGTGACGGTGTCCTTCACCCCGGTACTCGCCCCGATGCCGCGCGGCATCCTCACCACCGCCACGGCCCCGCTCGCCGGGGACGCCACCCCCCACGCGGTGCGGAGTGTCTACGAGAAGGCCTACGGTGACGAGCCCTTCGTCTCGGTGCTGCCCGAGGGCACGTGGCCGACGACGGCCGCCACGGTCGGATCCAACATGGTGCTGCTCCAGGTGGCGGTGGACGCCGACGCCGGACGCCTCGTCGTGGTGGCCGCGATCGACAACCTCACCAAGGGCACGGCGGGTGCGGCCGTGCAATCGATGAACATCGCCCTCGATCTCCCCGAGACCACCGGGCTGCCGATGACGGGAGTCGCCCCATGATGGTCGTTCCTCATCCCACGGAGGTCGGACTGTGACGGTCACCGCGCCCCAAGGATTTCGCGCCTCCGGTGTCGCCGCGGGACTGAAGCCCAGCGGCAAGCCGGACGTCGCCCTCGTCGTCAACGACGGTCCGTCCGACGTGGCGGCGGCCGTGTTCACCACCAACCGGTGCAAGGCGAACCCGGTGCTGTGGAGCGAGCAGGTGATGGCCGATCGTCGCGCGAAGGCCGTGGTGCTCAACTCCGGCGGAGCCAACTGCTACACCGGGCCGACCGGCTTCCAGACCACCCACGCCTCGGCGGAGCTGGTCGCCCAACGGCTGGGATTCGGGGCCATCGACGTCGTCGTGTGCTCCACCGGCCTGATCGGCGAGGAGCTCGACCGCGACAAGCTGACCGCGGGTATCGAGAAGGCCGTCACCGAGCTGTCGACGCGGGGTGGGGCCGCCGCGGCCGAAGCGATCATGACCACCGACACGCGCAGCAAGCAGACCGTGCGCGAAGGCGACGGCTACACGATCGGCGGCATGGCGAAGGGAGCGGGCATGCTCGCGCCCGCGCTCGCCACGATGCTGGTCGTGGTGACCACCGACGCGGCGATCGACTCCGAGACGGCGGATCGGGCGTTGCGCGCCGCCACCAGGGTGACCTTCGACCGGTTGGACTCCGACGGCTGCATGTCGACCAACGACACCGTGTTGCTGATGTGCAGCGGCGCGTCCGGAAAGACGCCGGATGCCGACGAGTTCACGGCCTTGCTGACCGAGGTGTGCCACGACCTCGCCCAGCAGTTGCTCGGCGACGCGGAGGGGTCCGAACACGACATCGCGATCCAGGTGGTCAACGCCGCCACCGAGGACGACGCTCTCGCGGTCGGCAGGGCCATCGCCCGCAGCAACCTGTTCAAGACCGCGGTGTACGGGAAGGACCCCAACTGGGGCCGTATCCTCGCCGCCGTCGGCACGACCGAGGCCGCGTTCGAGCCTTCCGAATTGGACGTCGCCTTCAACGGCGTATGGATCTGCCGCGGTGGCGCGCCGGGGGAACCCAGGGACGCCGTGGACCTGTCCGGTCGTGAGGTCACCGTGACCGTAGACCTCAAGGCGGGGCAGCAGTCGGCGACGATCTGGACCAACGACCTGACCAAGGCATACGTACACGAGAACTCGGCGTATTCGACATGACGGGCAAACGCTCCACCATCTCGGCCGACGAACGGCTCGCGACCGCCGCGGAGAAGGCGGGCGTGCTGATCGAAGCACTTCCGTGGTTGCAACGCTTCCACGGCGCCACGGTCGTCGTGAAGTACGGCGGCAACGCGATGGTCGACGACGAACTGAAACGAGCCTTCGCGCAGGACATGGTGTTCCTCCGCCTCGCGGGCCTGCGTCCGGTCGTCGTCCACGGCGGTGGCCCGCAGATCACCGCGATGCTCGACCGTTTGGGAATCGACGGCGAGTTCAAAGGCGGGCTTCGGGTGACGACGCCCGAGACGATGGACGTCGTGCGAATGGTGCTGGTCGGCCAGGTGAGTCGGGAACTGGTCGGACTGATCAACGCGCACGGCCCCTACGCCGTGGGGATCTCGGGCGAGGACGCCCGCCTCTTCACGGCGGAGCGCAAGAAGGCCACTGTGGACGGTCAAGCCGTCGACGTCGGGCTCGTCGGGGAAGTCGTCGACGTGAACCCGGACGCCGTGCTCGACATCGTGAACGCGGGCCGCATCCCGGTGGTGTCCACGGTGGCGCCGGACGCGGACGGCGTCGTCCACAACGTCAATGCCGACACGGCGGCCGGCGCGCTCGCCGCGGCGCTGGGAGCCGAGAAGCTCGTGGTGCTGACCGACGTGGAGGGCCTCTACGCGAACTGGCCCGACCGCTCCTCCCTGGTCGACCGCATCGACGCCGACGAACTTGCCGAGCTCCTGCCGAGCCTGGCCAGCGGAATGATCCCGAAGATGGAAGCGTGCCTGCGTGCCATCCGAGGCGGGGTGCGCCGCGCGCACGTGATCGACGGCCGACTCGCGCACTCCGTGTTGCTGGAAGTGTTCACGTCGAGGGGCATCGGAACCATGGTCGTACCGAGCAAGGGGGACAGCCATGTCCAATGAGGACGCACAAGCACGGTGGCGTTCCGTGATGATGAACAACTACGGCACCCCGATGGTGAACCTGGTCCGCGGGGAGGGTGCCGTGGTGTGGGACGCCGACGGCCGCCGCTACCTCGACTTCGTCACGGGTATCGCGGTCAACGCGCTCGGACACGCCCACCCCGCCGTGGTGTCGGCCGTGACCCGACAGATCGCGACGCTCGGGCACACCTCGAACCTCTACCTCAACGAGCCCGCGCTGACACTGGCGGAGCGGCTGCTGGAACTGTCCGGCATCGCGGACGGCAAGGTGCTGTTCTGCAACTCCGGCGCCGAAGCCGTGGAAGCGGCCTTCAAACTGACCCGGCGCACGGGCAGGACCACCGTCGTCGCCACCGAGGGCGGTTTCCACGGACGCACGATGGGCGCCCTGGCCCTGACCGGCCAACCCGGCAAGCGAGAGCCCTTCGAGCCGCTGGTGCCCGGTGTGCGGCACGTGCCGTACGGCGACGTCGCGGCGCTGGAACGGGCCGTCGACTCCGACACCGCCGCTTTTTTCGTGGAACCCGTCCAGGGCGAGAACGGCGTCGTGGTCCCCGGCGAGGACTACCTGAAAGCCGCCAGGGAGATCACCCGCAGGCACGGCGCCCTGCTCGTGGTCGACGAAGTTCAGACGGGCATCGGCAGGCTCGGAAGCTGGTTCGCCTACCAGCGAGCGGGAATCCAACCGGATGTGGTGACCTTGGCGAAGGGACTCGGGGGCGGCCTGCCGCTCGGCGCCTGCCTGGCGTTCGGCGAGGCCGCGACCCTCTTCGAGCCCGGCCAGCACGGCACGACGTTCGGCGGCAACCCGGTCTGTTGCGCGGCGGGGCTCGCGGTCCTCGACACCATCGCCGCGAATGGCCTGCTCGACCACGCCACGGCACTCGGCAAGGAGATCGCGGCCGGCGTGGAACGCCTCGAACACCCACTGGTGCGCACGGTCCGCGGAACGGGCCTGTTACTCGGTGTGGTGCTGAACGGCGCCGCCTCGGCGGGAGTCGCCGCGGCCGCTCAGCGAGCCGGTTTCCTCGTCAATCCCGTCCAGCCCGACGTGATCAGGCTGGCACCTCCGTTGATCGTCAGCCGAGAGCAGGCCGACGCCCTGCTCACCGCACTACCAGAGGCCCTCGACGCCGCCACTTCGAAGGACGACTGAAACATGCCACGCCATTTCCTCCGCGACGACGACCTCACTCCCGGTGAGCAGGCCGAGGTCCTCGATCTCACCGCCAAGTTCAAGCAACAGCCGTACGGCGACGCGCTCGCCGGGCCGAAGACGATCGCGGTGATCTTCGAGAAGAACTCGACGCGTACCCGCTTCTCCTTCGAGGCCGGGATCAGCCAACTCGGCGGTCACGCCATCGTCGTCGACGGTCGCACCATGCAGTTGGGGCGCGAGGAGACCATCGGCGACACCGCGCGCGTGCTGTCCCGCTACACCGACCTGGTGGTGTGGCGCACGTTCGGTCAGGAACGGATCGACGAGTTCGCGGCGGCTGCCACGGTTCCCGTCGTGAACGCCCTCACCGACGAATTCCACCCCTGCCAGATCCTCGCCGACCTCTTCACCATACGTGAGCGCAAGGGCACGCTCGCGGGGCTTACGCTCACCTACCTCGGCGACGGAGCCAACAACATGGCTCATTCCCTGTTGCTGGGGGGTGTCACGGCGGGAATGCACGTTCGGGTCGCCGCCCCGGAAGGGTTCCACCCGCTTCCCCACGTGCTCGACGCGGTGGCCAAGCGCGCGGCGGAGACCGGCGGAAGCGCCACCGTGTTCACCGACCCCCACGCGGCGGTGGACGGCGCCGACGTGGTGACCACGGACGCATGGACCTCCATGGGACAGGAAGGCGACGGCAAGGACCGGGTGACGCCGTTCCTGCCCTACCAGGTGAACACCGACCTGCTCGCCCGGACCGGCAAGGACACCATCGTGCTGCACGACCTGCCCGCGCACCGCGGCATGGAGATCACCGACGAGGTGATCGACGGACCCGCCAGCGCGGTGTGGGACGAAGCGGAGAATCGGTTGCACGCACAAAAAGCACTTCTGGTGTGGTTGCTGCAACAGGAGCGACGATGACCGCGCAGTCTTACCGAGCCACCGCTACGGGCGGGATAAACCGAGCTCGACGCCATGCGAGAATCACCGAGCTGGTGTCGAGCATGGCCATCCGCAGCCAGACCGAGCTGGCGAAGTTGCTCGCGGCGGAAGGCATCGAGGTCACCCAGGCGACGTTGTCACGGGATCTCGACGAGCTGGGTGCCGTGAAGCTCAGGGGCGCGGACTCGGGCGCCCCCGTCTACGTGATTCCCGAGGACGGGAGCCCGGTCAGAGGCGTGCAGGGCGGCACGACCCGGCTGTCTCGCCTGCTCGCCGAGTTCATGGTCTCGGCGGACGCCTCGGGCAATCTCATGGTGCTGCGTACCCCTCCGGGCGCAGCGCAGTTTCTGGCCAGCGCCATCGACAGGGCAGCGCTGGACGAGGTCGTCGGCTCGATCGCCGGTGACGACACGATCGCCGTGATCGCCAGGGAACCGTTGACCGGTAAGGAACTGGCCGAACGATTCACCGCACTGGCACAGCGATCGTCCAATACGGACGCAAACGTGAATGAGGAGAAGGACAATGACTGAGCGGGTGGTGCTCGCGTACTCGGGCGGGCTCGACACCTCCGTGGCGATCGGCTGGATCGCCGAGGAAACCGGTGCTGAGGTGATCGCCGTCGCCGTCGACCTCGGCCAGGGCGGTGAGGACCTGGAGACCATCCGCAAGCGCGCGCTCGACTGCGGTGCCGTCGAGGCGGTCGTGGCCGACGCGCGTGAGGAGTTCGCCAACGAATACTGCCTCCCGGCACTGCAGGCGAACGCGCTCTACATGGACCGTTACCCGCTCGTGTCCGCGCTGTCCCGGCCGCTGATCGTCAAGCACCTCGCCGAGGCGGCCAAGTACCACGGCGCCACCACGGTGGCGCACGGCTGCACGGGCAAGGGCAACGACCAGGTGCGCTTCGAGGTGGGCATCGGCGCACTCGCTCCGGACCTGAACGTGATCGCGCCCGTGCGTGACTTCGCGTGGACCCGCGAGAAGGCGATCTCCTACGCCGAGGAACGCAACCTGCCGATCGACGTCACGAAGAAGTCGCCGTTCTCCATCGACCAGAACGTCTGGGGACGCGCGGTGGAGACCGGCGTCCTGGAGGACCTCTGGAACGAGCCTCCGAAGGAGGTCTACTCCTACACGCAGGACCCGACCGTCCACTTCCAGGCTCCCGACGAGGTGGTCATCACCTTCGACAAGGGAGTCCCGGTGGCGATCGACGGCAAGGAGGTCACCGTCCTGGAGGCCATCCAGGAGATGAACCGCCGGGCCGGGGCGCACGGCATCGGCAGGCTCGACATGGTCGAGGACCGGCTGGTGGGCATCAAGAGCCGCGAGGTCTACGAGGCACCGGGCGCCATCGCCTTGATCACGGCGCACCAGGAGCTGGAGAACGTCACGGTCGAGCGCGACCTGGCCCGCTTCAAGCGGCAGGTCGAACAGCGGTGGGGCGAGCTCGTCTACGACGGCCTGTGGTTCTCGCCGCTGAAGGAGGCTCTCGACGGTTTCATCGCCAAGGCCCAGGAACACGTCTCCGGCGACATCCGCATGACCCTGCACGGCGGCACCGCGACGGTCACCGGCCGCCGCAGCGACGAGTCGCTGTACGACTTCAACCTCGCCACCTACGACGAGGGCGACACGTTCGACCAGTCGCTGGCCAAGGGCTTCGTGCAGCTTTGGGGCCTGCCCAGCAAGATCGCCGCCAAGCGGCAGCAGAGCAAGAACAACTGACGCGACGTCACGGCACGGTGAGGCCACTCGCCACAGGTGGGTGCGAGTGGCCTCACCGATACCCGTAACCCGGAAGGGGACACGATGAAGCTGTGGGGTGGACGGTTCTCCGCGGGACCGGCCGAGGCGATGGCGGCGTTGTCCGCGTCGACCCACTTCGACTGGCGGCTGGCGCCGTACGACATTGCGGGCTCTCGCGCCCACGCCCGAGTGCTGCACCGGGCGGGACTGCTGACCGACACCGAACTCGCGGACATGCTCGCCGCGCTCGACAGACTCGCCGAGGACGTGGAGTCGGGCGCGTTCACCCCGACCGTGGCCGACGAGGACGTGCACACCGCGCTGGAGCGAGGGCTCCTGGAGCGCGCGGGGGAGGAACTCGGTGGGAAGCTCCGGGCGGGCAGGTCGCGCAACGACCAGGTGGCCACGCTCTTCCGCATGTGGCTTCGTGACGCCGCCCGACGCGTGGCGTCCGGCACCCTCGACGTCATCGAGGCCCTCGTCGCGCAGGCCGAACGTCATCCCGACGCCGTGCTCCCCGGCCGTACCCACCTCCAGCACGCCCAGCCGGTCCTGCTCGCCCACCACCTGCTGGCTCACGCCCAGGCGCTGGTCCGGGACCTCGGCAGGCTTCGCGACTGGGACGCGCGCGCGGCCGAATCGCCGTACGGATCGGGCGCGTTGGCCGGGTCGTCGCTGGGCCTCGACCCGGAGGCCGTCGCCCACGAGCTGGGCTTTCCCACCTCGGTGGACAACTCCATCGACGGCACGGCGTCCCGTGACTTCGCCGCCGAGTTCTGTTTCGCCGTCGCGATGCTCGGCGTGAACCTCTCGCGGATCGCCGAGGAAGTCATCATCTGGAACACCGCCGAGTTCGGGTACGTGACCCTCGACGACGCGTGGGCCACCGGCAGCTCGATCATGCCCCAGAAGAAGAACCCGGACGTGGCCGAACTCACCAGGGGCAAGGCCGGCCGATTGATCGGTAACCTCACGGGTCTGCTGGCTACGTTGAAGGCGCAACCGTTGGCCTACAACCGCGATCTGCAGGAGGACAAGGAGCCGGTCTTCGACTCCGTGGAGCAACTCGAACTGCTCCTGCCCGCGATCGCCGGGATGATCGCGACCTTGACGTTCCACACCGACCGGCTCGCCGAACTCGCGCCCGCCGGGTTCACGCTCGCCACCGACATCGCCGAATGGCTGGTCCGTCGGGGTGTTCCCTTCCGGCGCGCCCACGAGGCGGCCGGGGAGTGCGTGCGCGTCGCGGAGGGCCGCGGCGTGGGGCTGGAGGAGCTGACCGACGAGGAGTTCGCCGCGATCCACCCCGCGCTGACATCGGAGGTGCGTTCGGTGCTCACGGTCCAGGGCTCCGTGGCGTCCCGCGACGCCCGAGGAGGGACGGCCCCGAACCGGGTGGCCGAGCAGCGGGAACGGCTGGTGGCCCGACTGGCCGAGCTGCGGGCCTGGGCGACGCGGGAGGCGTAGGCCGCCCATTACCCTGGGTCGCGGTGAGTCGCGAGGGGAGTGCGGTGACGGACGAGACTGTGACACGGCGGTTGGCCCGTCGTGAGGAATTGGAGATCGATCCGCTGGACCTGGCTTTGAACCTGCTGGGCAGCGAGATCGAGTCACGCAGTGATCAGGGCACGGTCCGAGTCCGTCTCGTGGAGGTCGAGGCGTATCGCGGCTTGGACGACCCGGCGTCGCACTGCTATCGCGGACGGACGCCCCGGAACGAGGTGATGTGGGGCCCCGCAGGGCACCTCTACGTGTATTTCGTCTACGGAATGCACTTCTGCGCCAACGTCGTCGGCTTGAAGGACGGCGAGCCGGGCGCCGTGCTGTTGCGCGCGGGGGAGATTGTCGAGGGGCGGGAACTCGCTCGGGCCCGGCGCCCCACCGCGCGTGGCGGCGGGCTCGTGGCGAAGGGACCCGCCGTGCTGACCTCCGTCCTGGGGCTCGACCGTGCTCACAACGGCCTCGACCTCACCGACCCCGACTCGCCGGTGCGGTTGCTGCTCGGCGAGCCGGTGAGCCGAGAGGCCATCCGGTCGGGCCCGCGCGTCGGCGTGGCCGCCGCGAAGGACGTGCCGTGGCGGTTCTGGATCGACGGCTCACCGGCCGTCAGTACGTACCGCCGCAACGGGCGCGCCCGGCGCCGGTTGTGAACCCGGCGGGCGGGTCCCCGGTCTCGGGCATCTGAACTTCAGTCGAAGAAGCGTGGCCCCGTCCCCGTGACCGTGGTGTTCCGCGAGGTAGGGACAATGGGGCCCGTGAGCGAGCACATTCTTGACGAGCTGTCCTGGCGCGGCCTGATCGCGCAGTCCACCGACCTCGATGCGTTGCGGCGAGATCTGGACAACGGTCCGCTCGTCGTCTATACGGGCTTCGACCCGACGGCGCCCAGCCTGCACGCCGGTCACCTCGTGCAGATGCTCATGCTGCGACGGTTCCAGAACGCGGGGCACCGTCCGGTGTTGTTGGCCGGCGGGGGCACCGGCCTGATCGGTGACCCGAGGGAGGTCGGCGAGCGGGTGCTCCACTCCGAGGAGCAGGTTCGGGAGTGGGCCGACCGGCTTCGGGGCCAGCTCGCTCGGTTCGTGGACTTCGACCACCCCGACGTGAAGCCGATCGAGGTGAACAACCTCGACTGGCTCGGTTCGATGACCGTGCCCACGTTCCTCCGAGACATCGGCAAGCACTTCTCGATCAACACGATGCTTGCGCGGGAGACGATCAAACGCAGGCTCGGGGGTGAGGGCATCTCCTACACCGAGTTCAGTTACATGCTGCTCCAGGCGACGGACTACCGGGAGCTGTTCGAGCGCTACAACGTTCGTCTCCAGCTGGGCGGCTCCGACCAGTGGGGCAACATCGTCGCCGGCGTGGACCTCATCCGCCGGGTGCACGGCGCCCAGGTGCACGCGCTGACCACGCCGTTGATCACGGACTCGGAGGGGCGCAAGCTCGGCAAGTCGACCGGCGGCGGCAATGTGTGGCTCGACCCGGAGATGACGTCGCCGTACGCGTGGTACCAGTACTTCCTCAACCTGCCCGACGCCGATGTTGTGCGTTGCCTCAAGTTGTTGACCTTCCTCGACGCTGACGAGATCGGGGAGCTGGAGACGGCGACGAAGGAACGACCCGCCGCACGGCAGGCGCAACGTCGGCTCGCGCAGGAGCTGACGGACCTCGTGCACGGCCCCGAGCAGACCCGGCAGGTCGTCGCCGCTAGCCAAGCGCTGTTCGGTCGTGGTGAGTTGCGAGAACTCGACGCGGCGACCTTGGACGCGGCCATGGCCGAGGTGCCCACGGGCGAGGTGAAGCTCTCCGAAGGGCCCACCATCGTCGATCTGCTCGTGGCCGGCGGGTTGGTTGACAGCAAGGGCGCGGCCCGCCGCACCGTGAAGGAAGGCGGCGCCTACGTGAACAACACCAAGATCACCCAAGAGGACTGGGCGCCGGAGCTGTCGGACGCCCTGCACGGTCGTTGGCTCGTGGTGCGCCGAGGCAAGAAGACCCTGGCCGGTGTTCGCGTGCGGTAGTGACCGACGACCGCGACGGCCGATTCAACCGAAGGCCACCGATCTCCCGCGAGGCGGGCGGATCGGTGGCCTTCGCCGTTCGAGGCCTCGATTAGGCCTCTGACCTGCGATGATGCAGTTTAAGGGACCCCCCTGTTCGAGGGGTTTTTTGGGGGGTGTAATCTTTTGTTCGTCGCCGGGGAGACCGGCCGGGACCGGAAAGCGGTTCGGGGCGGGTTACTCGGTGGGGAATGGCGAACCAAGCTCCCACGGTTGTGGTAGAGTGGGCCTTCCCGGTTGGGTGTGACTGCTTCATCGCTGGTTTTGGTGGTGGGGTGGGTTGC